>DASZKW010000121.1:0-15503 GCA_035552775.1 Acidimicrobiales bacterium | reverse complement strand
TCGATGTCGTCGAAGATGCGCCAGTAGTCGGTCTTGACCTGCGCCTGGGCGTGGGCGGGCACCTTGGCCAGGATGTTGCGGGCTCGATGAATGACGCATCTCTGACGAAGCGAGCGACCGAAGACGATCTCGGCTGCTCCGATCAGCCCGGTGCCGCCGTCGGAGACGACCAGCAGCGGGTCGCGCAGGCCCCGGGCGGTGAGACCCCGGAAGAACCCGGCCCACGCGTCATGCGACTCCGAAGATCCAGGCTCGAGGCCCAAGAACACTGGCTTCCCCGACGTCGTGATGCCCCAGGCGACCAGTACCGGCTCGGCCGGCGCACCCGGGTGCATCTTGAAGTAGGAGCCGTCGGCGAAGAAGTAGTCGAGCTCGACGCCGGTCAGGTCCCGGGCCCGCCAGGCGTCGAACTCGTCGCGGATGGCCTCACAGATCCGGCTCACCGTCGACTTCGAGATGGTCGACTCTGGGCCGAGGGCGTCGGCCAGGCTGGCTTCGACGTCGCGGACCGACAGGCCCCGCACGAACCCGGCGATGACCAGCGACTCCAGGGCGTTGGTACGCGTCACGCCGGTGCCGAGCAGGCGAGAAGCGAACGCCACGTCGGTGCCCCGCGTCTTCGGTCGACACAGCGTCACCTCCCCGGCGGTCGTCTTGATCGTGACGTCGCTGTAGCCGTTGCGGTGCCCGGCGTGGTCACGCTCGCCGCGGGCGTAGCGGTCCCGTCCGAAGAACTCGGTCACCTCGGCCTCCAGCGCGGTCTGGAACACCAGGCGCACCGCGGCGCGGGCCACCTCCTCGAAGTTCTCCATCAGACTGCCCGTCGTGGCGCCGGCGATCAGCTCGTCAATGTCAGCGCGGATGCGCTCGGTAGGCGATACTCGTATGGTCACGGGTGTAGGTCCTCTTTCGTGAGTTGGTTGCTCTTGAAGGAACCTACGCCCGTCGACTTTTACACCAGCGGATGGACGCCACCTAGTGATGCGTCACGCGTTCCGGCCAGCACCCTCTTCGTTGGTCAACCGCGACAACGCGGTGACCTGGCGCCGGGAAGCTGGGGGTGGGACGCGACCGGCTGTACGCCACCCCGCGCACCGTAGGCTCGAACTGCAAGTCGGTGGCCCGACCGGCGGGGATGCCCACCACCTGGGGACCACTGAAGCTGGCGCCGTAATCGGTGGAGCGCAGGATCTGGACCCTCGGGTAGCAGCCCGGCGGGTAGGCGAACTGGCCGGCGTGGGCCTGGTCCACGGTGTCGTTGCAATCCTGACCGGGCGTGGTGGACACGAGGGACTGGTAGGCGGACGACAACCAATCCAGGCGTGGGCCCGGCGGCCACGGCTTCGCTCGGCACCGCTGTAGTCGCCGCCCGCCGGAGTGATGACGTTGAAGCACGAGCCGTAGGCACAGCCATTGGGCACCCCGGCCAGGTTCTTGGCTGCGCTGAACGTCTTCCTCCCGTTGGTGGGGTATGCGAAGCCCACTCCGAGCGGGGTGGTTGGTGAGAAGGGGTTGGTCCCGTCATCCAGCCAGGTCAACGTGTCGGCCGGGTAGTCGTTCAACGTTACCGGAGGCGAGAAGGCTCTGTGTGCCATGAACGTGAGGAGCGACTCGTGAGTTGACGGGTTGTTGTTTGCGGTGCTGTACCAGTGATGGAGGTAGGTCCTCCGTGGTCGCTCTGCAGGGGGGTCGTCACAAACCACCGCAAGGTGCGTCGGTCAAGAGCCGGGGTGCTGAGCGTTGCGGTAAAAGGCGAGACCGTTTTGGATCTCGTCAGGACAAAGGGCGTTCCGCTTTTGGTCGGGGCCTGCTACAGCCCGTTGCCGGATACCTCGGGGCTGGTGTCCTCGGCGAATGCGCCGGCGCCGGAGTTGGCGGTGTCGACGACGGAGCCACCGACGGTGTTGCCGATGGCCTCCAGCCCGGCGGTGTTGTCCCTCATCACCAGCGAGCCCCCGATGGTGTTGGGCGCGCAGGCGTCGTCGCCGCTGTCGCCGATGAGCCGATGAGCACGAAGCCGGTGGCGCCGCTCACCACGACCGAGCCCTTGGCGCTGCTCCCACACACCCGCAGCGCCGCTGGGCCCTTGGCCACCAGGGCGGAGAAGGAGGAGTTCTCCACGTCGAGCGATCCTCCGGGCGCCACGATGATGGCCCCGTGCACGGTGGCGTTGACCAGCAGTAGGGAGGTGCCGGCGGGCACCTTGATCGCCCCGTGGTGGGTACCGGTGATGGTGACGGTGGTGGTGATGACCACCGTGGCCGGCGCCGAGGTGCTCGCCGTGAAGTTGGCGTCACCGCTGTAGACCGCGACGACGCTGTGCGACCCGGCTCCGAGCCCCGAGGTGGTGAAGCTGGCGCTGCCCCCCGACAGGGGCAGCGTGGCCAAGGGGGTGGTGGCGCCGTCGAGGTAGAAGCTGACGGTGCCGCCGGGGGTCAAGGTGTTGGCCACCGCCGGGGCCACGGTGGCGGTGAAGGTCACCGGGGTGCCGAAGCCGGCGCTGGCCGGGCTGGCCGACACCGTCGTCACCGTCGCCGCCTTGGCCACGGTCAGGGTGAAGTCCTGGG
The DNA here is from genome assembly GCA_035552775.1 of Acidimicrobiales bacterium. Classification (GTDB taxonomy): domain Bacteria; phylum Actinomycetota; class Acidimicrobiia; order Acidimicrobiales; family Palsa-688; genus DASZKW01. Next base: position 12,936 of record DASZKW010000121.1, on the reverse strand, counting down.
TGGCGGCGGTGCCGACGCCGTTGGTGGCGGTCAAGATCAGCGGGTAGGTGCCCGCGCTGCCCGAAGCCGGAGTGCCCGACAGCACGCCGTTGGTGAAGGTCACCCCGGCGGGCAGGGCGCCGGTCTCGGTGACCGCCGGCGTGGGTGCACCGGGCGCGGTCACCGTGAACGACCCAGGGGCGCCCACGGTGAAGGTGGTGGCGTCGGCGCTGGTGATCACCGGAGGGGCGGTCACCGGCAGGTCGACCACCACGCCCATGAAGGACAGGTCCTTGCCGCCCGCCACGCACATGGTGGCGGTGGGGCAGGCGATGCCGATCAGACCGGCCGTCCCCGGGACCACCTGGGCCGAACCCGGGGTGCCGGCGGTGATCGGGGCCACCACGCCGAAGCTGAAGGAGATGTCGGTGCCCACCGTCTCGCAGATGTCGGCGGTGGGGCAGGCGATGCCGGAGAACTCACCGGACCCGGGCACCACCTGGGCTGCGCCGGCAATGCCGTTGGTGATCGGCACCACCACGCCGAAGTTGAACGTGACGTCCTCTCCGACGGCCTCGCACAGGCTGGCACTGGGACAAGCCACACCACTTAGATCGCCTGCCGCTGGGATCGCCTGAACCGCACCGGGGACACCGTCGGTGATGGGCACCACTACGCCTTGGTTCACGCCCGGGCCCGAGGTGTTCTGGCCCAGGACCTCAGGCACCGCATTCGGTCGCTTCTGAAGCAGGCGGGCCAATGACGAGATGGAGCAGAATCCGCAACAGCCGGAGCTAGTTCGGCTGCTGACAACGTGGCGGTCATCGGACGGCAGGCCGATACGCTGGTGGCTAAGGACTGGGCTGGCCACGAGGTGCTCGACCTACGCGCGAATGAGTGGTCTATCGCCAAGACCGACCAGTGGGTCCAAAGCGTCGTCAGCCGGAGGATGGACGTCTATGTCGGCTCCAATCCGACGTGGGGGAATCTCTGGGACGCGACCAACGCCCGCTCGGCGGTCTTCGGTCGGGAGCTCCAGCAGTTCACTAACGCTGGTTATACCGGGGATGGCTGGACCTCCGCGCCCCCGGGTCGTAGCAGAGCCGTGTTCGATCCGAGCGATCCCGTTCAGAAGCGGTTCGTTGGCTACGGCCCGGCTCGATTGCCCGATCCTCGTGATGGCGAAGTCGAGAGCCTCATCAACACCTTGGTCGGTGGCGGTACCAGTCGACGATCGCCCGGCGTCGAGCAGCGGGACCACACCGGGCCGTTTGCGGTGTGCGACCTCGCTCAGCAGGGACAGTGACACGTCGCCGGCTACGGGTCAGACTTTGATCTGGGGTCCATGCTGCTGGGGGGAAGGGGCGATCCGGGCGGCTAAGGTAGCCCGGTTGGCGTCTGTGGGCGAGCCGTGGACGGCTTTCCAGGCCCAGGTTTTCGCATCGATCGCCGGGCAGGTCTGGTGCCCCACGATCGGGCTCGCCCGGTTGAGTTCGCCGATGTGGCTGATGGTCTCGGGGTTGGCGTCGAAGAACGCCCGGCGGGCATGCTGGGCGGATTCGAGTTGGCCGGTCAGGCGGACCAGGCGATCCCTTTCGACGCCCAGTTGGTCGACGTGGGGTCGGATGGTGTCCTGCCAGGCGGTGTCGGCTCGGGCGAGGACCTCGGCGCTAGCCTGCTCGGTTTGGCGGGCTCGGCGCCGGGCGAGCAGCCCGAGGTGGGCGTCGTTGGCTGCCACCGTGTCGCGTTGGTGGGCCTGGCTGGCTTGGTCGAGGGCCTGGCGGGCGACGCCGATAGGGGTGTCGGCCCACCGGCCTGTCCCTGTGTGTAGGTCGGCGCGGTCGCGTTCGACCTGGGCGGCGTGGCGACGCAGCCCGGCGAGACACGTCAGCCCCTGTCAGATGCTTGCAACCGGATGCGACCTGATTGGAGCCTAAACGGTGCGTCGAGGATCAGATGACCGCAGTGCCAGCAGAGGTATGGGTGCTCGAACTCGAGATGTAGTTCGACGCGGTTGACGTAGGTCACAGTCGCACCAGCTTCTGCCGGTTGGCGTTATGGAATCGTCGTCTAGAAGGGGCTGGCGGCCATGGCCACCACGGGGCGGTTGAGGTGCTTGTCGCCCATGGAACCGAGGAAGGGGGCGTCTCCGAAGGTGAAGATCCCCCCGTCGGATGCGACGAGCCAGTAGCCGCCACCGTCGGGTGTGGCGGCCATGCCGACCACGGGGCGGTTCAAATGCTTGTCGCCCATGGAGCCGTAGAAGGGGGCGTCGCCGAAGGTGAAGATCCCCCCATCGGACGCGACGAGCCAGTAGCCGCCACCGTCGGCCGTCGACGCCGCGCCGACCACCGGGGAGTTGAGGTGCTTGTCGCCCATGGAGCCGTAGAAGGGGGCGTCTCCGAAGGTGAAGATGCCTCCGTCGGATGCGACGAGCCAGTAGCCGCCACCGTCGGCCGTCGACGCCATGCCCACCACTGGGGCGTTCAAATGTTTGTCGCCCATGGAACCGTAGAAGCCGGCGTCGCCGAAGGTGAAGATCCCCCCGTCGGAGGCGACGAGCCAGTAGCCGCCCCCGTCGGGGGTGGCGGCCATGCCGACCACGGGCTTGTTCAGATGCTTGTCGCCCATGGAGCCGTAGAAGGGGGCGTCGCCGAAGGTGAAGATCCCCCCGTCGGAGGCGACGAGCCAGTAGCCGCCCCCGTCGGGGGTGGCGGCCATGCCCACCACTGGGGCGTTCAAATGTTTGTCGCCCATGGAGCCGTAGAAGCCGGCGTCACCGAAGTTGAACACACCGCCGTCGGAGGCGGCCAGGGTGTAGCCGCCCGTCGCAGGGATCGCCTCGGCCACGGTGAGGGTGAAGTCCTGGGTGGCCGGGGCGCCGACGCCGTTGGTGGCGGTGAAGACCAGCGGGTAGGTCCCGGCGCTGCCCGAAGCCGGGGTGCCCGACAGCACGCCGTCGGTGAATGTCACCCCGGCGGGCAGGGCACCGGACTCGGTGACCGTCGGTGCCGGCCGTCCCGTCGCCGTCACCGTGAACGTGGCCGGGGTGCCTACCGTGAAGGTGGTGGCGGCGGCGCTGGTGATCGCCGCGGGGGCGCTCACTGGCAGGTCGACCACCACACCCAAGCCTGAGAGGTCCCGGCCGACCGCCACGCACAGGGTAGTGGTCGGGCACGCGATGCCGATGAGATCGCTGGTCTTCGGGACCACCTGGGCGGCGCCGGGGGCGCCGCCGATGATCGGCGCCGCCGCGCCGAAGCTGAAGGAGATATCGGTGCCGACCGCCTCGCAGACAACCGAACTGGAACAGGCCGCGCCTGCGAAGGTGCCCGAGCCCGGGACCACCTCGGCCGCGCCGGGCACGCCGCCGGTGACCGGTACCACCACGCCAAAGTTGGAGGAGGAGTCGATGCCCACCGCCTGGCAAGGGCCGGCAGCGGGGCAGGCCACACCGTTGAGGCCGGCCGTTCCGGAGACCGCTTCGGCGGCGCCGGGGACGCCGTTTGTGATCGGCACCACCATGCCGACGCGAGGAATAGAACTTCCTCGGCCCACCGCCACGCAACTGCTGGCGCTCGAGCAGGCGACGCCATAGAGGATTTGGATACCCGGGACTGCCACCGGAGCGCCCGGGGTGCCGTTGGTGATCGGCACCACCACACCGGCGCTGAAGTCGCTATTGGGGCCTACCCCATTGCAGATGCCGGCAGCGACGCAGGCCACGCCGAACAGGTTGGCGGCACCAGTGACCGGTTGGACGGCACCGGGGACGCCGTCGGTGATCGGCACCACCACGCCAAAGGTTCCTGACGAATCTACGCCCACCGCCACGCAGGTGTTTGCGGTGGGGCAGGCCACACCGTGGAGGGATTGGGTCCCGGGCACGGTTTGGGCGGTGCCCTGGACGCCGTTGATTACGGGGACCACTACTCCCAAATGGCCTGTGGTCCCCACCGCCTGACACACGGTGGCACTGGTGCAGGCCACACCCGAGAGGGCGGTGACCGGCGGCGGGTTGACGGTGAGGGAGAAGGCCTTGGTGGCGGTGCTGGGCGGTGAGGCCGAGTCGCTCACCTCGACACTAAAGGTGGAAGTGCCCTGGGCGGTGGGGGTGCCGGTGATGGTCCCGTCGGCGGACAGGGACAACCCGGCGGGCAGCGTGGAGCCGGGCACGAGGGACCAGGTGTAGGGCGGGGTGCCCCCGTTAGCTGCCAGAGCCTCGGTGTAGGAGGCGGCCTCGGTGGCGGCCGGCAGCGGGCTGGTGGTGGTGATGGAGACGTTGGCGGAGGCGACGGTGAGACTGACGTTCTCCGTGACGGACTGGGCGGGCGTTGACGAGTCGGTGACCGTCACGGAGAAGCTCGTGGTGCTCTGGGTTGTGGGTGTGCCCGACAGGACCCCGGCCGACGAAAGAGTGAGCCCGGCGGGAAGCGTCGACCCCGGCGTCACCGACCACGTGTAGGGGCCGGTACCGCCGGTGATCGGTAGCTGCTGCGAGTACGGTTTGCCCTGGGTGGCCGTCGGCAAGGGTCCGTTGATGGCGGTGAGCGGGGTCGGCGCCGTCGGGTTGAGCAGCGCGATGAAGTTGACGCCGGCCAGCCCGGTGTTGGTCCCGGCGATGGTGATGTACGGCGTCGGGTCGCCCGTGGTGGCGTACTGCGACGGGGCGTAGCCGGTCACCGAGGAGTTGCCGTTGTTGGCCACGAACAGGTTGCCCGACGAGTCGAAAACCATCCCGGTGGGAGTGCTCAACCCGCTCGCGGGTCCCGCAACGGTGACTACAGGGGCGGTGTTGTCCGGGCTGGTCAGCGTCGAGCCGGCCGGGAGGGGCAGGGGGTACTCGAGGATCTTGCCGCTGGCATCGGACACCAACAGCACCCCGGCATGCACGGCGACACTGTCCGGTGAGGTGATCCCGGTGTTCGCGCCGGCCAGCACCGCGATGGGGGCGACGTTGCCGTTGGCGCCGGGCGCGTACTCGGTCACCGACGCCGTGTTCGCCACGAAAATGTCCCCGGCGGGGTCCAACCCGATCCCGAAGGGATTGTTCAGTCCGGTGGCGGCACCCGAGATGGTGGCTATCGGCGCGGCGTTGTCCGCTGTCGGGCCGGGAGTGAGCGGCAGGGCGTACTCGGTCACCGCGTTGTTACTGTTCACCACGAACAGGTGGGCGCCGGAGGCGTCGATGGCGATGCCCTGCGGTCCGTTCAGGTTGGTCGCCGCGCCCTGCAGGAACGCAATCGGGGTGGCGTTGGCGGTGGCGCCGGGGGCGAACTCGAACACCCCGGTATCACCGGTGATCTTGAAGCTGGCCACGAAGATGTCCCCGGCGGGGTCCACCGCCACGCCGTTCACGGCGCCCAGCTGAGTGTTGGCCCCGGTGATGGTGTTGGACGGTGCCACGTTGCCGGTGGCCCCGTCGGGGTACTCGGTCAACGACGACGCCCCCTGCACCGAGTTACCGACGACCAGTGTCGGCACGGTCGCGGCGGCGACGGCGGGGTTGACGGTGAGCGACAGCGCCTTGGTGGCGGTGCCCGCCGGGGTGGCCGAGTCGGTCGCGGTCACACCGAAGGTAAACGTGCCTGTGACGGTCGGGGTGCCCGAGATCACCCCTGCGGCTGACAGGGCGAGCCCGGCCGGCAGCGTCGAGCCTGACGCCAGAGCCCACGTGTACGGCGACGTGCCGCCGGTCGCGGCGAGGGTGTCGGAGTAGACCGCGTTCTGGGTGGCTGCGGGCAGGGGGCTGGTGGTGGTCACCGACAGCGGGGTGGCAGTAGCGGGAGCTTGGACCACTATGAACTCTGGCGTGTAAAGGTCAGTGGCGCTGCCAGCGATGGTCGCGATCGGTACCGGGTTACCCGAGACCTGGTACTGGGCGGGCGAGTATTCGACGACCGAGCTCGGCGGGGACGGACTGGCCTGGTTGGTGACGAACATGTTCCCGGAGGGATCGAACGCTATCCCGGTCGGGTTGTCCAGCTCGGAGCCGTCAGAGCTGGTCTGGGCGACCGACGACAATGTGACCGACGGGGGTGTGTTGCACACGGCCGGGGCGGTTCCGGTACAGGTGCTGGCGCTCAACGGCAGGGCGTACTCGGTCACTGTCGCCGGCGGTCCGCCGGTGTTGGTCACGAACAACGTGTTGTTGTGGACCAGCCCGTAGTCGGGGTTGACGATCCCACTGCCCGTGCCACCCAGGGTCAACGTGGGCGGGGTGTTACAAGTCGAGGGGGTGCCGGTGCAGGTGGTCGGGTCGAACGGCATGGAAAACTCGAGCATGGCCCCGGTTCCACTGTTCAACACTGCGACCCACAGGTTGCCCGAGGCGTCGACGCTCACGCCGAACGGGCTGTTCAACAAGGTGGCCGACCCCGACAACGTCGCGATCGGGGCCTGGTTGCAGGTGGCCGGTGCGCTACCCGTGCAGCCCGTGAACGGCAGTGAGTACTCGGTGACCGTCGAGGAGTTGGCCACGAACAGATGCGATCCGGCCGGGTCGATGAAGATCCCCTGTGGGGAGTTCAACCCGGTGGCCGCGCCGCCCAGGATGGCGATGGGGGCCACATTGGCGTTCGCACCGGGAGCGAACTCGTCGATCGCCGACGCGTTCGAGTTGGCGACAAAGGTGTCATGGGCAGGGTCCTGGGCGATGCCCACCAGCGAGCCGATCGTGGTGTTCGACCCTGAGATGTTCACCGACGGCGCGGCCGGACAGATCGACGGGGTCCCCGCACAGCCCGCTGGCGGGTCCGGGTACCCGGTCACGGTCGCCGCCCCCGACCCGGTCGGCCCCGAGCCGTTGGCGACCAGGATGGTCGGCGCCGCGGCCGGAGCGACGGTGAGGGTGAAGCTCTGGGTGGCCGGGCTGCCGACCCCGTTGGTGGCGGTGAAGGTCAGCGGGTAGCTGCCGGCGCTGCCCGCGGCGGGGGTACCGGATAGCACCCCACCGGTGAATGTCACACCGCCGGGCAGGGCACCGGACTCGGTGAGCGTCGGTGTCGGCGAACCGGTGGCGGTCACCGTGAAGCTGCCCGCCGTGCCCACGGTGAACGTGGTGGTGTTGGCGCTGGTGATCGCCGGGGCGGTCTCCGCTGCCGCTGAGGCACCGCAGTTGACCTGGCCGACGATCTGGGTGCCGGCCAGGGTGGCGTTGAGGGTCTGGTGCACGGCGTTGACGGTGAGCGAGCCGTCGGCGTTGGTGATCTGCTCGTTGAACACGAACTTGTACGGCGCGTTCGTCGACGGGTTCAAGCCCGTGAAGGTCTGGTTGGGTGTCGGGTTGGCCGGTACCGCAACATTGAAGGGGGTGCCGCCGGACACGGACTCGTCGGCCAGCGTCCCGCCCGTGATCGTCGTCGATCCGCTCGGTGTCGACCCGTTGGCCGTGCAGGTGTCCGCGATGTGGGTGGCCGTGAGTGGGTTCTCGGTGATCTGGCCGGTGACACAACCCGTCGTGGTGTCAGTAGTCGCGCAACCCGACACGTCCGCTCCGCTAGTCACCGACCCCAACGCAGCGGTCCCCACGGTGGTGACGGTGACGGGACCGGAGCTGAACAGCTGACCGGGTCCCACCGTGACCGCCTCGGACGTGTCCGTGGCGGTGAGCGGGGTGGCAGATCCGCCCGCCGGCAGTGTCACCGTGGGGGTCGGCCCCACCACGGTGGGAGTAGCGCCGGTAAAGCCCACACTCGAATAGATCCCATAGGCGCTGCCGACCACCGTGGTCACCGCCGCGCTCGCCGGTGCCGCCAACCCGACCGTCCCCGCGCCCAGCGTCGACAAAAAAACAGACGCCACAGCCAATCGCAGCTTCGAATTCGGACGGGACTTATTAACCTTGGTCGAAGCAGAGCCTGACATGTTGTGACTTCCCCCAACCCGCCCGATACGACACCGGAGCTACAAACCGGGAGTGTCGCACAAAACCCCAGGTGCCCACAAGCGCGGCAGCCCAAAATGTGCGCGACTTGCCGCCCCGAGACCGGAGACCCGGTATGTATGTTATTTACATTTACCGGCGGACTGGGTACGTAAAATACTCGGCTTGCGAGGGCAGTCGCCCGCCCAAAGGAACCACCTCTTCCGCAGATGAGATCACATGCTGATTCGGGGTCCCCGCTGCTGAGGGAGAGGGATAATCCGGGCGGCGATTGCCACCTGGTTCGCGTCTCGGGCAGATCCGTGGACGGCTCTCCGGCTCGCGGTGTCGGTGTAGATGGCCCGGCGAGTGTGGCTGCCCCCAGGGTCCGGGCGGCCAATGGCCTGGTTGAGTTCGCTGATGCGGCTGATGGTCTCGGGGTTGGCGTCGAGGAACGTTTGGCGGGCTTGCTGGGCGGATTCGAGTTGACGGGTCTGGAGGATCAGGCGTTCGTTCTCCACGCCCAGTTGGTCGGCGTGGGGTCCGATGGTGGCCTGCCAGGCACCCTCGGCCCGGGCGAGGACCTCCGCGCTGGCCCGTTCGCTCAGGCGGGCGCGGCGCCGGGCGAGCAGCCCGAGGTGGGCGTCGCCGGCCGCCACGGCGTCGCGGTGATGGTCCTGGCGGGCCCGGTCGAGGGCCTGGCGGGCGGCGCCGACAGGACCCTCGGCCCACCGGCCTGTTCCTGCATATAGGTCGGCGTGGTCGCGTTCGACCTGGGCGGCATGCCGGCGCAGCCCGGCCAGTCGCCCGGCGACGTCGGGGGGCACGGTCGCCACGAGCCGGTCGCGCTCGGCTATGAGCTCGGCTCGGCGGTGGGCGGCGGCGGCCCGGTCGGTGACCCATTGCTGGCGGCGCTGGTGGTCCCACGCCCACGCCAGGCGCTGGGCGGCGTCGGGCAGGTCGGCGGCGGTGACGTAGACGTGGCTGCTCTGGCGGGCGCGGCTCATGGCCACATAGGCGAGCTCGCGTCCTCCCCCGTCGTCGAGGACGTGGGCGACGTCGACGGTGGAGCCTTGGACGCGATGCGCGGTGATGGCGTATCCGTAACCGAGACGGTCGGCGCCGATGTCGTCTGGGCCCATGCGCAGCTGCTCCCCATGGGGAGTCACCGCGCTGAGGGTACGGGTGTCGGGGTCGACGGCGGTGACCTGGGCGGCCTGGGAGGTCACCCACGCGCCATGCGGTCCGGGGGCGAGCGCGATGACCTGGTCCCCGGCCCGGTAGCGGCGCCCCCCAGGCGCGGTCAGCTCCGGACCCGACAACAGCCCGGCCCGGTCCCAGAGCCGACGGGCGGTCTGGTTCAACGCTTCGACGTTGTCTCGCCGGTAGGCCAACATCAGCGTTCGCTTACCGGCCGCGGTCTCCGCCGCCCACGCCTTAGCGATGGCGTTTAGCGCCTGGCGCCGGTCGGCGACAGGGTGGACCCGGTCGTTGACGGCGTACCAGGCGACAGCGGCGGCCACGTCACCGTTGCGAAGCTCGCCGAGGGCTACCCGTTCGGCGGGGTCGGCCTGGCGGAGGTTGTCGCCGAGTGTCCATAGGTGGCCGGGGTGGCGGGCGGCGAGGGCTCCGAGGGCTCCGCCGGGGCCTACCGAGTCGAGTTGGCGGTCGTCGCCCACCACGATCATGCTCGCCCCGGCCCGCTCCACCGCGCCGAGCAGTCGGGCCACGTCGACGTCGGCGGTCATGGCGCCCTCGTCGACGATCACCACGTGGCGATCCCCGAGCGCCAGGGCCCCCTGCTCGAGGCGCCAGGTGAGCGACGCGACGGTCCGAGAGTCGATCCCCGCACCCTCACCCAGCGCCTTGGCGGCCTGCCCGGAGGTGGCCGCGCCGACCACGGCGTAGCCGGCCGCCTCGAACCCGGCGCGCACCGCGGCCAGGGTGGTGGTCTTGCCCGCCCCGGCCACGCCGACGACCACGTCGAGGCTGTGCCCGGCGGTCAGCAGACCGATGGCCACTTGGCGTTGGCTGGCGGTCAGCGGGCCACCCAGGCCGGCCTCGACCCCGTCGAGCGCATTGCAAGCCGCCTCGGGCGACACCCGCGCGCCGGGGCGGCCGCCGAGAGCCTCGGCGAGCACGGCGATGCGCTCCTCGTCGGCCAGCACACACGCCGCGGCCCACACCGGCTCCCTCGCCCCCGCCACCACCGGGAGACGCACCGCCTGGGGGTGGGCCAACACGGCGTCGACCGCCTCGTCGAGCGCCGACAGCGCCAGGCCGTGGAGGTGGGGGGCGACGGCCACGACCACGTCGGCGCGGGAAAAGGCCTTCTCCCCCGCCAGGCGGCCACCCACCCCGAGGACCTCGCCGACCAGCTGGTCGAGATCGACCTGGGGTGCCCGGTAGCCGGCGGCGGCGGCATCGACGGCGGCGGCGAGGGCAGCCGGTGGGTGCCCGGCGGCGGTGAGCTCGCCCCGCCAGCGGGCCATCAGATCGGCGACGGGCTTCATGCGCCTTGCGCTCACGGGTGGCCCGGGCGGCAACCGAACGCGACGCATACGACGCGTCGGGCCCGACCGCGGCGGTGATCTGGGCGGAGCGAGCCGAGTGCAGCTCGCACACCTCGGCGGGAATGCCGCTGACCGACCAGCCCCCGAGGCGCCCCGACGGGCCGGCGTCGGCCTCGATGCCGTAGCCGAGCCCGACGGCGGTGGCCGCCGCCGCCATCCGTCCGACCGCGGTCGCGGCGTGGAGGTGGTCTCGCACCAAAGCGGTGTCGAGGCCCTTCCACCCGCCCCGGGCGTCGCCCATGGCCACCACGTTGGCGACCAGAACATGGTCGTGCACCTGGGGGTCACCGCAGCGGGTGCTGGCATGGCGCGACGTCGCCCAGGTAAGCCCGCCCGTCGCCGTCGGTGTCTGGGCCCGTCCCCGCCGGCCGCCCCGCTCGGCCACCAGGGCGTCGAGATAGGCGAGGGTGGCGTCGCGTTCGGAGTCGACGATGGCGTGCATGTCCTCGGCCCGGCCGATCACGCCCAGCTCGGCCACCGACTTCGACGGTGACACCACCAGTTCCACCCCCGGGCGCCGGCAGGCGACCAGACGCTCACCGGTCACCGGGTGACGGGCGCCGCCGGCGCCGAAGACCGCCCCGTAGTCGCCCAGGTCCACCTCCCCGTCCACCCCCAGCAGCCCCCGGCCGGTGCCGGCCCAGACCATCGGGGTCTCGCCCCGCGACGCGTAATAGGCGGCTGCGGCGGCGACGGGGTCGTCGCCCCTGCCGGCGACGGTGTGCTCGTGGTAGGCCACCGAGTCGACACCCATCAACGCCATCCACGCCAATCTCACCACCACCCGCTCCTGCGCCGGCCTTTTACCAACCGGAGGTTGCAATCGTGTTCTGGTTCTGTTTGGTCTTACACCAGCAGAATGTGACTGTAAAGGAGTTGTTTTCTGTTCGGTTAACAGCGGTGAATAACGGTCAATGAATGCGTGATGGTAAGACTGGGGACGGCGACGAGGGGTGGAGTAGCCGGGGGTTCGATGACGCGCGGTGACGGCCGGTGTCGACAACGTGCGGGTTGGCCGGTAAGGGTTCTGGCACGAGGGCACTCGGAGCCGGTCACCGAAAAAAAATATTCGGGCAGATCATGCGTCCACCACAGTACGCAGCCGTACGGAAGCGTATTTGAAGGGACCCCGCCGTACGGCTACGGACTCATACGGACGCCAAAGGTGGTCTCACGCGGCACTCACGGTCGGCAAAGATGGGCTACAGGACAAAACCGGTTCACAAAAGGAGACACCCGTGGTCAACACCGACCCACTCCCCCACCTCCTCACCATCGACCAGGTCGCCGACCAACTTGGCATCACCATCCGCCACGTCCGTCGCCTGGTCGCCGAGCGACGAGTCCCCTTCCTCAAGGTCGGCGGGCTCGTCCGCTTCGACCCGACTGACATCGCCGCCTGGCTCGACGACGCACGTCACCCCCGGTCAGATGCTCGCACCCTGACGCAGCCTGATCAGGAGCCAAAACGGTGCTCGTCGAGGATCAGATGACGGCAGCGCCAGCAGAGGCAGGGTGGTCGAAGTCGAGCTGTAGTTCGACGCGGTCACCACGACGCCCCACGACCACCGCATGGAGCCGGGGCTCCTCTTCGTCGCCCGCCCACACCTCGTCGCCCGGCTCGGGGTCCACCGAGCAAAGGGCGCGCGACACCCGCACCGTGTCCCGGCCGTCCGTGGTGATGTCGTTGGGGTCGTAACGCAGGTCGTAATCGACGAGGTCGTCCACGGTGTCATCGTACGTTCGACCCCTCGGGCTTGCCCGGGTTGGTCCGCCGGTCGTCGTCAGTCAACGTGTTGCTCCCCAGGCGGACCATGTGCACCGGTTGTGGTTCGCCCCGGAGTTGGAGGGGCTCAGGCACCGGCGGTCCCGCGGCGCGTGTGAGCGCGACGACCGGTGTCGCCCTATCCGCCACCGGCACCGAAGAGGGCCATGCCGATCTTGTCTGCAGCCTCGCGCTGCATGGTGGGCGTCACGTGGCTGTACAGGTTGGTGAAGAGTGTCGGGTCGGCGTGACCCAACCGCTCGGCGGCCACCTTGGGGGGCACGCCGTTGGCCAGCATGAGGGTGGCGCAGGTGTGGCGAAGACCGTGGGCGGTCAGGCGGGGCAGTCCCAGCTCCGAGGTCAGCTGTCCGAGCGTCCGCGACAGGTACTGCGGGTGGTAGGGACCGCCGGCCGGCTGGGTGAACACGCAGTCGCTCTCCTGGTAGGCGCCGGCCGCCAGCCGTTCGGCGGCTTGGAGCTTGCGCTGCGTGCGCAGGACGCCGACCAGGCCGCGGTCGAGGTCGATGGTACGGACGGCGTCCCTGCTCTTGCCGTCCGACGCCACCACTTCGTAGCCCACATAGGTGGCGAACTCGACCACCCGGGCAACTCGGGCGTCGAGGTCGACGTTGCGCCACCGGAGCCACACCAGCTCCCCGATCCGCAACCCGGACCCCATCAGGAAAGCCCACAGCGGATAGGTGCGGTCGCCCTCCATGAGGACCAGGAACTCCCGGGCCTGCTCGGGCGTCCAG
>DASZKW010000120.1:0-5321 GCA_035552775.1 Acidimicrobiales bacterium | reverse complement strand
ACACCAGCGAGACCATCTCGGTGGGCGGTGTCGGTGCCATCCCCGCCGTGGTCGGCGGCAGCCCCACCGCGGCGGTGCTCAACCTCACCGAGGCGACGGCCACAACCCGCTCCTACCTGAGCGTCACCCCCAGTCCCCTCATCCCGCCGGCCACTACCTCCGATGCCAACTTCGCGGCCGGTGAAGTCCGGGCCAACGCCGATCTGGCCACCCTGTCGAGCTCGGGGTCGGTCAGTGTCTACAACCTCGCCGGCAACACCGACTTCGCCATAGACGCCTTCGGCTACTTCGCCGTCGCCGCCGGCATCCATCCCCCCCTGTAAGTGACGTGCGACTTGGTGACACCGCCTTTCACCCCTCGACGGGAGGCACCCGCCCCCACGCCGCGGTGGTGAGCGTGTCGGCAACGTCGCGGGGCGTTGCCAGAGCCAAGCCACTGAGTGCCAACATGGGGCTGTGACCGACGGGACCAGGCGCGCCCCGTGATCGAACGTCGATCGCGGTCTCGGCCGCGCCAGGCGGCTCGGAACCGTCGGACGCGTCGCTGGGCCGCGGCGCTCGCCGCGCTCGTGTCCGCTGCGGCCGTGTCGAGCCTCATGTTGCCGTCGGCGTCCGCGTTGCCCGCTTTCGAGGGTGGCCCGCTGTCGATCGTCCCCAACTCGGGGCCACCGGGCACGCCGGTGAGGATCTACGGCAGCGACTTGAATGCGGCGGTGTACGTCGATTTCGGCCTGGACCCGGCCTTACAGATCACCCACATCGACAGCCATCTCATCACCGCCGTTGTCCCACCGGACGTGGCCACCGGTGCCTACGACGTCGACCTGCGTGACTCGCAAAGCGACTCGGTCACCCAGTCAGGAGGTTTCGTCGTGACCGACCCGACAGCCGTGCCACCGGCGAGCGCCACACCGGACACCGGTCTGGCCGCCGGCCAGTCGGTCGCCTTCGCCGCTTCGGGGTACCGGGCGGGGGGCCCCGTGGACATATTCGCCGCCAGCCCCCTCTTGGGTTTCGCCGAGCAGCCGCGGCCCGCATATCCCCCACCGGAGGCGCAACTGTTGGCAGGTGGTGTGGCTGCGGACAGCAGCGGCACGGTTAGGGCGACGGTCGCCCTGCCGGCGGAGTTCCGTCCCAACGCGCCGTCCGCCGACGACCCCAACGTCACGTGCCCGCCCACCCAGGCCCAAGCCGACGTCGGCCTGACCGACTGCGTCGTGGGTTCGGCCGAGGGCGGCTTGGACTTGCAGACGGCGGCGATCGCCTACCAATACGGCCAGCCCCAGCCCGCTGCGCCCACCCTCAGCCTGGGTGTGCCCAACCCGGGGTCGGGCGCGGTGGTGGGCGACACCGTCAGCCTGAGCGGCATCGATTGGAGCGGTTCGCCGGTGTTCGGGTCCTTCGAGTGGACCGATCCCACCCCGTATTTCCTGTCCCCGGCGGGGGCCTCGCCGCTGTCGGTGCAGATCTGTGGCGTTGGCGGTGATCCGACCAGCTGCACCCCCGCCCCGGCGCCGCCCCCGCCCACGACCACCACGTCGTCTTCGACCACCGTGGCCCCCGGGACGTTCGCCACCACGGTCAGGGCAGATGTCACCTTGACGAGGGACATATCCGGCACCCTGTCGGGGGCGGCCCTGGAGGGATCGCTCACCATCGGCTCCGAGCTCCAGGCCGGCTGTGCCCAGTGCTTCGTCAGGGTCCGCCAACAGGTCTTCGGGATGCCCGCCGGTACCTTCGTGCAACAGTCCGCACCGCTGGCGGTCCTACCGGGGGCGGGCCACACGCCTATCCCGACCACGACCACCACCGCAGCACCGACGACGTCGACGACGGTATGCCAGGCCCTGATCCCCACCACGACGGCCCCGACCTGGGCGACGAGCACATCCGCCGCTCCGACCACAACATCCACCACTCCGACGACGACGCTGCCTTCTTCGACGACGTCCACCACCACGCCGGCGTCCTCTACGACGCCCTCCCCGGCGCTGGCGGCATCGTCGGCGACCCCAGAGTCGGCCGGCGCCTCTGTGGCACCGCCGACGGGGACCACCTCGTCCACCACGTCTGCGCCGCC
Organism: Acidimicrobiales bacterium; assembly: GCA_035552775.1. Lineage (GTDB taxonomy): Bacteria > Actinomycetota > Acidimicrobiia > Acidimicrobiales > Palsa-688 > DASZKW01. The sequence continues at coordinate 3,241 of DASZKW010000120.1, read as the reverse complement.
CCCCCGGTTCGCCGCCTCGGCGTCGTCGTCGAGCACTGTATGTCCCACCACGACAACGACTGCGCCCACGCCTCAGAACGACATCGAGCTGAACGCCTACTCGGGAAGGCCCGGCGACCTGATCACCTTCCGCGGCCTGGGCCTCACCGGGGTCACCGCCGTGCAGTTCGGTACCGCCCCACCCGAAGCGGTAACGGAGTCGGGCAACCCGCCGTTCTTTACGATCCCGGTCCCCTACGGCATCGCCGGCGTGGTCCGCGTGACCCTTAGCGGGCCCGACGGGCCGTTCGACTTGGGCAACACCTTCTACGTCATCCCCCAGAACCTGGTGTTCAAGATCACCTACACCCCGCCGCTGCTCCCGGGCGGGCTCGTGCACGTGGACATCGAGCACTACGTACCGAACGTGCCGTTCGTGTTGGCCCTGGTCAGCCCGCTCCAGAAGTACATCGAGCCGTTCCCGGACCCCACCCTGAACCTGTCGAATGCGCCGGACTACTACCAGCCCCCCCCACCGGAGGCCATGGTGGTCGCCTTCAGTAGCACCGGGCCCGACGGCAGCCTGCTCTTCGACATCAACCTGCCGATCCACGGTGCCAAAGATGCGGCGAACGCGGTGTGCCCGCCGAGTCGGGCCCAGGCCGACGCGGGCCTTACCGACTGCTTCCTGGCCGCCAGCCTGTACGGCCAGGCGATCATCACGACCCCTGTCATCTATGCCGACCAGCCCATACCGGACCCGCCCACGGTGACCCTCGGCAGCGCCACGGCCGTGCCCGGCGCCCGGGTGAGCCTGTCCGGTCAGAACTGGAGGGGTGCACCCGATCACGGCTCGTCGACGGGGACCGGTGGCGGTTTCGGCCCGCTCAGCGTCCAGATCTGCAGGAGCGACGGGAGCGGTTGCCACCCCGGCGACGGCCAGGTCGACCCGACCGTGTATTACTACAACTACGACTTCGGCGGGACTCGGATCGGTGACCTCGTCGGGGGCAAGCTCACGGGGTCGGTCACGGTCCCCGCCGACGCCTCATGCGGGGAGGCGTACATCGTCAAGGTGGTCCAGCCCGACCCCGGCGACGGCCCGACCGGGGGCCCGAGCCCGAGCATCGTCGCCACAGCGTCCCTGACGCGCAAGTGCGCGGCCGCGACCACACCGGCGCCCGCCAAGCCCGCTCCGACGGCGCCCGCCAAGGCCCCGACGGCGCCGGCCGCGTCTGGGCTGCCGGCGGCGCCGCCACCGCATGGCCACGTCATCGCGCTCGCCGTCGGCGGCGGTGTCGTCGGTGGCGGCCCACTACCTCAAGCCCCCCTCCAGGTCGTGCCGCCGGGCGTGGGCGGCGGCGGAGCGCCGGGGCAGGCCGCGGCGCCGGGCCAGGCCGCCGCGCCGGGCCAGGCCGCAGCGCCGGGGCAGGCCGCCGCGCCCGGGCAGGTGGTGGCGCCGTCTCCGGGTGCGGCGCCCGGTGCCCAGGCGAACCCGTTGGCCAACGCGGCCACCCGAGACCAGCGCCAGGACGAGACGAAGGCCGCCAGCGCCGGCCGCCACGCCATGGTGGCGAGCGGCGACGACACAGGTAACACGGCCGGCGCCACCGTGGCCGGCGCCGCCGCGTTGGCCTGCATCTTCGCCGGGGCCGCCGCGGTCGGAATCGAGCGCAGGAGGCACCGTCCAGCCGGTGATCGTGGTCGCCCAAAGCCAAGGGGCGCGTACTGAGCTCGGCTGGCCACGGCGCAACACCACCCAGGACCGCTAAGGCAGCCAGTTTGCTAGGGCGCGGTCACGGGGCGCTTGCTCGAGAGGAAGGGATCTGGCCCATGGACGTCGGACCACGTCGGGGTGTCGGGTTGTCTAGGCGATGAGGACGCTCACGGCGAGGAGGCAGTCGGTGGCGCCCGAGGCGACGGGGGCACGCGACGGTTGGGCCCACCGTTTGCGCGAAGCGGTGGCCACCAGGCGAGCCAACCGCGGCGGGGGGCAGCCGCCGCGCTCGCGCCGGCCCGGGGTGGCAGCGTTCGCTCTCAGCCTGCTCATCCTGCTGGCCCTTTACGGGGTCGCCCTGGCCGTCCTGCGGCCGTCGTCGGCGGGACGCCAGGTTTCGCTGTCCCGCCTGGTCGCCAGCGCCAAGGCGGGGAAGGTTTCGACGGCGCACTTCCTCGACGAGGACGCCCGGATCACCGGCCATCTCGTCAACCCCGACGGCAAGACGTTCACCTACTGGGCTACCTATCCGAGCAGCAACGCCGCCACCGACGACCTGCTCCAGACCCTGCTCGGCGACCACGCCCAGGTGAGCGTCGACGCGCAGAGCGTCAAGGGCCTGATCCGCTTCGTGGCCCAGTTCCTACTCCCGCTGGTGATCTTCGCCAACCTGTTCGCCCTGGTCCTTCTCCTGGGGCGCTCGGGGGGTAGCGGGGCGGACGAGTTCCTCACCTTCAGCAAACTGGGCGACAAGCGCCTGGGTCGCGAAGACAAGCAGCGTGCCAGCTTCTCGAGCGTGGCAGGCGCAGACGACGTGCTCGTCGAGCTGTCCGAGGTCGTGGACTACCTGGTCGACCCGGAGTCTTTCGCACGGATGGGCGCTCTGCCCCCCAAAGGCGTGCTGATCGACGGCCCGCCGGGATGCGGGAAGACCCTTCTCGCCCGGGCGGTGGCCGGGGAAGCGCGCGCCAGCTTCTATTCGATCTCGGGGTCCAACTTCGTCGAGTCCCTGGTGGGAGTGGGAGCCGCCCGGGTGCGGGACCTGTTCGCCCAAGCGCGCGCCAACTCGCCCGCCATCGTGTTCATCGACGAGCTCGACGCCGTTGGGCGTCAACGAGGCGCGGGGCTCGGGGGCGGCCACGACGAGCGGGAGCAGACCCTGAACGAGATGCTCGTCCAGATGGACGGCTTCTCACCCACCGAGGGGGTGGCCGTGGTGGCCGCCACCAACCGGCCCGACATCTTGGACCCCGCTCTCCTGCGCGCCGGCCGCTTCGACCGCCATATCACCGTGGAACGCCCGGATCGAGACGGGCGCCTCGCCATCCTGCGCCTTCATTCCGCCGGCAAGCGCCTCGCCGACGCCGAGCGCGACCTGCCCGTCGTCGCTCGCAGCACGGCCGGTTTCACCGGTGCCGACCTGGCCAACCTGTTGAACGAGGCTGCGTTGCTCGCCCGACGGGAACGCGCCGACGCCATTTACCGCCACCACCTCGAGGAAGCCGAGGAGCGCGTCCTGTCGGGGCCCCAGCGCAAAGGGGCCCT
>DASZKW010000119.1:0-40510 GCA_035552775.1 Acidimicrobiales bacterium | reverse complement strand
CCCCGCCCCACGCCTCCCGCGCCCGCCGGGCCCCGCCCCACGCCTCCCGCGCCCGCCGGGCCCCGCCCCACGCCTCGCGCGCCCGCCGGGCCCCGCCCCTCGCCTCCCGCGCCCGCCGGCGCCGGTGCCTCGCCTCCGCTCCCGGCGGGGGCCGGGTGGAGCTGGAACAGCTCCGGCCCCCGGGCCTCGGGACCGGTGCCCACGCCGGCGTGCTCGGCGAAGTATGGGGCGGCAGCTTCCTCCCAGCGCGCCGCGTCCCACCCGGAGGCGGCGTCGAGGTCGCCGAGGGCCTTCCAGGACCGGCGGGCGAGGAGCTCGATTCGCCGGAACGCCGAGTTGCGGACCATGACCCGGAACGCCCTGGGGTTGGCGGTCACCGGCGGTGGGCCGGCGTCGGGAAACACCTCGGAGGCGGCGGCGGCCTCGGCCACGTCGCCGTCGGGGTGGCGAAGCAGTTCCCACTCGTCGAGGAGACTGGAGTCGACTTGGCGGACGAGCTCGCCCAGCCACTCGGTGAGGTCGATCAACTCGTCTGTCTTGTCGTCCTCGGGGATGCTGCGACCAAGGCCCTTGTAGGCGTCGGATAGGTATCGAAGCACCAGGCCCTCCGACCTGGCGACGCCGTAATGGGCGACGTAGTCGGCGAAGCCCATGGCGCGCTCGTAGAGGTCGCGCACCACCGACTTGGGAGCTACGTTGTGGTCGGCGGCCCAGGGGTGCACCACCCGGTAACGGTCGAATGCGTCGTATAGGAAGTCGCCGAGGGGCTTGGGGTACTCGAGCTTGTCGAGGACCTCCAGGCGAGCCTCGTATTCCATCCCTTCGCTCTTGAGCTCGGTCAGCACCTCGCCGCGGAGTTTGTCCAACTGGGCGGAGAGCACGGGGCCGGGGTTGTCGAGGGTCGATTCGACGACGCTGAGCACGTCGAGGGGCCACGTGGGCGACGCCCTGTCGAGCACGGGGAGGACATCGAGGATGAAGGGACTGAGAGGCTGGTCAAGGGCGAAGTCGGCCTGGAGGTCCACGGTCACCCTGACCGTGCGGCCCGCCTCGTCGGGGCCATTCAGACGCTCCACGGCCCCGGCGGCCACAAGTGTCCGGTAGATCCCGACGGCCCTGCGGATATGGCGCCGCTGGGCGGGGCGGTCCTCGTCGTTGTCGGTCAGGAGCCGGCGCAGGGCGGCGCAACCGTCTCCCGGGCGGTCGAGGACGTTGAGGAGCATGGCGTGTGTCACCGTGAAGCTCGACGCCAGAGGCTCGGGCGGCGAGGCGACCAGCCGCTCGAAGGTCTCCTCCGTCCAGGCAACGAAACCCCTCGGGGGCTTGGCTTTGACGATCCTGCGCCGCTTGCGGGGGTCGTCACCGGCCTTGGCCACCGCCCGCTCGTTGTCGATGACGTGCTCGGGTGCCTGGACCACGACGCTGCCCGCCGTGTCGTAGCCGGCCCGCCCCGCCCTGCCTGCGATCTGGTGGAACTCGCGGGCGGTGAGCAGGCGAGAGATGCTGCCGTCGTACTTGGCCAGGCCGGTGAACACGACGGTGCGGATGGGGACGTTGATCCCCACCCCCAGGGTGTCGGTCCCGCATATGACCTTGAGGAGCCCGTCCTGGGCAAGTCGCTCGACGAGGCGGCGGTAGCGGGGCAGCATCCCGGCGTGGTGCACGCCTATGCCGTGACGTACGAAGCGTGAGAGGGCGGGTCCGAACCCGGAGTTGAAGCGGAAGGCGCCGAGGGCTTCGGCGATGGCGTCGCGCTCGGCCCTGGTGGCGACGTTGAGGCTCGTCAGGGCCTGGGCGCGCGCCACCGCCGCGGCCTGGGTGAAGTGGACCACATAGACCGGAGCGCCGCCCCCGGCCAGGACCACCTCCAGCGTCTCGTGCAGGGCGGTGTGGGCATAGCGGTAATCGAGGGGCACCGGACGGGTCGCCGAACGCACCACCGTCGCGGGCCGGCCGGTGCGCCTGGTCAGGTCCGATTCGAAGCGGCGCACGTCGCCGAGGGTGGCGGACATCAGGAGAAACTGCGTGCCCGTCAGCTCGATGAGCGGCACCTGCCAGGCCCATCCCCGGTCCGGGTCGGCGTAGAAATGGAATTCGTCCATGACCACCTGGTCCACGCCCGCCGCGGGCCCTGTCCGCAACGCCAGGTTGGCCAGGACCTCGGCGGTGGCGCACACCACCGGAGCCCCCGGGTTGATGGCGGCGTCTCCGGTCAGCATCCCGACGCTGTCGCTGCCGAGGCGGGCACACAAGTCGAAGAACTTCTCCGAGACGAGCGCCTTGATGGGTGCGGTGTACCAGCTGCGCTGACCCCTGCTCAGCGCAGCCACGTGGGCACCGAGGGCGATCAGGCTCTTTCCCGAACCCGTAGGCGTGCTGACGATCACGTGGCTCCCGGCGAAGGCCTCCAGGACCGCCTCCTCCTGGGCCGGGTACAGCGTCAGGCCCTGGCCCTGCACCCACCCGAGGAACGTTTCGAGGGCGATTTCTGGCCCGGCGCCGGCAACCGAAGCCAGGGACGGGAAGAACGAGGTCGCCGGTGACGTTGATTCCCCTGAGATGCCAAAGTCACCCACGCCCGTCAAGGAAGAAGCCATCGTAATGGAGGGCTCGGTTTCCGAGGCCCTGAAAAACGCCACCTTCCGCGTCAAGCTCGCCAACGGCCATGAGGTGCTGGCCCACAACTCCGGCAAGATGCGCATGAACCGAATCCGTGTGCTCCCCGGCGACCGGGTCCAGGTTGAGATCAGCCCCTACGACTTGAGCAGGGCCCGCATCATCTACCGCTACAAGTAAGCCCACCGCAGCCGGTCTCCTGGCGCGCCGCACCGCACCCATCCTAGGAGCGGGTCGCGCCGAGCACGGCGGCGCCGATGATGCCCGCCTCGTTGCGCAGCTTCGCCGCCACCACAGGGGTGCGCAGCTCGAGGAGCGGGAGGAAGCGGTCCGCCTTCTTGGACACCCCGCCCCCCACGACTATCAGATCCGGCCACAGCAGGTCCTCGACGGCGCGCAGGTAGCGGCCCAATCCCGCCGACCACTCGACCCATGACAGGTTGTCGCGCGTGCGCGCCGCGGAGCTGGCGAACGCCTCGCCCTCGATGCCGCCGACCTCGAGGTGGCCGAGCTCACAGTTGGGTACCAGGACACCGTCGTAGATCAGGGCGGTGCCTATCCCCGTGCCGAGCGTCGTGACCAGGACCAGCCCTTCGGCCCCCTTGGCCGCGCCGAAGGTCACCTCGGCCAGTCCGGCGGCGTCGGCGTCGTTGACCGCGGTCACGTCGCAGCCGGTGGCACTGCCCATCAACGCGCCGATGTCGGTGCCGATCCAGGACCGCTCGACGTTGGCCGCCGTACGGGCCACACCACCGGTGACCGCGGCGGGGAAGGTGCACCCCATCGGACCGGTCCAGGCGAACGCCTCGACCAAATCCTTCACCACCCGGGCCACCGCCTCGGGGGTGGAGGGCTGCGGCGTCGCCAGGCGTGCCCGCTCGGACGCGAGGACGCCGGCGGCCAGGTCGACCTTGGCCCCTTTGATCCCCGATCCACCGATGTCGACCCCGAAGCCCAGCAGACCGATCCTCTCCACCAAAACCCCTGTCCCGATACTCGTGGGTTTTCCTTTCCCACTCCTGCCCGGCGGAGCGGGACCGTCGTCACCCGCCCTCTGCGGTGCCCTCGTCCCGGGCGGCGTGAGCCTCGCGGTGGTTGAGCGCGGCGCCGATGCCCGCCACCACCACCACGAACAGGACCGACCCGAGGAATATCCACAGCACGTCCCACGGCGCCGAGTTGGAGCCGGTGGCGCCGAACTGGCTCGTCTGCGAGGCGACGAATGCATGGACCACGTTGCTCATCTCCCTCACCTTGTGGATGCCGTATGTCTACCCGCTTTCACGGGGACGGCGGCATCGCCGGCCTCACTCTGCCAGCTCCTCCAAGCGGGTGAGGAGGAAGTCGCGTTCGACGGAATTCTCCGTGAGCAGTAGCGCCTCCTCGTAGCTCCCCCTCGCCTCGGCGGTGCGGCCGAGACGGCGGAGGAAGTCGGCGCGCGCCGAGGCCAGGTAGCTGTAGCCGGCGAGCTGGGGTTCGGCGCCGATCACATCGAGCTCGGCGAGACCCGCTTCGGGGCCATCGGCGAAGCCGACAGCGACGGCACGGTTGAGCGCCACGACCGGCGAAGGCCAGAGTTGGACGAGCAGGTCGTAGAGCGCGACCACTTCGCGCCAATCGGTGTCCTGCCACGTCGGGGCGCCGGCGTGTATGGCCGCAATCGCCGCCATCAGGGCAAATCGTCCCGGCGGCCGGCGCTCCAGGGCTTCGCGCACGAGTGCACAACCGGCGGCGATCGCCACCCGGTCCCACCGCCGGCGGTCCTGGTCGGCGAGCAGCACCAGGCTGCCATCGGGCGCCACCCTTGTCGCTCGCCGGGCGTCGGTCAGCAGGATCAGGGCCAGGAGTCCGGCGACATCGGCGTCGTCGGGCAACAGCGACCGCATCATGCGGGCGAGGTCGAGGGCACGCTCGACCAGGTCACGCCGGACGAGGTCGTCGCCCACCGGGGCGGTGTGACCGGTGGTGTAGAGGAGATGCACCACGGTGAGCACGGCATCGATGCGCGCCGGCAGCTCGGCGGGTGCCGGCACCCGGTAGGGGATGCCGGCGCCGGCGATCTTCTTCTTGGCCCTGGTGATGCGGGCCGCCATGGTGGCCTCGCCGACCAGGAAGGCGCGTGCCACCTCGGCCGTGGTCAACCCGCACAACAGTCGCAGGGTCAACGCGACCCGAGCCTCGGTGGCGAGCGCCGGGTGACAGCAGGTGAAGACCAAGCGGAGGCGTTCGTCGCCGCTGTCGCCGCCGGCGAGGTCGTCGGGGCCCGGCTCCGCCTGGTCGTCCACGAGCAGTGGCAGCGCCCGGCGCATGGCTCCGTCGCGGCGCAGCAGGTCAAGGCCGCGCCTCTTCGCCACGGTCGTGAGCCAGGCGCCCGGCCTGGCCGGTATCCCCCGGGCGGCCCAGCTCCTCAGGGCCTGGGCGTAGGCGTGCTGCACGCACTCCTCGGCCATGTCGATGTCGCCGGTGACTCGCACCGTCGCGGCGAGCACAAATGCCCACTCGCGACGGTGAGCGTCGGCGACGGCGGCAGCGACCTCTGCCTCCCCGGCCACGGCGTGGACGGTCAGTCGAACACCATCACCGGGCGGACCTCGACGCCGCCGAACGGTGCCGGCACCTGCTGAGCGACGGCGAGGGCCTCGTCGAGATCGCCCGCCTCGATGAGGTAGTAGCCACCGAGAGCCTCCTTGGTCTCCACGAACGCGCCATCGGTGATGGTATGACCACCCGAGGCGTCCTTGCGGATGGAGGTGGCGGTGCTGGTGGGCTTCAGGGCATTGCCCCCTCGCAGACTGTCCTTGTTGTTCTCGCCGAAGGCGATGTGGTCCTTCATGGTCCGCTCCCACTGGTCGGGCCCGGCGCCGGCCCAGGCGGCCTCGTCCTCGTAGATCAGAACCAGGTACTGCGACATGGCACGCTCCCTTGTGCTCGGGCCCGCGGCGCGGGCTTCGTACTCCTACCGACGAGCGGCGCCGGCCCACATCGACAGCATCGGCGAAAAGCTTTTCGGTTACTCTGCCCCGCTGTCGGCCTTGTCTCGGACGCTACCGGGAGGAATCGGGGGAGAAGTGAAGAGCTATGAACTGTTTGGTGGCGGGTATGCCAGCTTCCGGCGGTCCGACCCTCGCATCGAGCAGCGTATACACGCCGCCCTCGGAGCCGCCCACAGCGTCTTGAACGTGGGGGCAGGGGCGGGCTCGTACGAGCCGGCCGACCGGGCGGTGACGGCGCTGGAGCCATCCTGGCAGATGATCTCCCAGCGGCCGCCGGGATCCGCGCCTGTGGTGCGGGCAGAAGCGGCGGCCATGCCGATCGCCGACGGCGCCTTCGACGCCACCCTGGCCGTCTTCACCATCCAGCACTGGGCAGACCTCGAAGCGGGCTTGACCGAGATGATGCGGGTGTCTCGTCGACAGGTCATCTTCACCTTCGACGTGACCCGGCAACGGGACCTGTGGTTCACCGCCGACTACGTCCCTGCCGCGGCCGACCTGGAGGAGCGCCGGGCCCCCCGCCTGGAGCAGGTGCTGAAAGCGCTCGGCGGAGCCACCGTCGAAGCGGTACCCATCCCCGGCGACTGCATCGACGGCTTCGGGGCTGCGTACTGGCGCCGGCCCAGCGCCTACCTCGACCCCAACGTCCGGGCCAACATCTCGTCGCTCCTGCAACTCGACCCGGATCAGGTCCGGCCGGGCGTGGCCCGCCTGGCCGCCGACCTCGAATCGGGCCGGTGGCAGCGCCGCTACGGGCACCTCCTCGAGCTCGACTCGCTCGACCTCGGCTACCACCTCATCGTCGCCACCCAGGCGGACTGATCACCCGCGACGCGCCAAGCATGCTCGCAACGATCTTTCCCGGTCAGGGTTCGCAGCGCCCCGCCATGGGTTCGCCGTGGCGTGATCACCCCTCGTGGGCGGTCGTCGAGGCGGTGAGCGCAGCCAGCGGCAGAGACGTCGCATCCCTGCTCGTGGACGCCGACGCCGAGACCCTGCAGGCGACCCGCAACGCCCAGATCGCCGCGTTCGCCCTGTCGCTCGTGGTGCTCGACGCCACCCGTCGGGCGGGCCTGGCCGATCTCGCCGTGAACGCCGCCGCCGGCCACAGCCTGGGCGAGTACACGGCCCTGGTGGCCACCGGAGTGATGACACCGGAGGCCGGGGCACGCCTGGTAGCCGAACGCGGTGACGCCATGCAGGAAGCGGCCGACAAACGTCCGGGGACCATGGCCGCCGTGCTCGGCCTCGACCCTGACAAGGTGGCCCAGGCGTGCGAGGGGGTCGAAGGCGCCTGGGTGGCCAATGACAACGCCCCCGGCCAGGTGGTCATGGCCGGCAGCGCCGACGGTGTAGCGGCTGCGTCCGATGCCGCCAAGGCGCTCGGTGCCAAGCGGGTCGTGGCCCTTGCGGTGGGGGGCGCCTTCCACTCCCCTTTGATGCGGCCGGCGCAGGGTCGCCTCGACGCCGCCCTCGCCGCCGTCACCTTCGCACCGAGCCACGCCACGGTGGTGTCCAACGTGGACGCCGCTGCCCACGCCGAGGGGTGGGCGCCGCTGCTGTCGGCCCAGCTGTGCGCGCCCGTGCGCTGGCGGGAGTCGCTGCTCACCCTGGCCGGCCTCGGCGTCGACCACTTCCTCGAGCTGGGACCGGGCGCCGAGCTGTCAGGCATGGTGAAGCGGACTGTCGAGGGCGCGTCGAGGGCCCATGTCGCCACTCCGTCCGATCTCGACGACCTGGGACCGTTCCTCGCCCAGGGCGGCTAACGCCCTCCCGACGCCGCCGACGCCGGCGCACGACGGCTAGGGCCGAACGCCAGGTCAGCACGTTCTCGTGCAACGGGTCACCCCACGTGGGCCTTCGGCGTCGGCGACGCCGCCGCCGGGGTCGGGGCACCCCCGTCCACGAGGAGCGCGCCGATTCACTGTCGGGTCAGGCTGCGGTTATCAGCTCCGACCACGAAGCCAGCCGCTCCCGGACCTGCGCGGGGGTGAGCCGGAACGCTTCGGGGCGCACTGCATCGACGATGGCACGCTGTTCCCAGTAGTGGTGGGCGGCGCCCCTGAACAGCTCCCGGCGCAAAGCCGCCAGGTCGGCGGGGCAATCGGCGAGGAGACCCCACAGGGTGAAGGCCCATGCCATGTCGTAGATGACGGGCGCACGGTGGAACACCGACGCCCGCTTTGCACCGCATGCGAAGCAGCCGGCGACGGCGTCGTCGGCCGACTCGCCGTCGCCGAGCACCAGGTCCGGCTCGAAGCGCTTGGCCAGCTTCAGGCCGTAGCCGAGGTCGGGGCCGGTGGAGCCGAAGCTGCGGCCCTCCGGCGGCTGCTGGGAGACAAGGTCGGCGGGCCGGTCCGGTGCCCACCGCCCCGGCGCAGGCAGCCGGTCGGAGGGGCGGACCCGGTCGCTGGCGACGATGGGGACGTAGCTCGGTTGGGTCACAGGACGGGATCCGGCCGACCGGCGGCACCCCGCAGGAGGCCGAACACGATCGAGTCCTCGAGCGCCTCCCACGACGCCTCGATCACGTTCTCCGATACCCCGATGGTCGTCCACGTCTCGTCGCCGTCGGTGGAGTCGATGAGCACACGGGTGACCGCTCCGGTCCCCCGGCTGGTGTCGAGCACACGCACCTTGAAGTCTGTCAGGTGCACCGACGACAGACCTGGGTACTGCGGGCCGATGGCCTTGCGCAGGGCGGCATCGAGGGCGTTGACGGGACCGTTGCCCTCCGCGGTGGCGAGGACCCGTTCGTCGCCGACACGGATCTTGATGGTCGCCTCGGTGACGAAGGTCCCGTCCTCGCGCAACTCGGTGATCACCCGGTGCGACTCCAGGTGGAAGTACGGCTGTTTCCAGCCCGTGGCCGCCCGCATCAGCAGTTCGAGGGAGCCGTCGGCCACCTCGAAGTGGTAGCCGCGATGCTCGAGCGCCTTCAGGCGGTCGACCACCTCGACCAGCGCGGAGTTGTCGAGGTCGAGGCCGAGCTGTTCGGCTTTGAGGGCCACCGTCGAGCGGCCCGCCATCTCGCTCACGACGAACCGGGTCCCGTTGCCGACCGTTTCGGGCGCCACGTGCTCGTAGGCGGCGGGTGAGCGGGCTATGGCGCTCGTGTGCAGCCCCGCCTTGTGGGCGAAAGCGGACATGCCGACGAAGGGCTGGTGGGGGTCGGGCACCAGGTTGACCACCTCGGCTATGTGATGGGCGACCGATGTGAGGCGTTCCAGGCGGTCCGCCCCGATGGTGGTCACTCCCATCTTCAACTCGAGGTTGGGGATCACCGCGCACAAATCCGCGTTGCCGGTCCGCTCGCCGTAGCCGTTGACGCACCCCTGAATGTGGACGGCGCCGGCGCGCACGGCGGCGAGCGAGTTGGCCACCGCGCAGCCCGAGTCGTTGTGGAAGTGACCTCCGATGCGCCCGGAGGCGCCGGCCACGACCTCTGACACTATGCGCTCGACATCGGCGGGAAGGGTGCCCCCGTTGGTGTCGCAGAGGATCACCGCCTCGGCGCCGGCGGCCTCGGCCGCCCGCACGAAGTCCACGCTGAACGCCGGATCGTCTCTGTAGCCGTCGAAGAAATGCTCGGCGTCTACCAGGACCCGCCTGCCCCGCCCGGTGAGCAACTCCACCGAGTCGACGACCATGGCCAGCGCCTCGTCGAGTGTCGTGCGCAGGGTCTCGGTCACGTGCCAGGCGGCCGACTTGGCCACCAGGCACACGACTTCGGTCGCGGCTGCCAGCAGGTCGGCCAGGACAGGGTCGGCGTCGGCGCGGCCTCCGGCCTTGCGCGTCGACCCGAAGGCGACCAGGGTGGCGGTGGACAGCACCAGCTCGCCGGCGCCGGCGCGCCGGAAGAACTCCTCGTCCTTGGGATTGGCCCCCGGCCAGCCGCCCTCGATGAAATGGACCCCGAGATGGTCGAGCTGCTCGGCGACGCGCAGCTTGTCGTCGACGGTGAGCGACAGACCCTCGGCCTGGCTGCCGTCGCGCAGGGTGGTGTCGTAGATCTCGACCACGCCGGGTTCAGCGGACATGTTCGTTCCAATCCTTGTAGCGGTCATCTTCCCCCCGCACGGCGGCGGCGTAGACCTCCTGCAACTTGCGGGTCATCGGTCCCGGTTCACCGTCACCGACGGGCCGGTCGTCCACCGAACGGACGGGCACGACCTCCGCGGCGGTGCCGGTGAGGAACGCCTCCTCGGCGGTGTACAGGTCCGACCGCAGGATGTTGCCGAAGGAGACGTCGAAACCAAGGTCGGCGGCGATGGTCATCACCGAGTGCTGGGTGATGCCCTCCAAGGCCCCCGCCGACAGCGGTGGCGTGACGATGCGGCCGCCGCGCACCACGAACAGGTTTTCCCCCGTGCACTCGCTGACATATCCCTGCGGCGACAGCAGGATCGCCTCGTCGTAGCCCGCCTTGAGGGCCTCGACCTTGGCCATGGAAGAGTTGATGTACATGCCCGTGCCCTTGGCCGCCGGGGGCATGGCGTTGGGGGCGTGACGCTGCCAGGAGCTGATCTTCGTGCGCACGCCGTGTCGGATGCCCTCGTCGCCCAGGTAGGAGCCCCACGGCCACACCGCGATCGACACGTTCACGGGGCAGGGCAGTGGGTTGAGACCCATCTCCCCGTAACCGAGGTAGACGAGGGGCCGGATGTAGCACTCCTCGAGCCCGTTTACCGCGACCGTCTGCTTCGTCGCCTCGACTATCTCCTCGGCGGTGAAGGGAATGTCGATCAGGAAGATCTTCGCCGAATCGAACAGGCGCACTATGTGGTCCGAGAGCCGGAAAACCGCAGGTCCCGAGGCCGTCGGGTAGGCCCGGATGCCCTCGAATACCCCGCAGCCGTAGTGCAATGAGTGGGTGAGCACGTGGATGGTCGCATCGTCCCAGTCGACGAGCGCGCCGTCCATCCAGATCTTCTCCGTCTTGGTGATCGGCATTGTTCTTTACCCTTACACCCTTTCTGCGATGGAGTCGCCCACCTGTGACGTCGAGGCGCCCGGGGCGGCGACGAACTCCGCCACGGACTTGGTGATCCGTCCCGCCACCTCGGTGTCGCCGAGGAAGTCGAGCATCATGGCCGCGGACACGATGGCGGCCGTCGGGTCGGCGACGGCGTGCCCGGCGATATCGGGAGCCGAGCCGTGCACGGGCTCGAACAGCGAAGGCCCGGTGCGCGCCGGGTTCAGGTTGGCCGACGCGGCCCGGCCGATGCCACCGGAGATGGCTCCCCCCAGGTCGGTGAGGATGTCGCCGAAGAGATTGTCGGTGACGACGACGTCGTAGCGGTCAGGTGACGACACGAAGTAGATGCACGCGGCGTCGACGTGGTTGTAGGCCACGTCGACGCCGGGGTACTCGGTGGCGACGTGATCGAAGGTTCGCTGCCACAGGTCGCCGGCGAAGGTGAGCACGTTGGTCTTGTGGACCAGGGTGAGGTGGTGGCGCGGGCGGGTGCGCGCCAAGTCGAAGGCGTAGCGCACGCAGCGCTCGACGCCCATCCTGGTGTTGACCGACCCCTGGGTGGCGACCTCGGCCGGCGTGCCCTTGCGCAGGAATCCGCCCTCGCCGGCGTAGATACCCTCGGTGTTCTCCCGGATGACCGAGAAGTCGACGGGCACGCCGGCGCCCACGCTCGCCGCCGCCGCGAACGGTCGCAGGTTGACGTAGAGGTCGAGCTCGAAACGCAGCCGCAGGAGCAGGCCGCGTTCGAGGACACCGGGGGCCACCTCGGGGGTGCCGACGGCGCCGAGGAGGATGGCGTCGTAGCCTCGGAGCTCGTCGACCACGGCGTCTGGAAGGACCTCCCCCGTCGCCAGGTAGCGCCGGCCTCCCAGGTCGTAGTCGACGGTGTCGAGCTCGGCTCCCGCGGCGCGGGCCACCTTGAGGGCCTCGGCGATCACCTCGGGGCCGATGCCGTCCCCGGCGATCACGGCGATGCTGTGTGCGGTCAATCGGTCACTCCTCTGATGTCGCCAACCGTGTTTTCGCCAACCGTGTTTTCGCCAATCGTGTTCCGACAACTTGTTCCGACAACTTGTTCTCGACGACCTTCCCCTCGAACGTGAAACGACCGCCCCCGAGGGCGGTCGAGCAGCGCACTCCGGCAACCGGCCGGGTGCGCTCACATGATGATTACGATTGCCTGGCCGGTGAGGGCAGGGATGGTCGAGGGCACAACAGTCATAGTTCCTACAGTGTCCCGCGTCCGGCGGCGCGAGTCAACTGGCGGGGGTTAGCAAGGCGAGCGTTGCTACGTCGACTCCCCGAGGAACGAAGGTCCAGGTAAACCTGTCCGAGCCGGCGAGAGCATTGTCGACGTAGCAACGCTCGCCTTTGTAGCCTGGCATCCATGGCCGGCACCGAACTCACAGCGGACACCCTGGCCCGGCTGTCGGCCGAGCTGGAGGATCTCAAGACCCGCGGGCGCGTCGAGATCGCCCGGGCCATCGAGGCGGCCCGTGCTCTCGGCGACCTGTCCGAGAACGGGGACTACCACGCGGCCAAGGACACCCAGGGCAAGATGGAGTCCCGCATCCGCCAGCTCCAGGCGATGCTCGATGGCGCCACGGTCGTCGACGCGTCGGCGGCCGCGGCCGGCGAGGTGACCACCGGTGCGGTGGTGTCGCTGCGTTACGAGGGCGACGCCGACGTCGAGCGCTTCTTGATCGGATCGATCGAGGAGCGCCGCGAGGGCGTGTCGGTCATCTCACCTGCCTCACCGCTCGGCCAGGCCCTGATCGGCCACCGCGTCGGCGACGCCGTCGAGTACGAGGCCCCCACCGGCAAGCTCAGGGTCGAAGTGGTCGACGTCGGAGCCTGAGCGCCCGGCGGGCTCACCTGGGCCGAGCGTCAGGCGGCTCGCCGGCGCCCGAGCGTCAGGCCCAGGCGCTGACCAGTTCGATGAGCGTCCTGGTCCCCCACCCCGTCGCCCCCTTGGTCAACCAACCGTCGTCACGGTCGACGAAGCTCGGCGCGGCGATGTCGAGATGGGCCCAGGGCCGCTCAGCGACGAAACGCTGAAGGAACAGGGCGGCCATGATGGTCGACGCCGCCGAATCGCGCGCCACGTTGCGCAGGTCGGCCACGTCGGAGTCGAGCCTGCTGCGGTAACCGGCCCACAGCGGGAGCCGCCACGCCGGCTCACCGGCGACGGCGCCCGCCGCCAGCACCCGCTCGACGACGTCGTCGCTGCCGAGAACCGCGGCCAGCTGGGGGCCGAGTGCCACCCGCTGGCCGCCCGTGAGGGTGGCGACGTCGACTATGGCATCGGGCTCGGGGCCGGCCGCCGCCAGCAGGGCATCGGCCAGTACCAGGCGCCCCTCGGCATCGGTGTTGACCACTTCGACCGTCGTGCCGTCGCTCGCCACCAGCACGTCACCGGGGCGCGTGGCGTGCCCGCTCGGCATGTTCTCCGCCACCGCTGCCCACGCGTCGACTCGAACCGGCGGCGCCAGGTCGGGGAGGGCGAGGACCGCGGCGAGCACGGCAGCGGCACCGCCCATGTCGGCCTTCATCGACTCCATGGCGGACGCCCCCTTGATCGACAGGCCGCCCGAATCGAAGGTGATGCCCTTGCCCACCAGGGCCAGGTGGGCGACGGCACCACGTGGCGCGTAGGTCAGGCGCACAAGTCGGGGCGGCTCCTCCGACCCGGCGGCCACGCCGGCCAGACAGCCGAGACCCTCGGCGGCGATACGGCCCTCGTCCCAAACCTCGACCTCCAGGCCGGCGGCGAGTCCCGCCTCGGCCGCCATCTCCGCCAGGCGGGGGGGCCGGAGATCACCGGCCGGCCGGTTCACCCACGATCGTGTCCGCAACGTGGCCGCGACCATGATCTCGCCCCGGCGCACGGCGGCGGCGTCCGCGCCGACGAGGGTG
Source organism: Acidimicrobiales bacterium (assembly GCA_035552775.1). Taxonomy (GTDB): domain Bacteria; phylum Actinomycetota; class Acidimicrobiia; order Acidimicrobiales; family Palsa-688; genus DASZKW01. Next base: position 27,007 of record DASZKW010000119.1, on the reverse strand, counting down.
ACCCGCTCGAGCAGCGACTCGGCCCCCTCGGCGGCCGGCTGGTACCTGTAGCCGGCCAGGCCTATGCCTTCCACCACCGTCTGAGCCGCCACCGCCGAGCGCGACCCCATCGCCTCCTGGGCGATCTCGGCCGACCCTGCATCCGCCGCGGCCGGGAACGCGTGGTGGAGGGTCGTCGCGACGGACCGGGCTCGCCCCGCGGCGCGCCCGAGGGCGGCGGCGGCGCGGCGCAGGTCGTCCCGGCTTAGCGACCCGCGGGGACCGACCCCCACAGCCACCAGGTGGCGGCGACCTGCGGGGACCCATTGGGTCTGGCCCACTTCGCCCCGGAATCCCGCCGCCGACAAGAAACTCCCGTCGAGCAGGGCGCCCGCCTCGGCTTCCAGGGCGGCGCTGACGCCCCCGTCACGGCCGGCGGGGCGCAGGTCGTCAGCGACGGGCACGGCCAGGGCGTCGACCCCGTCGGGTGGCGCCTCCCCGCTTGTAAATGCCACTGCCATCCGTACCTCCTACGTCCTTGTTCGCCAACGTAGCTTGAAGCGGCCAACCATCCGCCGCTCCCCGTCTCGGCTACGGTTGGCGACCGGCGGCACCTGTCGCGGGGGAACCACTATCGACAATGCATTCGAACAGGGGGACGCGACAGGCAACCACCCGGTGACCGCGCTGCCAATGGTGACGGTGGTGGTCCCAACGCGCGACGAGGCGGCCAACGTCGCGCCCCTCGTGGAGCGATTGGCCCGGGCGTTCGCCGCCCGCGCCCTGGCGTGGGAGGTCCTCTTCGTCGACGACTCCGACGACGACACCCCTGCCGCCGTGCGCAAGGCGGCCGAGCGGGCCCCGGTCAGGCTCCACCACCGGCCGCGGGGAAAACGCCACGGTGGCCTCGGCGGAGCCGTGCAGGACGGCTTTGCCGCTGCCCGGGGCGACGTCCTGGCCGTCATGGACGCCGATCTTCAACATCCCCCCGAGTTGGTGCCGCTGCTGGTGGCGCCGATCCTCGAAGGCTGGGCCGATCTGGTGGCTGGCACCCGCTACGGCGACGAGGACCACGTGGACGGTCTGGCCGGGCCATGGAGGCGGGGCGTGTCGACCGGCAGCCGGCGCCTGGTCCACATGGCGGTTTCCCGTTCCCGGTGCCTCTCCGACCCGATGAGCGGCCTGTTCGCCTTCGACCGGTCGGTGATCGACGGCGTGGTGCTGCGCACCAACGGCTTCAAGATCCTCCTGGAGGTGGCCGCTCGCGGGCGCCCCCTACGGGTCCACAACCTCGCCTACCACTTCGCCGAGCGCCACGCCGGTGCGAGCAAGGCGAACGTCGCCCAGGGCGGGCGTTTCCTGGCCCACCTGGCTCGCCTGGCGGTCGACCGCCGGCACCTGCGATCGCTGCCCGACGCCGCCGCCGCCCTCGGACGCGACGGCCCTCGCCCCGCCGCCAGAGCAACGCCAGTCAGCTACCGGCCTGGCGGCTGAGGAGCGACTCACCCTGCTCCTGCCACCGGGCCACGGTCCACACCAGATCCGAGAGCCGGTTGAGGTAGGCGGGCACGTGGGAGCCGGCAACGGGTACGCCTGTCACCAGGCGCTCGGCCCGGCGCACCACGGTACGAGCCACGTCGAGGAGGGCCGACAGCCGGTCATGGCCGGGGATGACGAAGTCGCTAAGCGGCGGGAAACGCCCCGTGAGCCTGTCGATCACTACCTCGAGATCGGCGACCATCTCGGAGGTGACGAGGCTGGTCCCCGCCACCAGCTTGTGGCGGTTGGGCTCGGCTGTGGCCAGCTCGGCCATGGCCACGTAGAGCTCCCGCTCCAGTCGGACCAGTAGGACGTCTAGCTCCGAGCCTGCCTCCACCTCGGCGCGAGCCACCCCGAGGGCGGCCTGGGCCTCGTCAACGGCGCCGCTGGCCGCGATCACCGCCGAGTCCTTGGCCACCCGGCCGCCGTACAACAAGCCGGTGGTGCCGTCGTCACCCTTGCGGGTGTAGATCCTCATGACATCCGCCTCTGACCCGCTTCAGCCGCTGAGCGCCGTGTCAGCCGTTGAGCGACCGGGCGTCGAACTGCACGACCTTGTCGTCGAGGGGCAGCACCACGCGCGGCCGGAGGTACTGATGACCGGCCGGCCCGGGCACCACCGCCGTGCCCCAGGCGGTGAAGCCGATGGCGTGGCGAGCGAAATGCATCGGCCCTTCGTGGATCTGCACGTCGACCACGCCCTTGGCACCGATTTCGAGTGCAGAGGCCTGCATGCGCTCCATCGCGGACTCCCGTGCCGCGTACAGGGCCTCCGTGAAGTTGGTCAGCTCCACGTTTTGGGACTTCTGCTGCACGGCGGTCATGGCCCTGCGGCGGGGGGCGTGGACGAATGACGCCCCGAAAGCCAATCCCCGCGGGTCCCATCCCGCCTGGTGGAGCAGGGCGAAGTCGCGGGTGGACAGGTCCGACACGAATGGGCGTCCCCGGGGGGGGCCGGACTGGCGGGGCCGGACGGCAGTGCCGACCAGGACGGCGTCGACGTGGTGGGGGGAGACCGAGATCTCCACGCTCATTCCGACGACACCGTGACCACCCACCCCGGCGCACTCCCGCCCGATCCGCTGCACCGCCGCGGACACGGCCAGGGCGTGCGCCGTGGAAGCGACGCCTATCTCCCCGACCCCCCAGTTCCACACACCCATCCAGATCGAGCGCACGGCCGCGCCGCAGACCAGGTCGACCGGCTCCCAGCCGACGGAGTGCAGCAGCAGGATCTCGTCGACGCTCAGATCCGACGTGGACCCCCGGCCGGCGCCCTGCGTGGCACCGGGGTGCCGCATGGCCTCTACCAGCGCGGCGTGCAACGACTCCGGATCGGTGGTGCTCACGACAGCCGCACCGTGGGGACAGGGGCCGCCAGGCTAGCGGCGTCTTTGAACTGGTGCACCCTGGTACCGCGCAGGGTGCACGACACCTCGCGGTCGCCCTCCCCGAGCTCACGCTCGCCGACCTGCATCCGGGCGCCATGGAGGGCGTCATGGCCGAGAACCTGTCTGATGTGATCCCGGGCCACCCGGCGGGCCTGCATCTGGGCCTCCGACAGCTGGACTACCTCGTCGCCCTGCCTAACCATTCCGTACATGTCGGTGGTGCCCCGCAGCAGGGTCTCGGTCACGCATACCTCCCACACCCGCACCGACACGTTGGCCGCCACCACGTTGACGGGCATGAACCCGGCCTCGATCAGCTTGGCCAGGCGCTGACCGGCCAGATAGGTCGTCCACGGAGTCTGGGGGGTGGGCGCGCCATCGACGACCACTGCGGTGCCGAGCAGGTGGAACTCCTGGATGGACGCGTCGATCAGCTGGGAGGTGGTGTCGACCACACCGACGACACCGTGGGCACCCACCTCGGCGGCTTCCTCGAGCATGCGCTGGTAGGCGGACATGTAGCCCTGCCGCCACGCCGCGGTCATCTGGGGCTGCTCGAAGTTCTGTCCCCAGCTGCGGTGATCACTCGACATGTACCCATGCGGGCAGGCGTAGCTGCTCAACACGTTGCCCATGCCCTGGTAGCGGCTGGTGCCGTACAGGGCGCTGGACGACGCGTACCACGACCACCGCATCACGCAGAAACCCTGCACGAGGCCAACCGGGCGCATCCCCATGTGCAGACAGGCGGCGAAGTCGGGCACCGACAGGCCGGAGCTGAACGCCGGGCTGCGCAGCCGCCGGTCGGCCTCCTCGGGCACGTCGGAGTGTTCCCCCTGGGGACCCGCTCGAAGAGACGCCTCGGGGGGACCTGGTGCGTCGGCGCCGGACATCAGTTGTCGAGCGAGATGATGGTCATCGGCTTCGGCAAGGTGACGGCGTCGGTGGTCTTGACCACCGCGGTGCCGAGGGAGAGGAACTCTATGGTGTGGCTCCCCCACTGGTGGCTCTTCTCCTCCAGGCGCACGCCCACGATCCCGCCGGCGCCCAGCTCGTCGGCTTCGTCCTGCATGCGGGTCATCGCCAGCTCCCGGGCCTCGTAGAGGGCCTGGGTGAAGTTCGGTAGCTCGACGTTCTGGCCCATGGAGCCGAGGGTCTGGCCGACGCCGCGATGGGCGATGTGGTACACGCAGGTACCCATGACCAGGCCCTGGGGGACGTGGCCGGTCTGCATGATGGTCCAGAAGTCCTGGCCGGACAGGTCGGACGTGAACGGCTTGCCCTTCTTGTTGCGGTAGGACACGCCGCTTTCGGCCTTGACCGCCGTGCCCATGGCGATGAACTCGGCGGCGTCGCTGCCCCACTCGTAGTAGTTGACGTCGAGCCGGACCCCGACGACCCCGTCGGCCCCGAGCTCGGTCGCCTCCTCCTCCATGCGGGTCATGGCCAGCTCCCGGGCGTTGTACATGGCCTCGGTGAGCTTGGTGAGCTCCTGAGACTTGGTCCACGACCTCTTCTGGATGCCCGTGTGGTAGATCGAAGACCCCATCACGAAGCCGAGGGGGTGGAAGCCGACCTCCTTGACGAGGAGGAACTCGTTGACCGACAGGTCGGATGTGAAAAGACCGTGGCCCAACTCCTGGAGCCGGCGACTGGCGTCCTTCGGAAGGTCGGCGGGGGTCTGGTCGGTCATGCGGGTCCTCCGATCACGATGTTCTCGAGGGCCAGGCGGGCGCTCTGGCTGTGCGCGGCCTCGCCTTTCAGGGCACCGAGGAGGCGTCGCAGCCAGTCGTCCATGTCCACCTGCTCGCTGCGGATGCGAATACCACCCGATGTATGACCGACCCTACAGGCAACCCCCCCGCCGCGGACCTCGGCCTGGTAATAGTCGTTGCCGATCGCCACCTCGAGAGACCGGATCTCGTCCGACTTGTGGAGGAGGCCTCCCTTGCGCTCCACCTTCAGCCGCTCGCCGAACGCCCCCGAGAGCTGCTGCACCAGCACCTTCAGCAGGATGTGGACGTCCTTGCCGTCCGCCAGGAGGGATGCGGTGGCGAGCTCGAGGTCGTACGCGTCGCCCGGGCCGCCCAGCTCGCTCATGAAGACCGCCCGCCATCCGCAGGCGTGTCAGCCTCGGGGTCCGCGCTAGCACCCGCAGGCGCGCTGCTCGCCGGCCCGGGCGCGGCCCGGGGGGACAGTTCTCCCATCGGGGCCATCCCCGCCTTGAGCGCGGCGAGCTGCTGATCGACCGACGACGACGTCCCCAGCTGGTCCAGCTCGCGTTGGATGTCGTCCCCCCCGCCGCTGCCGACCTCCTCGAGGACCCCCGACTCGAGCAGCTCGTCGAGGGCGCCGGAGCGGGCCTGCATGTTGGCGATCTTGTCCTGGGCCCGCTGCAGTGCGGCACCCGAGTCGCCGACCGTCTTGGAGATCCCGGCCACCCCCTCGTTGACCGAGGTAACGGCCTTCGCCGCCGAATACTGGGCCTTCATCGTCTCCTTCTGGGTCCGGAACAGGTTGACCCGGCTCTGGAGGGCCTGGAGGGTGTGGGACAGCTTGTCCTCCTCCTCGACCAGCTGCTGGTGTTGGGGCGCCATCTGGTCGATCTGGGTCTGGGCCGCCGCCCTCCGGCTCAGCGCCTCACGGGCCAGATCCTCCCGGCCGGCGGCCAGGGCGGCCCTGGCCTGGTCCTGGAGGTGGTCCCCGCTGTGCTGCAGCTGCTCGGCCTGAAGCTCGATGCGCTTTCGCGACGCGGCGATGTCGACCAGCGCCCGGCGCACCTGGGTGATCTGCTCGAGCATCTTCTCGTAGGAAAGGTCGAGCATCTCGTCGGGTTTCTCGGCAGCGTCGAGTGCCTTGTTGGCTTTGGCGGCCATGATGTCGTGGGCTCGGCTGAACAACCCCATCGGGTCCTCCTCTGGTGACGGCGGTGGCATCCCTTTGTGGAAGGCTAGATGGCAAAGGACCGATGTAGTACCGCTACCCGCGAGCATCTCTTTGATCGGCCCGGCACCAGCCGCCCAACCACCGGGCCAGGCACCCGGTCGTGGGGCCCGAGGGGGTCCGTCGCGATCGACTCCCCCTTTCCCCTCCTCCTCGACCTCGACGGCCTCGCCATCGCCTAGGCTGGGGAACAAGTCCAAGCCGACCCGATGGGCAGCCGACCGGTGGAGCGTGAGCGCTCCGGCTTGTGACGGAGAAGCTTCCCGTCTTCGACCGCGCCCGGGAGTAGGCCCCTATGCATCCATATCTCGACGCCGTGGCCGGGCGGGTCGTCGTCTTCGACGGTGCCACCGGCACCAGCCTGCAGCTCCGCCACCTGGGCCCCGACGACTTCGGCGGGGCCGCCCTGGAGGGTTGCAACGAGGTGCTCTGCGACACCCGTGCCGACGTCGTGGCCGACCTCCACCGCTCATTTCTCGACGTCGGTTGCGACGTGGTCGAGACCAACAGCTTCGGATCGCTGCCGTGGGTGCTCGCCGAGTACGGATTGGCCGACCGGACACGGGAGCTGGCCCGCAAGGCCGCCTCCATCGCGCGCGACGTGGCCGACGGCTACAGCGGTGAGCGCTTCGTCGCCGGGTCGCTCGGTCCGGGCACCAAGATCGCCTCGCTCGGCCAGATCGGCTTCGTCGAGTTGCGCGACGGGTACCAGGAGGCGGCCACCGGCCTGCTCGAAGGCGGGGTCGATCTGTTCGTGATCGAGACCGTCCAGGACCTCCTCCAGGCCAAGGCCGCCATCATCGGCGTTCGCGGGGCCATGGCCGGCGCCGGGCGCCAAGTGCCCGTCCAGGTGCAGGTGACCATCGAGACGACAGGGCGCATGCTCATGGGCACCGAGATCGGCGCCGCCCTCACCACCCTCGACGCGCTCGGACCCGACGTCGTCGGCCTCAACTGCGCGACCGGGCCGGCGGAGATGAGCGAACATCTGCGCTACCTGTCACAACACGCCCGCATGCCCATCTCGGTGCTTCCCAACGCCGGCCTGCCGTCGGTGGTCGACGGCGCCATGCACTACGACCTCACCCCCGGCGACCTCGCCGAGCACCAGGCCCGCTTCGTGCGCGAGTACGGGGTGAGCGTCGTCGGCGGTTGCTGTGGGACCACGCCGGCTCATCTGGCGGCGGTCGTCGCCGCCTGCGCCGACCTGGCCCCCGCCGGGCGCGACGTCACCTGGGAGCCCGGTTGCTCGTCGATATACACCCACGTCCCCTACGACCAGACCCCCTCTTTCCTCGTCGTCGGGGAACGCACCAACGCCAACGGTTCCAAGCGGTTCCGCGAAGCCATGCTGGCCGACGACTGGGACACGTGCGTGGCCATGGCCCGCGAGGCGGTAAAGGGCGGCTCGCACGTGCTCGACGTGTGCGTGGACTACACGGGCGAGGACGGCGTTGCCGACATGGCCGAGGTGGCCGGCCGCTTCGCCACCCAGGCCACGCTGCCGCTCATGCTCGACTCCACCGAGCCCGAGGTCATCGAAGCCGGTCTGCAGCGGGTGGCGGGAAAGCCCATCCTCAACTCGGTCAACCTCGAGGACGGCGACGCACCCGGCACCCGCCTCGACCGGTTCTTCAGCCTGGCCCGTGAATACGGCGCCGCCGTGGTGTGCACCTGCATCGACGAGGCCGGCCAGGCCCGCACCGCCGAGCGCAAACTCGAGGCGGCCAGGGCCATCCACGACCTCGCCGTCGGCCGCTACGGCCTGCGCGCCGAGGACCTGCTGTTCGACGCCCTCGCCCTCACTCTCGGGACCGGCATGGAGGAGAGCCGCGGCGACGCCATGGAGACCATCGAAGGGATCAGGCGCATCAAGGCCGAGCTCCCCGGCGTGGGGACCATCCTCGGTCTGTCCAACGTCAGCTTCGGCCTCGCCCCCGCGGCGCGCCACGTGCTCAACTCCGTCTACCTACACGAGTGCCAGGAGGCGGGCCTCGACGCCGCCATCGTCCACGCGGCGCGGATCATGCCCCTCAACAAGATCGACCCCGGCGCGGTGAAGATCTGCCTCGACGTCATCTACGACCGCCGTGATCCCGCTACCGGGTACGACCCCCTCTCCGAGTTGCTGCGTCTGTTCGAAGGGGTGTCATCGACCGCGCTCGTTACCGAGGACCGCAGCGGTTGGACCCTGGAGCGCCGCCTCGAGCAGCGCATCGTCGACGGCGACCGCGACGGGCTCGACGCCGACCTCGGCCACGCGCTGGAGTCGGGTTGGGCACCCCTCGACGTGGTCAACGGTCCACTGCTCGGCGGCATGAAGACCGTCGGCGAGCTGTTCGGGTCCGGTCAGATGCAGCTTCCGTTCGTACTCCAGTCGGCGGAGACGATGAAGATGGCGGTGTCATATCTCGAACCCCACATGGAGCACACCGACGAGGGCGGCAAGGGCCGCATCGTGCTGGCCACCGTGAAGGGCGACGTCCACGACATCGGCAAAAATCTGGTGGACATCATCTTCACCAACAACGGCTACGAGGTCCACAACCTCGGGATCAAGGTGCCCGTCGGGGACATCCTGGCCAAGGCGAACGAGGTCGGCGCCGACCTCATCGGCATGTCCGGCCTGCTCGTCAAGTCGACTCTCATCATGCGCGAGAACCTGCTCGAGATGAACACCCGCGGTCTGGCCGACGTCCCGGTGATCCTGGGGGGCGCCGCCCTTACCCGGACGTATGTGGAGCGCGACCTGCGCAGCCAGTACGAGGGGCGCCTGTTCTACGGCAAGGACGCGTTCGAGGGCTTGCACACCATGGACAGGCTCATGGACCTCAAGCGGTCCGGCGCCGACGACGCCGACTTCGGCCGGGTGCTCGGCGGGCGCGCCGGCGTGGCCGCACGCCCGGGGCTGGCTGCGCCCGAGGGTGTGGCGGCCGGCGGCGGGGTCGGGCTCGGCGAGACGGTCCTGGCCGGCGGTGGGGCGGCCGGCGGGGCGCCGGCCAGGGCTCCGTCGGTGGCGGTCGACAATCCGGTGCCCGTTCCCCCGTTCATCGGGTCGCGCGTCGAGAGAGGCCTTTCCCTCGACGACATCGCCGCCTACATCAACGAGACATCCCTGTTCCGCAACCAGTGGGGCTACCGGCCCGACAAGTCGATCGGGGAAAGCGACGCCGAGTTCAAGGTCCGGGTGCGCGCCGAGCTGCGGGTACGCCTGGCCGAGGCTCGCGCCGCCGGGTTCCTCCGCCCGGCCGTGGCCTACGGGTTCTTCGCGGTCAACAGCGATGGCGACGACCTGGTCGTGTGGAAGGACGAGACCCGCACCGCCGAATGGCTGCGCTTCACTTTCCCCCGCCAGCCCGCCGAGCCGTGGCTGTCGGTAGCCGACTTCTTCCGGCCGGCGGCAACCGGTCAGCCGGACTACGCCGCGTTCCACGCCGTGACCATGGGAGCAGCGGTGTCGGAGGAGACGTCCCGCCTCTTCGCCGCCAACCGCTACCAGGACTACCTCCACACCCACGGCCTCGGGGTCGAGATGGCCGAAGCGCTGGCCGAGTTCTGGCACCGCCGCATCCGCGAGGACTGGGGTTATGCGGGCGAGGACGGACCGTCGCTCGCCGGCCTGTTCCGTCAGCAGTACAGGGGAGGGCGCTATTCCTGGGGCTATCCGGCGTGCCCGGACCTCGAGGACAACGCCAAGTGCGCCGAACTGGTCGGCGCCGAACGCATCGGGGTCGACGTCAGCGAGGAGTCGTCGTGGCAGTTCCACCCCGAGCAGACCACGGCGGCGATCATCTGCCATCACCCCCAGGCCAAGTACTTCGTCGTCCGCCGGCCAGTCGGGACGGGTTAGGCGAGACCGGGACGCAAACGTCCAAACGTCCACACGTCTCGTTTTGCGTCCCCAGAACGGCGGCCGAGGCTCATATACCCTGGTCATGTGGACGAAGCGATGAAGACGCCAGCCAGCGGGGCGCCAGACCAGACGGGCCCATGGGCTGACATGGCGCTCCCGGTTGCCCAGCCCACGACCGGGCCGCCCACGACCGCCTAGAGCCGTGGCGGTCTTAGTCGACGAGGCGGTGTGGCCCTGGCGAGGCCGGCGCTGGGCCCACCTGGTGAGCGACAGCTCCTACGAGGAGCTGCACGCCTTCGCCGACCGGCTCGGCATCCCACCCGGCGCCTTCCAGGGCGACCACTACGACGTGCCCACCGAGATGCGCGACGCCGCCGTGCTCCTCGGGGCCGAGGCCGTCCCCGGCCGTGAGCTCGTCGTCCGCCTTCGCGCCGCCGGCCTGCGCCGGCACCCGCGCCGAGCGTCGGGCGGCCCCGACGCCGGACGGATCAGGCCGCCGACGTACCAAGGCGAGCGTTGCTACGTCGACTCCCCGAGGAACGAAGGTGCAGGTTAACCGTCCGAGCCGGCGACAGCCTTGTCGACGTAGCAACGCTCGCCTTTGTAACCGGTGAGGACTCCCGCTCACGTCCCGGGCGGGTCACTGGCCGGGAACGACTCCTCTCCCCACTCGTCGACGCGAGCATCGCCGGGACTTTCACGGTCAACGCCGCCACCGCCCCCTGCCCGCTCGGGGCCCCGCCGGCGTGGCGCCCGTCCCGGTGGCTGGGACACACCGCCGTCACCGCCAGCCGGAGCAGACGGCGCCGGCGGCAACGGCAGTGTCACCGATTCCCCGGCACCGAGCGTGAACCGCTCCCCGAAATGCCCAACCTCGACCCCGCCGGGCCCGACCCCGCCGGAGCCTGCCAGCGAGTAGGTGGCCTCCCGCGGACGTACCTCGACGGCAAGGCGGGCACCCCGCCACAGCAGCCGGAACCGCAGCCGTGTGATCCCGTCGGGCAGGCGAGGGGCGAACGACAGCCGCTCTCCGTGGTCGCGCATGCCTCCCAGACCGGCGACCAGCGCTATCCAGGTCCCCGCCAGCGAGGCGATGTGCAGGCCGTCGCGCGTGTTGTGCTCCAGGTCCTGGATGTCCATCAGGGCGGCTTCGCCGAGGTAGTCGTAGGCCAGGTCGAGATGGCCGACCTCGGCGGCGACGACCGCCTGGGTGCACGCCGAAAGCGACGAGTCGCGCACGGTGAGGGCCTCGTAGTAGGCGAAGTCCCGGGCCTTGTCCTCGGCGCTGAACGCGTCCCCCCGCAGGTGTATGGCCAGGACCACGTCGGCCTGCTTGACCACCTGCTTGCGGTACAGGTCGAAGTACGGGAAGTGAAGCAACAGCGGGTACTCGTCCTTACCGGTCGACTCGAAATCCCAGCGCTGGTGGCGGATGAACCCGTCGGCTTGGGGGTGCACGCCGAGCGCCTCGTCGTATGGAAACGCCATGGCGGCGCCAGCCCTCCGCCAGGCTGCCACCTCGTCCTTGCCTACGCCGAGCTCAGCCGAACGCGCCTGGTGGGCCTCGGCGATCGCCGCCGCGCCGAGCAGGTTCCGCTGGGCCATGAGATTGGTGTAGATGTTGTTGTCGGCGACGGCGGAGTACTCGTCGGGACCGGTCACCCCGTCTATACGGAATCCCCTGCCGTCGTCGAAGTGGCCGAGCGAGCACCACAGCCGGGCCGTGGCCACCAGCAGCGCGACGGCCACCTCGTCAGCGAACGCCTCGTCGCCCGTCGCGTCCAGGTACCGCAAGGTGGCGTCGGCGATGTCGGCGTTGATGTGGAACGCGGCTGTGCTCGCCGGCCAGTACCCCGAGCACTCCTCGCCGGCGATGGTGCGCCAAGGAAACGACGCACCCTGCAGGCCGAGCTGGGCGGCCCTGTCCTGCGCCAGCGCCAAGGTGGCGTGACGCCAGCGGAGGGCGTCGGCGGCAGCCTCGGGGGCGGTGTACGTGAGGACGGGAAGGACGAACGTCTCGCTGTCCCAGAAGGCGTGACCGTCGTAACCGGGACCGGTCAGGCCCTTGGCCGCGATGGCCCGCGTCTCGGCCCGGGCTCCGGCTTGGAGGACATGGAACATAGCGAAGCGCACCGCCTGCTGGACCTCGTCGTCGCCGTCCACTTCGACGTCAGCCCTGTCCCAGAAGTCGTCCAGGTAGCTCCGCTGATCACCGAGGAGCCCGTCGAAGCCGGTGTGGGTGGCGGCATAGATGGCGCCGGCGACCTGATCCTCGAGGGCGGGCAACGACCGCTCGGCGGACCAGCCATACGCCAAATACTTGACGAAGCGGAGCTTCTGGCCCGGCGCCAGGGTGAGGATGACGCTGGACCGGGCCGCGTCGGGCCACACCTCGGTGCGCACCTCGATGTCGTCGGGAGCCTCGAGCACCTCGTGCTCCATCATCGCCGCCACCCTCAGACCGCTGTTCTTGGTCCGGTGGATGAGCAGGGCCCGGTGATCCTCGGTCCGGTAGCGCTCGCTCTGCAAGCAGTGGCCGAGAATGGCCGCCTGGCGGGGATCACCGTGGGCGACGGGCAGCTCCTCGTTTGCCACCAACTCGGACTGGATGACCAGGCGCACCTCGTGGCTGACCGCCTGCACCTCGTAGCTGACGGCCGCGATGGCGCGCTGGACGAGCGACACCAGCCTCGTGGTGCGCACGCGGACGGTGCGCCGGCCGGGGGATTCCCACTCGGCCTCGCGCTCGAGCGTCCCCCCCCGCATGTCGAGGGTCCGGCGATGGGCGGCGAGACGCCCGTAGCGCACGTCGAAGGGCTCGTCGTCGACCAGGAGGCGGATGAGCTTGCCGTTGGTGACGTTGACCACCGTCTGGCTGGATTCGGCCACCCCGTAGGCGCTTTCCGCCGACGGCAACGGCCGTTGCTCGTAAAACGAACCGAGGTAGGTGCCCGGGAGCCCGTGGGGATCCCCCTCGTCGAGGTTGCCACGCAGGCCGATGTGGCCGTTGGAGAGGGCGAACACCGACTCGGTCTGCGCCAGCAATCCGAGGTGCAGGCCGACCTCGGTCAGACACCAGGGCTCGAGGCCGAACTCAGGGTGCTCGATCATCGGATGTCACCGGAACCGGCACCGTCGCCCGGGGCGGAAGACCCGCCGGGGCCCGTGTGTTCCATCAGCTCGGCCAGGTCGGCGACGACCCTGTCGGCGCCGTGGGCGCGCAGTGCGTCGGCCTGCCCCGCCCGGTCCACGCCCACGACGTAGCCGAAGCGGCCGGCTCGCCCCGCCGCCACCCCGGCGAGGGCGTCCTCGAACACCGCGGCGGCGGAGGCATCCACCCCGAGCAGGCGTGCACCGGCGAGGAACGTGTCGGGGGCGGGCTTACCCTCGAGGTGCTCTCGCTCGGCTACCACCCCGTCGACGCGGTCCTCGAAAAGGTCCAGGATGCCGGCGGCGACGAGGACGTCACGGCAGTTGGCGGAGGAGGAAACGACCGCCCGGCGCAGTCCGGCCGCCTTGGCCGCCTTGACGTAGGCCACTGACCCGTCGTAGGCCTGCACCCCGTCATCGCGGATGCGGCGCAGGACGATGTCGTTCTTGACGTCGCCGAGGTGGCGGACCTCGTCGTCGGAAAGGTTTATGTGACGCGACGCCAGGAAGTCACGGACGCCGTCGAGACGGGACTTGCCGTCGACGTAGGTGTCGTAGTCGTCGTGTATGTCGAAGGGGGCCTGACCCTCCCCCCGCGAGCGCAGGAAATCGTCGAACATCTCCTTCCACGCCGCCGCGTGTACCGCCGCCGTCTTGGTCAGCACTCCGTCGAGGTCGAACAGGCAGGCGCGCACGCCGTCGGGAAGGCCGAGCATGTGCTGCGTTCTACCAGACGCAACGATCCAATCCCCGGACCTGTTCTGGTGGGGTCAGGCGTCTACCACGATCAGCTCATGGTCCACCCGGTTGAGGGGACGGGGACCGCCGGCGGTGGCCACCACGATGTCCTCGATGCGGGCCCCGAAGCGGGCGTCGATGTAGATACCGGGCTCCACCGAAAAGGCGTGGCCGGCGGCGAGCGGGGTGGTGTTGCCCGCCACGATGTAGGGATCCTCGTGTTCTTCGAGGCCGATGCCGTGACCGGTGCGATGGACGAAATGGGCGCCCAGTCCGCCGTCGGCGATGATGTCACGGGCGGCGGCGTCCACGTCCTGACATGGGATGCCCACCTCGGCGGCGGCCACGCCGGCGGCCTGGGCTTCCGCCAGCAGTCCGTACAGCTCGACGAACTCGTCCGGAGGCTGCCCGGTGAACACGGTACGGGTTATGTCGGAGCAGTAGCTGTCCATCGTCCCCCCGAAGTCACAGACCACCGCCTCGCCGGGACCGATGACCCGGGCCCCGGGCTCGTGATGCGGGCTGGCGGAGTTGGGACCGCCGCCGACGATGGCGAAGTTGACACCCTGGTGGCCCTCGGCGATCAGGCGCCGGCCGATGTCCTCCGACACCGCCCTCTCGGTCCGCCCGATCAAGGGGATGGCGCCGGCGAGCAGGTCGGCGGCCACCCGGTCAGCGGCGGCTGACGCAGCCGCCAGCGCGGCTATCTCGGCCTCGTCCTTGAGCGCCCTCAGCGGGCCGGTGACCCCCGACGCCGGCCGCCACGACGCTGCCGGGATCTCGGCTTGCAGGGCCAGGACGAAGGTCGCCCACGTCCGGTCGGACACGGCGATGCTCATCCCTGAGCTCTCCCCCGCAGACAGCACGGGCCGTCCGGGGCCGCCGGGGTGCCCGCGCCCGGCGCCGGCCAGGGCTGCCACGATCGCCACCGGATCCTCCCACTCCTCCCAAGGGCGCACCTTGAACAGGTCCGGGTGGGTCTCCACCCTCGGCGCCTCGAGGCGAGGGACGACAAGGTAAGCCTCCCCGTCGGCGGGCATCACCAGCATCGTGAGGCGCTCGAGCGGCATGGCGTGATACCCGGTCAGCCACGGAAGGTCGGCGCCGAGAGAGAGCAGCAGGACGTCCACCCCGGCGGCGGCCATCACCGCCCGCACGCGCTCGGCGCGCGCCGCGCGGACCGAAAGCGAAGAGACGTTCACGGCGGGCCGGGACCGGTCACCGGGATATCCCGTCAGGGCTGTGCGCCGCCGCTCCGGACCCGGTCGCGACGAGGACGGGGGCGACGGCCCCGGCAGCCTGGCGGGCGTGGTAGCTCGAACGGGTCAGCGGCGAGGCCTCCACGTGGGCGATCCCGAGGGCCTCCCCCACGACCTTCAGGTCGGCGAACTCCTCCGGAGCCCACCATCGCGCCACCGGCAGGTGATGGGAAGTGGGTCGCAGGTACTGGCCGATCGTGACTATGTCGACGCCGATGCCCGCCAGGTCAGCGAGAGTGGCGTGGACCTCCCCTGCGGTCTCGCCCATGCCGACGATGAGGCCGGACTTGGTGGCGAGGCCAGCCGCCGCGGCCCGGGCCAGCACCGACAGGCTGCGGGCGTAGGAAGCCGATGGTCGCACAGCACGCTGGAGGCGGGGAACCGTCTCAACGTTGTGGTTGAGGACCTCGGGCCGCGCCGCGAAGATTGTCTCGAGCGCGACGGGGTCCCCCTTGCAGTCCGAGATCAGCACCTCGACCGAGGCACGGGGGCAACGCCGGTGTACCGCTTCGATGGTCGCCGCGAACGCCGCCGACCCCCCGTCGACGAGGTCGTCGCGCGCCACGCAGGTGATGACCACGTAGCCGAGGCCCAAACGGGCGACGGCCGTGGCCACCCGCTCCGGCTCGTCACGATCGAGCGCCAAGGGCTTGCGGGTGTCGACCAGGCAGAACCCGCATGCCCGCGTGCAACGGTCGCCGTTGATCATGAAAGTGGCCGTCCCGTCGGCCCAGCACTCGTAGATGTTGGGGCAGCCCGCCTCCTCGCACACCGTCACCAGGTCCAGGCTGCGCACGGTGCGCTGCAGGCGTCGGTAGTCCTCGCCCATACGCGCCTTGACCCGGAGCCATTCCGGCTTACGCACGTCCACGGGCACGGCGGTGGCGCAGTCCACACCGGCCGCGGCCAGCCGCCCGAGCAGGCGAACGGGCTCGCCCGGGCCGCGCCCCCCGCCCCGCGGCCCCTGCCCCCCGCTGACAGGGCCGCCGGGGCCCTCGCCTCTCGTGAAAGGCGCCAGGTCGGTGGGCGCAACCCGCCAGGCGACGTCGTTGCGCTCGACCCGCTCGTGACCCCACGCGGTAGCGGCGCGGGCCACCACGGCGTCGACCACCGCCGCCATGCTCACGTCAACCCCTTCGGCAGCCAGCGAGGTGACGGGTTTGTCGGCGATACCGCAAGGGACAATGTGGGAGAAGTACGACAGTTCGGGGGCAACGTTGAGGGCGAAGCCGTGCATTGACCGACCCCGCGACAGGCGAACTCCGATGGCCACGATCTTGCGGGGGTTCGAGCCCTGGGGGTCGACCCACACCCCGGGGTAACCGCGGAGGCGGCCGGCGCCGGGAAGGCCGACGTCGGCGAGCACGTCGATCAATAGCTGCTCGATACCCTCGACGTAGCTGGGGGTGGCGCCGGCCCCGGTGTCAACGTCGATCACCGGGTATCCGACCAGCTGGCCCGGGCCGTGGTAGGTGACGTCGCCGCCGCGATCGGTGCTCAGCAGCTCGGCGCCGACCGTCGCCGGGTCGACCAGCACGTGCTCGGGCTTGGCCCGCACACCGAGGGTGTAGACGTGCGGATGCTCCAGCAGGAGCAGCCAGTCCCCGGCGCCCCCCGACCGCGCACCGGCCGACCGCGCGCCAGGCGACCGTGCACCGGCCTGCCACAGGGCGCGTTGCACGGCGTGGGCCTCGCGGTAACGCACCCGGCCCAGCCAGCGCACCCGCAGCGGCCCCGGCCGCTGGTGCACCGAAGCGGCCGCCCCGCTCACAGCTCGGCCGACCAGTCCCTCGTCTCGAGCACCTGCTTGATCTGGGCCACGAACGCCGCCGCGTAGGCACCGTCGAACGCCCGGTGGTCCCACGACATGACCAGGTTGCCAACCGGGTGGATGGCGATCCCGTCGCTACCGTCGGACATTTCCACCACGACGGGGCGCTTGCGCACCCCGTCGGTGGACAGGATCGCCACCTGGGGCTGGTTGATGACCGGCACGGTGATCAGGGTCCCGAAGGGCCCGGCGTTGGTGATGGTGAAAGT
This sequence comes from Acidimicrobiales bacterium, assembly GCA_035552775.1. GTDB lineage: Bacteria > Actinomycetota > Acidimicrobiia > Acidimicrobiales > Palsa-688 > DASZKW01. The sequence continues at coordinate 10,115 of DASZKW010000119.1, read as the reverse complement.
TCCCCCGCTGATGTCGTCCATGGTCAGGCGCTTGGCCCTGGCCTTGGCGGCCAGGGAGGCGACGTCTCGCGCCAGTTGGCGCAGGCGCTTGCCGTCGGCCCGGTGGATCACGGGTACGAGGAGGCCCTCGAAGTCGAGATCCACGGCGATGCCGAGGTTGATGTCGTTGTGGACCACGAGTTCGTCGTCACCGACGGAGCTGTTGACGTAAGGCCAGTCGGCCAGCGTGTCGACGACGGCACGGGAGACGAACGGCAGGTAGGTGAGGCTGATCCCTTCCGCCGCCTTGAACTGCTCCTTGGCCGCCAGGCGCACCTTGTCCACACCGGCATAGTCGACCTCGACTGCCACCATGGTGTGCGCCGACGTGTGCTTCGAGCGGATCATGTGCTCGGCCGTGCGCCGGCGGATGTTGGTGAATGGCACCACTGTGTCGCTCTCCCCCGCCGTCACCGGCGCGCCGGCGGGGTGAGCCGCCGCCTCCACCACCGGGGCAGGGGTCTCGCCATCTCCGCCGGTCGTGGCACGTCCCTCGGCCGGCGCCGCCGGCCTCGGGGCGGCGGCCGGGCGCGCCGAGCCGTTGACCCCCCGCTGGTCGATCACGGCGAGCACGTCGGAACGAGTGATGCGCCCGCCGGCGCCGGACCCGGAGATGTCAGCGGCGTCGAGTTCGTACTCGCTGATCAGGCGACGTACCACCGGGGACAGTACCCGTCGCCCCGAGCCCTCCGAGGGACGGTTGGGAGGACGGTCGTCAGCGGGGCGGGTCGCTCCGCCCGACGGCCGGGAGGCGGCCGGGCCGGACGCCTTCGACGCAGCTGCGGGCACCGGAGCGGGGGGGGCCGGCGCAGCCGACGGCGCGGCGTCGGGAGCGGGAGAGGCCGGGGCGGCCGGGGTGGAGTGCTCGGCGGCGGTCTCCTGCTCGGGGGCCGGAGCCCCCGGCCCGGCGCCGGCATCACCGGACGGTGCGTCCCTCACGCCGTCGGCGCCGGCCCCCCCGTCGGCTCCCGCCCCGGTGTCGGGCACGGACCCCGACTGCGCCGCTGCGGTGGACGCGGAGGTGTCCCCGTCGCCGGGCGCCGAGTCGGATATGACGGCCAGCTTGACGCCGACGTCGACAGTGTCGCCCTCGCCGACGAGGATCTCGGCCACAACGCCGGCGACGGGCGAGGGGACCTCTGAGTCGACCTTGTCGGTGGAGACCTCGAAGAGGACCTCGTCCTCGGCGACAGCGTCACCGACCTTCTTCATCCAACGGGTGATGGTCCCCTCGGTGACCGTCTCACCGAGTTGGGGCATGAGGATGTCAGCCAACGTGCAGTCCTCTTCCGGTCAGGGCGAGCACTGTCTCGCCGAAAGTCTCCGACAGGGTCGGGTGCGGCTGGACGAAGTGGGCGACCTCGTCGGGGACGGCCTCCCAGTTGACGGCCAGGTACCCCTGGCCCAGCTGCTCGGTCACCCACGGGCCGACCATGTGCACCCCGAGGATGCGCCCGGCGCGGCCGTCGGCGCCCTTCTCGCAGATCACCTTGACCATGCCTTCGGGTTCACCCACTATCAACGCCCGCCCGTTACCGCCGAAGGGGTCCTTCTTGGCGACGACATCGAAACCGGCCTCGCGAGCCGCCTCCTCCGACAGGCCGGCGAAAGCCACCTCGGGGTGGCAGTAGATACACCAGGGGACCTTGTTGTAGTCGACCGGGATCACCGTGTCGCCGAGGAGCTGGTCGATCACGAGCATCCCCTCGGCGAATCCGACGTGAGCCAGGGCGGGAGTGGCTACCAGGTCCCCGCAGGCGTAGACGCCCGGCTCACCGGTGCGCATGTACTCGTCCACCTTCACGAAACCTCGCTCGTCGACCTCCACGGCGACGCCAGGCTCGCACAGGTCGTCCGACAGGGCCCGGCGCCCCACCGACACGACGACCGCCTCCACTGTGATCTCCTCGCCCTCGCCGAAGCTGACGGTGGTACCGCCGCCGCCGGCTCCGGGCCGGTGACCGGTAACGGTGACCCCGGTGCGCACGTCGATGCCCCGCCGCTTGAACGAACGCAGCACCACCTCGGTGATGTCCTTGTCGCATCCGGGCAGGATCTTGGGGAGGGCCTCGAGGATGGTGACCTGGGTACCGAGGTCGCTCATCATGGAGGCGAACTCGCACCCGATCGCCCCCCCGCCGATTACCACCGCCGAGGCGGGCAGAGCCTCGAGCTCGAGGACCTCGTCGGAAGTGAGGACCAGTTTCCCGTCAACTTCGAAGCCGGGGACCGTGCGCGGCGCCGAGCCCGACGCCAGGATCACCGCGTCGCCTACCAGGTCTTTCTTGTTGCCCGAACCGGTGCCGTCGTCGACGCTCACCGTGCGCCCAGGGCCGAGGGTCCCGGTGCCGGCATAGACGGTGACCCTGCGCCTCTTCAGCAGGCCCTGGAGGCCCTTCCATAACTGGTCGACCACCTTTCCCTTGCGGGCCTGGCTCTGGCCGAAGTCGACCACGGGCTGCTCGACCGAGATACCGAACTCCTTGGCACCCGCCACGGTGCGGTATACGGTCGCCGTCTCCAGGAGCTCCTTGGCCGGGATGCAGCCCCGATGAAGGCACGTCCCGCCCACCTTCTCCTTCTCCACCACGGCGATGTTGAGCCCTGCCAAGCCGCCGTGCAGCGCCGCCGCGTAACCGCCCGGACCGCCACCGATGATGACGACATCAAAGCGTTCGGCCGTCGGGACCACCTCCTGTTGACCGCGCCAGACTACTAAGGACGGTGGTGGTGGCGGAAAGGCCGGCCCTATCATCGCCCCATGAGCAGCCCGGCCCCCACTTCGCAGGATTCGCCGCTGGCGGGCGAACTCGTTCCCCTGGTTGACGACGAGCCTGACGACGAGCTCGTCGACGATGATCTCTTGGTCTCGGAGATCTCCATCGACGGCATGTGCGGCGTCTACTAGGCCGTCGACGGGAGACCTCCGTGACCGATCCGGTGTGGAACCCCCACACCCGCTACACGCTCGACCCCGACGTGGCCCTACGCCCTGAACCGTTCGGTGCGCTTGCCTACCACTACCGCAGCCGGCGCCTGACGTTCCTGCGCTCGACATTGCTGGCCGACCTGGTGCGCAACCTCGGCGACCACGCCAGCGTCGAGGAGGCCCTCGCCGCTTCGGTGCCCGAGGGGCGGCGCCCCAGCTACCGCAAGGCACTTGCCTCTCTCGCGCAATCGAGGTTCATCCGTGCCGGGTGAGACGTCCTTGCCGGCTGAGACGTCGCTCACGACCGAGCTCAAGGCGGGGCTCAACGCACCCATCTGCCTGACGTGGGAGCTCACCTACGGGTGCAACCTGGCCTGCGTCCATTGCCTGTCATCGTCGGGACGGCGTGACCCCGCCGAGCTGTCCACGGCGCAGGCCATGGCCGTCATCGACGACCTGGCAGACCTCCAGGTGTTCTACGTCAACATCGGCGGCGGCGAGCCGACCATCCGCTCAGACTTCGTCGAGCTCGTCGATTACGCGGTCAGCCGCGGCGTGGGCGTCAAGTTCTCCACGAACGGCACCACCATGACGCCGGCGCGCGCCGCTCGCCTGGCTTCCACCGACTACGTCGACGTGCAAATCTCAATAGACGGCGCTGACCCGGCGACCAACGATGCCATCCGCGGCCCGGGCTCCTACGCCGCCGCCCGTCGGGCGATGGACCAACTGGCCAGCGCCGGCTTCGGCCCGTTCAAGATCAGCGTGGTCGTCACCAAGGACAACGCGGCGCAGCTCGACGACCTCGAAGCGCTGGCCGCGTCATACGGTGCCCAGCTGCGCCTGACCCGTCTGCGCCCCTCCGGCCGGGGTGCTGACGTGTGGTCGCAACTGCACCCGACGCCCGAGCAGCAGGTGGAGCTGTACCGGTGGTTGATCGGGCGGCCCGGGGTTCTTACCGGAGACTCGTTCTTCCACCTGTCAGCGCTCGGGGAGGCGCTCCCCGGCCTCAACCTGTGCGGGGCGGGGCGGGTGGTGTGCCTAATCGACCCCGTCGGCGACGTGTACGCCTGCCCCTTCGTGCTGCACCCCGAGTTCCTCGCTGGCAGTGTGCGCGACGCCGGCGGTTTCAGGGAGGTATGGCGCCGATCAGAGCTGTTCACCGAGCTCCGCCGGCCGACCTCGGCGGGTGCGTGCGCCTCGTGCGGCTCGTACGACGCGTGCCAGGGGGGTTGCATGGCAGCCAAATTCTTCACCGGGCTCCGCCTCGACGGGCCCGACCCCGAGTGCGTGCTCGGCCACGGGGTCGCCGAGATGGCCCTGGTGGCCACGGGCTCGGCGCCGAGCCCCGGACCGGGCCACAGCAGCCCGGTAAGACTGCTCCGCCGCGCCTGACCGGAAAGTAGCGACACGGCAGTCGAGAGACAGAACGCGACCACCCGCTGAGGTGCCTACCTTGGTCCCGTGGCCGCCGCAATCAACGCCGATCTCAACGACGACCGAGTGGCGCCGGTCGCCATCGTCACAGGCGCAGCCCGTGGCATCGGCGCGGCGACGGCACGGCGCCTGGCCCGCGATGGTTGGAAGCTGGTCCTGGTGGACCGTTGCGCCGACGACAGCGCCCTGTCCTACCCGTTGTCCACCACCGCGGACCTCGACGAAACGGTCCGTGCCTGCGGCGGTGACGGCAGCGCCGTCGGAGTGGTCGCCGACGTGAGAGACCAATCGGCCCTCGACTCCGCCGTGGCCGCGGCGCTCGATCGTTTCGGCGGCCTCGACGCCGCCGTCGCCGTCGCCGGCTGCATCGCCGGCGGGGTCGTGGGCTGGGCCATCCCCGACGAGATGTGGACCACCGTCATGGCGGTCAACCTCGAAGGTCCCTGGCGCCTGGCCAAGGCCGCCGTGCCCGCCCTCCTGGCCCGGCCTGAGCCCCGCCGTGGCCGGTTCTTGGCGGTGGCGTCGGCCGGCGGGGCCGTGGGCCTGCCTTTGCTGGCGGCTTACTGCGCGGCCAAGAGCGGCGTAGCCGGGCTGGTGCGCAGCCTGGCTGCAGAGCTAGGTCAGCACGGCATCACTGCCAACGCCGTCGCCCCCGGCTCGACCGCGACGGCGATGCTCGATGCCAGTGCGCCTGTGTACGGCTTGAAAGACACCGAGGAGTTCGCGACCCACCACTTTCTGCGCCGCTTGCTCGTAGCGGACGAACCGGCTGGGCTGCTGGCGTGGCTGTGCGGTCCCGATAGCAGCGGTATCACCGGCGCGGTGATCCCCGTTGACGGCGGGATGACCGCGGGATGATTCCCGCGCCGCCATCGCGGCTCCGACCGACAGATTCCAGGCCGGCGCACAATCACCGACCACGCTCCGAGGGCCCTGAAGGCGGCAGGCAGGGACCCCTGCCTGCCGGCACCGGTCTGGCCCTGGACCGGTCCGCCCGGCGCCACCCGGGCGGGATAGTCGTCGGAGGCTCACCGCTGCGCGTGGTACGCCTCGCTCCCGCCGGTGACCGCCTGCTCGATCGCCTCCTGAGCGGCGAGGCTGTGCCTCCGGTGGCAGCCGCCTCCCGCCTGGCCCGTCGCCTGATCGACGGCGGGATGGCACACCCCCGGCCGGTGCTCGTCGGCGGGGGGCTTCCGACCGAAACGGCGAACGACGACGGCACGCACCGGGAGGGCCTCCCGCCACCTCATATGACCGGCGGTGACGATGTCACCGCCGTCGTCCCAGTACGCGACCAGGCCGCTGGCCTCGGCGCGACCCTTGCCGCCCTCGGCCCCACCGCTGCCGTCGTCGTCGTCGACGACGGCTCGACAACAGGTGTGGTCGCCCCCGCACCTGCCGATGCGGTGCCCACCCTCGTTCGCCACGCATTCTCCGCGGGCCCTGGTGCGGCACGCAACACGGGCTGGCGGTCGGCGACCACACCGCTGGTGGCGTTCGTCGACGCCGAGTGCGAACCGCGGTCGGGGTGGCTCGATCACCTACTCCCGTTGTTTTCCGACCCGACCGTCGGCGCGGTTGCACCGCGGGTCGTCTCCCGGCCGGTGCCCGGGGCCCCGCCGTGGCTGGTGGCGTACGAGGCGGCGCGGTCCTGCCTCGACCTGGGAGGCCGGGAGGGACCGGTGAGGCCCCGGAGCTGGGTGCCCTACGCCCCCACCGCGGCTCTGGTTGTGCGACGTAGAGCACTCGAAGACGTAGGTGGCTTCGACGAGGCGTTGCGAACGGGCGAGGACGTGGATCTGGTGTGGCGCATGAACGCCGCCGGCTGGAGGGTCCGCTACCAGCCGGCGGCGACGGTGACCCACCCGGTGCGTCCCTCGCTCGGCGGGTGGCTACGCCAGCGGATCGGATACGGGCGCTCGGCGGCTCCCCTGGCCCGGCGACACGGTGGCGCCGTCGCCCCTCTTTCCGTCTCCCTCTGGAGCGCCGGCGTGTGGGCTCTGGTGGTCACCGGCCACCCCAACGCCGGCGCAGTCGTGACAGCCGGATCGGCGGCGGCGCTGGCCAAGAGCACCGCACCTGCGCCGGCGCCGGCCGAGCCCGGGCGCATGTCGGGCCCTTTGCCGGTCCCCAAAGCAGCGCTCGCGCACCTGGCCGTCACCGGCCATCTGCGCTCAGGTGAAGCGGCGGCGGCGGCGCTGGTCCGGGCGTGGTGGCCCGTCGCCTTCGCCGGCGCCGTGGCATCTCGCCGGGCCCGCAAGGTGGTCGCCGCAGCCATTATGCTACCCGCCGTTGCCGACTGGGCCAGGAGCCGGCCCAGGATGGATCTCACACGCTGGCTCGCCGCGCACCTGGCAGACGACCTCGCATACGGTGTCGGCGTGTGGGCGGGATGCGTTACCGAGCGCTCCCTCTCCGCCCTCCGACCCGTCGCCACGCGTCGATCATCCAAGACCTCCCCGTTTCGATGATCGAGGTCTAGAACTGCTGTCATACGTGTTAGCCTTGATGTATGACTAATGTCGAGCTTCCGAGTCGATGACGCCGTCGTCGGGCAGGTTCAGGCTTGGGCCGAGCGTCTCGGGGTCGATCGCTCCGAGTTGCTGAGCGACGTGTGGTTTGCCGCCACCCCTGGCGGCGACCGTCCCGTGCTCGTTCTCACTCGACACCCCGTCGCAGCCCGGATCGGGGCAGTCGTCGTGCCGGCACTTACAAAGGCGAGCGTTGCTACGTCGACAATGCTGTCGCCGACTCGGACGGTTAACCTGGACCTTCGTTCCTCGGGGAGTGACCAGGCTGTGCGATGCCAAGATGGTGGGGGCCTGCCGCGCCCTCGCGGCGGCGACAGGATGCTGAGCGCAAATAGACCGTCGAGGAGGCCGAAATGTTCGAGAGCGTGACCAGGGACCGGGTTCGCCAGTTGATGGACGCGGGGGCGCAGTTGGTCGAGGTCCTCGAACGCCGGCAGTACGGGCTGGCCCACCTGCCGGGGGCGGTGCACATCCCGGCCTGGGAGTTGACGAGGGAGCGGTCCGCCGAGCTTGACCGCGACCGCCCCATCGTCGTCTACTGCTTGGACACGCTTTGAGACCTCAGTCCCCGAGCAGCGTGCCTGCTCGAGCTGTACGGCTTCAGCGAGGTGTACGACTACGTCGACGGCAAAGCCGACTGGATGGCCTACGGCCTGCCGGTCGAGGGCGCCGACGGCCCCTTCCTCGGCGGTGACCTATCAGCGGTTCCCACCTGCGATGTCACCGGGAGCGTGGCCGACGCCCGGCGGGTCATCGGACGGGCGGGGGACGATGTGGCGGTGCTGATCCACGCCGGGTTGGCCGTGGGCGAGGTCGACAGCCATGCGTTGGAGGGCCAAGCCGACGATGCTCAGCTTCTCGATGTCCTCAAACCCGTCCCCAGCACCGTCCGTCCCAGTGTGACAGTGGCGTCAGTGGCCAAAGTAGGCGGCGGGCAGCGGTTGGTGACCACTTCTGACGGGCGCCTGCTCGGGCTGGCGACCGTCGAGCCAGCCGGCGACCACCACGACCAACACGACAACGATCACGACCACCACGACCACCACGACCACCATCACGACGACGACGAGTCCGGGACGCCGGAGCTCGACGTGGAACGCTACGAGCAGGAACTCACCGAGGTCACGAATGCGGTCAAGGAACGGTTCGGGGACCGAGAGCCCCCACCTGACGAATTACAGTCATTCCTCCGAGACCGCCTGGTGGCCGAGGGACGGAGCGCCGCGGAAGCCGACCGCTTCGTCGAAGGCTTGAGGGCGGACGACGACGACTGAGCGAACGCAGGAGTCCCCGTGGACGCCTACTTGGCGCCCGCCACGGGAACGCAGGGGGCGCCGATGAGATCGCCGCCCGTCGACCGTCCACCAGACGTGATGGCTGCCGTCCAGCTTTGGTGCCGGGTTACGGTCGTGGGCGCCGACGGCGCCCCGCTGGCAAGCTGGGCTCTGGAGGGCCGGGGCGCGCCCGACCTCGGGGCAGTGGACAACATCGCCTGCCTGGCCCTGCTGGCCCGGCGCCTCGGAGGTGGCATCGTGCTCGCCCGGGTCTCGCCGGCGCTGCGAGCGCTCCTCGACCTGGCCGCCCTACCCGTCGAGGTGGAGGGGTAGGCCGAACGCAGGGAAGAGCCGCTCGGGATCCAGGAGGTCCAGGAAGAAGTTCATCCCGGTGATCCTCCCCCCTGAGATCTCGAGCACCTGCAGCGCCCACGGGGCGTACCCGCCGAGTGGGTCCCGTCGGTACTGCCCGAACGCCGGGCAGCCGTTGGCCGAAGCGGCCATGAGGCGCGAGCCTCGGCAGCCGCTCGGCCCGGGCTCGACCATCCAGCGGCCTATGTCAACCGCCCCCCGGATCCACATGGCGAACGGCGGCATCGACTGCACGGCATCCTCGCGCAGCAGCGCCACCAGCCGCTCGATGTCGTAGCGCTCGAAGGCGTCGACATAACGCTCGAGTAGCTCGACGTCGGCGCTGTCGAGGTCCTCAGGTGGGACGGGGGCCACGGTGCGCAGCGTCGCCCGTGCCCGCTGCAGGGCGCTGTTGACCGCCGGCACGCTCGTGTCGAGGAGCTCCGCCACCTCGGCCACCTGCCAGCGCAGCACCTCACAGAGAATCAGCGCCGAGCGCTGGCGGGCGGGAAGGTGCTGAAGAGCGGTGACAAAGGCGAGGCGGATCGACTCCCGGTACTGGGCGATCTCAGCCGGATCCGCGCTTTCGGGCGAGACCCGGGAGTCGGCGATCGGGGTCACCCACGCCACCTCGGCCAGCACCGGTCCCAGTCGAGACTCCTCGGGGGGCGAGGCGGGGCCCATGTCCATCGGTCGGGCCCGACGCTGGACGTGGCGCTGCATATCGATGCACACGTTGGTGGCGATGCGGTAGAGCCACGAGCGCACACTGGAGCGCCCCTCGAACCTGTCGGCGTTGCGCCACGCCCGCAGCATCACCTCCTGCACCGCGTCCTCGGCCTCGAAGCCCGAGCCGAGCATCCGGTAGCAGTAGCCCGTCAGCTCCCGGCGGAACGGCTCCAGGTCGAACCGGGCAAGCGAGTCGTCGCGGCGCGCACCATGTCGATCGTGTACGGCCACGGCACTCGACATTACCGAACGGGACTCGAGCGCGGCGTGTGCCATCAACGGTTGGACGGATCCCGCGGGCAGGAGTCATCGGTGGCTTCCGCCCGGAGCGGCCCGGCTCGGAACCGGCGCCGGCGCGACGAGAGCCCCCCGGTGCTGGCGGTCGAGCACCACCCACCCCAGCAGCGCCAGGCCTGCCACCGCCTCACAGAGAATGGAAAGGGCACCCGAGTACGAGATACCGGGCTCCTGGAAGTTGAACAACCCTGCCGGCAGTACCAGCGTCAGGACATAGCCGCCCATGGTTGAAAAGGCGAAGCCGGCGGCCAGTAACCCCACCGTCCAGTGCGGGCGAACGGCAAAGACGGCAGCGAAGGCCAACGCCGCCGCCACCGTCATTATGAACAGTGGGTGGATGGTCGGCTGCATGCTGTACGGAAGCTCGCGGACGAGGTAGAGGTGGATGGCGCCGATGCCGCAGAGGGCAAGCGCGGCGAGGACTCTCAGAGGCAACACGGCGGTCCTTCCTGACCTGACGAGGTGCTACGGCACCCCGGCCGGGAGGCCGGTGGTGCCGCGTGGTGCGGCCCGCCCCCCGGCAGGGTC
>DASZKW010000118.1:0-28480 GCA_035552775.1 Acidimicrobiales bacterium | reverse complement strand
GTTGTGGGCGTGGGGGATTGTTCTCGTCACGTCTGGAGGACTGGCCATCGGGGTGGTGTTGGCGCCGGCGGTATCGAGGTCCTCGCCGATTGCCTCGTCGACGGCAGGTGCTTTGGGATGGTTGCTGTTCGTGGGGACGTCTGTGCATGTGGCCGCTACGGGCTGCTTGTTCGTGTTGCCAGAGGTAGTTGCAGTCGCTCGTCGCAACCTGTGGCGCTCCCGATGGGTTCCGTCCGGCTTGATCCTGTTGTCGGCGCTGGTATCTGCAGTGGTGTCTCCGTCGGGGATGGCGTTGCTTCTCTTGGCGATCTTTGCCTGGCAGTTCTGGCACTACCAGAAACAGAACCTGGGGATGGTGTCGCTCGCCACCGCCTCTCACCGGGTAGCGGCGCTGACGAGGAGTGAACGGTGGACCATCAGTTCTGCGGGAGAGGCAGGGATCATTGGCCTGGTCGCCCATCCCCGCCTGCTCGGCCTGCATGTCTATCGCCCGCTTGAGTCGATGTGGGTCTTGGCCGAGGTGCTCCTGGTTGCTTCCACCTGCTGTGGCGTGGCCCTTCTGGCCAGCCGGCCGGGCCTGGATCGGCCGGCCGCGTTCAGCGTCGTGTACGTGCTTTCGCTGCTGTTCTGGACACCGATGTTCCTGTTCGAGTCGCCCTATGCCGCGGTGAGCGGCATGACCATCGCCCACGGCTTTCAGTACCTGGTATTGGTCGGGTTGGTGCTGGCCGGCCCCAGTTCGAAGTCTCGCCCGGTCGTACGGGTGGGGTTGGCCCTGAACGCGGCCCTGTTGGCTGGCGCGCTGCTGAGCTGGTCGTCACACTTGCACAGCTCACCAGGGCCGCTTCGTCTCCTCTTCGGTGCGTATGTGGGAGTACTGATGACCCACTTCGTCATCGACGGCTCCCTGTGGCGGCTGCGGGACTCGTCGGCCAGAGCGTTCTTGGCGGCACGAGTTCCGTACCTTGTTCCAGCATTGGTTGTTCCGGTCGCCGGTGGATCGGCGGACGGAATAGAATGACGATTGTGCCCAAACGAGCTGCCCCGGCCGAACGGCAGCCGGACCGATCCGGCGAGCTGGGAGGGTTCGGGCGTTACGCGGGGCCAGCCACGCTAATCCTCTCGAGCCTCGCCGAGGGCCCCAAACACGGTTACGCCCTGACCAAGGACATCGAAACGTTCGCCGGGGTGCGCCTGGCGCCCGGCACCCTCTACGAGGCGCTCGTCCGCCTAGAGGGGCAAGGTCTGATCGAAGCGCTAGAGGCAGAAGATCGTCGCCGCCCTTACCGGCTGACGGCGGCCGGCGCGACCGCCCTTCGAGATCACCTCGCGGCGCAGCGCCGAGTGGCAGATGTCGGCTTACGGCGCTTGGCCGGAAGCTGGGCCAGCACATGAGTGAGTTCTCGCCCGACGCTTGGACGCGAGCCGCAAGGCTCGTGCGCTGGTACCCCGCCGAGTGGCGAAACCGTTACGGAGACGAGTTCAGCGAACTGCTCGCAGCGCAAATCGCCGACCGGCCTCGATCTTGGGCCCGCACCCTCGACGTGGCCTTCGGAGCGATCATGGCCCGCCTAGCAGCGCTCGGCCTTTCCGGCACCACCTTAGACCCATCAGATCAGCCCCGGCGAAGTATGGCCACCCTTGGTTACGCCCTCACCATCTTTCTGACCTTCGCCCTCTCAATCTGGTCCCATCTGACCATCGCCCAGAGGTGGGCCGCCCCGGCCACCACCGCTACCCATACCGCGATCATCATCATGACCATCGCCGTGGTCATCAGCGTCGCCGCCGCAGCGGCTGGCTCGATCCCCATCGCCTGGACCGCCACCCGAGCAGCCGCCCGCCCGTCAAGCTCGGGGCTGCGAGTGTCGGCCCTGATGTTCATGGCCGGAACAGCGATTTTGATCGTGGGCAGCCTCGCCTTTCACAACGGATGGTCAGTCACCGGCAGCCACCCATGGTCGCAGCAGTCAACAGGCCCCGGCGGTCCGGCCGCGTTCCTGTGGGCCTCGACCCTCTCCGTGTCGGCCTACTGGCTCCACCCCACCATCCTGCTGGGCCTCCCTGCCAGCGAGATGGCCTGGATGGCCATCAGCCCCATAGCCCTGATCCTGTCTGTTGTTGGAGGGACCAAGACCGTCCGACAGCTCGACCTGTCCGCCCGGCTTCTGCGCTACATGGTCCACCTCGCCCACGTGGCGATAGCCGGGTTGGGACTCTTTCTGTTCGGAACTCTCACGTGGCTCGTTGACGGCGGACCTGGACCAGGTCACCTCTTCCAGCCCGGTGCCGTCGACCAAGTCGGGCTGGTCATGATGACCGCCACCCTGATCGTGGCCATCCGGTCCATTCAACGAACTACCGCGCGAGTGTCAATAGCACGCTGATCGCCAGCCGGCCGCTAACGGCGGGCTCGGGAGCGGCGGCTAGCTTCATAACGTCTGTTTCAGCCGGGTTGGACCCTGCCGCGCACGCCCGGTGCAGTCGGTCTGGAATGGCCGCGAGCCCCGAAAAAACCCGAACACACCACTTCCTACCGCCGGCGTGGTGCCCACTTGCGCCCGCCCCGGTCCGAATACCGCCGCACGGAGCCCGTCGGTTGGCGTTCCATCATGTGCGCCCAGCGGTGCGCGACCTCTCGGCCCCAGGCGTCTTCGTCGTCGGCGTAAGGGGCGGACCGTCTTGGATCGATGGTGGCGATCGTGGCATTCACCTCAGCCACCACGTCGGCATGAGCGGCGGGCAGGTTGTCGTCTGCGGTCACCAGTACCCACGGTCGCTCGGCATAGTGCTCGGCGAGAGCTCGGAGGAGTTCTGGGTCTTTGGCGTGCCGGAGTTGGAGCTCTGAGAGGGCTATCGCGTCCCGCCCGCGGCGTTTCAGTTCTGTGGCGATGCGCTTGTTCAGGCTGGCATCGATGACAAGCGTCGCAGGCGTAGCCACATCTCAGGCGGCTGCGGCGAAGTCCTCGACGGCTTCCCACCACCGTTGAGCGTCAACCATCTGCTTCGCCGAGATGTCGTAGTCCCGCTTGAGCGTCTGGCGCCCGTCCCGGGTTCGCGCCAGATGAGCGACCAGCTCGGCGGGCACTCGTGTGCCCTTGACGGCGGGTCGGCCGCTGATGCGGTCGGGATCAACCTCGATGTAGCGCAGGTTCGGCAGGTGCCGTACTACCCAGCCACCCCGGCGAAGGTGGTCGGCTATACGTCGAAGGTCGCCAACCTCGAGGACGCCTTGGAGGGGATCTCGGTCGAGGTCCGTGAGATCACCCTCGTGGCGCTCGAGCGCCAGGGCGGCGCCGACTCGGCCGGTGGTCAGGTGGGTCTCGGCGGTCACGATCGGAGCGTGTGTTAGAGGCCAGTCGCCGTAGTCGGACCGGAGGATCGTGATCGCCCTCTTGATCTTCTGCAGTGGCACTCCGCGATCGAGAAGCTCGTGTACCACCATCGCTTCAGCAACGTCTTGGTAGCTGTAAATCCGAGGGACCTTGGAGGACACGGATGACTTGATGTATCCGCGCCGCGCCCACTGGCCGATCCGATCCCCCGAGACGCCTGCCAGCCAGCCGGCCTCGTGGGCCAAGTAGTAGCCGCGTACATCTTGGAGGATCGCACCCACGCCAGGGAGACTACCGCCCCGACGGATCCGCAGCGGGCTCAAAGCAGCAGGTGGCAGGTCGACGGTCCCGCAATCCGGGCCTAGGCGAAACTGGATCGGATCCCGAGCAGCCACCCGTTTCCCATCGGGGTCGCCAAGGCGAGAAACGTTCAGAGCGGGATCGAGATGTCTGGCCCGAGGTCGGGTCTGGGAGGGGCAGGAGGTTCAACGCGGCTGGCCCGGAAGGGGTCAAGCGGGTGCTCTCTTGCCGGTTGGAGGCGGTGATCGAGGTTGTGGATTTGGCGGTCGAGCTGGGCCACTCGGCGCCGGAGATCTGGGTCGGATTGGCCAAGCCGGACATCCGCCAGGGCGTCTCGCTCTGCCTTGAGCCGTGCCCGGCCGAGGCTGGCCCGTAGTTTCTGTGGCGCTCGCTTGTCAGCTTCGATCTCGAGGGGGGTTCGCCCGGGTGACGTGTCGGGGGTGCCGGTGTCGATGGCCCAGCTTTGGCGGCGCTCCCGGCTCCAGTCCCAGGTGAGGTCTTCGACGGCCTGATAGATGTTGTCGGCCACGGCGTGTACGTGGGAGTCCTGGCGGGCTCGACTCATGGCGACGTAGGCGAGTTCCCGGCCGCCGCCGTCGGCGTAGAGGTGGGCGGTGTCGAATGTCGCTCCTTGGCTGCGGTGGACCGTCGTCGCGTACGAGTGGGCGAGTTGATCACGGCCCACCTGGTCCGGACCGAGGGTGTGGACCTGTCCGTCGTCCGTCCGAACATGGAGTGCGCCCGAGTCGAGGTCGACAGCGGTGACTTGGCCGCGCTGGGAGGTGACGAGCTGGCCGTGGGCTGAGGGGGCGAGTGTGACGATGCGGTCTCCGGCCTGGTAGGTGCTCCCGCCGGCCTGCAGCTCCGGTCCTGTCAGCCGGCCGACCTCGGCCATGAGTGCCCGGGCCCGGTGGTTGAGGGCGGCCACGTTGGCCCGCCGCCACGCCACCATTGTGGAGTTCTTCCCCTCGGCGACGTCTCCGGCCCAGGCCGCGACGGTTTCATCGAGGGCGTGTTCCCGGTTGGGGGTCGTGGCGATGCGGCCGTGTTCGGCGTACCAGTTGACCGCTTGCTCCACGTTGCCGGCTCGCAGCTGGGCCAGGATGGAGCGTTCTTGGGGGTCGGCCTGGCGGACGTTCTCGCGGAGAACGTGTACGCCGTGGCTGTGGCGGGAGACGAGGGCTTGGAGGCTGCCGCCGGGGCCGACTGATCCAAGTTGGCGGTGGTCGCCGATGATGATCAGCTTCGACCCGGCTGTCTCGGTGGCGGCAAGTAGGCGCAGCATGTTCGGGTCGTCGGTCATGCCCGCCTCGTCACAGACCACCACGGTGCGGCGATCAAGACGGATGCGGCCGTGATCGAGTCGCCACATGAGCGAGGCGATCGTGCGCGACTCCCCGATGCCCGCTTCGGCACCGAGGGTGCGGGCGGCCTGGCCCGAGGTGGAGGTTCCCACCACCCGGTAGCCGGCCGTCTCGAACGCCCGTCGGGTCACATCGACGGCGGTGGTCTTGCCGGCGCCGGCGACGCCCACGACGAGCTCGACCCCCCGACCGGAGGTTGCTACCGCGCTGATCATGGCCTTCTGCCCGGCGGTGAGCGGTCGTCCGGCCAGCTCGTTCTCCTTGATGGCTATGGCCGCCTCAACCGTCTCGGGATCGACGGCAGGGGCGTCTGTCCGGCCGGCCTGCAGTGCCGCCTTGAGGGCGATCGCCGTCTCATTGGCGATCACAGAGGCCGGGGTGTAGGCCTGCTCCCGGGCCGTCTTGACACCCAGCAGGGCGACAGCGTCGGGATGGGCACACACCGCCCGGACGACCCGGGCCAGCTCAGAGAGCCCGAAGCCGAACAGCAGGGGCCCGACGGCGACGGCCACGTCGGCTTGGGTGAACACCTTCTGCTGGGCCAGCCGCCCAGACGGACCGAGTACGTGGGCAGCGACAGCAGAGAGCTGACGAGTGGACAGCACCGCTGGCCGGTCCAGCGTTCGCTTCGTCGCGGCTTTCTCGACCTGGCGGAGGAGGGCTTCGGGGCTGTAGCCGGCGCCGGCCAGCTCGGCGAGCCATCCCGCCATCAAGTCCGAAGGCGGGGTGTGCCGCTTCGATTTGCGGGTGTCCCGGGCTGCGGTCTGGCGGGCCTGGTAGGTGCTGAATCCCTTGGACTCGACCGCAGCGGTGATCTCCGCCGACCGCTTGGAGAACAGCTCACAGGCGCCTTCTGGTATGCCGGCGATCCGCCAGTGCCCCAGGCGTCCCGACGGTCCGTCATCGCGCTCGATGGCGTAGCCGAGTTCGATCGCCTTCGCCGCCGAGGCCACCCTGCCGAAGGCGGTGGCGGCGTGCAGGATGTCTCGCAGGGCGGCGGTGTCGAGGGCCTTCCAGCCGCCCTTGACGTCCGCCATGTGACAGAGGTTGGCGATCAGGATGTGGTCGTGCGGTTCGGGATCCCCCGCCCTTGAGGTGGCGTGGCGGGTCCGCGCCCAGATCAGACCGTGTGTCGGCCCCCGGGTCTGGGACCGGCCGCGCCGGCCGCCTCTGGCCTTTATCCAGGCGTCGAGGTAGGCCAGGGTGGCATCGGTCTCGGCGTCCAAGATGGCGTGCATGTCCTCGGCCCGGCCGATCAAACCCAATAGGGCGACGGACTTCTGGGCGGCGACGACCAGCTCCATGCCCGGCCGTTTGGTGGCCACCAGGCGGGCTCCATCGGAAGGCCGGCGAGCGCCGCCCGGCCCGAAGATAGCGTCGTATTCCGCCTCGCTCACCGGCCCGTGCAGGCCGAGTTCGGGGGCGCCAGAGCCGCCCCAAACCAGCGGCGTCTCGCCCCGAGACGCGTAGTATTCGAGGGCCGCTTTCGGGTGATCATCGGCCCGCCCGAGCACCGTTTCTCGGTGATAGTCGACCGACTCGGCGCCCATCATCCTCATCCACGCCATCAGAGCCCCTCCCCCCTCTGTGAACGCCGCGACAAGGGCCCCGGCAAGGCCCAACCGCCCGGTTGCAATCGTGTTCGGGAAAGTGGAGTGGCAGAAGGAGGATGGACAGTGGGAGAGGAACTTGGGAGGAAGAGGGCTGGGGGGATGCTGATGGGGATGGGGATGGTGAGCATGGCGGATGGATATGGAGATGGGTGCCGGGGGCGTTACGGCGTGCACGCCGAGTCGGCGAGAGGCCGAGCGGATTGCCGGCGCGCATCTGGCTGTCCAGCTTCGAGACGCCGGCGAGATCGGAGACGGGTTCCTGAGCCATCGTCACACCTTCCTGCTATGGTCCACAACTGAGTGACATAGTAGCTCAGATATGCGACACTGTTGTACGTCAACACAGATTCCTATGGGAGTGACCCCGGATGAGATCCCGCAAGAAGACCGACACCGACGAACAACCCACCGAGCCGGCCGACGAGGCCAGCCGGGGCATCGACGTCAACGCCGTGGTCTCCTACAACCTCAAAGCCATCCGCGAGCGCCACGGCTGGACCCAACAAGGCGTGGCCGACCGCCTCGGCCAGCTCACCGGCCACGTCCTGCCCCAAGCGTCCATTTCGGCCATGGAGCGCGGTTTCGACGGGGAACGCCGGCGCCGATTCGACGCTCATGAGCTCTACCTGCTCTCCGTGCTCTTCGACGTGCCCATCGCCTACTTCTTCCTGCCCCCGCCGGGCAGCGAACGCAAGCAGCTGGCCGACACCGACGACTACGTCACCGACCTATACGCCGCGCTGCTCGGCCGGGACTGGCAGCTCGCACCCATAGACGACCGGCTGACGGAGATCGGCCTGCAGAACCCCGAGGAGGCCGACCAGGCTCTTGCCGCCGTGTTCGGCCCCGAGACCGCTACTGGGGCGTGGCACGACCATTTCCGAACCTGGCGCAAGAAGCGGCTCCGCCAGGTCGAGCGCCAGTACGGCGACCGCCTCGACGAGGTCGCCGAGTTCCTCGCCGACTTCGCCGCCCAGATCAAAGCCGTGGGCCCCAAGACCTACCTCGAGTCCATGATCCACACCGACCGAGACACCTGACCCCAGCCGGTCCGCGCTCGCGAGCGACGCGTCACATCTCGCCCGCCTACGACATGGCCGTCACACGGCCCGATACCCAATGTCCGTAGGAGGACCAGCATGAATCCAGGAACTAGGAAAGTCCGGGACGATAATCTCCCCGAGCGGTACCTGACCCCGGGCGAGGTGGCCGAGATCCTCGGCGTTCCGGTCGAGACCATCTACCAGTGGCGGTACAAGCGGACGGGACCGCCAGGCTTCCGAGCGGGCCGTTACCTGCGTTTCGACCCGCGGAAGCTTCGGCGTTGGATCGACGACCAGACCGAGAGCGTGGCCTGATGGCCAGCATCGACAGGTGGAAGGAGGGCTACCGGGCCCGGTGGCGAGCCCCTGACGGCAAGAGCCGGTCGAAGGTGTTCGCTCGCAAGGTCGACGCCAAGGCGTTCCTGGCGACCGTCGAGCACACCAAGCAGACTGGAAACTACGTCGACCCCGCGGCCGGGCGAGTCCCGTTCCGAGAGTACGCCGAGGAATGGCGCCTTGCTCAGCCGCATCGGCACGGAACCGGCGTGGCCGTCGAACAACACCTTCGCCTGCACGTGTACCCGATCATCGGAGCCCGACCGATTGCGGCGATCCGCCCGAGCGAGGTACAGGCCCTGGTCCGGAGCCTCTCGGAGTCCCTGTCCCCCTCGACCGTGGCCGTGGTCTATGGCCGGGTCGTGGCCGTGTTCCGATCGGCAGTACGGGACCGGGTGATCGGCTGGAGCCCGTGCGTCGACATCCGCCTCCCCTCTGCCAATGCCGCCTCCGCTGTCAGCGATGTGCTCACAACCAAGCAGATCTTCGCCTTGGCCGACGCCGTGCCGAAGCGCTACCGGGCCGTGATCCTCGCTGGCGCTGGCCTCGGACTTCGGCCGGGAGAGCTGTTCGGCCTCACCCTCGATCGAGTCGAGTTCCTCAAGCGCCGGGTCCGTGTGGAGCAGCAGCTCGTCCGACTCCGCGGCACGGGCGTGGTGGTCGGTCCTCTCAAGACGCCGTCCTCATACAGAACTGTTCCTCTTCCAGAGCACGTGGCCCGGGCCATCGCCACACACACCGAAATGTTCGGACCGCACCCCGAGCTTGGCCTGGTCTTCACCAACGAGCGAGGGGGACCGATCCAGCAGTACCCATTCTCGGCGATGTTCGCCAACGCCCTCCGGCGAGCCGAACTCCCGGATTGGGCTACCCCGCATGACCTCCGGCACTTCTATGCCTCGATGCTGATCCGCTCGGGCGCGTCCGTGAAGGCGGTCCAGGTCCGTCTCGGCCACTCGTCGGCCAAGACCACCCTCGACGTCTACGGGCACCTGTTCCCGGACGAGGAGGACCGCACAAGGCGCGCGCTCGAAGAGGCCTTCGAAGACCACGAGGACGAGCCTCCGGATGATGCCGCTAGTGATGGGAAATGAGTGCCCGTGTGTCACGGATGTGTCACGGCGGCCCTGCCGGGTCGAAAAACCCAGCAACCACAAGGGATTTTCCCTAGATGTCGTAGTAGAGCATGAACTCCCAGGGGTGGGGGCGGAGGCGCACGGGGTCGATCTCGTGCTCGCGCTTGTAGGCCACCCAGGTCTCGATCAGATCGGGCGTGAACACCCCGCCGGCGAGCAGGAAGTCGTGGTCGGCTTCCAAGGCGGCGAGCGACTCGTCCAGGCTGCCGGGCACCTGTGGCACCGAAGCCAGCTCCTCGGGGGGCAGGTCGTAGAGGTCCTTGTCCACGGGATCGGGAGGCTCGATCTTGTTCTGGACGCCGTCGAGGCCCGCCATCATGATGGCGGCGAAGGCCAGGTAGGGGTTGCACGACGGGTCGGGGCAGCGGAACTCCACCCGCTTGGCCTTCGGGCTCTTGGAGTACAGGGGGATCCGGCAGGCGGCCGAGCGGTTGCGCTGGCTGTAGACGAGGTTGACAGGGGCCTCGTAGCCGGGCACCAGCCGCTTATAGCTGTTGGTCGTCGGGGCAGCGAAGGCGAGGATGGCCGGCGCGTGCTTGAGCAGGCCGCCGATGTACCAGCGCCCGAGATCGGACAGGCCGGCGTAGCCCAGCTCGGAGTAGAAGAGCGGTTCGCCCCCCTTCCACAGGGACGAGTGGACGTGCATGCCCGAGCCGTTGTCCTGGAAGAGGGGCTTGGGCATGAACGTCGCTGTCAGGCCGTGCTTGCGGGCGACGCTTTTGACCACGTACTTGTAGAGCATCAGCTTGTCGGCCATGGTCGCCAGGGTGTCGAAGCGCATGTCGATCTCGGCCTGGCCGGCGGTGCCGACCTCGTGGTGCTGGATCTCGATCTCGATGCCGAGCTTCTCCATCTCCAGGATCATCTCCGAGCGGATGTCTTGGAAATGGTCCATGGGCGGGATCGGGAAGTAGCCCTCCTTGTAGCGGGGCTTGAAACCGAGGTTGGGCGCCTCGTCCTTGCCCGAGTTCCAGATGCCCTCGACCGAGTCAATCTTGTAGAAGCCCTCGTGGCTGTTCTGGTCGAAGCGGATGTCGTTGAAGATGAAGAACTCGGCTTCGGGCCCGAAGTAGGCCGTGTCGGCGATCCCGGTCGACACCAGGTACTCCTCAGCCTTCTTGGCCACGTAGCGGGGGTCGCGGGAGTAGGACTCGCCGGTGACCGGGTCCCGCACGAAGCAATTCAGGTTGAGCGTGCGGTGCTGGCGGAACGGGTCGACGATGGCCGTGTTGGGGTCGGGCACGAGAAGCATGTCCGATTCCTGGATCTCCTGGAAGCCCCTGATCGACGAACCATCGAAGCCCGACCCGTCCTCGAAGCTGTCGAGCGTCAACTCGTGGGCGGGCATCGAGTAGTGCTGCATGAGGCCGGGCAGGTCGGAGAATCGGAAGTCGATGATCTCGATGCCTTCGGCCTCGACGAGCGCCAGCACCTCCTCCGGCGTGCGCTTGGTGAAGGCCAACTTGCAATCCCCTTTCAACCTCGATGACTCGTGACTCGAGCGCCAGTAAACAGATTTCAGAGTCTTGCAGACCCACCCCCTCGGCACGAAGCCGCGGGTCGACAAGACACCGGCCACCGAGGTGGCGCGGACCGGTGATAACCATTGCCTGCCAGTGTTTCGGGCAGTTTCAGGGAGTGTGAACTCTGCGTGACATCCAACCACCGTGACACCCGTGAGTGTCGGCCGGCCACCCCCCGCCCTAACGTGGGCGCATGGAACGCCAGACCGAGTACGTCCTGCGCACCGTCGAGGAGCGCGGCGTGCGCTTCGTCCAGCTGTGGTTCACCGACGTGCTCGGGGTGGCCAAGTCGTTTCACATCACCCCGGCGGAGCTGGAGAACGCCATGGAGGAGGGTATGACCTTCGACGGCTCGGCCATCGACGGGTTCAGCCGGGTGCAGGAGAGCGACGTGCTGGCCATGCCGGACCCCAAGACATTCCAGCTCCTGCCGTACATGACCGACGAGGCCCCCGTGGCCCGGGTGGTGTGCGACATTGTCAACCTTGACGGCGCGCCGTTCGAGGGCGACCCCCGTCAGGTGTTACGCCGGGCTTTGGAGAAGGCCCGCAGCCACGGCTTTTCTTTCTTCGTCGCCCCTGAGCTCGAATACTTCTACTTCACCAACCCGCCCGGAACGGTACGCGACGGAATGCCCCCGACGCCGCTCGATAACGGCTCGTTCTTCGAGTTGACCACCAACGACCTGGCCACCCGACTGCGGCGCCAGACGGTGGTGACCCTCGAGGACATGGGCATACCCGTCGAGTACAGCCAGCACGAGGACGCCCCCAGCCAGCACGAGATCGACCTGCGCTACACCGACGCGCTGACCATGGCCGACACAGTCATGACCGTGCGCACGGTGGTAAAGGAGATCGCCGCCCAGCACGGTATTCTCGCCACCTTCATGCCCAAGCCGCTTTTCGGTGTGCAGGGCTCAGGTATGCACACGCACATGTCGTTGTTCGAAGGAGGCAACAATGCATTTTTCGACGAGAACGGTGATCATCAGCTTTCCGATGTGGCCCGTAGCTTTATTGCTGGCCTTTTGCTCCACGCACCCGCGATTTGCGCTATCACCAACCAGTGGGTCAATTCCTACAAGCGACTGATCGTCGGTTACGAGGCCCCGGTGTACGTGTGCTGGGCGAGAAACAACCGCTCGGCGCTGATCCGCCTGCCCCCGACCAAGGCGGGCAAGCGGGACTCGACGCGCATCGAGTTCAGGGCGCCCGACTCCGCAGCCAACCCGTATCTTGCCTTCGCCGCCTGCCTCGGCGCCGGCCTGGCCGGCGTGGAAGCGGGTGCCGAGCTGCCCCCCGAGGCGGCCGCCAACCTCTACGAGCTGTCCAATGAGGAGCGCTTGGCCGAGGGGATCGGCTCGCTGCCCGGGTCGCTGTCCGACGCCGTCGACACCATGGAGCGTTCGGAGCTGGTAGCCGAGATCCTGGGCGAGCACGTGTTCGAATGGTTCGTGCGAAACAAGCGGGCCGAATGGGCCGAGTACAAGGCGCAGGTCACCCCGTTCGAACTGCGCCGATACCTGACCTCGCTGTAAGGAGCGGAGGGGAAAGAGGGCGACGTCGCGCATGGAACCGCTACTGATATTTCCCGACCCCGCGCCACCGGAACTGGCCCAGGTGTTGGACAGGTCGGGATACCCGTGGAAGTCGGTGGCGTCCCCAGATGGGGCGACGCGGGCCGAGCCCGACGACGGCTGGGCGGGCGCCGTTGTGTGTGCCGACACCGACCCGGACGGCGCCTTCGCCCTGTGCCGGGCCCTGCGAAAGCGCGACGTCGCCTTCGAGCCCCTGCTCGTTGTCGTCCTCGCCGGCCAACTGGGCGACCTCGACTTGCGGGAGGACCTCTTCGACGACTTCTGCCTGTCACCGCTGCACCCGGGGGAGATGGAGGCCCGCCTCATCCATCTGTTCTGGCGTACCGGGCGGGGCACCCGCCCCGAGCTGGTGTCCTACGGACCGCTGGTCCTCAACCTCGAGACCTACCAGGCGGTCGTCGCCGGGCGCCCGCTCGACCTGACCTACATGGAGTACGAGCTGCTGAAGTTCCTTGCCACCCACCCGGGGAAGGTGTTCACCCGTGAGACGCTTCTCAGCCGGGTGTGGGGCTATGAGTACTACGGGGGGGCCCGGACCGTGGACGTCCACATCCGTCGGCTTCGAGCCAAGCTCGGCGAGGAGCACGCACAGGTGATATCGACCGTGCGAAGCGTCGGCTATCGCTTCGGGCAGAGCCGCTGGGGGGGATAGGCCGCTGGGGGCGTGGGGCGGGCTTACCTGTATAGGCGCTCGGCGGTCCACGCCCAGGCTTCGATCTCGACCCGGGCGCCCATGGGCAGGCCGGCGACGGCGACGGCGCTTCGTGCGGGGCGGTGATCACCGAAGGCGGCGAGATAGGCGTCGTTCATCTGCGCGTAGTCGGCGATGTCGGCGAGGAAGACGGTCGTCTTGGCCACGTCGCTGAGCGCCGCCCCCTCGCCGGAGAGCAGGGCTGCGAGGTTGGAGACGGCCTGGGTGAGCTCGGCGGCGGTACCGCCCTCCACTAGCTGCCCGTCGACCAGACCGAGCTGCCCGGATACGACCAGCCACTCACCGGCGCGCACCACCGGCGTGTAGGGCCCCACGGGCTTGCTCATCGGTGCGGGCGCCGAGTCGGCCATCGTGCGGGCAGGCCCTGGGCGCCCCACGCCGCGGCCGCAACCGCAGCGAACACGGCATCGGACGCGGCCGCGGGCGCGGCGTCGGACGGGTCGATGGTCACGTCCACCTCCGGTGTGTCACGTGCGCGCAGGATTCCGAACGAGCGGATGGTGAGGTCTTCGGGCTCACCATCGCCGTCGACGGCGACGGCCTCGGAAAATACCCAACCCAGCGCCATGTGGGCGGCACCGACCGCATAGGAGCGCAGCACGACCTCGTCGAGCGGGTCGCCGGCCGCTACAGCCACCGACACGGCGGCTGGGCCGCCGGCGCCGTCGAGGCGCACCGTGGCAGCGGCGCGGCCACCCGACGGCGCGGTGATTTGCGCGGTCGCCTCACCGGCGGCGAGGTCGAGCCACAGGGCCCCGTACCCACGGAGCCCGCCGGCGGGGTGGGGCCGGCTGGCGGGGCGGGGCCGGTTGGCGGACTGGGCGCCGGCCGCGGCGAGCAGGACCGCCGCCTCCACCCACCCGGCCCCGCGCACCGCCGCCGAGGTGGGGGGCCCGGCCACATCGACCTCCTCCACCACGAGCCCCGGCGCCATCGCGGCGACGGCGTCGGCCACGCCGGGGGTACGCACCACGCGCATCACGCCGGTGCCGTCGGCCCGCACGCCGGCGGCGACGGGCGGCCGCTTGGGGCCGAGGCGCACAACGTCCTCGCGCGACAGCAACACCCGCACCGCGCGCCCGTGCTCTCGGGCCAAGCGGCGGGCCGCGGCCGGGGCCGGCGAGTCCATCTTGGCCCCGAAGGCGCCACCGTTGGCCAGGGCGGTGGCGGGTTCACCTCCCGGCTCGCACCAAGATGCGTCCGGTTCGAGGTACCCCGGCTCCACCCACGTGGTCTGCAACGTGACGGCCCAGTCCCCGGGGGGGACCTCGAGCGGCCAAATCAAGCCCCTGCCGCTACGCCTACCCTGGACCTTGCCTGCCGCGGCCCTGGCCGCCTCGAGGGTCTCGGCGACCACCCAGCCGCCGGTCACCGCGGGCACCGCCACCAGGCACCCAGGCGGTGCGGTGTCGTCGGCGAACCCCCCCCGGCCGGCGGCCACGGCGGGGCCGACCCGCTGGGGTGACCCTCCCTCGAGGGTGGCCCTGCGTCCCGCGGCCGCCTCGTCGCGCTGATGCACCCTGTCCCGGTCGGGTGGATCCGTACCGGCGGCTGCCGCCTGGACGATTGTGCGCCAGCCTGTGCAGCGACACAGGTGGGCCAACAGAGCCTGCTCGACTCGACCCTTTGTGGGGTTAGGCCCGAGGGACGCCAGCCGGCAGAGGATCCCGGGGGTGCAAAATCCGCACTGGCTGGCACCCGTGTCCGCAAACGCGGCCACCAGACGGTCGCGGACCTCCGGGTCGAGTCCCTCGACGGTTGTCACCGCGCGGCCGGCCATCCGCCGCACCGGCGTGACGCACGCCACCCGCGGGGCACCGTCGACTAGGACCGTGCAGCAGCCGCACTGGCCTTGGGGGCTGCACCCGTCCTTGGCGCTGCGGTTGCCGAGTTGCTCTCGCAAAGCGTCCAAAAGCGACAGGTCGCTGTCCACGACCTCGACGGGACGGCCGTCGACGGTCAGGTGCACCGGAGACCGCCGCGCCGCCAGGGCGCCGGACGGCGCCTTGGGTGGTTCAGCTGAAGGACTGACCGCAGCCGCAGGTACGGGTGGCGCTCGGGTTGTTGATGCTGAACCCGGCGCCCTGCAGACCGTCCTTGAAGTCGAGAGACGCGCCCACCAGCAGAGCGGCGCTGGCGGGGTCGACGGCCACCGTCACGTTGTCGCGGGTGACCTTGACGTCGTCGGCAGCCACCTCACTGTCGAAGAACATCTCGTAGCTGTAGCCCGAGCACCCGCCGGGCCGTACCGCCACCCGCAACACGAGGTCGGGGTTGCCCTCTTGTACCAGCAACTCGCTCACCTTGGCGACGGCGCTGTCGGTGAGAGTGATTGCGGCGTCGGTCTGTGTCGTGCTCACCAGCTGCCTCCTGAATATGGCTACCCGACAACTCTACCGGAGCGGCACGGTCCTACCGGCGCGGGCAGGTTGTAGCCGAGCGGAAGTTATCAGCGGACCGACAGGGTCACCTGGCATGGCTCCTCGTCCACGAGGGTGCCGAAGGAGCGCACCTCGACGCTGCGCCTGGTCCCCTCCCCGGCTCCCACCCGTTCGAGGATGCCTTCGGTGAGGCCGCGGTGGAGCTGGCAGACCACGTCGGGGAAGGCGGCGGCCAACTCCCGGAACGGGCAGCGGGAGAAGGCGACGGTGGCCAGATCCCCCTCGTGTTCGACCGTTGGGTCGAAGCCCAGGTCGTTCAGCTGGTCGACAAGGGCCTGGACGCACGCCCGTCCCGGGCGCCGCCCGGGACGGCTAGGACCCGCCGGCCGCCGCTCCCGACCCTGGGCCCGCCCGATGGAGCGCAGGTCGTCCTCGCCGAGGCCACCGCGGGCGGCGACGTCGGCGAGCAGGTGGGCCAACAGGCGGAAACCGGAGGGCTCGAGGCCGAGCGCCGGCCCGTTCGGGGCCACCGACCAGTAGTGCTGGGGACGGCCGACGGATCCGTGGCCGTCGACCGACATCTCCAGGAGGCCCACTTCCCGCATCCGCTCCAGGTGCGGGCGCACGGTGTTGGGGTGCAGCTCCACGCGTGCGGCCAGGTCTGCGGTGGCCAGGGGGGCCTCGGCACGAGACAGTTCCTGGTAGATGGCGTAACGGGTGCTGTCGCCCAGGGCCTTGAACACCAGCAACCTGTCCACTCAGGCCACACTAGCTGCGCAACGGCTGGTTCGCCGGAGAGGCCCTTCACCGCCGGGGCCGCCCGCATGGCGTCATTGCAGGCTCGTCGTCGGGTGGTCGTGGTAACCAGGCGGGTCGGCGACCAGGATCGAGTCGCGCGGTGCGCCGGTAGCATGGCGAGGTGGACAGGCCCTCCGAGGATGCAGTGCGGGGCGCCCTTTACGGCGTCATAGACCCCGAGCTCGGTGACAATGTTGTGGACCTAGGCATGTACCAGGGAGCCGATGTCGACCCCGTCAGTGGGGGGGTGACTGTGCGTCTCGCCCTCACCACCGCGGCGTGTCCGCTGCGGGCCCAGCTCCAGCACGACATCGTCTCGCGCGTCGCCACCCTCCCTGGCGCAGGCGCGGTGAAGGTCCATACCACCGAGATGGACCGCGACCAGAAGGCCGCGTTGATGTCCCGGGCCCGCTGGACGGCCCGGCAGGGCGCGCCGGCCACCGACATCCCGGGCCGTACCCGTGTGCTCGCCATCTCCTCAGGTAAGGGCGGCGTGGGCAAGTCCTCCATAACTGTCAACCTGGCCGCCGGTATGGCGGCACGCGGTTTCGTGGTTGGCGTGCTGGACGCCGACATAGCCGGCTTCTCGGTGCCCCGGATGCTCGGGATGGAAGGTCCCATCGAGGCCCGTCGCCACGGCGACGACAGTGACCGGGTCCGCATGGAGCCCCTCGTCAAGATGATCGGGCGGGGGCAGGTGCGGGTGCTGTCCATGGGTTTTCTCTCCGCGGAGGACGAGGCCATCATGTGGCGCGGCCTGATGCTCAACCGGGCTCTGCAGCATTTCTTGGAGGACGCCGCGTGGGGTGACCTCGACTATCTGCTGGTGGACATGCCCCCGGGCACCGGCGACATACAGATGGGCCTGGCCCGGATGCTCCCCCGAGCCGAGATGCTCATCGTCACCACGCCGGCGTTGGCCGCCCAGAAGGTGGCCGTTCGCGCCGCCGACATGGCGCGCAAGGGATACCTGCGGGTGGCGGGGGTGATCGAGAACATGAGCGGTTTTACCTGCGCGCACGGGGAGCACTACGACCTGTTCGGGTCGGGGGGCGGCGACCGGCTGGCGGCGGAGGTGGGCGCGCCGCTCCTCGGGCGCATACCTATCGAGCCCGACGTGTCCTCGGGTGGTGACACGGGCACGCCGGCGGCGGTGGGCGACGGCCCTGCGGCTGCGGCGTTTGCAGCCCTCGTCGACGCGGTCGTGGATGCGGCGCCGGTGGTGGCGATGGAGGACTGCACGGCGCGGCTCTTCGACGCCATCGATAACGCCCTGGGCCCGGCGTCGGCCCGCTGAGGTCTCCGGCGTCGGCCCGCTGAGCCCTCTGGCGCGACACGGTGCCCCCTGCCTCTCCGAGTACGGTGGGCGGGTGGCCAACGGCGCCCCTCGAGGTCCCGACGACGAACGCCCGCCGCCCCGCCGCCGGGGCGGCGTGCCGGAACCCGGGCAGGGCGACGACCCTCGCGCCACCCGGGCCGTACCCGCAGTCGAGGCGCCAGGAGGTGCCCGGGTGCGAGCGCCAAGGCCGCTTGCCGCCGAGCGCTCCGGGACGGCCGCCGGCTACCCCGACTCGCCACCGCGCCGGGATGCCCCCGACCCGTGGACCACCCGCGCCGGTGCCGCCCGTCGTGCCCCCACCCGCGCCAGCCCCGCCCCCGGTGCCGCCGCCGGCGCCATCGCCGCCGGCGCTCCCGGTTTCGCCACTCCTGCCGCCGCCCCCCCCGCCGGCCCGCCGCCCGCCGACCGGACGCCCGCCGACCGGACGCCTGCCCGCTCCAGGGTGTTGCCCCGCACCTTGCTGGGGATCACCAGCTTGATCCTGGCTCTGGCGGTGGGCGCCGCGTTCAGCGGGGTGGTCCTCTACTCGTACTACCAGTACCGCCTCGATCAGACCAACGACCGGGTCAACGGCCTGATAAGTGGCTACAAGAAGCAGTTCCAAAACGCCGAGGGCCAGCTGGCGGCGCAGACCAACCATGCCAAGAGCCAGATCCAGGCCCAACTTGTCCCCCTCCAGCAGCTGCAGGCCCAGGCGAACACCCTGACCGAGCTGGTCAAGCAGGCGGGCCCGTCACTGTTCTTCGTGAGAACACAGGACCAGAACGGCCAACCGTCGGTCGGCTCCGCGTTCGTGGTGGCCTCGAACCCCACCCAGTCACTGTTGCTCACCTCCTACACGACCGTTGCCGCCGCCACCCGCAGCCCGGCTCCCCAGGTCCAGGTACAGCAGGGGGCGGGCCTGCCGGTTGCCGTCACCGTGCGCACCTGGGACCCCACCTATGACCTGGCCCTCATAGTCCTCGACAGGGGCGGCCTGCCGGCGCTCTTCCCGGCCCCACCCACCCCCGCTCCTGTCGTGGGCGAACGGGTCTTCGCCCTGTCGGGCCTGGGGGCCGCCGGAGGCTCCGTCAGCCAGGGCGCCGTCACCGAGGTCTCGGCGAACGGCATCGAACACAACACGGCGATCAGCACCGCCTACCAGGGGGGCCCGCTGCTCGACTCGTCCGGCCACGTCCTCGCCGTCACGTCCCGGGCGTACGCGCCGCTCGGGTTCAGTTCCGACGGCGTCTGGTTCGCCCCGTACCTGAACTCGGCGTGCCAGAAGGTCCTCGACTGCCCGAATGGCAGTATCTCCTCCAGTACCTGACGCCGCCGCCCCGACAGCGCCGGCCTGACGCCGCCAACCCGCTCGGTATCCGCCGCTATCCGCCGCTATCCACCGCTATCCACCGCGGCCCCCTCGGCCACCACCCCCGCCACCGCCGCCTCCGCCACCTCCGCCTCCGCCGCCTCCGCCGCCTCCGCCGGCTGTCGTCGTGGTCGACGACGTCGTCGTGGACGACGACGTGGTGAACGTCGGCGTGGTGGTGACAACGGGCGCGAACGGCGTGAGCGCCGGCGGCGCCGGCTCGGCGTACGGACCGCCGGCGGGGGTCTGCAGCGTCGGCGAGGGTGCCCCCGGCTTGATCTGGGGGACCGTCGTCGTCACCAGCAGACTGCGCGGCGGGACGATCGGGGCGGGCTGGCTAAACTGGGTGGCGGGAACGCCGGCCAGGGCCTCCTCCATGAAATTATGCCAGGTAGGACCGGAATAGGTGGCCCCGAACACCTTCGTATTGCCCTTGTAATCGATGGCCGCGGCCTGGCTCTGGGCGTTGCCCATCCACACCGCTGTCGACAGGGTCGGGGTGTAGCCCACGAACCAGGCGTTGGTGTAGTTGCTGGCCGTCCCCGTCTTGCCCGCTGCGGGCCGGCTGAGGCCTAGGCCGTAGCCGGTGCCCCCGGCGCCGAACACCCCCTGCAACACGTTGGTCACGTTGTCAGCCACGTTGGCGGGCATCACCGTGGTGGTGGGCGGTGGGATGCGGAGGTTGTCGACGAGGATCTTGCCGTTGCCGCTCACGATCTCGAGCACCGGCGTGGGGACGGCGCGCTGGCCGTGGTCGGCGAACACCCCGTAGGCCGACGCCATGTCGAGCGGTGCGACGTCCACCTCGCCGAGGGCGTAGGGGGCGCAGAATGGCTGGATCCCGGGGGCGTAAAACGCCGATGTGATCCCCATCTTCTTGGCCGTGGCGGCCACCGCCGGGCAGCCCACCTTCTCAGCCAGCTGGGCGTAGACCGTGTTCACCGAGGCGGCCATCGCCGAGCGCAGGGTGATGGGGGCGCCGCCCTGGCCCTCGTCGTTGTGGATGAGGCAGTCCTGCTTGGGGTCGGGCTTGCACCCGGGGATGTAGAGGATGCCCGGAGCGGGAAACACCGTCTCGGGGGAGATCCCCTGCTCGAGGGCGGTGGCGAGGACGAACGGCTTCCACGACGAGCCCGGCTGGCGCCCCGACCCCCCGCCGGTGATGGTGGGCTCGGTCCAGCAACTGGAGCTGACGGGGGCGTGGGCTTGCACGGTGCGGTCCAAGGTGGTGTGGCCGCCGTAGTCGCAGCCGCCGAGGGCGAGGTTGACGCTGCCGTACAGGCCATTTTCGCCGTCGGCCCTGCCGCCCACCATGGCCTCGACGTAGCCGGTCTGGGGTTGCACGGCGGTGAGGGCCATTTCCAGGGGGTCGGAGGTCCCAGAAAGGGTGGCGGCCACCGATGCGGCGGCGTCGGCCTGGATGGTGGGGTCGAGCGTGGTTTGGACCCGCAGCCCGCCCCCGTAGACCTCCGACGAGGGGTAGTGCTGGAGCAGCCAGTCCGTCACGTACTGCACGAACGCTGGGTACTTGGCCGCCGTTGTGACGGGTGGGTAGACGACTGTCGCGCCGGGCAAGGTGGGGCCGTTGGCGGCTAGCGCCAGCTGGCTCTCCCTGGCCCGCTGGTACTGGTCCTGGGTGATGTAGCCCTGCTGCAGCATCTCGCCGAGGACCAGCTCGCGGTCGGCCTCGGCGTTGGCCAGGTTCTCCCGGGGGGCGCGCGCGGAGGGGGCGGGGAGGACACCGGCGAGCAGGGCCGCCTCGGAGAGGTTGAGCTGGGAGACCGGGACGTGGAAGTAGTCCTCCGCCGCCGCGCCGATCCCGTAGTTGCCGTCGCCGAAGTACACGATGGCCAGGTAGTGGTACAAGATCGAGTCCTTGCTCGCCTGGCGGTCGAGCTGGCTGGCCAGGATGGCCTCCTGGACCTTGCGCAGCAGGGTCCGCTGACCACCGGTGTACGCCTGCTTGACGTACTGCTGGGTGATGGTCGAGCCACCCTGGACCACCGCCTCGTTGCGCAGGTCGGCCACCAGCGCCCGAAACGTGCCCCGCAGGTTGATACCCCCCTCCTTGTAGAAGTTGCGGTCCTCGTCGGCGATCACCGCCTCCTTGAGCACGTCGGGGATCTGGTTCTCCGCCACGGGGATGTTGCGCTCGGGCGCCTGGAGGGTGGCGATAGGAGTCCCGTTGCGGTCGTAGATGACGGTCGGTTCGACGACGGCCGCGGCCT
The DNA here is from genome assembly GCA_035552775.1 of Acidimicrobiales bacterium. Classification (GTDB taxonomy): domain Bacteria; phylum Actinomycetota; class Acidimicrobiia; order Acidimicrobiales; family Palsa-688; genus DASZKW01. Next base: position 7,421 of record DASZKW010000118.1, on the reverse strand, counting down.
TGGCAACCGGGATGCTCGCCGGGAGAGGCAGGAACAGCAGGCAGGCGAAGATGGTCACGCCGGCCACGACAGGCACCCCGACGATGGTCGCCCCGGTGAACCAAAATGACTTGAGGACGACGCGAATAACCCTTCGGACCAATTTCATGCCTGTGGAAGTCTAAGGGTCGGGGAAAGAGGGTTACCCGCGGGCCGAGCGCCGGCGGTGATCAGTCGCCGCTGAGCTCGACGAGGACGTGGTCTCCTTCGATAAGCGCGGGGTATGTCCGCAGACCGGCGCGCCGCCCGACGGTGATGAGCTGCTCACCGGTGGCCAGGTCGTAGGTCCAGCCGTGCCACGGGCAGGTGACGCAGCCGTCGGTGACGGCCCCGTCGTCGATCGGCGAGCCGATGTGACCGCAGAGGTTTTCGACCGCGTAGACGCCGCCGCCCACGGCGAACACGGCGATGGGGCGTCCCTCGACGCGAACGGGCCACCCCCGCCCCTCCGGGAGATCGGCCCGTTTGGCCACCGTGTGCCACGCCATCGTGGTAGCCAGTTTGGCCCGAGCTCGCCCGGCGCGGTGCTGAGATGTGGCTAAGAGGGGAAGTTATAGCGATGGACGCTTGTTGGCGCCAATGACCTATCGCACGCGAGGTGTACCCGTCGATGCCCCCCCGAACCCAGCATGACTCGAGCCCGGCCAATCCCGGGCCACCTCGGGGTCGCCCGCCGGCCCCCTCGCCCAACCCCCCGCCGAAGTGGCGGGCGTGGCTGATCTTCGTCGGGGTCCTGGTCACACTGCTGCTGTTCAGCCGGTCATCGATGTCGTCGGGAACGAGCCCCAAGGTCCTCAACTTCACGCAGTTCAATTCCGACATCACCGCCAAGCAGGTGGCCACCGCCACCATCAATCAGAACGGGGCGGTGACGGGCAAGCTCACCACCGGCCAGCACTACACGAGCCAGATCCCGACCGCCGTGCCGGACAACACGCTGCTCGCCGACCTGCAGTCCCACGGCACCCAGATCACCGCCACCGACACCAGTGGCAGCTTTTCCATCGGCACTCTGATCATCGACCTGGCGCCGTTGATCCTGTTCATAGGCTTCTTCATCTACATCGGTCGCCGTAGCCAAAAGGCGCTGTCGGGACCTGGCGGCCTCATGGGGATCGGCCGCTCCAAGGCCAAGGTCTACGACGAGGAGCGCCCCACCACCCGCTTCTCGGACGTCGCCGGCTACCAGGGAGCCAAGGAGGAAGTCGCCGAGGTCGTGGACTTCCTCAAGTTTCCCGAGCGCTACCACAAGGCGGGGGCAGTCGGGCCCAAGGGCGTGCTCATGGTCGGTCCCCCAGGGACAGGGAAGACCCTCATGGCCCGTGCCGTGGCCGGCGAGGCCGAGGTGCCGTTCCTCGCGCTTACCGGCTCGAGTTTCGTGGAGATGTTCGTCGGTGTGGGCGCCTCCCGGGTCCGTGACCTGTTCAACGACGCCCGCAAGCGCGCCCCTGCGATCATCTTCATCGACGAGATCGACGCCATCGGCGGCCGGCGGGGCTCTGGTCACCTGGCCAACAACGACGAGCGCGAGCAGACCCTCAACCAGCTCCTGGCCGAGATGGACGGCTTCGACCCTTCCACCGGCGTGGTCATCATCGGCGCCACCAACCGGCCCGAGACCCTCGACGCCGCCCTGCTGCGCCCGGGTCGTTTCGACCGCAACGTGGAGATCGGCCTTCCCAACCAGGCCGAGCGCAGGGCCATCCTCGGTGTCCACGTGCGGGGCAAGCGCCTCGCCGACGACGTCGACTTGGGTGCGGCGGCGCGGGGGACCCCCGGCTTTTCTGGCGCCGACCTGGCCAACCTGGTAAACGAGGCCGCCATTGTCGCGGTGCGAAACGACCGCTCGATCCTCCAGTACAGCGACTTCGACACCGCCCGCGACAGGCTCCTGATCGGACGCAGGGAGCACTCCAACGCCCTACTCCCCGACGAGCAGCACAGCGTCGCCGTGCACGAGACGGGCCACGCCCTCGTCGCCGCCCTGTCGCCCCACGCCGACCCTGTGGCCAAGATCACGATCCTGCCCGCCGGCCAGGCCCTCGGGGTAACCGAGCAGCTCCCCGCCGACGAGCGCCACCTCTACCCCGAGAGCTACCTCAAGGACAGCCTCGCCGTCCGCCTTGGCGGCAGGGCGGCGGAGTTGCTCATCCTCGGGGAGGCTTCCACGGGGGCGGCCAACGACCTGGCCGGCGCCACCCAGTTGGCCACCCGCATGGTCCGCGAGTGGGGGCTGTCGGAGCGCATCGGGCCCGTCGGGTTTTCCTCGGACGGTCCCGGATACCTGGGTGAGGCCGGGCTGATCACCTCGCGTCCCTACGCCGAGGACACCCAGCTGGTGATCGACGAGGAAGTCGCCCGTCTGCTGCGAGAAGCCGAGGCGAGAGCCACCGAGCTGCTCAGCAGCCACCGCCCGGCCATCGACCGCATCGTCGCCCTCCTCATCGAGAAGGAGGTCATCGACGGTGACGACCTTATGGGTGCCATCCGGGCCAAGGATCACGTCCCCGAGAGCAATCACGCCTGAAACTCCCGACTGTGCAGAAACCTGGGATATAGCCCATACTTCTGCACAGGAGAGCGCGCAGACCGGTCGAAATGAAGCACTGCGCGCGGACAGGCGCTTTCTCGGGACGCAAACCAAGACATCGTCTTGGTTTGCGTCCCGAGAATGAGCCATGCGGGGCCGTAGGCTCCACGCCGTGCGCCCGCCGTCGGTCGACGCCTTAGCCCGTAGCCTGGTGGACACCGGGCTTCCCCACCCGCTGCTAGTCGACGCGGCGCGGGCGGCGATCTCCGCCGGTGACCCCGGAGACGCCCGGGCCCGCGCTGAGGGCCTGGCGGCCACCCTGCTCCGGCCCGTTATAAACGGCACGGGTGTCCTGCTCCACACCAACTTGGGCCGGGCCCCGCTGCCCCTTTCCCCACATTTTGGTGCCGTGCGGTACGCAAATTTGGAACTCGACCTGGCCACCGGGCGGCGGGGTTCGCGCCAGGACCACGCCGGGGTCCTGCTCGCCCGGGCCGCCGGCGCCGAGGCCGCCCTGGTCGTCGGCAACGGGGCCGCCGCCGTGCTCCTCGTGCTCAGTGCCCTCGCCGCCGGCGCCGACGCGGTGGTGAGCCGGGGGGAGCTGGTCGAGATCGGGGGCGGTTTCCGCATTCCCGACGTGATGGCCGCCTCGGGCGCCCACCTGGTCGAGGTGGGCACCACCAACCGCACCCGACTCAGCGACTACGCATCCGCCCTCGGCGACGGTACGGCCGTGATCCTCAAGGTCCACCCCTCGAACTACCGGATCACCGGGTTCACCGAGTCGGTTGGCATCGCCGCTCTCGCCGGGCTCGGGCCGCCCGTCGTCGCCGACCTCGGTTCGGGCCTGCTCGACGCCGGGTGCCCCTGGTTGCCGGGCGGTCCACCCCCGTGGCTGGCCGGCGAGCCCGCGGCCCGGCAGGCGCTGGCGGCCGGCGCCGGCCTCGTCACCTTCTCGGGGGACAAGCTGCTCGGCGGACCCCAGGCCGGGATCATCGCCGGGCGAGCCGACCTCGTAGCCCGCTGCGCCGGCCATCCCCTCGCGAGGGCTGTGCGGCCGGGTGGCCTCGTGCTCGCCGCCCTCCAAGAGTGCGCCCTCGCCTACCTGAGAGGCGACGCCACCGCCATCCCGCTGTGGGAGATGGCGACGCGCTCGGTCTCGTCGCTGCGGGCCCGGGCGGAGGGACTAGGGGCCGGAGAGGTGGTGGAGGTGGCGAGCGTGATCGGGGGAGGTTCGCTACCTGGCGTGGAAATGGCGTCGGCCGGCGTGCGCGTGGGCGGCGACCACGCCAAGACCCTGCGCTCGTGGGACCCGCCCATCGTCGCCAGGGTCCACGACGACTGGACGGTGCTCGACCTGCGCACCGTCGACCCCGCCGACGACGCCGTGGTGGCCGCGGCGGTGGCCGCCCTAAGCGGTGGCGCGCCGGCGGTTGATCGGCCGGCGCCGGCGGTTGGTGGTGCGCCGGCTGGTGGTGCGCCGGCGGGTGATCGGCCGGGGCCGGCGGTTGGTGGTGCGCCGGCGGTTGATCGGCCGGCGCCGGCGGTTGGGGGTGCGCCGGCTGGTGGTGCGCCGGCGCGGGCTGGTGGTGCGCCGGCCGATGGTGCGGCGCCGGCGGTCTGATGCACGTCGTCGCCACCGCCGGCCACGTCGACCACGGCAAGTCGACACTGGTGCTCGCCCTCACCGGGACCGATCCCGACCGCTGGGCGGAAGAAAAAGCCCGCGGGCTCACCATCGACCTCGGCTTCGCCCACCTGCGGCTTCCGTCAGGGGGGGAGGTGGCCCTGGTCGACGTGCCGGGCCACGTCCGCTTCCTGCGCAACATGTTGGCCGGGGTGGGAGCAGTCGACGCCGCCCTGTTCGTCGTGGCGGCCAGCGAGGGCTGGAAGCCGCAGTCCGAGGAGCACCTGCGTATCCTCGAACTGCTCGGCGTCGACCGCGCCGTGGTAGCGCTGACCAAGGTCGCCGTCGTCGATGACGACACCCGCACCCTGGCCCGCCTCGAGCTCGACGAGCGTCTCGCCGCCAGCACCCTGGCCGGCTCCGAGGTCATCGAGGTTGACGCCCCGGCCGGGGTCGGACTCGACGACCTGCTCGCCGCCGTCGACCGCATGGTCGCCGCCGCGCCCACCGCCCTGGACCGGGGGCGGCCGCGCCTGTGGGTGGACCGTTCCTTCGTGGCCCGAGGATCGGGCACCGTCGTGACCGGCACCCTCGCCGGCGGGAGCCTGGCCGTCGACGACGAGTTGGAGGCCGTGGGCCCTGGGGCGGCGGCCGCCCGCCGGGCGCGCCTGCGGGTCCGGGCTTTGCAGACCCACGGCGAAAGCCGGCTCTCGGTCGGCCCAGGCCACAGGGTGGCCGTCAACGTGACGGGTGCGTCCCACGCCGACCTGCTCCGCGGTGACGCCCTCGTCCGGCCGGGCCAGTGGCACCTGACCAGGACCGTCGATGTGTCTCTCCGGGTGCTCGACGGCCTGGACCACACGGTGTCGCGCCGGGGCGCCTACCGGCTCTACGCCGGCAGCGGCGAGTACACCGTCCGCCTGCGCATCCTCGGTCCGGTTTCCCGTTCGGGGCTCGGCCCGGCCGCCCGCTCGGGGGACGGCCCGGTTTCCCGTTCGGGGGACGGCCCCGAGGGCCGCTCCGGCCCGGTTTCCCGCTCGGAGGGCCGCTCGGAGGGCCGCTCGGAACCGGGGGGCCTCGAACCCGGTGCCCTCGGTCTGGCACGGCTGTACCTTCCGGTGGCGCTGGCCCTCCTGCCGGGGGACAGGTTCGTCCTCCGCGAGAGCGGGCGGGGCGAGACCGTCGGCGGCGGCGAGGTGCTGGACGTCGAGCCCCTGCTCAACGCCTCACGGGCCCGGCCTGACCGTTCAGTCGACCGGGTGGTGGCAGAGCGGGGATGGGTCGAGGCCGCCCACCTGGCCCGCCTCACCGGCGAGCAACGCTCCCCTGACGTGGGGGGTCGCTGGGTGGTCGACCCCGTCGTCCTCGAGCGTGTCAGCGCCGAGCTGCGCACGGCGATCGCCGAGGGCGGCCCCGCCGGCGTGGAGCTGGCCGCCCTCGACGAGCGCCGTCGGGCAGTGGCCGCCAACCTCGACGGTGTCGTCATCAGGGCGGGACGCGCCGTGCTCGCCGGGGCTGCCGGCGGGGCGGAGGGTAGCGCGGTCTCGGCGGCGGGCAGGGCGTGGCGGGACGACCTTCGGTCCAGGCCGTGGGCGGCGCCCGGACCCGCCGCCGCCGGAGTGGGGCGTGACGCGCTGCGCGAGCTCGTCCGAGAAGGGGCGGTGGTCGAACGCGAAGGCTTGTGGTTCGCCGCCGAGACGATCGCCACTGCCGCAGCTGTTGTTGCCGACCTACTGGCCGCATCGCCCGACGGCGTCACGGTGGCGGCCGTGCGCGACGCGCTGGGCGCCAGCCGCAAGCACACTGTTCCCCTCCTCGCTCACCTCGACGCCAGCGGGGTCACCCGCCGGCGCGGAGACTTGCGCATCGCCGGGCCCCGGTTGCCGACTGCCGGCTCGCGGGTCGTCGGCGGCGCGCCGGCTTAGTGGCCCTCTCCGGCTTAGTGTGCCTCTCCGGCTTAGTGGGCCTCTCATGAACGACGTTGAGGTCAGTTCACGCCCGGGAGCACTTGGGCTGATCCTTCGGCCGTGAAGGTGCGGTCTCGGCGAACTTTGCCGATTGTGGACGGCCAGATCGGTGACGGGGCGTCTTCCGGTTGCCAAATGCGCGGTTTCGCGCGGGGACGCTCCCGTAGGGCGTGGAAATGCACGGAAACCGTGCAATATGCTACATCTCGAGGCTGGCGCGGCGCGAAACCATGCATTTGATCCCGTTCGCCGGCGACCAGGCCCGGGGAACAGGCCGTGGCGGCATCGGGGAGTCCTGCCAGGAGCCGAAAGGTTTCTTGGCCAAGGTGGCTGCCGACTACAAGGTATCCAGCGGGGTGGGCGCCCGGGCACGTTCGGAACTGACCGGACTGCGGGACAAGAGGCCGGGTCAGCCGGACAGGAGGCTCCGGGTCAGCGGGACAGGAGGCTCCCGGTCAGCGGGACAGGAGGCTCCGGCGTTCGGCCTCGTTGAGGCCACCCCAGATACCGTGGGGCTCGCGGATCCGCAGGGCGTAGTCGAGGCACGCCCGGCGCACTCCGCAAGATCGGCAGATGGCCTTGGCCTGCGATTCTCGGGTGTCCTTGTCGTCCTTGCGTTCGAAATGGGACGGCGGGAAGAAGAGGACCGCCTGTGGACCGCGACAGGCTGCTTTGGCCTGCCAGGCATCTTCGATGTGCTGGGCGCTCATCGAGTCCCCCTTTCTTCCTGGGAAGGTACTCCCTTCGGGGCCCGGCGACAAGGGTCAATGTTTGGGACCAGGGGGCGCTGACCAGCACTTTCATATTCGCCGTGCTCGCAATGTCCGCCGCCGAGACCTGGTGGGGGCCCCGGACGGCGCCCCCAGCCCTAGCCTCGACAGCGCTCGCGGCATGGCCCCCGACGGCGCTCGCGGCCAGGGCCCATGGCGCTCCCGACGCAATCCCACGGCACCTCATGCCCCGGCACCAGCGTGACTAGGTTGAGGCCTTGGGTCATTGTCGAGCGGGGAGTCGAGTGGAAGTCACTGCGTTCTGCGCCCAATCGAGGGTGTTGATCGTCGCCGGCAAGGGAGGGGTCGGTAAGACGACGGTGTCAGCAGCCATCGCCCAGATGGCAGCGAGCGCCGGCCTGCGTACCCTGATCGTCGAGGTCGAGGCCAAGAGCGGTCTCGGGCGCCTGTTCGGCCACCCCGCCCCCCTCACCTACCACGAAGTGGTGATGCCAGCCACACCCCCACCCCCAGCCACATCCACACCC
>DASZKW010000117.1:0-28928 GCA_035552775.1 Acidimicrobiales bacterium | reverse complement strand
GTGACAACGGCAACATCATCTCGACCATCCCGGCCGACAATCCCATCATGGCCATCGACGGCCTGACCACCGGGCAGAGCCCGGCCCAGGCCGCCGGCGTCAAGGTCGGCGACCGCATCGTCGCCGTCGATGGTCACCGCTTCGCGAACTTCACCCAGGTCTCCGCCTTCCTGTCCGGCCACCCGGGCCAGCAGGTGACCCTCGAGGTCGACCGTGGGGGCACCGTGCTCACGCTGCACCCGACACTCACCGACCTCTCCAAGGTCCGCGTGGCGGGCAAGGACGCCCCGCCGCCGTCGAAGACGCCCAAGGGCTTCCTCGGCATCGAGGCCAGCGCCGTGGTCCACCTGGGGCTGGCCTCCTCGCTCACCCACGCCGTCACCGGCATCGGCACCATCGTGTCCACCAACATGGCGGCCATTCCCCACGCGGTGGCCAACACCGTCCACCAACTGGGCAGCCCGACGGCGACCCGTAACCCCAAGTCGGCCGTCCGCTTCGAGTCCCCGGTCGGCGTGGTACGCCTCGCCCACCAGGCCACCCAAGCCGGCCTCGGCGAGGTGCTGTTCCTGCTCGCCGACATATCCATCTTCGTCGGGATCTTCAACCTGCTGCCCATGCCGCCCCTCGACGGCGGCCACATCGCGGTGGCCCTGTACGAGAAGGCCCGGAGCCGGCGGGGCCGGTCCCACCACGCGGACGCCAGGAAACTTGCCCCGTTCCTCTACGCTGGTCTCCTGGTGATCGTGCTCCTAGGGGTGTCGACTCTGTTCCTCGATCTGCGCGGTCTGCTCACTTAGACAGGGTTATCGCTCTATGGCTCGTTTTCCCCGCAAGCCCACCCGGACGGTCATGGTCGGCTCGGTACCCGTCGGGGGCGACGCCCCGGTGAGCGTGCAGTCGATGACCATCACCAAGACCGCCGACGTGGACGGCACCCTCGCCCAGATCTACGCCCTGTCCGCGGCGGGCGCCGACATCGTACGCTGCACCTGCAACGAGAAGGAGGCGGCCGAGGGTTTGGCCCACATCGTGCCCCGCTCCCCGGTACCGATCGTGGCCGACATCCACTTCCACGTGGAGATGGCCCTCGCCGCCCTGGAGGCAGGGGTGCACTGCCTGCGCCTCAACCCCGGCAACCTGCGCAAGCCCGAGGAGATCAAGCTTGTCGCCCGGGAATGCAAGGACAGGGGAGTCCCGGTGCGCATAGGCGTCAACGCCGGCTCCCTGGACCCTCGCCTCTACAAGAAGTACGGGTCGGCCACCCCCGAGGCCCTGGTGGAGTCGGCCCAGATCGAGCTCGCCCTCTTCGCCGAGGTGGGTTTCGACGACGTCAAGATCTCCGTCAAGGCGTCCAACGTCCCCCTCATGATCGAGGCCTACCGCCAGCTGTCCGAAACGGTGGACCACCCGCTCCACCTCGGCGTCACCGAGGCCGGGCCGCCCCCCCCCGGCACCATCAAGGCCACCGCCGGCATCGCCACCCTCCTGTCGGAGGGTATCGGCGACACCATCCGCTACTCCCTCACCGCCGACCCCGTCGAGGAGGCCAAGGCGGGCAGGGTCCTGCTCGAGGCCCTAGGCCTGCGGGAACGAAAGGGCGTCGACCTCATCGCCTGCCCGGCCTGCGGTCGGGCGGAGATCGACGTCTACAAGGTGGCCCAGGAGGCCATGGAAGCCCTGCAGGACCGGGAGATCCCCCTCCAGGTGGCGGTTATGGGCTGCGTGGTCAACGGGCCCGGAGAGGCCCGCTCGGCCGACCTGGGCATCGCCGCCGGCCGCCATCGTGGCCACCTGTTCATCCAGGGCAAGATCGTGCGCGTAGTCCCCGAGGACGAGATGGTCTCCGCCCTGGTGGCCGAGGCGGAGAAGCTGGTCAAAGAGGGCGTCGCCGCCAGGCTGGCCGCCGCCGACTCGGGTGCCGCGGAGGAGGCCGAAAATGACCGCCTCGCGCTGCTCGACCTCAAGGGCGACGACGCCAACCTGGTCGACTCCAAGGTCGCCCTCATCGAGAAGCGCCTCCGCGGCAATCCTGAGTAGGCGAAGGGACCTGCTGTCGCAGCACGCCGGCTCGGTGGCGCGCAAAAGATCGGGCGCCCAGCGGCCCGGGTGGCCACACTGGGGCGATGGACCTGGAGCTACGGACCATCGGCGCCGGCGAGGTGGGGGCCTTCGTCGACTCGCTGAGCGTCCCGTTCCTCGACGCCGGCGACCCGACGGTGCGCGAGCACTGGGGGCCCCACGTGGAGCCCGACCGGGCGTGGGCCGTGGTCGAGCACGGTCGCTTCGTCGCCAACGCCTGCGCGTTCACCCGCAACGTCACCGTCCCCGGCAGCGCCCCAGGGTGCTGCCCGACGCTGCCCATCGCCGCGGTGAGCGGCGTCGGCGTGCACCCCACCCACCGGCGCAGGGGATTGCTGCGCCGTCTCATGGGCGCCCTGATCGACGACGCCCGCCGCCGGGGGGAGCCCCTGGCCGGCCTCCAGGCGTCGGAGGGAGCAATCTACGGGCGCTTCGGCTTCGGCCAGGCGACGTGGTCGGCCCAGGTGGTGGTCGACACGTCGCGTGCGGCGCTGGCCAGCCCCGTACCCGGCGCCGGCGTACGCCTGCTCGATGCCCACGAGGCGGCGAAAACGCTTCCCGACCTGCACGACCGCCTCCGCCGTGGACGCGCCGGCGAGGTCGACCGCGACGCCGCAACGTGGGCGGGCATCCTGGCCGACCCCATCCCATGGCGCAAGGGGGGCAGCGCCCTCTACTACGCGGTCAGCGACGACGGCTACGCCGCCTACCGCGGCCACGAGCTCAGAGACAACGGGGCTTTGGTCGGTGCCCGCCTCGAGCTGCGGGACCTTTACGCCACCACCGCCGAGGCGGAAGCGGCGCTTTGGCGGTACCTCTTCGACGTCGATCTGGTCCGTGAGGTGAGTGCCCTCCACCGACCCGTCGACGACGCGCTGCGTTGGCGCCTGGTCGATCCCCGCCAGTTTCGTGTCACCCTCCAGCGCGACATGCTGTGGCTCCGCATCCTCGACGTGGCCGCCGCCCTCGAGGCGCGCGGATACCGCCGAGAGGGGCGCCTTGTGCTCGAGGTCGTGGGCGACGACCCCGAAGTTGCCGGACGGTGGCGCCTCGATGCCAGCCGTGCCGGGGCCTCCTGCCGGCGGGCCGCCCCCGGCGAGCCCGCTGGCGTGACCCTCCCGATCGCCGAGCTCGGTGCCGTCTACCTCGGTGGCGTCACGCCGTCCACCCTCGCCGCCGCCGGCCGCGTCGTCGAAGGGCGCAAAGGCGCCCTCGACCTCGCCGACTCCCTGTTTGCGACGGTGCCCGCGCCGTTCTCCGGCACCCTGTTCTAACCGAGCGCACGCCCTGTGCAGTTCCCGGGGTTACCCGTATATAGCCAGGTTTCTGCACACACCGTCGACGAAGGGGTACTGCCCGGTCCCGCGGAGCGCGGGTTCGCAGGATTCGAGGGGCGCCGCTGTGGCGTGGGTTCTCCTTTTCCCCTTCCCTGTACGGTTGCCGGCCATGGCCTCACCACTGACCCCCCCCGCCACCGACTTCCCCCGCTGGTACCAAGAGGTCGTGGCCCTCGCCGAGCTCGCCGACAACGGCCCGGTCCGGGGCAGCATGGTCATCCGGCCCTGGGGCTACGCCATCTGGGAGCGCATGCAGGCCGAGCTCGACGCCCGCATCAAGGCGGCGGGGGCCGACAACGCCTACTTCCCCCTGCTGATCCCCGAGTCCTACTTCCGCCGCGAGGCCGAGCACGTCGAGGGGTTCAGTCCCGAGCTCGCCGTGGTCACCCACGGTGGCGGCGAGGAGCTCGGCGAGCCGGTCGTCATACGGCCCACGTCCGAAACCATCATCAACAGCTACTTCGCCAAGTGGATCCACAGCCACCGTGACCTGCCGCTGCTCATCAACCAGTGGGCCAACGTGGTGCGCTGGGAGTTGCGCCCCCGGCTGTTCCTGCGCACCACCGAGTTCTTGTGGCAGGAGGGCCACACCGCCCACGCCACCGAAGCGGAGGCCCGAGCGTACGCGCTGCGCATCCTCGGCGACGTCTACCGCTCGACCATGGTCGACGTGCTCGCCGTGCCCGTGCTCACCGGCCACAAGACGGCCCGGGAGCGATTCGCCGGCGCCATCCGCACCTGGACATGCGAGGCCATGATGGGCGACGGCAAGGCCCTGCAGATGGGCACCAGCCACGAGCTGGGGCAGAACTTCGCGCGTGTTTTCGGCACCCAGTTCGCGTCGGAGTCGGGAGCCCTCGAGCACGTCTGGCAGACCTCGTGGGGGGCGTCCAGCCGGCTGGTGGGCGCCCTCATCATGGCCCACGGCGACGACGCCGGCCTGCGCCTGCCCCCCCGCCTCGCCCCCCTCCAGGTGGTGGTCGTGCTGGTGCGCGACGAGGAGGGAACCCGGCGGGCGGCGTCGTCGCTGGTGTCCGACCTGGCAGCTCGCGGCGTGCGGGTGCGCCTGGACGACAGGGTCGACGTGAGCTTCGGGCGCCGTTCGGTCGAGTGGGAGCTGAAGGGGGTCCCCGTCCGCGTCGAGGTCGGGCCCCGAGAGCTGGCCTCCGGTCAGGTGACCCTCGTGCGCCGGGACCTGCGTTCGAAGACACCGGTGGCCCTGGCCGGCGTGGCCGACGAGGCGGTGGCCGCCCTCGATGCCGCCCAGGCCGGGCTGCTGGCGACGGCTCGCGAATCCCTCGCCCGGCGTACGGTCGAGGTCCCGGCGGGAGTGGGCGGAGGGGCGGCGGCCGCGGCCGTCGAGGCCAGCGAGGCGGGCTTCGCCACCGTCGCCTGGTCCGCGCTCGGCACGGAAGGGGAGAAGGAGATGGGCGCTTCGGGGGTCACGGTGCGCTGCCTGAGTCGCCCCGACGGGACGTTGGCCGAATCCGACCACGAGCCCGACCTGGTGGCCACGGTGGCGCGCGCCTACTGAACGGGGGGCCGCCGTCTGGGGGCCGGGACGGCCTATACTCATGGGGCCACCCGCGCGGGTGGGCCGAGCAGTACGCGGCAAGTGCAACACCTGGCGTGGGCCGACCTGCCTGGGCAGGAAGCCCACGCTTTTGTTTGCGATCCTTGACGACAAGGAGGTGAAAATGGAGCCGACCGAGAGCATCCGCGACCTGGCCGGGCCCCTTGTCGCCGCCGCGGGCCACGAGTTGTGGGATGTCGAAGTGGCGGGCGGAATCGTCCGTATCCTCGTCGACCGCCCCGCGGGCCCTGGAGCCGGGCCGGGTATCGACCTCGATTCCCTGGCCGCCGCCAGCCACGCCATCTCCGCCGCTCTTGACGAACGCGACGACTTGGCGCCCGGTGGCCGCTACCACCTGGAGGTCTCGAGTCCCGGGGTCGAGCGTAGGTTGCGCACGCCGCAGCAGTACCGCTGCTTCGTCGGCTCCGAGGTGTCCGTCAAGCTGGTGGCGCCGGTGGCCGGCAGCCGCCGCCTGCGCGGCGTCCTGGTCGACGCCGCGGACACGGGCATCCGCGTGCTCGTACCCGCCGGCGGGACGGTAGCTGCTGCCGAGACCCAGCTGACCTATGACCAGATCGAGCGGACTCACACCGTGCTCGTCTGGGGCCCGAGCGGCTCTCAGAGCGGGACACAGAGTCCCGGTACGCCCGGACGCCACAAGCCGGGTCGCGCCCGGGCCGCCTCGCGGCCCCGGCCGCTGACCGGCGCCGCGACCAACCCCAAGGACGCCCCATGAAAGACAGTTTCGCGTTCCTCGACGCTCTCCAGCAGATCGCCAAGGAGAAGGGCATCAGCGTCGACACCCTGCTCGACGCGCTGGCCAACGCCCTCGTCGCCGCCTACAAGCGCATGCCGGACGCCGCCGAGGAGGCGGTGGTGACGATCGACCCCGAGACCGGCGAGATCCGGGTGTACGGCCAGGAGCTCGACGAGGACGGCACCGTCGTGCGCGAGTGGGACGACACCCCGAGCGACTTCGGGCGCATCGCCGCGCAGACGGCGAAGCAGGTGATGAACCAGCGCATCCGCGAGCTTGACCGTGACCGCAAGTACCAGGAGTACGCGGGCCGCGAGGGTGACATCGTCACCGGGATCATCCAGCAGAGCGACAACCGCTACACGCTCCTCGACCTGGGTCAGGTCGAGGCGTTGCTGCCCCAGGCCGAGCAGGTGCCATACGAGCGGTACGAGCACGGAGCACGCCTCAAGGCCTACATAGTCGAGGTGCGCAAGACGACCAAGGGTCCCCAGATCGTGGTGAGCCGGACCCATCCCGGTCTCATCAAGCGGCTCTTCGAGCTGGAAGTCCCCGAGATCTCGAGCGGGGTGGTGGAGATCAAGGCGGCGGCCCGCGAGCCCGGGCACCGCACCAAGATCGCGGTGTGGTCCAACGACGGCAACGTCGACCCCGTAGGCGCCTGCGTGGGGGCGCGAGGCGCTCGTGTACGCATGGTGACCAACGAGCTGCGCGGGGAAAAGGTGGACATCGTCCCCTTCTCTGATGAGCCGCGAGAGTTCGTCATGCGCGCCTTGCAGCCGGCGAAGGTTAAAGACGTCCTCCTCGACGAGATGACCGGTACGGCGACAGTCGTGGTGCACGACTTCCAGCTTTCGCTGGCCATCGGCAAGGAGGGCCAAAACGCCCGCCTGGCCGCCCGTCTCACCGGGTGGCGCATCGACATCAAGAGCGAAACCCAGCTGGCGGAAGAAGAGGCGTACGCCAACCAGGACTGGGCCGAGGGCGAGTGGGTGGAAAACGAGGCGGGCGAGATGGTCTGGCAGCCCGCCGAGGGCGGGGAGGCTCTCTCCGCCGAGGAGTGGTCGTTGGCGGGCAGCGAGGAAGAAGCCGGCGCCGGTGAACCGGGAACGCCTGGACCTGCCGGGGCGGAGGCTGCCGTGTCGCCGGAGGCTGGCGCCGCACCTGCGGCTGGAGCCGCACCTGAGGCTGGCGGGGTACCGGAGGCTGGGCAACAGGAGGTACCGGGTGTGGCCACACACGAGGCGGCACCGGTGCCCGTGGAGGGGACAGAGCGGTAGCGGCCCCGGTACGCACGTGCGTGGGTTGCCGGCGCCGCGGGCCGGCCGCCTCCATGGTGCGCGTGGCGCGGCGGGCCGACGGAACGCTCGCCGTTGACCGCTCGGCGCCAGGACGCGGCGCCTGGCTTTGCGCGGTGGAAGGTGCCCCCGCGCCCGGCTGCGTGGAATGCGCAGGGCGCCGCCGGGCGTTCAACAAGGCGTTCCGGACCGTTGTGGGCGCGGACGACGTGGAGACGCTTCGTGTGACGGGGCGAGAACGTGCGAGGATGGAGGACGCCGCAACCGCGCGCCTCGAGCGCAGAAGGGATTGACGCAGCAACTTGGCCAAGAAGATCCGGGTGTACGAGCTGGCACGCGAGCTCGGCCTGCAGAACAAAGAAGCGCTTGACCTGTGCATTGCCCTCGGCATCGGGGTCAAGAGCCATTCCTCGAGCATCGAGGATCAGCAGGCGGACCGCGTCCGCCGCAAGGCGGAGCGAGAGGGACTGCGCCGCGACGTGCAGCCCCCTGAGCCGACAGCGGACGCAGACCCCGGCGCTGCTGTCGCGGATGGTGCCCTTGTCGGGGTACCCGGCGAGCGGCTGCCGTCGTCGGGCGAGCGCCCGTCCGTTCCCGAGCGGCCCCCCCTCTCCGGTGAGCGCCAGACGGCCGAGCGCGCCGGCGCCGGCGGCCGCTTGGTGACAAGTCGACCAAGTGACGGGCCGACTGTGCCGACCGTGGAGCGTCCTCAGCGCCAGAGCGGAGACCGGCCCATCGCCGTTCAACCGGCCGACACGCCCGCTGCCCGGCTGGACGCGCCCGTCACCCCCCCCGATCAGGTCGGAGGACCCCCGGCAGCGCCGGCGGCGGTCCCCCCAGGGGTTCGTCCCGCCACGGCGAGGCCCCCGGCAGCGCCGGCGGCGGTCCCCCCAGGGGTTCGTCCCGCCCCGCCCAGGCCGTCCTCAGGCCCGGCGGCACCTCGTCCGCCTGACGGGGTCCCCGGGCCACCTGCTCAGGCGTCGCGCCCGGCTGCCGCCGACGCGCAGCCACCTGTCGCCCCGGCTCGACCCCGCCAGGCGCCGCCGGTGAAGCCGCCGGTGAAAAGGCCTGTCGCACCCCCGCCCGGCGGTGGCCAGCTGCTCTCGCCGTCCGGTAAGCCCATCCCGCCCCCGCCGGGGACGGGAGCCGCGCCGCCCCGCTCGATGTCGGGTAAGCCCATCCCACCCCCGCCTGGGCGGGGTCCTGGGCAGCGTCCCCCCGCAGGTGCCAGCCGTCCGGCCGCCCCCGCCAGCCGTCCCAGTGGACCGGGCAGCCGACCAGGGGGCGGCTTCAGCGGTCCGCGCACGGGTGGCGCGGGCGGCTTCAGCCGTCCCGGCGGTCCCGCCGCCGGTGGCACCGGTTTCGGTGGCCGCCCCGGTGGTCCGCCCGGTGCCGGTGGCGGACGGCCGCCCTTCGGCGGCGGCCCGCGGGGCAACCAGGGCCGCCGGCGCCGTCCGGGGCGTCGCCGTCGCAACCTTGAGGAGCTCGAAGCACAGGAGCTCACCACCTACACTCCGTCCAACGCTCCCGTACCCGAGGGCGAGGTAATCGTCGAGCGTGGCTCGACGGCCCAGGAGCTCGGCCCCAAGCTCAACCGCTCGGGCGCCGATGTGGTCCGCTTCCTGTTCCAGCAGGGGGAGATGGTCACGGCTACCCAGTCGCTTACCGACGACATGATCGAGTTGTTCGCGGCCGAGCTCGGCGCGGGCATCCGCCTGGTCGACCCGGGCGAGGAGAAGGAAGCCGAGCTCCAGGCGAAGTACTTCGACGACGAGGAAGAGGACGAGGCGCTCCTGCGACCCCGTCCTCCCGTCGTCACCGTGATGGGCCATGTCGACCACGGCAAGACAATGCTGCTCGACCGAATCCGGCAGAGCAACGTGGTGGCCGGTGAGGCCGGCGGCATCACCCAGCACATCGGCGCATACCAGGTCGACTACCACGGACGGACCGTCACATTCATCGACACCCCGGGACACGAGGCGTTCACCGCCATGCGGGCGAGGGGTGCCGAGGTGACCGACATCGTGATCCTGGTCGTGGCGGCCGACGACGGCGTCATGCCACAAACCGTCGAGGCGCTCAACCACGCCAAAGCGGCCGACG
The DNA here is from genome assembly GCA_035552775.1 of Acidimicrobiales bacterium. Taxonomy (GTDB): domain Bacteria; phylum Actinomycetota; class Acidimicrobiia; order Acidimicrobiales; family Palsa-688; genus DASZKW01. The sequence goes on along the minus strand of DASZKW010000117.1, from coordinate 19,775 downwards.
TCCCGATAATCGTCGCCATCAACAAGATCGACCGTGACGACGCCGATCCCAACCGGGTGATGCAACAGCTCGCCGACCAAGGCCTGGTTCCCGAGTCATGGAGCGGTGACACGATCATGGTGGAGATCTCGGCGCTCCAGGACTTCGGTATCGACGACCTGCTGGAACAGGTGTTGCTCGTCGCCGAGCTCGAGGAGTTGGTGGCAAATCCCGAGGGACGCGCTCGAGGGGTGGTCCTCGAGGCCAACCTCGACGCCGGCAGGGGCCCGGTGGCGACTGCCATCGTGCAGAACGGCACCCTGCGGGTGGGTGACTCGGTCGTCGCCGGCGCCGCTTGGGGCAAGGTCAAGGCCCTGATCGACGACAGCGGCGACAACGTGAAGGAGGCGCCTCCGTCGACCCCCGTCCAGGTCCTCGGTTTCGACAGTGTCCCTGCCGCAGGTGACGACATCAGGGTGACCGACAAGGGCCGCACGGCGCGCGACATCGCCGAGCAGCGCGAGCAGCGCTACCGGGCAGCCAACCTCGGCCGATCTTCGTCGGCGACGGGCAGCGGGGCTCGGTTGGAGGACATTTTCGAACAGATCCAACGAGGCGAGACGGCCACCCTCAATTTGGTCTTGAAGGCCGACGTCCAGGGCTCGCTAGAGGCCGTCACGGAGAGCCTCCGCAAGCTCGAGCGCGACGAGGTGAAGCTGTCCTTCGTCCATCGGGCGGTGGGCGGCATAACCGAGAACGACGTGACGCTGGCGGCGGCGTCCAATGCCACCATCATCGGCTTCAACGTACGCCCCGATCGCAAGGCCAGGGACCTCGCCGAGGCTCAGGATGTCGAGATCCGCACCTACGAGATCATCTACAAGCTCATCGAGGAGATCGAGAGCGCGATGGTCGGGATGCTCGCACCGGAGTACGAGGAGATAATCACCGGCGAAGCCGAGGTCCGTGAGGTCTTCAGGGTGCCTCGTGTCGGCGCCGTGGCCGGTTGCCACGTCCGCAGCGGCAACATCACCCGAGGATCCAAGGTCCGATTCCTGCGCGACGGGGTGATCATCTGGAAGGGGGTCATCACCTCTCTGCGACGCTTCAAGGACGACGTGAGAGAGGTGTCCGCCGGCTTTGACTGCGGCATCGGCCTGTCCAACAACCAGGACCTCCGCGAAGGTGACATCATCGAAACCTTCGACGAGCGGGAGATTCCTCGCAGCTGAAGGATTCGCTGCACGTCGCCGCCCTGAGCGCCGACCTGCACCTCCCCCGGGTGCACTCGCTCAAGGAGAAGCGGGCCGTACTGCGGCCCATCCTCGATGGTTGCCGTCACCGCTACCAGGTGGCGGCGGCCGAGGTCGGCTACCAGGACCGCTGGCAGAGAGCCGGTGTGGGCATCGCCACCGTGGCCTCGGGGGCTGCACTCGCCTCGCAGGTACTCGACTCGGTGGAGCGCTTCATCTGGTCGTTTCCCGAGGTGGAGGTCATCACCATGACACGGCACTGGCTCGAGGCGGGGGGCCCGTGACCCGCCGACGCCGCCGGGGGACGGGCACGGCTGGCGGCGGGGCGTCCGGTGGGCGCCGTTACCCCCGCGCCCTGCGGGTCAACGAGGTCCTCCGAGAGATTCTCGCCGAGGAGCTCGAACGCCTCGTCGACGTCGACGAACGCCTGACTTTGCTGACCGTCACCGCTGTCGACTGCGATCCCGACCTCCGCCATGCCACCGTCCTGCTGGCGTCGCTCTCCGATGACGAGCGCGAGGCCCTCCAGGAACTGAGGGTGCGCCTGCAGGCGGCGGTGTCAGCTCAAGTCCGCCTCAAGCGCACACCGCTGCTCAGCTTTGCCGCCGATCCGTCGGTGGCCCTGGGCGAGCGGGTCGAAGAGATCCTCCGCGACCTGCGCGATGAGGGCCAGTGATCGACGGGCTCGTGATCGTGGACAAGCCCGCGGGTTGCACCAGCCACGACGTGGTGGCGCGCTGCCGACGTATCTTCGGTCAGCGCAGGGTCGGCCATGCTGGGACGTTGGACCCTGACGCCACCGGAGTCCTGCTGGTCGGCTTGGGCAGGGCCACTCGCCTGATGCAGTTCCTCACCGGGCTTCCGAAGACCTACTCGGGCGAGATAGTGCTCGGGGTGGCGACGAGCACACTCGACTCGTCGGGCGAGATCACCGGGCGCTGGGACATGTCGAGAGTGACCCTCGATGACGTGCGCGCCGCGGCCCTCGGTCTCACCGGAACCATCTCCCAGGTGCCCCCGATGGTCTCGGCTCTGAAGGTGGGCGGAAGACGCCTCCATGAGTTGGCCCGGGAGGGCGTCGAGGTCGAGCGTGCTCCCCGCACGGTGGTGGTGGAGCGCTTCGAGCTCCACCAGGTGGGACGCCCCGACGCGGGGGACCCGTCCGGCGCCGTGGGCGGCCGGAGGACCCCTGTCTTCGCTTTCCTGGTCGAGTGCTCGACGGGGACATACGTCCGCTCGCTGGCCGCCGACCTCGGGACCGCCCTAGAGGGGGGAGCCCACCTTCGCCGGCTGCGTCGTACGGCGGTCGGACCCTGGAGCGAAGAAGAAGCGGTGGCTCTCGACGACCTTGGCCCAGGCTCGGTCGTCGCTCCGGCGGGCGCCCTCCGGGGGATTCCGGCAGTGCGGGTTGCCGACGGCATTGCGCGGGCCGTGACCCAGGGCAAGGTCCTCGACCGAGCCGTCCTGGCAGTTTCAGGGGACGGTCCCTGGCCGGTGCTCAGCGAGACGGGCCGGCTGCTGGCCGTCTACGAACCGTATGCCGACGGGCGCGCCAAGCCAGCCGTCGTGATAGCGACCGCGGAGCCCTGACGGCCGAGTTGCACTGTGACAGCGTTGTCGCCGTCGGTCCGGCGTGAACGGCGTTTGGCTACGTCTCCAGCCGTAGCCACCGCTTGGGCACGCTGAGGTGCACGCCCTTGACTTCGTCGACGACCTGCGAGACGGAGAGATCAGCAGCGGTGCTCAGCCAGGCGTAGGCGGTGGCCCGATCGACTCCCGTGCGCTCGGTTACCAGGGCGATCCCCGCCCGGGTGGCGATCCGGACCGCCTCGTCGACGTCCTCGTGCAACCCGAGCAGAAGCCAGGCGTCGTCTGTCTCGCCAAACGGGAGGTCCCACGACGGCTGGGCCGCCTTGGCCAACTCGATGCGTAGCACGGCGCGAAGGGGACCTTCCAGCGCGGTAAGGGCGACCTCCCCGTCGCCCTGGGCGAAATGAGGGTCGCCGACTTGCACCAGCGCCCCCTCGACGCGTACCGGCAGGTGGAGGCGGCTGCCCATACCCAAGAGTCGAACGTCGAGGTTGCCGCCGTGGGGACCGGGCGGAACCGAGTGCGCCGGACGGTCGCCGGGTGCTACGGCCACTAGGCCAAGGAAGGGACGAAGGGGCAACGGCAGTCCGCCGGCGGGGCGCGTGTTGGTCCGGGGGTCCGACGGTGGGTGCACGACTGCGTAACAGCCACCGTCGCGCCAAAACACCGATGCGAAACGGCAAACCACGGGGATGGCGCGCCCTGTGCTCGGGTCGGGCTCGGGCATCTCGCCCGGCAACGCCCCCAGCCCGTGGCGGTTGCTGACCACCCCGTAAGGCACCCGGAGAGCGAGATGAATGACTTCGACTGTGACCACGTCGCCGGGCTCCGCACCCTCGACCCAAATGGGCCCGGTCAGGACGTGCGGCCCGTCCGAGGCAGGATCATGGCGTCGGGAGGAACCGGCAAGTGAGACGGTGTCGTCGAGCAACTCGCCGCGGCCGATCCCGTAGCGTCCGAAGAAGGCCACCGGATCGCGACCCTGGTCGGCAAGGATCCCCTCGTGGCTAATTGTGTCGACCGTTAGGAGTTCGCCTGGGCGCACCTTGGCCACCGGCGGGGTGCCTCCCGGCGCCACCCACCCCCATTGCACGGCGTCGGGATCGGCGGGCACGTAGACGCCGACCACATCACCAGTGCCGGAGTTCAAGGGAAATGCCATCGAATCAGAATAGAGCGGCGTCGTGACCGGACAGGAAAGCGGGACTCGGCGCGCCGACCGACACGGGAGTATCATCACGGCGGATGCCTATCGGTTCAAACGGCGCAAAAGAACCAGCACGTCTGGCGTCCAATGGCGCCCCGGCGGACGCATCCGAAGTTGCCTCGACCATCCGCTCGGTCGAAAGAGCGGCTCGGATCCTCGGATTTTTCACGGTTGGACGGCCCCGGCTGACTCTGTCGGAGATCACCGCGCGCCTTGGCGTGAGCAAGGCAACGGCCCACCGCTATACGACCGCCCTGCGGCGCGTGAACCTCCTGCGCTACGCGGGTGCCGAGTACACGCTAGGGCCGCAAGTGCTGACACTCGCAGCCGCCGCCCGGGCCGGCCTGCCGATCATCAGCCTGGCCGGCCCCTTGATGGAGAAGCTCGTCAGTGAGGTCAACGAGACGGTGGTTCTCAGCGTCTGGGAGGGGGAGGCGCCCATCGTCGTGCGGATCGACGACGGGACCGAGCGGCTGATCCGGGTCAGTGTCCGGGCGGGGGCACGCCTGTCACCATTCGACTCCGCGCAAGGACGAGTGTTCTGCGCGTTTCTGTCCGCAGGCGAGGTTCCCGGGCTGAAGGACGAGCTGGCGCGCTCTCCCCGGCTGGCCGACGATCTCAAAACCGTCAGGGAAAACGGCCTCGCGATCAACGCTCCCGAATTCCATGGGGTGCGTACGCTCGCGGTGCCCGTATTCAGCGACGGCCAGATCATGGCGGTCGTGGCGGTCGTGGGCACCACCGCCACGGTCCCCGACGACATCAGCTCGTCGGTAGCCAAGGCGCTGAAGTGCACGGGCCACGAGCTCACCCGGCTCTACGGGCGTCACGAGGACCCCGATGAGGAGGGCGACGACGACGCCCCCGTCCGGGCCTCGCAGGGGTGATCTCGGCCACGAGGTGACCCCGGGGGGATCAATCCGCGGGTTTACGGTGCGTCGAAGCTGACGATCGCCCGGCGGGCGATGATAGGTCGCCAACTTTCCCTGACGAATCGCTCGTGTTCGTCGGAGTCGAGATAGGAGCGCAGGTCCTTCTCGGTGGCGAACTCGACCGTGAAGCCGTGAGTGAACGTGTCGTCGCGTTGGCTGATGTTCTCACCGAGGGCCCAGCCCTGCATCGTCGGGAACCGATCGGGGAATGTCGCCAGCTCATCGAGGAGCTGGCGTCGTTGGTGCTCGGCGACGTCGTCGCCAAAGCGGAACAGCACGATGTGGCGGATCACCGGCGAGCTCCCGGGGGCGGGGGCAACATGCAGCTCTGGCGCGCTTCGGTCATGGTCTGGCCCAAAAGCTGGAGATCGGAGGCTATCACCAGGTAGCGGGCGCCCAGATCCAGCAGCTGCGAAGCGCCGTCGGCGCCGGCCGCCCACCCGCCGAGCACGGCGCCGCGGGCCGCTGCCACCGACGCGATCTCCGCCATCCGGCGCGTGACCACAGGATGATCGAGCGCGCCGGCCAGACCGAGGTCGACGCTCAGGTCTGTCGGCCCGATGAACAGCACGTCCAGGTCAGCCGCGATGTCGGTTAGGTCGTCGTCAGTGGTGCCCGACTCGATCTGACCGGCGAGCAGGGCGGGCGCCGCCCGCGAGGCCCCCAGGTGGTCGGCAAGTGGCCGTACGCCGTAGCCGGCCGCGGGCTGGGCCAGGCTGACGCTACGGCGCCCGTCCGGGGGATAGCGCGTGGCCGCCACCAGGGCGCGGACCTGAGCGCACGAGCGGAGCCCCGAGAGCTGCACGCCGGTCGCCCCCGCCTCCAGGAAGAGGTTGACACCAGCGGGGTCGACGGCGGCGACCCGGACCACGGCAGGAAGGCCGATGGCGGCCGCGTGCCGGACCGAGCGGCGCGCCTCGTGTTCGCCGAGCTGGCTGTGCTCGACGTCCACGACGATGAAATCGAACCCGGCGGCGGAGGCGAGATCGACGGTCTCCGTGCCCGCCAGCTTGACGAAAATCCCCCAAACGGCAGCGCCGCCGTGCGCCCGGGCCAGCAACGGCGTGTCGGACCCGGTCACTCACCGATGTTGATCGTCACCGTCCCGGATGTCAAGATGACGTCATGCACTGGCGCGAGCGGCCCCGCGCATGATCCATGCCACCGCGGCGGTCGCCCGGGGGCGGGACGGGACCATGTCGCTGGAGGAGATCGTCATCGAGGCTCCCCGGCCCACCGAGGTCGTGGTGCGCATGGCGAGTGCGGGGGTGTGCCGCACGGACCTCCACGCTCTGGCCCAAATGGACCTGCCGATCGTGCTCGGCCACGAAGGCGCCGGTCACGTCGAGGCGGTGGGATCTTCGGTAACAAAAGTCGCGGTCGGCGATCCGGTGCTCATGACCTTCCTGTCGTGTGGCGCGTGCCCTCGGTGTCTGCGTGCTGACGTCGCCTACTGCGCCCACTTCAACGAGTTGAACTTCACGGGGCGTCGGCCGGACGGTTCGAGCGCCATCTCCGTGAACGGTGAGGTCGTCGGTGGCCACTTCCTCGGCCAGTCGTGCTTTGCGACCCACGCCTTGGTGGACCAGCGCAGCGTCGTGCGGCTACCCGCGGGAACCGATCTACACCCGCTGGGGCCTTTCGGGTGCGGCTTTCAGACGGGGGCGGGCGCCGTGCTCAACGCCCTCAGGCCGCCGGTGGGATCGAGCCTGGCAGTGCTCGGTGCCGGCGCCGTCGGACTGGCGGCGGTCGTTGCCGCGGACATGGCGGGGTGCGATCCCATCGTCGCCGTCGACCTCGATCAGCGCCGGCTGGAATTGGCGGGATGCCTCGGTGCGACCCACGTAGTGGACTCCGGCTCCACCGACGTGGATGAGGCGCTGAGGGGGGCGGTCCCCGGCGGCCTGGACTTCGTCCTGGACACCACGGGCCTGAGCGCGCTGGTGAGCGGCGCCGTTTCCTGCCTCAACACTCGTGGTACCTGCGGGATCATCGGTGCCGGGCCCAGCCAGGAGCTGACCCTCGACTGGCGCACCCTGCTCAACGGGCGCACGGTGACGGGCATAATCGCCGGCAACAGCATCCCGGAGCTTTTCCTGCCCCGCCTGGTCGAGCTGTACCAGGCGGGATCGTTCACCGTCGACGGTCTAATCGAGTACTTCCCGTTTTCCGACGTCAACCGGGCGTTGATGCTCAGTGCGCAGGGGGAGAGCATCAAGCCGGTGCTTACCTTCGACGCGCCATGAGCTGCTGGCCGTCATGATGGACGTGCTGTGGCCAGCGCCGTGCAATTTGCAAGATCCCATCCCGGCATGGTTGACAGGGGCGCAACAGCGTGGATAGCATGATACATGGCGTTCGCGGCGCACGCTCCCGGGGTCGGCCATCCGTCAGGGTGGGACCGGAAGGGATCGTTTGGAGCCGCCGGGCAAGGGGGTTTAGCGACATGAGTTCGTTGTTGCGTCTGCGGTCGGGCATGCTGGCGGCGGCGGCGCTGGGCTTGGTGATGGCCGGGTGCGGCTCGACGTCCAAGACGGGCACGGCCTCGACAACGTCGGGCACGGCCTCGACGACGTCGGGCTCGGCCGCCACCGGCTCGGGCCCGTGGGGCTGGCCCGGCTCGACCACACAGGGATACCTCCCGCCGCACGAGCCCGACGTCGACCACGACGGCAAGGTGGTGGTCGGCTTGCTCACCGCCGGTGACATCCACGACCACGGCTACTACCAGAGCGAGGTCGACACGATGAACACCTTCAAGAGCAAGTATGGATGGAAGACGATCGTCGTTGCCAACGTGAACCCGGCCGCCGCCGCCGAGCAGGCGGACAACATGTGTCGCCAACCCGGCATGGACCTGGTGTTGATCGGCCAGAGCGAGCTGGCCGCCGCCGCGCCGGCCGCTAGCTCCTCGGTCTGCAAGGGCATCCCGTTTTGGGCTTACGCCAGCGCCGGCACGATGAAGGCCTCGCCCTACTACTACCTCGCCGAGGACTTCGAGGACCCGCAGCTATACGTGACGGGCGTGGCGATGGGCCTGTGGCTCGAGGACCACCATCAGACGACCGCGGGCTTCGTCGCCGGCCCCGCCCTCTCTTTCACGGAGCGCCCGGCCAGGGGTCTGCTGGCGGGTATGCGCTCGATCGTGCCCAACGCCCAGCTGCTGACCACGTTCACCGGTGACTTCAACGCCTCCGGGCCGGCGATCACTGCCGCCCAGGCCATGGTTGCAAAGGGCGTCAAGCTACTGTTTCCCTACCTGGGGGGCGCCCTGTTCCCGGTGGCCGACTACGCCAATAGCAAGGGCGTGACCCTGATCAGCGACGGTGGGGAGTTCTGCTCCCTCTCGTCGCCCAAGTTCGCCATCAACGCCGTCTACAACCCTGGCTACTACTTGCAGTATGCCCTCCAGGACTTCGCCCAGGGCAAGATGCGGGTGGGCACGACCAAGCAGTTCAACTTCGGTCTCACCCCCGTTCCCACGGTGCAGTTCTGCAATCCGACGGGCGCGGAGTCGAACCAGACGCTCAACGCTCTCATGAGCCAGATCGGTTCCGGCCAGCTCAACCCGACGCCGAAGATCAACGCCACGCCCCAGCCGTGATCTCGTCGTCCGGGCGCGGTCGCCCCGGGCGCATCGGCGCCCGGTGGAGGCCAGGCACGGGCGCCCCCGGGCGCGGGACGACAGCGGGTGACGGCCAGGAGTCGGCGGAAGACACCGCCGCCTTCGAGTTGCGCGGCGTGACCAAGAACTATGGCGCGGTGGTGGCCTGCCGCGATGTCGACCTGCGGGTGGCGCGCGGCGAGATCCACGGACTTCTCGGAGAGAACGGTGCCGGCAAGACGACGCTGATGAAGGTCCTGATCGGCTTGACACCGCTCGACGCAGGCGAAATCCGCATCAACGGTAAGCCGACCGTCGTCCGCGACCCCGTGCATGCCGCCAGCTTGGGTTTGGCCATGGCCCAGCAGCATTTCAGCCTCATCGAGCGGTTGCGGGTGTGGGAGAACGTCAGCCTCGCCCATCGGGGGCGCCTGACCAAGCGGGGCGCCATAGCCGCCGTCTCCGAGATCGGGGCCCGCTACGGCCTGGAATCTTCGCCCCATGCCCGGGTTGAGGACCTGACCGTCGGGCAGCGTCAGCGAGTCGAGGTGATCAAATGCCTCTCGCTCGACCCGGCGGTGCTGATCCTGGACGAGCCCACGTCGGTGCTCTCCGTCGACGAGTCGCGCGAGCTGTTCCGGATCCTCCGCCAGGTGGTGACCACAGAGAACCGGGCCGTCATCTTGATCAGCCACAAGCTCGACGAAGTGCTCGGCGCCACGGACCGGGTGACGATCATGCGGGACGGAGTCGCTGTCGAGACGTTGATGACCGCCGACGCCGACGCCCACCACCTGGCTCGCTCCATGGTCGGCCGAGACGTGCTACTGCAGGCGGAGATGGCGGCCGTCGGCTTGCTCGAAGGCTCCGCGGCCTCGCCCCTCGCCGACCCGCCGGCGGCAAGGACAGCGGTATCGGGGCCAGCCGGGGCCATCCCCGCACCGGATCCGTCCGAGGCCCGGCAGGCGACCACCGCTCTTCACATCGACGACGTCGAGGTTCTGGACGCGGGGGGGCGCCCGCTCCTCGACGGCTTCTCGGTCACTGTGGGCCGGGGGGAGATCGTCGGGATCGCAGGAGTCGAGGGCAACGGTCAGTCCACCCTGGGCGATCTGCTGAGCGGGCTCGTATCGCCGGCGAGGGGAACGATCGACGTTGGGGGAGTGAGGGTGGCTGCCACCGCCCCCCGTGAGCTGCTGCGGGCCGGCGTCGGGGTGATCCCCGAAGACCGGCACGCGTCCGGTTGCATCCTGGAGATGTCGGTGGCGGACAATCTGGTCGCCGCCGACCTCGACCACTACACCCGCGGGCGGGTGCTGCTGGACCGCCGGGCGATCCTCGAGCGCGCTCGTCGGCTAATCGACGAGTACGACATCGCCGCGCCGTCGCCTTTGACGTCGATGGCATCACTGTCGGGAGGTAGCCAGCAGCGGGTCGTCGTCGCCCGCGAGCTGTCCAGAAATCCGACGGTGCTCATCGCCGTCCAACCCACTCGAGGCCTCGACGTCGGCGCCGTCGAGTACATGAGCGAGCGCCTCCGTCAGGCGGCTGCCGACGGCGTCGGGATCCTCCTCGTGTCTACCGACCTCGAGGAGATCCTTGCCATCGCCGACCGTATCGTGGTAATGCACGCCGGGCGCAACATGGGAGAGATGGGACGCGGCGAGGTGGGTGTCGAGCGACTCGGGCTGCTCATCGGAGGCCACGGGTCGTGAGCAGGGGGCCGGCCCTTCTACACCCGAGGTTGTCCCGTGAACCTCCTCACCCGCCATTGCTCGAGCCGTCCCCGCGAAGCAAGGCTGCCCGGCTGGTGCTGCTCTACATCGTGTCCATCCTCGTCGCCCTCGTCATCACGGCGATCCTGGTGATCGTCGTCGGCGGCTCGCCAATGAGTGTTTTCTCGGCCATCTACCGGGGCAGCATGGACGGCGGCGGCTCCCTGGGACAGACCCTGGACGCATCGATACCCGTGGTGATCGTCGCCCTCGGGACGTTGATCGCCGTGCGCGCCGGGATGTTCAACATCGGCCAGACCGGTCAGCTCACGATGGGAGCCACGGCCGGCGCGTTCATCGCCCTGAACATCGATGCTCCCGGGCCGGTCCTGGTGGTGCTGGCTCTCCTGGGGGCGACCGCCGCAGGGGCGGTGTGGGCGGGTGTCGCCGCCGGTCTGCGTATCTGGCGCCGGATCGACGTCGTCATCTCGACGCTGCTGTTGAACTACGTGGCCCTGCAACTCTTGGCCTACACGGTGAGCAAGCAGTCGCTCCTCCAGGAGCCCACCCCTCCGGGTGGTGAGGCGGGCGGACTACCCCAGTCGGCGCTGCTGCCGGGCTCGGCGCGCTTGCCTCACCCCGGGCAATACCCGAGCTTCGGGGTGAGCATCGGTGTCGTCGTTGCCATCGGCCTGGTCGTGATGTTGGGCGTGCTGCTGTCCCGCAGCCGTTGGGGTACCCAGGTGCGCATGGTGGGGTGCAACCCGACCGCCTCGCGACGCTTCGGCGTCAAGGTGGCGGCGGTCGCCGGAGGCGCCCTCCTCATCTCCGGGGCGCTGGCCGGCCTCGCCGGCGGGGTCATGCTGACAGGCAGCGTGTACCGGGTGCAGGCGGGATTCGACAACAACTTCGGCAACGACGGGCTTCTCGCCGCTCTGGTGGTCCGTGACCAGCCATGGGCTTTGCTGCCCGTGGCGTTTTTCTTCGGCGTCATCCGTACCGGGGGCAACTTCTTGCTGTCCACGGGTGTCCCCGACTACCTGAGTCAGGTTCTCGAAGGGCTGCTCGTGCTCGCAGCCGTCTTTCCACCCGTGTACCTCGAGCGGCGAGAATGGGCGCGCCGGCTGCGTAGCGCCCGCTCTGCAGTGATGCGGTCGGCGACGTGAGCGTCACCGACCTGACCATCATCCTCTCGGGCATCGTCAAGCTCAGCGCGCCGCTCCTGTTTGCCGGGCTGGGGGAGTACACGGCCGAGCGGGCGGGGACACTCAACATTTCCATTGAGGCGATGATGCTCACCGGCGCCTACTGCGGCATGGTCGGGGCGTCGGCGACGGGCTCGGCCGTGCTCGGGCTGCCCATCGGGATAGGAGGCGGCCTTGCGGTGGCTATCGTCCACGCCAACTTCAGCCATCGCCTGGCGGCCAACACCTTCGTGGTGGGCCTGACCCTGAATGCGCTCGCTCTCGGTCTCACCGACTACCTGTTCACCTCGTTCCAGCTGTCGTCGCACTCGATCACCGCCGCCAAGGTGCCGCTGCTGTCCCACATCCCGGTGCTGGGCCCGGCGCTGTTCGACGTGAGTTGGCCCGTCTACTTCCTCTTCGGGCTGGTGCCGGCGGTGTGGTGGGCGCTCCAGCGCAGCCAGTGGGGCCTCGAGGTGCGGGCGTGTGGTGAGAACCCTCACGCCGCCGACGCCACGGGGATCACGGTGAACCGGCGCCGGCGCCAGGCCCTGTACGTGTGCGGCATGCTCTCCGGACTCGGTGGGGCCTTTCTCTCGCTCGGAATCGTGGGTCAGTTCAACCAGGGCATGACCGCCGGCATCGGTTACGTGGTTATCGCAGCGGTGATCTTCGGCGGGTGGACGTTGTGGGGCACCGTGCTGGGTTGCGTCCTTTTCGGTACGGCCGACGCCATGGGGCTGGTCCTGCCCGCTCTCGGCCACCAGCTCAACCCGCAGCTGCTCCTGGCGTTGCCCTACCTGGCGGCGCTGGCGGCCATGGTCTTCTTGGCCAAGTCCTACCGGGCTCCCCGAGCGCTCGCCCGGCCCTTCAGCAGGGGGCTGGCATGACGAGCGGGGGCCGCCCGGCCGGGCTGGTCAGGCCTGGTTGCTCCAGAGCTCCTGTATCCGGGCGTAAACCTTCTGATTCCAGGAAAACTCGATGACATTGCCGTCGGGGTCGGTGGCCGCGCAGATGTAGCCGATGTGCTCGGGCATCTGCCGTGGCTCCCAATGCAGCACACCCATTTCCCGGGCCCGCTCGGCCACGGCGTCGACGTCTTCTTTGTCGGGGAGCTCGATGCCGATATGGGCAAACGGCGCGAGCGTTGGGTTGGGCCGGCCCGGCTCGATGTCGAAGCGCCGGGCCGCTTCGGGCACGAACTGGGAGATCACCAGCACGAACGGGGTCTCGACCTGCTTGTCGTTGGACAACCACGCCCCCTGGCCGTTCTCGTCCTGGTTGCGGGCTACGACGACCAGTGGCGTCAGAGACGTGTAGAACTCGATGGAGCGCTCGAGGTCGCTGACCGGCAGGGCGACGTGGGTCCAACGGGGCTCGGTCAAGGTCCGCGGCATTGGAGCCCTCCTCTGTGCGGGTCGAAGCGTTTTTGACGCTACCAGTTCGTCATCATTGGATCAAGCAGTGCGGGACGTCGTCTTGCATGACAAGATCTCTTGAACGGTCTCGGCCCGCCACCAGGGTCTCGTCGCCACAGTGGGTCCGGTAGCGTGGCGCCGGTGAGAGTGGTCTATCAGGGCGAGCGCCTGGAAGCCCCTGGCGGGTCGGTGGTCGCAGTCGGCACCTTCGACGGTGTCCATGTGGGCCACCAGGCACTGCTGAGGCAGACCCGCGGGCTGGCCGCGGATGCCCATCTGCCGTCGGTGGCGGCGGTGTTCGACCGCCATCCGGCGAGTGTCGTGCGCCCTGAGGCCGCGCCCCGGTTGCTCACCACCACCCACCAGCGCCTCGAACTCCTCGCCGAGTTGGAGCTGGACGTTTGCTACGTGATCCGCTTCGACGAGGAACGCTCCCTCCAGGAGCCCGAGGAGTTCATCCGCGAGGTTCTCGTGGACACGCTTTGCTGTCGCACGGTGGTGGTCGGGCCCAATTTCCACTTCGGGCGCAAGCGGCACGGTGACAGCGCATCCCTGGCCCGCCTGGCACCGCAATACGACATCACAGTGGTGATCCCCGACTTCGTCGGAGTGGAGGAACGACCCGGGCCCGTGTCGTCGGGAGCCATCCGTGAGGTTCTCGCCCAGGGCGACGTCGAGTTGGCCGCCGCCATGCTGGGCCGCCGTCACGAGGCTCGCGGCGTCGTGGAGCACGGTGACAACCGAGGGCGTTCCATCGGGTTCCCGACCGCGAATGTTGCCGTCGCCGGCGACTCCATGCTCCCTTGCGACGGCGTCTACGCCGGCTGTTACTACCGCCCCGACGGCGTGGGCCGGCCGGCTGCCATCAACCTCGGTCGGCGCCCGACGTTCTACGACGAGACAGGCCTACGCCTCCTGGAGGCACATCTGCTCGACTTCGACGACGACTTGTACGGTGAGCCGGCCCGCGTGCAGTTTGGCAAATGGCTGCGCGGCGAGGTGAGGTTCGCATCAGTCGACGACCTGGTCGCCCAGATGGGTCGCGACGTCGAGATCACGCGGCGCTACCTGGCCTGAGCTTCAGTCGCCTGCGACGATCGGCCACCTGGTCGGCACGGTGATTCCGGCGCGCGCGAGCAGGGATTCCGATGCTGCCCGGGCGCGGGCTAGGACCTCGTCGTGGTCGACGGTGACGCAACGGCCGTCGCGGACGATCTGGCGGCCGCCGACGAAGACATGGCGCACGGTGCGTCCGTCCGTGCCCCAGACCAATGCCAGCGCGGGATCCGATGACCAGTGCGCGACCGATGGCGAATGGATCACGATGTCGGCGAGCTTGCCCGCCTCCAGCGACCCGATGCGGTCGCCCATGCCCACGGCCTCGGCCCCGGCGACGGTCGCCATCTCGAACGCCTCGTGGGCTCCGAACTGGGTCGGATCGATGTGACGTTCCTTGGCCAGGCCGGCGGCCAGGGCCGCGGCGCGGAGCAGGTCAACCGCGTCGCTCGCGTTGGTGGCGTCGCAGCCCAGGGCCACCCGACCGCCCCGGGCGTACAACTCCGGGTGCCGTCCGTGCGCGGTCACCCCCTGCCCCAAACGCAGGTAGGCCCACGGGCAGTACGCGACGGCTGTCCGTGAGGCCAGCAGAGCCTCCATCTCGGCGTCGTCGATCCACACCGCGTGCGCAAGGAGGAGGTGGGGTCCGAGCACGCCCAGGCGTTCGAGGTGGACGATAGGGCGGCGGCCGGTCCGCTGCAGGTAGACCTCGGGGTCAGAGGAGGTGGGCGACAGGTGCATGGTCATCTTCGCTCCCGCCCGGCGGGCCAGGTCGGCGGCGCCGGCCAGCAACTCATCGGAGGCGAGGCTGTGCCCGACCAGGGTGACCCAGGCCTCGACCTGGCCACCGGCGGGGAAGTCACCGAGGAGGGATTCGAGGCGGCCAAGAGCCTCGGGGGCGGGCGCTGTCAGTGGGCCGGCCTCGATGTCCCATCCCCACATGCCGATCGTCCCCCGGACGCCGACGTCGGTCAGGGCGGCGGCGACGGCATGGGGATGTGAGAGGGTGCCCGCCTCGACGAGCATGGTCACCCCGTTTCTGGCGCTCTCGGCGGCTACGAGGGTGGCGGCCAGCCGTTCGTCCTCGGGGCCCTCGCTGGCATGGAGGGGGATGGACCAGTCGAAGATGGAGCTCCCGGGGATCAGATTGTCAGGGATGCAGCTCCAGGCCAGCGGATCCCCCGTGAGGTGCTGATGAGCGTTGACCAGGCCCGGAGTCACGAACCCACCGGCGGCGTCGAGCGCCGGCGCGCCGGGCCAGGTCCGGCGCAGCTGCGAGGTCGCGCCGACGGCACGGATGAGGGTCCCGGCTATGGCGACAGCCCCGCCGACGAAGATGCGCCGCTCGGGGTCCATGGTCACCACCCGACCGTTGGTGATCAGCAGGTCGACGTCATCCTGGTCCGGGTCGAGGGGTGAAGGAACGCTGGCCACCGATCCACAGTAGTAGTCCGTGCCTGGGCACGAGTCCGTCGTATGGTGGGATCGCGTTACGCACTACGTTATAGATGTGGGCGGTACCGGTGGCCTGGGTGGCTTGTGGTGAGAGCGGTCTGGTACCACCAGCACGGGGGTCCCGAGGTCGTGGAGGTCGCCGATCTCGCCGATCCCGAGCCCGGGCCGAGCCCGCGGCTCGTGGTGTGATGGCCCGGTCGGGCCTCCAACCGAGCAACCGATGGCCCACCCGATGACGGCTGAAGAGGTGGTACACGCCTACCTGACGGCGCTCAATGCCCACGACCCCGACGCAGTGTGCGCGCTGGTGGCCGACGACTTCTACAACGAGCACACCGGGGTTCGAGCGGAGAGTGTCCGGGGCCGCGCCTCGTACCGCAACCGACTGCCGGCGTTCCTCGAGACTTTCGCCGGTCTTCGCTACGACGTCGAGGACGTAGCCGTCGATCCGCCCCGTGTCGTGGTCGCCTATCGCATGTCCGCCGAGTACGCGGGCGGCCATGACGGCGCGCGACGCTTCGCCCTCAGGGGCGTCTTTTGGTTCGAGGTTCGCGACGCGTTGATCGTGCACCGCACCGACTACCACGACGGCGCGTCCTTCGAGCACCAGGTCGGGTTGCGATGAAGGCGATGATCCAACACGCCCACGGCGGACCGGAGGTCCTCCGCTTCGAGGACACCGCGGACCCCCCCGTGGGCGACGCCGATGTCCTCATAGCGGTCAGGGCCACCTCACTCAACCGGCTGGATCTGCTGCACCGCAGTGGCCCCCCCCTTCTGCCTGGGTTCCGCCTTCCCCACATTGCCGGCATGGACGTGGCCGGCGAAGTCGTCGCCGTCGGCGGCGGAGTCCGCGGGCTGGCGCCGGGGGACCGGGTACTGGTCAATCCGGCGATGCCCTGCGGGCGCTGCCCGCTGTGCGCGCAGGGCCTCGACGGGTTCTGTCCTGGCACCGCCGTCGTGGGCGGGAGCCGACCCGGTGGTTACGCCGAGCTGTGCGCGGTGCCTTCCCGCAACGTATACCCGATCCCCGCCGGGGTCGACTACGAGGTGGCGGCGACCATGCCGACCGCTTTCTCCACCGCATGGCAGGGCCTCGTGGTAACCGGGAAGCTTTCGGTGGGCGAGACGGTGCTCATCCACGCCGCTGCCAGCGGGGTCAGCGTGGCCGCCATCCAGCTGGCCAAACGGGCCGGCGCCCGCGTGATAGCGACGGCCGGCTCGACCGCCAAGCTCGAGTTGGCCGAGCGCCTCGGTGCAGACGTGGTGGTCAACAACCGGACCGAGGACGTCACCGCCAAGGCGCGCGCGGCCACGGGGGGCCGGGGTGTGGACGTGGTGTTCGACCACGTGGGACCCGCACTGCTAAAGGCTTCACTTGGCGCCTTGCGTCCCCGAGGGCGTTTCATCTTCTGTGGCAGCACGACCGGTGCCACCGCCAGCTTCGATCTGCCCTACGCCTACCACTTCGGCCTCTCCCTGATCGGCGTGGAGCCCTACAGCTACGCCGAGTTCGAGCGCATGATCGCCTACTACTGGAAGGCGGGGCTGGACCCGGTCATCGACCGCATCTACCCGCTCTCGGGCGCCAGAGAGGCACAGGAGCGCCTCGCCTGCGGCGAGGCGCTCGGCAAGATCGTCCTGCTGCCGTGAGGACCCAACGGGTGTGGGAGGTCATCCAGGGTCTCGGGACGTACTGGTCGGTGGCTGCGGCGGTGGAGCTCGGTTTGTTCGAACGTCTGGCTCAGGGCCCCGCTACCACGGCCGAGCTGGCCGGCGGCTGCGGCGCGGTGGAAAACCGAATGAGCACCTTGCTCGGTGGTCTGGTGGCTGCCGGCTTGGTCACCACCGCGGGCGGGCTCTACGAGCTGACGGAGGAAGCGCGGACCTTCCTCGTGCCCGGCCTTCCGGGGTACATGGGAACCCTGGTCTTGAAGGCCCCCGGACCCCACGAGAACTGGCCGGTTCTGGCCGACACCGTGCGGGGCCGACCACCCCCCCACGGCGTCGAGACCGACGGCGGCTCGTTCCATCGCGAGCTGGTCTCGGCCACCTTCGCCACGCAGTATCGGACCGGTCTGCGGACCGCAGACGCGTTGCGATTGACCGGCTCGCCGGCGCCCCTGCGCATCCTGGATCTCGGCAGCGGGGCCGCCCCTTGGACGGTCGCCCTGCTCGAGGCGCTCCCGCAGTCGGTCGCAGTCGTCAACGACCTACCCGAGGTCATCGGGGTGGCCGAGGAGCACTTGGCGAGGCGGGGGCTCCGGCAGCGGGTGGAACTGCTCGAGGGCGACTATCTCGGCGTGGCGCTCGAGTCAGACGCGTTTGACGTGTCCGTGCTCGCCCACGTGTGCCGAGCCGAGGGGACGGAGGGGGCCGAGCGACTGGTGGCCAAGGCGGTGGGGGCGCTGCGGCCCGGCGGACTGCTCATCGTGGCCGACTACTTCGTCGACGACGGGCGGCTAGGGCCCCCCCACGCCTTGCTGCTCGGCGTCACGATGATGGCCTCAACCCGCCAAGGGACCACCTTCACTTTGAGCGAAGGCCTGGGCTGGTTGACCGCCGCCGGCATAGCATCGCCAGAGGTGCTGATGCCCCTGCCTCCCACCACCGTCCTCGCCGGCAGAAAGCCCATCCCGTGACGGTCAGTGCCGCGGAGGGCGATGTCGCGACCGAGCGGGTCGACACCCTCATCAACGGGGCGGTCATCGTGACCATGAACCCCGACCGCGAGGTCCTAGCCGACGGTGCCATCGCCCTCGCCGCCGGTCGCATCGTCGCGGTGGGCACACGTGGCGACTTGGAGGGTCGCCTGATCGCCGACGAGGTCATCGACGGGTCGCCGTTCGTCGTCACACCCGGGTTGGTCAACACCCACATCCACATCACGGGCGAGCCCCTGACCCGCGGGTTCGTGCCCGACGACACCTCCTTCGAAGAGAACGTCTTCGTCTGGCTGTGCACCCTGTATTCGGTCTACACGGCAGCGGAGGAGCGACTGTCTGCCCAGCTGGCGGCGGCAGAAATGCTCAAGTCGGGGACCACCACGTTTCTCGAAGCCGGCACGATCCGATTCCTCGACGCCGTCGTCGACGGGCTCAACGAGATTGGGATCCGCGGGCGCGTCGGCCGCTGGGTGTGGGATCTTCCCCCGGAGCCCGCCGTCTACCGCCAGACCACCGACGAGGCCATCGCCCACCTCCAACGCCAACTGAGCCGATATCCCTGCCACGCGGACGAGCGGATCGGGGCCTGGTCGATGGTCGTCGGCCACACCACCTGCAGTGAGCCACTCTGGCGTGCCGCCAAGGCGCTCGCCGATGAGCATGGCACGGGGCTCAACTTTCACATGTCGCCGGCGGCCGTCGACCCGGAAGGCTTCCTCGCCACCTACGGCCGCCGGCCGATGGAACAGCTGGCCGAGTGGCGCATCCTGGATCGCAACGTGATGATGGCGCACTGCGTCCACGTCGACGACAATGAGCTGGCGCTCATGGCTGCCCGTCGCTGCAACGTGGCCCACTGCCCCACCACCGCGCTGAAGGTCGCCTACGGGGTGAGCCAGATCGGCAAGATGCCCGAGATGGCGGCAGCCGGTATCAACGTGGGCATCGGCACCGACGGCAACAACGCATCCAACTATTCGGACCTCATGCGGGCCACCTACCTGGTCGCGGGCCTGTTCAAGGACGCCCGGATGGACCCGCGCATGTTCCCCGCGGAGGCGGCGTTCGAGATGGCGACCCTCGGCGGTGCCCGCGGCCTGCTCCTCGAGGACGAGATCGGGTCGCTGGAGGTCGGCAAGCGGGCCGACGTGGTCCTCCATGACCGGCGCCGGCCGGAGTGGACCCCCCTGCTCGATATCGCCAACCAACTGGTCTACGCGGCAGACGGGCGAAGCGTGCACACGGTCTTTGTGGGGGGCCGCAAGGTCGTCGACGATTACCGCCTGACGACCGTCGACGAGGCGAAACTGTATGCGGATGCCCAGCGCGCGGGCGAGGCTATCGTGGCCCGCTCGGGGCTGGCACGCCGGCCCCGATGGCCCGTCATCTGAGCGTCTTGTAATGCAAGACCGCGTCCCGGATAGTGGTTGCGTGTGACAGGCGGCGGTGGTAACTTCGCCGACGGGCGGCGTCTGCGCCGGTCGTCGCGGGAGGTGGACGGATGGCTGCGATGGTCTCGGTAGCGCCCGTAAGAGCCCGGCTCCCGCGGTTGATCGAAGAGGACCCGGACGCCGGCGTGTTCCGGGTGAATCGTGATGCGTTCAGGGACGGGGAGGTGTTCCGCCGCGAGCAGGAGGCGATCTGGGGGAGGGGTTGGTTGTTTTTGGGGCATGCGTCGGAGTTGCCGGACCCGGGGGATTTCAAGGTGCGCAAGGT
>DASZKW010000116.1:0-36533 GCA_035552775.1 Acidimicrobiales bacterium | reverse complement strand
GGGTCAACCATCACACTCATCACGTCATTAGGTCCGCCGACGGCATCAACGTGAACTGAGCCCTTCTACATGAAGCAACTCGGCGCACATAACGAGCCGTCTGGGGCGCTGTCTCTAGTCGGACCAGGCAAAGCCGGCCGCGCCGATTCGGCACGGCCCTTCGTCCGCGGTGACGCCAGGGAGTTCGTGTCCAGCGCAGACTGACGTCCCGGGTCCCCCCGTCCGGAGCCAAGTCGGCGGATGGTGGTGGCGCCGGTCAAGCGGACTTGGCTGCCTCGTTGTGGATCCCCAGCAGCCGAGTCTTGCGGCGGCCCTTGACCACGTTCACCTCGAGTTTTGCGCCAAGCGCTTCGACGTACTGCTCCAGCACCTCAATTGTCACGTTGTGCGAGCGCTCGATGGCGGCGACTCGGGGCTGTGAGACGCCGAGGCGCTTCGCCAGCTCGCGCTGGCTGAGCCCGGCGTCTTCACGCAACGCCGTCAGCCTGTTGGCCAGTAGGAGCTCCTGCTCGATCTCAGCCACGCGCGCTTCGGTGCCTTCGGTCGCGAGAACCCGCTTCTCCCAGTCTCGTGCGCTCATCGTCGCTTTCTCCTTTTTCTCTTCTCGTTCTGACTCTGCTCGTCTTTTAGGCTCCTGAGGTGGGCGTCGTAGCGCTCGTCGGCGATCGGCACGTTTATCACGTACCAGTGTGACCACGCCTTTGCCTTGTCGCCCCCTACAGGACGTGTACCAGAACAACGGCGTGCCCCTGGGTCATTCCGGTCACGTTGCGCGACCGCTGTACTTGCACTCTTGGGCACGTGGAAGGGCAGCCAGGAGCCCCTGGCGGGGCTCCAACTCCATTATCCGCTGGCTCGCGTACTCTCAGCGCCGTCGTCAAGGCCAAGCCCTACGGGCGGCCTGCGGCCGGCCTTAACAACGGCTTCCTTGGCTCGGGCCGTCGGTGTTACTGATACGGCTCAGCCTGTAGCGACAGAGATGGAGCCGAGCACCAGGTCCACGGCATCGCGGGTCTCGTCGTCACTCTCGGGCCAGAGGTGGCCGTAGGTATCGAGTGTCTCCATGGCGGACTGGTGGCCGAGCCGCTTCTGGATGGCCTTGACCGAGCAGCCCTTGGCGATGAGGAGCGAGGCGTAGAAATGCCGAAGATCATGGAACGTCGCCCATTCCGGGATGGCCGCCTTGGGCGCGGCCCGGTGCCACATCTCGCCGCAGAGGCTGCGTGTGATCGGATTGCCGGCCTTGTTCGTGAACACTAGCCCTGCCGGCCCGGGCTTGTGCCGGGCCAGGTGCTCGGCCATCACTGAGGCGACGACGTCGGGCATCGGCACCGTCCGGAAGCCGGCCTTGCTCTTGGGTGGCCCGAAGATCGGGACGCCGGCCTTGGCGCCGGTCAACTGCCGATCGACTCGCACCTGCTTGCGGAGGAAGTCGACCCGGTCCACGGTCAGCCCGAGGCATTCACCTTGGCGCATACCCATGCCGGCGGCGAAGACGATCAGCGCCTGGTACCGAATCGGGACAGAGCCGGCGAGCACGTCCACATCCGAGACAGACAGCGGGATTACCTCGGTGTCCAGCTTCTTCGGCAGCGCGATCCGGTTGCACGGCGACGCCGCGATCAGTCGGTCGCCGACCGCGGCCTTGAAGATGGTGGCGACCCACCGGTAGACAAGCTCGACCGAGCCGGGCGCCAGTTGCTCGCTCAGTTTCTTCACCCACGCCTGGATTTCGCTCCGCCGGATGGCGCCTATCGGCCGGCGCCCGAGGGCGGGGTAGGCGTGCAGCCGCAGGTATGTCTCACATTGGGTCACGGTCGACGGCCGGTGAACCTGGCCGACCCGCCACTCCTCGGCGTAGTCCCGGAAGAGCGTCTTGCCCCCGGCCGGGTCGATATAGACGCCATGCGCGATATCGCCCCGCACCGCGTCAAGGAACCGGTCGGCATCTCCCTTCCGGTCGAAATGGCGAGTCTTTTGCGGCCCGCCCGGGTACTCCCGCCAGCGGGCCCGATACCGCCCGTCCGGCCTCTTGTCGATGCTCGCCATGAACCCTCCAGAACCCTCGATTCAGTCCTCAAAAAGTCCTCAGGTCCTCAATCAGTCCTCAGGATCTGAGGACTACAGCGGTGCAATTCGAGCACCAACGGTAACCAGGGGAGAGAACAAAACCGCAGGTCAGAGGCCATATTAGCGCCTCTGGAGCAGCTTGTCGACGGTGAGCCGGTCTGTAGGCGGGATTCTGTCCACCGGTCCGTTACCGGGATCCGGATGGGTGGCCATCCATCTGAGCGGTCCACCTGGGACATCGGCCGGGCCGGCCGTCCCTGTTTGACCTTGCTCCGGGTGGGGTTTGCCTAGCCGCCCGGGTCACCCCGGGCGCTGGTGCGCTCTTACCGCACCGTTTCACCCTTACCTGTGACGGCGGACCGTCCATCGGCGGTTTGTTTTCTGTGGCACTTTCCTGCGAGTCACCTCGACTGGCCGTTAGCCAGCACCCCGCCCTGCGGAGTCCCGACCTTCCTCGACCGGGTCAGTGCCCGGCCGCGGCCACCCAACCGGCTCACCGTCGGCGCCAGTCTGCCAGATCGCCGGCGGGGCGCTCAGGGGTTGAGCAAACGCGCCGTGGCCCGCCGGCCGGGAAGCTTCAGCACCTCGACCGCGTTGGGCAACTGCTCCTTGATATCACCGGAGTGGGTGACCACCAATATCTGGCGGAAGCGGCCCCGGAGCCGCTCGAGGGCCAGAAGCATGCGCCCCTTGCGGTCCTCGTCCAATGGTCCGAACACCTCGTCGAGGACGAGCAGGCCAACCGATCCCCCCGACTGAAACCTGACGTGCTCGCTGATGGCCACCCGCAGCGCCAGGTTGGCCAGGTCGACCTCGGAGCCGGAGAAGCGGTCGAGCCCGTAGGTGCGCCCGGCGTCGCTTATCTGGATCTCGAAGGTTTCAGGGTCGACGCTCAGCTGGTCGTACTCGTGGTCGGTCAGTTCGCCGAACAGCTCCGCGGCCTGCACGGCAAGGCGGGGGCCGACGGTGGAGACCACCGTGTTGCGGAACGCACTCAGCAGCTCGGCCAGGCGGGTGAGGTGCCTGGCGTCGATCTCGAGCCGCGCCAGTTGGGCGTGCTGCGCACGGGCGTCGGCCAGGCGCTGCGCCTCGCCCGACGCTCGGGCCCTCTCCTCGGCGGCGCGCACCCGCGCCGCCCGGGCGGCAACGTCAGCGGCGCCGGCCAGCGAACCGGCCTCGTCGCTGGCCGCCCTCGCCCGCTCGAGGGCGCCCCGGTCGAAGCCCAGGTCGCGGACCTTGTCGCGCAGCGCCGCCACCCGGGCCTCGGCCCCGGCTGCGCGCTCGAGCATGGCGGTGAGGGCGGCGGAGGCAGCGGGCCGGCGCTCTAGGCGCCCCCGGAGCCGCTCGACCGCGGCTGCCGCCGCCCGCTGCTCGACCACCCTCGACCTCCACCGCTCACGGGCTTCGACGGCCTCTGCCGCGCCGCCGCCGGCCAGCTCTGTCAGCTCCACGGCCATCTCGCCCCCACCGGCGCTGTCCACACCCGCGCCGTCCCCACCGGCGCCGTGCCCGTCGACGCCACGCCCACCCTCTTCACCCTGGCCGGCGCCGTCTCGACCGGGGCCGGTCCCGGCCACTCCGGCCTGGGCGGCATGGGCGGCGAACAGGGCGTCGAGAGCCCGGTCCCTCGCTGCTTGCGCCTCGGCCCTGCGGGTGGCTGCCCGTTCCCAGCTGTCCCGCGCGGTGCGCGCCGCCTCCAACCGGGCCTGGGCGTCGGCCAAGGCGGCGCCGGCCCGGTCGGCTACCGATGCCGCCGCCACCCGGGCGGCGTCGAGGACCTCGACACGGGCTTCGGCGTCCACCACCTCCGCCCGTCTGTGCGCCTGCACCCGCTCGAAGGCGGGCCCCAGGGCCTGGCCGCAGAGGGGGCAGTCGGCCCCGGGGGAGAGCGAGGCCGAGCGCTCGGCCTGCTCGCGCGCCCGGACCACCTCGGCCCGCGCCGCCTGGCGCTGACCGTCGATCTCGTTCAGCCGGCCCCGTGCGATCTCGACGGCCTCGGTGGCGGCGCGATGCTCCTGAGCGGCGGCGTCGGGGGGAGGGGGCTCGGGGGGAACGCCTATGGCGTCGCACGCTGTCGCCGCCGCGGCCAGCGCCTCGACCAGGGCCAGGCGCGCCTCGGAGGTGGCGAGACCAGCAGCGGTCGGCTCGAGCCGGGCCAACTCGGCCGCCACGGCGGTCAGCGAGGCCAACTCCGCCTCCAGGGCGGCGGCGGCAGCGACGGCCCCGTCCAGCTCGGCCTTGGCAGCACGGCCCTCGATGACCAGGCCGTCCCATTCCTGGCGGCGCGCGTCGAGGTGGCGCAACGACTCGGCCGCCACCGCCGCCCGCGACGCGGCAGCGCCGGCCGCCGCTTCCTCGCCGGCCGCCGCCTCCTCCGCGGCGCCGGCCCGGGCGTCGGCGTCGTCGGCCGACACGGCCAGCGCGTCGACGTCGGGCAGCAGGCCGTGCAGATGCTTGTGCTGGTCGGCGGTTGCCTTGGCGTCGCGCCGGGCCGCGTCGCGCGCCGCGTCCAGGGGGGTTATCCCGAGCAGCTGGAGCACCAGGCGCCGCCGTTCGCCGGGAGCCTGCTCGGAGAAGGCGGCGAGCTGCTTTTGTTCCGCGAACACAGACGCCCGGAACGCCCCGTCGTCCATGCCCAGCACCGAGTGGAGGTAACGGGCCGTGTCGCGCACCCCCCCGGACATGATCAACCCGTCACAGTGGGCCTCGGCGCGCACAGTGGACGCCGCGCCAGCCAGCGTCCGGCGGGCCAGGTACAGGTGGCCCTCGTGCTCGAACTCCACCTCGGTTACGCAGTCGCCGCCGACGCCGGCGGAACGGATCTCGTCCTTCGAGGTCCGGGACCGGCCCCACAGTGTCCACAAGATGGCCTCGAGCAGGGTCGACTTCCCCGACCCGTTGGGTCCGAAAACACCGACGAGGCCGGGGGGTAGCTCGAGGTCCAACTCGTCCTCATACACCCGGAAGTTGCGCAGGTAAAGGCGGGTCAGCAGCACTGCGTGCGCCTCAGCCGGCGGACTCGACGGCCGCGTCGATGTATTCGTGGCCGAGGCACACGAGTCTGTCGCGGTCCAGGCCGGTGAGATCCTGATGCTCCACGTAGCCGTCCCACTGGGCGCCCAGGGTGTCGAGGCGGGGCAGTTGCGCCGCGGCCAGGGTGGCCACGAACTGGGGCTCGAGCTTGACGTGCAGGGCGGCGCCGGCCGCCTCTCGCACGGCGTGGAGGTCGAGCATTCGGTAGGCGGCCGGATCGACCCCGTCCAGGTAGAGCCGGGCGACGCCCCCGTCGGGGACGGTGGCCGCCCGGGACAGGACCGCCTCCGACAGCTCGGCGGGGGACAGTCCGAAGGCGTAGACCGACTCCAACGTGACGAGAGGGCGCTGACCGCCGAGGGGCACGTGGCGGCACGCGCCGGTATCGGTGTCGAGCACCACGATGCCCTTGGCCTTGTCGGGCTCGTCGGAGAAGTTGAACGTGTCGGTCGAGCCCGCGTACCAGATCCCCTCGGCCACCCGGGTGTGGAAGTGGTAGTGGCCGAGCAGCACCAGGTCGGAGCGCAGCCTGCCGGCGTCCACCTCGATCTCGTTGATGTCGGCGTGGCGGGGCTGCACCTGGGTGATGCGGGGGTGGGTGAGCAGAAGGTTTGTGGCGTCGGCGCTACGGGCACGCTCCGCCTCGGCCAGCGCTTCGAGGGTGGCGTCGACGGTGAGCATCTGGGGTACCGCGTGCACGACGAGGCCGGGAAGCTCGAATCGCTCGTAGGCCAGCCGGTGGGCGAAGTTGAACTCGCCGAAGGCGTCGGCCAGCGCCGAGTACGGGCTGCCCGTGCCGGGCAGGCGGGGGGTGTCGTGGTTACCGCTTATGATCACCGCGCTCACCCCGTGCTCCCGGATCCGGGCCAGCCCCCGCTGGGCGACCCGGAAGGAGCGGTAGGTGGGACGCGGGTGGTCGAACACGTCACCCAGCCACACGACCAGGTCAGGGCCCTGGGCCAGGGCCAGCTCGACGGCTGCCTCGAAGGACCGCTCGAAGTCCCATTCCCGCTGGTTGACCCCCCCGTCGGTGGTGAAGGGGTAATAGGAACGCCCGAGGTGGGCGTCCCCGATGGCAGCGACGATCATCCCTCCAGCAAAGCACCCGGATGAGACAAGTTCCACTGATGTAGTTTTGCCGGGCATGGCAACGGAGGGAGGCAGGGCGGGGGAGTCGGCTCACGGCGCGTATGTTGTGGCCCGCCGGCACGCCAGGGCCCGGGGCGCGGTGAGCACGGCGCTGGCCACAAGTGGCGCAGTTCTCGCCTGCTACGGCCTCGCCGGCCACATCGTCGCCGGCGGTGGCGCCGGGTTGCTGGTGATCGGCGCCGTGATGGCCAGGCCGCGACCCGACCCGCAGCGCTGGTCGAGGGGCGCGGAGGGGGAAAGGGCCACCGCCGCCCTGCTCGAGCGCCTCCCTGCCCGCAAGTGGGTGGTGTTGCACGACCGGCGGGTCCCTGGTAGCCGGGCCAACATCGACCACCTGGTGGTCGGCCCGACGGGTGTCTGGGTGGTGGACACCAAGGCGCTGCGCGCCGAGGTTCGAGCCGGGTGGCGCTCGGTGCGCGTCGGCGACGGGTTCCTGGACGTGGAGCCCGCGGCATGGGAGGCCGAGGTCGTCGCCGACCGCCTCGGGGTGGTGGTGACTCCCGTCGTCGCCGTCCACGGTCCGCGCGTCGCCCTGCCTCGCCGGGGGCGGCGCTGCCGCGGTGTGCGGGTCGTCCCCGCCGGCGCCCTGGTGCGCCGGCTGAGCAAGGGCCGGCGCCGGCTCCGGCGGGCTCAGGTGAGGGCCCTGGCCGAGCGGGCCGAGGAGTTCTTCACCCCGTTCTGACGCCCAACCGGGGCCCTTTCGCCCCCAGTTGGCGCCGGATCGAGTCACCAATGTGCAGTAGGTGACCGTATAGGTATCTAACTGCACAGCCGCCGGGGCCAAAGCGTGTCAGCCACTAGTGTGCCAGCGGTCCGGCGCCCACGCCGGTCCTTACGAGGGTCGCCGTCGGAGGGAAGCGTTGCCCGCAGCCAAGCCGCTGTCGTTCGACCCGATCGCCGAGGCGCAGCGGCAATGGGTGGCCCACGGCTGGCAGCAGGCCGCGGACGGCATGGCCGCCGTCACCTCCGTGTTCAGGGCTCAGCAGATCTATCTCGCCCGCATCGACGAGATCCTCCGCCCCCTGGGTCTCACCTTCGCCCGGTACGAGGTCCTGATGTTGCTGATGTTCAGCCGCGACGGCGCCCTGCCTCTCAACAAGGTGGGGACCCGGCTCCAGGTGCACCCCACGAGCGTGACCAACGCCGTGGACCGCCTCGAGACCCAGCAGCTCATCGTGCGGGTACCCCACCCGACGGATCGTCGCACCACCCTGGCCCAGATCCTCGACGCCGGCCGGGCGTTGGCCCTCGCCGCCACCGAGCAGCTCAACGCCCGGGTCTTCTGCGAACCCCACCTGGCCCCCGGTGACGTGAACGACCTGATCGCCACCCTCGAACGCCTGCGCCTCGACGCCGGCGACTTCCACCCCTGATATCACTCCCATCGCTGACATCTGGCCATGGGGCCTGGCGCCGGGTTACGACTTGACGGAGTGGCAGGTGCATGAGAAACTGTTCACGAGCTCGGGGCGGATCCCCCCTCCGCCCCTTGAGCATGCGAAGGACCGGCCCCCCCGGCCGGTCCTTCGCCGCGACTCCCGCCAGGGCCAGGTGGCCGGGGTCTGATCCCCCGACCCCGAACCACCGGCCCACGGCGGTCCCCCGTGGGGGGCAACATAGGTGAGTCTCGCCAGACGCGCAACAATACGCAATCCGCGCAATTCCGGGGCAGGGTGGGGGCCATGGTGACCGCGCCCATGCCGCCCGGGACCGAGGTGGTCACGGTCGCGCGGCGCCTGGCCGACCAGGTCCTGTTCCCCGCCGCCCTGGCCGTGGACGCCAGCGATTATGTCCCCGCCGCCCACCTCGACGACCTGGCCGGCGCCGGCATGTACGGTTTGTTCGGGCCGGCCGAGGCGGGGGGTCTGGCAGCCGGGTGGGGAGAGGGCAACGCCGCGGTCGAAGCGCTGGCCGGCGGGTGCCTGACCACCGCCTTCGTGTGGGCGCAACACCACCACGCGGTGAGGGCGGTGGCGGCGACACCTTCGGCGGCGCTCAGACAGGAGTGGCTGGCCCCGCTGTGCCGGGGTGAGCGGCGCGCGGGCGTGGCTTTTGCCGGTCTGCGCCGGCCGGGGCCCCCCGTGCTGGTGGCGACCGAGTTGGCCGGGAGATGGCGACTCGACGGGTACGCCCCCTGGGTCACGGGGTGGGGGCGCGTCGACGTGGTCCACGTGGGCGCCCGCGCCGGCGACGATGTGGTGTGGCTGCTGGTGGACGCGACGCCGTCGGCCACCCTCGCCGTCGAGCGCCTCGACCTCGCGGCGGTCAACGCCTCTGCCACGGTTACGGTGACGTTCCACGGCCACGAGGTCAGTGGGGACCGGTTGACAGGCAGCGAGCCCTACGTCGAGTGGTCACGGCGCGACGCCCTCGGGCTTCGCGTCAACGGGTCCCATCCCCTCGGGGTAGCCGATCGATGCCGACGCCTCCTCGACGCGGCGGGCGTGGCGTCGGGGTCACTCGCCGACGATGTCGACGCCGCGCGCGACAGCCTCGACGCCGCGGGTCACGACACGATGGCGACGGCGCGGGCGCGGGCCTCCCTGCTCGCCGTGCGGGCGGCGTCGGCCCTGGTGGCGGCGGGTGGCGGCCGCTCGGTTACCCTTGATCACCACGCCCAGCGCCTGGCGCGCGAGGCGATGTTTTTGCTCGTGTTCGGCCAGACGCCGGCCATCAAGGCGGCCCAGTTGGCCGCAGTCCTCGACGGCTGACCCCGATCTGGTGCGCAAGCCTCGGGAGTCAGTCGACCAGGGCCGACACGTTGGCTTTGGCCGCGGGGCGGGGGGCGGGCGCCGGCGGCGCGCCCCGCACATGGTCGTCGTAGTGGTCGATGGCGGCGGGAACGGCGAAGGGCGCGGCCAGGTTGACGATCAGGCACTCTCCGGGCATTAGCGTCTGGATCTCCGCCCCCTGGGCGCTGATGTCCTGCTTGGCCGCCGAGCGCAGGATGTTCCGGTCCTTCTCGTCGGCCAGGCCGAGAACGAAGAACGTGTTGAACTGGCTGAGCAGTTCGTCGTCGAGCAGCTTGGGCTGCTGGGTCACCGCGCACAGGCCCACGTTGAACTTGCGGCCCTCGCGCGCCACGCGAGGGAACACGTTGGACTCCCTGTCCTTGCTCGCCCCGAGTACCCGCTGGGCCTCCTCGAGGGCGACCGCCACCACCGGCATGCGCTCGTGGCGCTCAGGATCGTCGAGGTAGGCGCCCTGCCATTCCTCGAGCACCCGCCGGGTCAGGTAGGACGCCACCAGGACCTCCTCGGTGGAGCCCAGCCCGCTGACGTCGACCAGCACCACCTTGCCGGTGAGCAGGTCCGCCAGGACGGCGCCGCCGACGGAAAGGCCGGGGTCGGTGGCCACGCACGGCAGGGACACGATCCGCCGGGCCCGGCGGTGCAGGACCTGGAGGGTGCTGAGGGCGACCCGGCCGCTGACCTCGACCTCCCGGAAGCCGGGGAGGTCCTCCACCGCGGCGAACGCAGCCATCCACGCCAGGCCTTTCCCCTGCTCGTCTCCGTAGTGACGCTCGAGTTCGTACAGGGCCTCCTCCTGGGGGCGGCTCCACTCGTAGGCGGTACGCAGGTCGTCGACGGACAGTTCGGCCAGGCTGATCCGCAGCGTGGTGGTGCCGGCCAGGCGCCGGGCCGCGTACGTGCGTAGCGAGGCCTCCGCCCACGGGTGGCGGCCCAGCGCGGCGCGGTACTCCCCGTGGGGATCGATGATCAGCAGCCCGTAGCGACCGTTGGCGGCCATGATCGTTCCGGCGAGGACCTGCAAGAGGTTTGACTTGCCCATGCCCGTGGTGGCGAATATCCCTACGTGGCTGGCCAGGCTGGCGCCGGGGATGCCCACGGTGACATCGACGACGGTCTCGCCGCTGCGCAGCTTCCCTACGGAGAGGTCCCCCATGCGCCCGGTCAGGAAGGCGAAGTCCTCCGGTTCGGGGGCCACCACCCGGGAGAACTGGGTGGGCAGGCTCTTCGGTTTGCGGAACACCACCCGAGGCGCCCCCCGCTGCTCCGGTGCGGCCAGGTACCCGAGGCAACGGCAGGCCGCCACCCGGTAGGTGCGCCGGGCCTGTTCGTGGAGGGGGTGGACACCCGTCTCACCCCGCCCGTCGTCGGCCAGCAGGGTCCCCGCCACCCGTTCCGCCCACCCCGGTTCGCGGTGTTCGGTGCCGTAGGTGACGTCCACCACGCGGAACACGTAGCGCCGGTCGGTCACCTCGTCCACGCCGACGAGCAACTCCCCGAGGAACAGGTCCTCGTCGGGAGCGGCGCGAAACGTGGCCTCGAGCACGTTGCGCCCGAACAGCCGTCCCCTCGGCGCGGCCAGGGCGGTCGGCCCCGCCGCGTCTACGTCGGTCGGCCCCGTCGCTTCTACGTCGTGGTCCGCCACCGGCCCAGCATGCCAGGTCCGGGGACCGGCGCCCCGGGCGTCAGCCTCGCTCCATGAGGCGGTGGCGGTCGGCGAAGGCCCGTTCGCTGACCTCGTCGGGCACCCCGGCTACGTCGAAGCCGCGCCGCAGCCCGTGCCAGACGTCCTCGCGCAGCCACCGCGGGCAGGCGGCTAGACGGTCTGCCACCGACAGCGGGTACGGGTAGCCCGGGAACGCGGCGTCGTCGGCCACGGCGGAAAGGGCTCCCAGGGTGGCGGACGGGTCGGCGCCGCGTGGCAGGTCGACCCGGAAGGCGAAGCGGGCGTCGGGGTCCAGCCTGGCGACCACCACCCTCAGTCCGGCGCCGACGTCGGGGCGGGTGGTGGCCACCTGGGCCCACCACATGGCGCGGGGTCCGAGGGTGGCGGCCGCCTGTTGTTCCAACACGCCGAGCAGGGGGGCGCCACCGTGGGCGAGCGACGAGTGCTTGGTGACACCCACCAAGACCACCCCCCGGTCCAAGGCCCGTCGGAGGAGGCCGGCGAGCCACGCCGAAGGGATCCGCCAGTCGGGCTGGAGGTCACCGTCGACCAGCACCGTGGCCCCCGGATCGGCCCGGGCCACGGCGGCGTCCACGGCCCGCCACTCCCCCCAGTCCCGCAGCAGGTTTACGTCGACCGCCGTGCCGGGGGCGAGTGGTGTACCAGCCGCGGCCAGGTCCGCGGCTAGGGTGGCGCGCGCCGTCGCGCCCTCGCCGGCGCCGAGCAGATGGTGGTCGAGGATCCCCTCGTCTTCGAGGGTGCTGGCGCCGTCACGCCAGCGCACCGTCGCCGCCCGGGTCACGTAGACGGCGAGACAGCGGGCGTCGGCCACCAGGGCCTGACCCCCGTCGACTGCCCAAACGTCGCCGGGCGCGGTGGTGCGGGCGAGGGCGCGGAGCTCGATGTGGTCCTCGAAGATGAGGTCGCGCCCCGTCGGGTCGGCCATGGCGTCGGCACCGCCGGTGAGCAGGGCGGCGAGGCGCGCCGCGGTCTGCTCGAGGGTGCCCACGACCTGCGAGCGTAGATGGCACCCGGGCGGGGGACATACGCTGGTGGCCTGCGTTGTCCGCGCGCCCGAGGCGATGAGCCGTCTCCGGCGTCGTGGCCAACGGTTGCAACCGGGCCGTCTCACTCGAACCGTCTCGCTCACATCAGGGAGGATGCCGACGATGCCGAGGGCCATCTGGAGTGGATCGGTGAGCTTCGGACTGGTCAACGTCCCCGTGAAGCTGGTGACCGCCACCTCCCCGAAGGACGTCAGGTTCCACCAACTCCACGATTCCGACGGCGGCCGGATCAACCAGCGACGGGTGTGCTCGGTGGACGGGGAGGAGGTCGACTTCACCCACATCGTCAAGGGCTACGACCTGGGCGGGGGCCGCTACGTGGTGGTGGAGCCCGAGGAGCTGGCTTCGATCGACCCCGAGGCGACCCGGACCATCGACATCGAGGAGTTCGTCGACCTGTCCGACATCGACCCGGTCTTCTTCGAGCGCAGCTACTACCTGGTCCCCGACGGGCGGGCGGAGAAGCCCTACGCCCTGCTCGCCGAGGCGATGACCGCCACCGGCAAGGTGGCTCTCGGGCGCTTCGTGCTCCGCACCAAGCAGTACCTGGCCGCCCTGCGCGCCCGTGAGGGCGTCCTGGTCCTGTCCACCATGCTCTACCCCGACGAGGTGATCGACCCCGCCGAGCTCGAAGTGGCCACCACCGACGCCACCAAACCAGCCAAGCGCGAGCTCGACATGGCGACCAGCCTGGTCGAGTCGCTGTCGGGCCCCTTCGACGCTTCCAAGTACCACGATGATCACCGCGAGAAGGTGCTCGCCCTGATCGAGGCCAAGGCCGAGGGCGAGTCGATCGCAGAGGCCCCCGAAGCCCGCGCCGCCGCTCCCGTCGTCGACCTCATGGCTGCCCTCGAAGCCAGCCTGGAAGCTGCCCGCCAGGCCAAGAAGTCCGGGAGTCACAGCGACGACAGCAGCGGGGGTCGGCGGGCGAGCGCCTGAGCAGCCCAACGAGCGAGCGTCCGACCAGCCGGGAGGAGACAGATTGACGGTCGCAGGCGACAAAGCCAAAGGTGGAGGCGCGGCCGGTGGAGGGGCGGCCGGCGCCCGGGTGGAGGTCGGTGGGAGGGCCCTGTCGCTCAGCAACCTGGACAAGGAGCTGTGGCCGGGCACGGGCTTCACCAAGGGCGCCATGATCGACTATTACGCCCGGGTGGCGCCGGTCCTGCTCCCTCACCTGGCGGGGCGACCGATCACCCTGCGCCGTTTTCCCAACGGGGTCGCCGGCGCCTCCTTCTTCGAGAAGAACTGCCCGGGTCACAGGCCCCCGTGGGTGGAGACCGTCACCATGGGCGACGTCGGTTACTGCCGGGTCGAAGAGGAGGCGACGCTCGTGTGGCTGGCCAACCTGGCCGCCATAGAGCTCCACCCGACCCTGGCCCGCTGGCCTCACCTCGAGCAGCCCACGACGGTGGTGTTCGACCTCGACCCCGGCGCACCAGCAGACGTGGTCACGTGCGCCCGCGTCGCCCTGCTGCTGCGCCAAGCGCTGGGGTCGATCGGCCTGGAGGCGTGGGCCAAGACCTCCGGCAGCAAGGGACTCCAGGTGTACGTCCCGCTAAACCACGAGGTGGGCTACCAGGCCACCAAACCGTGGTCGCAGGCGCTGGCCCAGATCCTCGAGCGGTCTCACCCCGACCTCATCGTCACCACCCAGGACCGTTCGGCGCGGGCGGGAAAGGTGCTGATCGACTGGAGCCAGAACACGGCGTCGAAGACGACCGTCGCCGTCTACTCGCTGCGTGCCCGGCCCCGCCCGACTGCGTCCACGCCCCTGACATGGGACGAAGTCGATGACGCGGCGGGCAGCGGGGAGGCGACCACGCTGGTGTTCGAATCCGACCGGGTGCTCGAGCGCATCGAGACCCGCGGTGACCTCATGGCGCCGGTCCTCGAGGTGGAGCAGGAACTTCCCGGCCTGCCCGCCGGGCGCTAAAGCGGCGGCAGCTAGGGTCCGGCGCCGGACCCTAAGCGGGATACTCCGGCCATGGGCGGGGGGGCTGACCATCGACCTGGCGTACGAACTCGTCGAGATACCAATTCCGGAACCTGACCTGCTCGGGCGGGGTGGCCAACGTGAGCAGGTGACGCCCCGCCTTGCAGTACGCGTCCGCCTCGTCGAGCATCGCACCGAGGGCGACAGCGGCCTCGCTCACGCCAGGAGGCACGCGGAAGCGCAGGGCAGGGATCGATTCGACCCCGGCGGCGGCGGCAGCAGCCAGTTGGGCCTCCTGCTCTCCGCTCGTCATGCCGTACTCCCTGTTGAGCGCCTCGATTAGCTGGGTCAGCTGGCGGGGGACCCTTTGATGGTCCTCCTCGCTCTGGCTGGCGGCGATGAGGGTGAACTCCCTGATCAGCTCGTTGGCATGCTCCTGGCTGGCGGCCCAGAGGGCGACGGGCAGGTCGAGGAGAGATATCTCCACCAGGTCGGGGTCTGATGGCGGGCCCGAGTCCGGGCTCATCAGGCGGAGCCCGGAGCGTCGACCATGTGGGCGTCGTCGTCGAGCTCCACCCAGACGGCTTTGCCCGTGCCGACGGTCTGCACACCCCAGCGCTGCGCCAACGCGATCACCAGGGCCAGCCCCCGGCCGGTGGTGGCCTGAGGACCGTACTTGCGTATCATCGGTGACCGCGACGAGCGGTCTCCGACCTCGATGCGGAGCTTCCCGGGTCCCCGGCGGAGGCAGACACTCACCTCCGTCTTGGCGTGGAGGGAGGCGTTGGCGACCAACTCGCTGACCAGCAGCACGGCCGAGTCCTCGTGGTCGGTGGCACCCCACCCCGAAAGGGTGTCTCGCACGAAGTGGCGTGCGGTCATGGCATCGCGTGGCTCTCCCCTGAGGAGGACCTCCGCGGTGTTCACGCGGTAACTGTATTGCATCCGGCCGCGCAGAGCGGTGTTGGTGGCCGACAAAGAACCAACCTGGTCGGTTGACCCCGAAATTTGGTGTGCGCACACGGGACGACGGTGCCACAGCGCCTCAGAACGACCCAGCGCCTCAGAACGACAGTGCGCTCAGCTCCGGGTACCAGCCCCGAGCCCGGTCCACCGCGGCGCGCCAGCGGTCCCGGTCGGCCTCGCCGGCCGGTTCGACCACCGACCGGGGTCGCCAGGTCGCCGCCAGCTCGTCCTCGTCCGCCCAGGTGCCCACGGCCAGACCGCCGAGGAATCCGGCGCCGAGCGTGGTCGCCTCGAGCTGGGGGGATACCTCCACCGGGCGCCTGCAGGCGTCGGCGAGGGCCTGGACGAAGACGGTGTTGGCGCTCATGCCGCCGTCTACCCGCAACGCCTCGACGGGCCGCCCGGCGTCGGCTTCGGCGGCCTCGAGCAGGTCGGCCCCCCGGTGGGCGACCCCCTCCAGCACGGCCCGGACCAGCTCCGCGCGCCCACTGCCCCGGCTGAGCCCGAGCACGGCGCCGCGTGCACCGAAGTCCCATGCCGGCGTCCCCAGGCCGAGCAGGGCCGGTACCACGACGACCCCGCCGGTATCCGAGCACCCCGCCGCCACCTGTTCGGATTCCGCGGCGGAGGAGAGCAACCCGAGGTCGTCGACCAGCCAGTCGACGCTCGAGCCGGCCGCCAGCATGATCGCCTCGACACCCCAGCTCACCACGCCGGCTCTGCGCCACGCGACGATCGGGAAGCAGCCCCCCGGGCCGCGCACGTCGAAGCCAGGGCGCTGGCCGCCGAGGCACACGTCGAGCATGGCCCCGGAGCCGAAGGTGATCTTGGCCAGGCCCGGCTGGGTGCAGCCCTGGCCCACCAGTGATGCCTGCTGGTCGCCGACGAGACAGGTGATCGGGGGGGCGCCCTCGAGGGCTGTGGCATCACCGACGAGCCCCGACGAGTCGACCACGACGGGCATCGATGCCTCGGGTATGGCGAGCTGGCTCGCCTTTTCCATGTCCCAGCCCGTCGCCCCCCGGCCGAGGAGCCCTGTCACGCCGGCATTGGTGACGTCGGTTACGTGGAGCGCCCCACCGGTCAGCTGCCACACCAGCCAGCTGTCGATCGTCCCCCAGCGCAGATCGCGGCGCCGGTCGGGGTCGTAGGTGTCGAGGAGCCAGGCGACCTTGGTGGCGGTCTCGTTGGGGGCCAGGCGCAGCCCCTCGGCCTGAAGTTCGAGGCACCTCCCCGCCGTGCGCAGGTCCTGCCAGCCCAGGCCCGGACCCACCGGCTCCCCGCTGCGGGCGTCCCAGACCACAGCTGAAGCCCGCTGGTTGGTCACGCCGACCGCGTCGACGGGGCCGGCGCTGTTCAGAGCGGCACGGGCCACGTCGAGGGCGGCGGTGGCCGTGGCCGACGGATCGAACTCCACCAGGCCGGGAAAAGGAACCGAGGGAGGCAACGCCACCCGGTGCATCCCACCGACCGTGGCGTCGGGTGCCACGATGGCGGCGCGGACACTGCTGGT
The DNA here is from genome assembly GCA_035552775.1 of Acidimicrobiales bacterium. Taxonomy (GTDB): domain Bacteria; phylum Actinomycetota; class Acidimicrobiia; order Acidimicrobiales; family Palsa-688; genus DASZKW01. The sequence continues at coordinate 20,386 of DASZKW010000116.1, read as the reverse complement.
GCCGACGTCGACGACCAGGATGCTCGTGGTTCCCCCTCTCACGGCTCGCGAGTCACGGCTTGCTCTTTAACCCTAACGGGCCTCCATGGGGAATCAGCTCACGGCCAGGGCGCTTCGCCGAATGGCGACGGCAGGCCGAGCTTGCCCGGGTTGAGTATCCCCCTCGGGTCGAGGGCCGCCTTGACGCTCGCCAGGACCTCGAAGGCAGGACCGAGGGCGCCGGCCAGGTAGCGACCCCGGTTGATGCCGACGCCGTGGTGGTGCGACAGCGCCCCCCCGTGGGCGAGGGTCGCCGACATCACCGCGTCCCAGGCTTGGCAATAGTAGATGTCTGCGGCGTTCCCCGAGCCGCCCCCCGACGAGGAAGCGCCGGCCGGCGTGGGGGTGCCGGCGAAGGTGAAGTACAGGCACGCGCCGTCGGGGTAGGCGTGGGACTGGTGGGCAGAAGCGACGACGGTGCCGTCGAGGGCGCTGAGGGCGGCGATACTGGCGCCGTAGATGGCCGGGAGCGCCGTCCACGACGCCGCGATCTCGATCGTGTCGGCGACGATCCCCTCCCGGGCGAGGGCTGCCAGAGGGGCCACCTCGTTTCTGTGCGCCAACCACTGTTCCACGAGGGAGCTGTCCAGGCGCTCGGCTGCCCCGCACTCCTCGGCGACGACGGTAGCGACCGGGCCGACGAGGGCAGGGTCGGCCTCGTCGAAGACCAAGAGCACGGCCCGGTCCTCGACGTGGAACTGGCGGGCAGACTCGGCGGCATCGTAGAGGCGCACCACGGCCGGGGTCGCACCTCTGCGCAGCACCCGCCGGCAGGCGTCGAGGCCGTCGGCGAAGGACGCGAAGCCGTATACGGCGCTTCGCTCGCCGGTGGGCCGGGGCCGCACCCGGAGCCGGGCCTCGGTGATCACGCCGAGGGTCCCCTCACTGCCGACGAAGAGCGAGGTGAGGTCGGGGCCGGCCGCCGCCCGCGGGGCGCGTGCGCCGGTGCGGATGACCCGGCCGTCGGCCAAGGCCACCTCGAGGCCGACGACGAGGTCCTCGATCTTGCCGTAGCGGGTCGAGTACTGGCCGGCGGACCTACAGGCCAGCCAGCCCCCCACGGTCGACATGGCCATCGACTGGGGCCAGTGACCGAGGGTGAGGCCGTGGGCGGCTCCCAACTCGGCCTCGAAATCGTCACCAAAGGTACCGGCGCGCACTTCGACGGTGAGTGACAGGTCGTCGACGGCAACCATCCCGGCGAGCCCCGTCAAGTCGAGGGCGACCCCCCCGAAGACGGGGACAGACCCCCCGCAGACCCCGCTGCGCCCGGCCGCCGCCGTCACCGGGACGCCGCCTGCGTCACACACGGCGAGGACAGCTGCCACCTCCGCCGCGCTCCGGGGACGGGCGACGACGGCGGGGAGGGCGGGCACCTCGCCGGCCACCCCCCACGACACGCTCAGGGGCCACCAATCCCTGCCGGCTTCGACCAGGGACCCGGTCGAGGTGACCACCTCTTCGCACACGCCGGCCAGCCGATCGGCCAGGGCGTCGTCGACTGCCACCTCGCGCCCGAAGCGCGACCTGACGTCACCGACGTCACCGGAACCGAAGGCGAACGGCGGCGTCGGCCTACCGCTGCCGGTCATCGCAGGGACGCGTGAGTGGCTTGGACGCTGGCCATCGAGGCCTCCGCGGCAGCCACAACCGCCTCCGCCTGGAGCGCTGCCTCCTCCGGGGACCAGCCGAGCTCGGACGCCAGCAGGGCGGCCACGCCCGGCGCGGCGCGCGCGGTGGCGGCGGCGTCGAGGATCATGGCCCGCGTCCGCCGGTCCAGCACGTCGGCGAGGGTAGTGGCCATCTCGTAGCGGGCAGCGAAGACCGCCTCGGCCCTCACGTAGGGCAGCCCCGGTACCAGGGGTCGGGCGAGATCGGGGTCGGCGCTGAGCATGGCCGCCACCGCTCGGGCCTCGCCGCCGTAGCGGCCCGCCAGGTGACCGGCCAGGGCGGCATCGACACCGAGGCGACGTGGCGCCCCCGGCTCGCCCATCTCGGCCGCCCCTTCCGAGCCCCAGATCGCCAGCCGCCGGGTCTGGGAGCGAGGCAAACGGCGCCCGAGCTGGCCCGCTACCTCGTCGACGGTGTCAGCGGCCATCCGGCGGTAGGTCGTGAGCTTGCCGCCCGTGACCGTGACCACGCCGGCCGACGACGTCGTCACCCGGTGGCGCCTGGACAGGTCCGCGGTGCGGGCGTCCTTGGCCCCGCTCGCCAAGGGTCGCAGCCCCGCCCAGGCGCCGGTGATGTCGGAGCGCTCGAGGTTGGCGGTGGTGGCGGCGTTGACCGCCGTGAGCAGGTAATCCACGTCCTCCGGTGTACAGCGGGGATCGTCGAGGGGGCCGTCGTAGTCGGTGTCGGTGGTTCCCACATACGTGAAGCCCGACTCGACCCAGGGGACGACGAAGATCGACCGCTTCTCACCGGGCACGGGCAGGACGGCGGCATAGCTGCAGGGCAAGCGGTCGGCGGTCACCGTTAGGTGGATGCCCTTGGCCGGCCGGATCGACGGGTTCGGCCGGCCCCGGAGGCCACCAGCAGGGCCCGGCCGGCCCCGGAGGCCACCAGCAGGGCCGAGGGCGTTGACGGCGTCGGCCCACACCCCGGCTGCGTTGACCACCACGTTGGCGCGGATCTCGGTGCCGTCGACCAGCGCAGCCCCCACCACCCTCCCGCTGCGGGCCTCTTCGAGGAGGCGGGCCACCGGGGCGTGGTTGGCGACGACTGCGCGGTGGCCGAGCGCCGCAGTCCGGGCCACGGCGAGTGTCAGGCGGGCGTCATCGGCTTGGGCGTCCCAATACAAGAAACCTCCGACCAGGCGGTCGGATCGCAGGTCGGGGAAGTGGCCCTGCACGGTGGCGGCATCGACGCGGCGGTGGCGCCTGCCGATACGCAGACCACCGGTCAGGTCGTAGCTCCACAGGGCTACCGAGTATGCCTTGGCCACACTGCGACTGGCCATCCCGCCGCGCCCGAAGAGCGGCACCAGGAACGGTAGGGGCCGCACCAGGTGGGAGGCGTTGTCCAAGAGACGCTGTCGTTCGGCGAGAGCCTCATAGACCAGCCCGTACTCGCCCTGTGCCAGGTAGCGCAGACCGCCGTGGATCAGTTTTGACGACTTCGAGGATGTCCCGGATGCGAAATCGTCGGCGGTGACCAGGGCCGTGTGCAGGCCCCGGGCGGCGGCATCCAAGGCCACGCCGCAGCCGGTGATGCCGCCGCCGACGACCAACACATCGAAGCGTTCGTTGCCCAGCCGATGCAGGGAAGTCGCCCGGTCGAAGCCGGCGCTCACCCGGACGGTCTCCGGCCGGTCATAGAGGCGGCCGTCATGGAGGCCACGCTACCGCCGACGGTCCCCCCACCTTGTCGACAACGATTGTTAGGTGATAACATCTAACGGTGAAGACCCCGGCAGAACTGGCCCAGCTGTTTCGGGCCCAGGGCCTGAAGGTCACCCCCCAGCGGGAGTGCATCTTCGGTGTCCTCGACGGCAACCGGGTGCACCCGACGGCCGAGGCCGTGTACGCCGCGGCCCGAGCCCGGATGCCGACCATGTCGCTGAAGACTGTGTACCAGACCCTCAACGACCTCTCGGAGATGGGCGAGATCCATGCCCTCGACCTGGGCACCGGGTCGAGCCGGTTCGACCCCAATGTCGACGTCCACCACCACCTGGTGTGCACCCGGTGCGCCAAGGTGCGCGACCTGGCAACCGACTTCGGCTCCCTCAGGGTCCCCGAAGCGCAGCGTCAGGGGTTCGTCGTGGGCCGGGCCGAGGTGGTCTTCCGCGGCGTGTGCGCCACCTGCCGCCGGACCGACGGCCACTAGACACCAAACCGATCGCAACAAGACACAAGGAGATTGAGCATGCCTGCACTGGCCGACAGCAAGACCCACGACAACCTGAAGGAGGCGTTCGCGGGCGAGAGCCAGGCCAACCGCCGGTACCTCTACTTCGCCCAGAAGGCGGACGTGGAAGGCTACCCCGACACCGCTGCTCTGTTTCGTTCCGTCGCCGAGGGCGAGACGGGCCACGCGTTCGGCCATTTCGACTACCTGGCCGAGGTCGGCGACCCTGTCACCGGCGTCGCCGTGGGCGACACCGAGGACAACCTCAAGTCCGCCATCGAGGGTGAGACCTACGAGTACACGGAGATGTACCCGGGCTTCGCCCGAACCGCGCGCGACGAGGGCTTCGACAATATCGCCGAGTGGTTCGAGACCCTCGCCAAGGCCGAGAAGAGCCACGCCGGCCGTTTCAGCCAGGGCCTCCAAGCCGTCAGCTAGGGGACCGTCGCGGCGCGAGAGGACCTGGCGTGACAGTCACCTACGACCCCAAGCACCCCAAGTACTACGACGAGGGCGACATGAGGGCGGAGTTGACGCGGGTGTACGACCTGTGCCACGGGTGCCGCCTGTGCGTGTCGCTGTGCCCGTCGTTCCCGACCATGTTCTCGGCGATCGACGCCAAGGACGGGGCCGTCGACCGGCTGAGCACGTCCGAGCAGGACGAGGTCGTCGACGAGTGCTACCAGTGCAAGCTCTGCTACGTGAAGTGCCCGTACATTCCCCCCCACGAGTGGCAACTGGACTTCCCGCGACTAATGCTGCGTGCCGAGGCGGTACGCAACCGAAAGAGCAAGAACGTAAAGGGCAAGCTCACCACCCAGGCCCTCGGGCGGACCGACCTGCTCGGTAAGGCGGCGACGAGGGCGCCGGCGCTGGCCAACGCCACGGTCGGCACTCCGGGAAGCCCCGTGCGAAGGATCATGGAAAAGGTGGTCGGCGTGGCCGCCGAGCGGGTGTTGCCCCCTTACTCCAGGACCCGCTTCACATCGTGGTTCAACAAGCGCCAGGGAGCGCTCGGCCGGCCCGAGCAGGCGAAGGCGGCGATTTTCCCCACCTGTCTGGTCGAGTACTCCAGCCCCGCCATCGGGCACGACCTGGTCAAGGTGTACGAGCGCAACGGTGTGTCGTGCAGCCTTCCCGACCGGGTGAGATGCTGCGGCGCGCCGTGGCTTCACAGCGGCGAGTTCGACCAGTTCAAGTCCGAAGCGGCCGCCAACGTGGACTCGCTCGCCAGGGCGGTGCGGGCCGGCAACGACATCGTCGTGCCCCAGCCCACGTGCGGCTACGTCCTCAAACGGGACTATCCCGAGTACCTGGGCAGCGACGACGCCCGCCTGGTCGCCGCCCACACCTACGACGCGGCCGAGTACCTGTGGCGCCTCCACAAGGGGGCCGACACCTCATTCGACACCAATTTCGGGGGGGACGTGCCCGAGACCACCGCCTACCACGTCCCGTGCCATCTGCAGGCCCAGAACATCGGGCTGCGCAGCCGGGACCTCCTCCGCCTCACCGGCACCAAGGTGAGCGTGGTCCAGAAGTGTTCAGGTATCGACGGCATGTGGGGTTTCCGGGCCGAGAACTACGACCTGGCCCGCAAGGTGGCCGCCCCCCTCGCCGCTGCCATCGACGCTGCCGACGCCGAGGTCGTCGCCGGCGACTGCCACCTCGCCAACGGGGCCATCAGCCAGGAGACGGGGCGGATGCCGGTGCACCCCCTCCAGGCACTGGCCCGCGCCTACGGCATCGAGGCGGAGAAAGAATAGGGGTCGCCAGGCATGGCCAACGCCAAACTCACGTTGGACGACATCGCCGACTTGCGGGCCTACGAGCGCGAGCGCTCGGAATTCCGCCAGCGGGTCATCGGCCTCAAGCGGCGGCGCCGGGTGAGCGTCGGCCCCATCGTGACCCTGGTGTTCGAGAACGCGGACACGGTCCGCTTCCAGATCCAGGAGATGGCCCGAGCCGAGCGACTGCTCTCCGACGAAGCCGTCCAAGCCGAGCTCGACACCTACAACCCGCTCATACCCGAGCCCGGCCAGCTTTCAGCCACCCTGTTCGTGGAGCTGACCACCAAGGACGACCTCGTCGAGTGGCTGCCCAAGCTGGTGGGGATCGAGCGCTCGGTCGAGTTGCTGATCGGTGGCCGCGAGCCCGACGTGGTGCGCGGCGTGGTCGACCCGGGCCACGCGGCGCACCTGACCCGCCAGGAGGTGACCGCGTCGGTCCACTACCTGCGCTTCGAGATGTCGGCGACCCAGGTGGCCCGATTCGGCGCCGAGCCGGTGGTGCTCGCCGTCAACCACCCGAGCTACGCCGAAGGCGCCCAACTCTCAGACGACACCAAGGCGACGCTGCTCGAGGACCTCAGGGACTGACCTGACCGCAGCGGGCAGGGTCGGTGCCAGGAACCGTCTCGACAACCGGGGGCCCGGCGCGCCACAATGGATCCGTAGCCTGGGACAGGGTTCGGGTGTGCCCGTACCAGCTGTGATGGGGTAGGTGACCCCGCCAGGCCACTGTACGATCGAGGATTGCGAGTGACCCGATGAAGACCATCGTCTGGCGTCAGCGGGCGGCTTGCCGCGGGGTCGACCCTGACATCTTCTTCCCGGTGTCCGACGAGGAAGCCGAGGAGGCCAAGGCGATCTGCGCCGGCTGCTCGGTGCGCGAGGCGTGCCTGGAGTATGCCCTGGCCAACCGTGAGTACGACGGTGTCTGGGGGGGCGCGACCGAGCGCGAGCGTCGCCGCCTCATCCGCCAGCGCCGGAAGTCCGCCTAGCCGGCCGCCGGCGTGCCTGTCCGCTCGGGCCGGCTCAGCTGGTGAGCCGGCACGCAGGTAGCTTCTCGTCCCATGGTCACCTTGTCCGACCTCGGCGGCTGGCCCGGGGTGCTGTCCCGAATAGCGGGCCGGGGAGACCTCTCCGCCGACGAGGCAGCCGCCGCTCTGGCAGACGTGCTGGAGGGCAACGCCACCCCGTCGCAGATGGCGGCGTTCATCTTCGGCCTGCGCTGCAAGGGTGAGACCGTCGAGGAGATGACCGGTCTGGTGAGGGCCATGGTCGCAACCGCGGAAGGGATAGACCTCGACGAGGAGTTGCGCTCGACCCTGGTCGACACCTGCGGCACTGGCGGCGATCGAAGCGGCACGATCAACGTGTCGACCATCGCCGCCTTGGTGGTGGCCGGTGCCGGCGTCAGGGTCTGCAAGCACGGCAACCGGGCCGCTTCCTCCAAGGCGGGCAGCGCCGACGTTCTCGAGGCGCTCGGCGTGGTCATCGATCTCGGTCCCCGGGGTGTGGCCCGGTGCGTAACAGAGGCGGGTATCGGGTTCTGCTTCGCGCCGCGATTCCACGCCAACTTGCGCTACGCCGGGCCCACGCGACGCGAGTTGGGTGTGCCTACCGCCTTCAACTTCCTGGGCCCGTTGGCCAACCCGGCAGGGGTGCGCCGCCAGGTCGTCGGAGTCGGCGACCCGACCATGGCGCTGAAGATGGCGGGAGTGCTCGGCGCCAACGGCGCCGTTCACGCCCTCGTCGTGTACGGCCACGATGGCCTCGACGAGCTGTCGACGACGGGGCCATCCACGGTGGTCGAATGGCGCTCGGACGTTCCTGACGGGGTCAAGACCTACGTGGTGGAGCCGGCGGAGCTGGGCCTGTCGCTCGCCAGCCCCGGCGAACTGAAGGGCGGCGACGCCGCGACCAACGCCGACCTGGCCCGCCGGGTACTCGACGCGGAGCGCGGCCCCCATCGCGACATCGTGCTGCTCAACGCCGCCGCCGCGTTGGTAGCAGGAGGTGCCGCTGCCCACCTGGCCGAGGGCCTGGTGCTGGCGGCCGAGGCCATCGACGCGGGACGGGCGGCAGCCACCCTGGAGCATCTGATAGCTGTCTCCCAGGCGGCGGCCGGCGCCTGAGCAGCCCCGGAGCAGTCTCGGCCGGCGGTCCTAACCGCGGGCAGGGCGGGACTGGGCGCCGGCAGTGGAATCGGATCGGGCGCCGGCGGTGAGATCGGATCGGAGGCCGGCGCCCCGGGGGAGTTGGGTGTCGGCGGCCAGATCATCGAGGGCCGCCTCGACGGCATCGAGTTGGTCTTGGAGGTCGGGTTGGCGCACTGCGAACGAGTCGAGCTGGTCGCGCCAGGCGGCGGACAGCGTCGTAAGCCGTTGCACCGACGCCTCGAGATGGCGCACCTCCGACTCGACCGAGGCCAAGGCCGGTCGTCTCCAAGCCCCCGCCAGTTGGTCTACCTCGACCAGGCGAGCATCCAGGCCCACGGCGTGGTCCACCAGTTCGCGCGCCACCCGGGCCAGCGGCGAGGTTGCCGTTTGGCGGCGACTCTTCCAGCGACGCCGATGTGGCGCGACTGCGGCGGGCGCCGACGCACGGACAGCCACTTGGCACGCGGCCCGCAGCCGCCGGTGCAGCGATGCGCTACGGCGCCAGCTCCACAGCCACGACGTGGGGGCGGCGCTGGCCGTTTCGGCTACCAGGCGGTTGGCCCGATGGAGCCGCCGCATCAAGAGCACCGTACCGCTGCCGAGGATCCCCACCGCCCCGACCAACAACGCGGCCAGTACTTCCAGCACCGTGTGCACGGGATGCACTGTAGTGCCCATCGCGCCGCAGCTTCGGGGTGAGACCAGCTTCGAGCGTCCGGTAGCTTGCTTTGGTGACCGGAAAGAAACCACGTGGACACTCGGCTGGCAAAGGTCCAGGACGGGCCCGATGAGCACCGCTGACGGTGTCGAGATCCTCGGTCCCACCGAGGGCACCGAGGACATCCTCGTCCCCGAGGCGCTCGCATTGGTCGCCGCCCTTCAGCGTGCCCACGGTGCACGGCGGGGCGCACTACTCGCCCTCCGCGACGAACGGGCCCGGGCGTTCCGCGCCGGCGAGCGCCCCCGGCTCCTCGACGGCACCGCCGACGTCAGAGGCGGCGACTGGACGGTTCCCCCCGCGCCCGCCGACCTGGCGGACCGCCGCTGCGAGATCACCGGCCCCTGCGACCGCAAGATGATGATCGGCGCTCTCAACTCCGGTGCGCGGGTGTTCATGGCCGACGTCGAGGACTCGATGTCGCCGTCATGGCGCAACGTTGTCGACGGCCAGCGCAACTTCCGCGACGCAGCCGACGGGACCATCAGCTTCGAGCGCCCTGACGGCTCGGTCGACCGGCTCGGCGAGAAGCCCGCCACGCTCGTCCTGCGGGTTCGGGGACTGCACATGGAGGAACGCCGGGTCAGCGTCGATGGCGCCCACCCCTCGGCTTCCCTGTTCGACGTCAGCCTGGCGGCAGTCCATTCCGCGCCCAAGCTCGTCGAGCGCGGCAGCGGCCTCTACCTCTACGTGCCGAAGATGGAGTCCCATCTGGAGGCGGCCTGGTGGGACGCGGTGCTCGGTGACCTGGAGCACCGAGCAGGGCTGCGCACCGGTTCGATCCGCGTGACGGTACTCATCGAGACGATCCTCGCCGCCTACGAGATGGAGGAGATCCTCTACGAGTTGCGTGACCGGATCACCGGTCTGAACGCCGGTCGGTGGGACTACATATTCTCGGTGATCAAGAAGTTCGGCGACGATCCCGCCCACGTGCTGCCCGACCGCGCCCAGGTGACGATGACCGTGCCGTTCATGGCCGCCTACGCCGAGCGTCTCGTCGGTATCTGCCACGCTCATGGGGCGCATGCAATCGGGGGCATGTCGGCGTTCATCCCCAACCGGCGCAAACCCGACGTGACCGAGCGGGCTCTGGCCAACGTCCGCGCCGACAAGGAGCGCGAGGCCGGTCTCGGCTACGACGGGACGTGGGTCGCCCACCCCGACCTGGTCCCGGTCGCCACCGAGGTCTTCGACCGGGTGCTCGGAGACAGACCCAACCAGCTCGAGGTCCGGCCGCCCGTCAGCGACGACGCCTCGGGGCTTTTGGCGACCGAGATCGACGGCGCCACGTACACGATCGAGGGCCTGCGGCTCAACGTGAGCGTGGCTCTCCAGTACCTCGAGGCGTGGCTGGGCGGCAGGGGGGCGGTAGCCATCTTCGATCTCATGGAGGATGCCGCCACCGCCGAGATCTCCCGCAGTCAGCTGTGGCAGTGGGTGCACCACCGTGTCGAGCTCACCGACGGGACGCAGGTCAGCGCTGAGTTGGTCGACAAGGAGCTCGACTCCGCCGTCTCGGGGTTGACAGCCCAGGGTCTCGACGCCGAGCGCCTGGCCCAGGCCGCCGAACTGGTCCGCCAGGTGGCCCTGTCCGACCAGTTGCCCGACTTCCTCACCCTCATCGCCGAACGCCAGCTCGCCTGAACCTGTGTCTCGCTTCCCCGCTTCACGCGTCGCCGAGGTCCCACATGGCCTCGAGGTCGTGGCGGCTGAAAGCCTGAAAGGCGATGAGCGTGCGGGTGTCGGTGATCCCTTCGAGGGCGTGTATCCGCCTGGTCACCACGTCGGCGAGGTCGTCGTGGCGGCGCACCCGGACGACCGCTACCAGGTCGGCGTGACCGGCGACCGAGTAGACCTCGGCCACCCCGTCGACGTCGGCCAACTCTTCGGCCAGGCCGGCGACGCGAGGGGGGACGGCGTCGATGAGGACGAACGCGTGGACCATGCCTGGGAGGCTATTAGCGGCGCACGGGCGATCGGGACCAAGGCCATGCGGCGGCGGGTCCTTTACCCCCTGCCGGTTATTAGCAGGATCTCAGCTTTGACACAGGAGAGGCTCATCAAGGCGGACTTTAGTACTCGCCGTGACGTCAAAATGGCTATCGGCAATGTCGCTGCTGGGGCTGCTGATCGTCGGGGCGGCGGCGTGCGGGGGCACCACCCCGGTGACGTCCACGAGCACCTCGACCACTACGAAGGTCGCGCCAACCGGCTTGGCGGCATACAGGACTTGCCTGACCGACCATGGGATCCCCGCCACCGCTTTGGGCGGGCGGCGGCCCGGAGGCGGGCCGTCGTCGACACCGGGGTCGGGCACGTTCCCCAGCACCACGTTGCCCGCCGGCGTGACCCAGCAGCAGTACCAGGGCGCCCTGACCGCCTGTCGAAGCGAGAGACCGACCGGTAGGTTCGGCCCCGGTGGTGTGGCCGGCCCTCAGAGCGCCGCCTTCAAGGCGTACACGAACTGCCTCCAACTCCACGGTGCCGCGCTCCCCGGGCGCGGCGGGTTCTCGACGACATCGACCACCGGCGCGTCATCCACCACCGCCGCGTCCACAACCTTGGCCACGGCCGGTCCCACCTTCCAGGCCGCACAGCAGGCCTGCGCCAGCCTGCGGCCGACCTTCGCTGGACCCGGAGCCACGACTACCACCACCCAGCCATGATGCGGATTGGGCGTAAGCCGCTCGTCGTCAACTCACTGTTGCTCGTCGCCGTGGCGGCCCTGGTCCTGCTCGGCCTCAACACCATCTTCCACAGCCCGACCGCTCGTGCCGCCACACGGACCGTGCAGGCACAGGACGGGACGGTATCGCTGTCAGAAACTGCGAGCGGCAATGTCGCCTCCGCCCAGACCGAGTCGGTGAACTTCGCGACCGGCGGCACGGTCAGCGAGGTCGACGCCACCGTCGGCCAGCAGGTGCAGGCCGGCCAGACGCTGGCCAAGGTCGATCCCAGCCAGGCACAGGCCACCCTCAGCGCCGCCCAGGACAACCTGGCCGCCGCCCAGGACAACTTGAATCTGGCCCGGTCCGGGGGTGAGACGCCACCCCAACAGGAGCAGGATGCGCAGAGCATCGCCGCCGCGCAGGCATCGGTGAGCACGGCCCAAGCTGGGCTGGTCGACGCCGAGGACGTGCTGGCGGCTGACCAGCAGAGCTGCAACTCCGATCCGACCGCCACCGCCGCGACGAACTCGGCAACCGTGCCCGCCGCCACGCCGAGGGCGGGAAGTGGGGCTTCTACCTCCACGACGCCGACGACCGCAACGGCGACGACGGCAAGCACGTGTGGCAGGATTACCTCTGATGCGAGCGCCGTCGTGAGCGCGCATAACGGCTTGAACCAGGCCGCCAACAACCTCGAGTCTGCCGAGCTGTCGGTGGCCGCAAAACGGTATGTGAACCCGGCGACGATCGACCAGGACCAGGCCGCAGTGACCCAGGACCAAGCGACTGTCAACCAGGATCAGAAGACCTTGTCGGAAACCACTTTGACTGCGCCTATCGGTGGAACGGTAACCGCCGTCGGCGGAACTGTGGGCCAGACGGTTACCGGCTCGGCTTCCTCCTCCTCCTCCTCCTCCTCCTCCTCCTCCTCCTCCCCCTCGTCGTCGTCGGGCGCGGCTGGTTCGAGCGGCGCCAGCTCCTCGGGTGGCGCCGGTGCCGGGTCCGCCGCCGGCGCCCCCTCGTCGGGCGCGTCTTCGTCGGGCGGGTCTTCGTCGGGCGGGTCGTCGTCGGGCGCGTCGTCGTCGGGCGGGTCTTCTTCGTCTGCATTCATCACCATCGCCAACCTGTCAGATCTGGATGTCATAGCCGGGTTCGCAGAAGCGGACGCGTCCAACCTGGCGGTCGGTCAGCCGGCGACGGTGACGATGAGCGCCCTGCCCAACACCACGGTCCCCGGCCGGGTGACTGCGCTGGCGCCGACGTCGACGACGGTAAGCAACGTGGTCACCTACGAGGAGACGATCTCGTTGACGAACCCGCCCCCCACGGTGAAGTTGGGGATGACGGCGCAGGTCAACGTGGTGGTGAGCTCGAAGACCAATGTGTTGGAGGTCCCGACGTCGGCGATCACCACGACCGGACGAGTGTCGACGGTGACCGTCCTTCGAAACGGCAAGCAGACCGTCGAGAACGTTACGACTGGGTTGAAGGGTGACAACACCACCGAGATCCTCAGCGGCCTCAGCGCCGGCCAGGAGGTGGTCGAGCCGACCGTCACCGTGGGAGCCGCCACGTCGTCGTCATCGGGCTCCGGGACCGGCACGCTCACCGGCGGCGGGCTAGGAGGCGGCGGTCTCGGCGGTTTCCCGGGCGGCGCCGGCGTTTTCAGGGGCACCGGTGGCGGGGCCGGCTGATGAGCGCAACCGGCTCGCTTCCTGTCGCCTCCGAGCACCGACCCTTGATCGCAGCACCACATCGCCGCTCATCGGCGCCCGTCATCTCACTACAGCGAGTGTCCAAGCGTTACGCCATGGGCGACATAGAGGTGCACGCCCTGCGAAAGGTGTCACTCACGGTAGAGCGGGGCGAGTTCCTTGCCGTCATGGGAGCATCGGGTTCGGGCAAGTCGACCCTGATGCACATCATCGGTTGCCTCGATGTCCCCACCTCGGGCCGGTACTGGCTCGACGGGGTGGACGTCCGGCTGCTGGAGGAGAACATGCTCTCTCGGGTCAGGAACCGCAAGATCGGGTTCGTGTTCCAGAGCTTCAACCTCATCCCCCGGACCTCGGCGCTAGCCAACGTCGAACTGCCGCTCACCTATGCCGGTGTCGGCGCCAAGGATCGGCGCCGGCGAGCGCTGGCAGCCCTGGAGGCGGTGGGTCTCGGGGATCGGAAGGACCATCAGCCGAGTGAGATGTCGGGCGGCCAACAGCAACGGGCGGCGGTGGCCCGGGCCATCGCGACGAACCCGGCCATACTCCTCGCTGACGAGCCAACCGGCAACCTGGACTCAGCGGCCACCGCGGAGATGATGGGCATCTTTGCCCGCCTCAACGCGGAAGGGCGAACCGTGGTCGTCATCACCCACGAGCCCGAGGTGGCGGGGTTCGCCGGGCGGGTGGTCCGTCTCCGCGACGGTGAGATCGTCGACGACCACCGCCAAGCGCGGCGCGCCGGGCGATGAACGGTCTGGAGAACGTCAGGATCTCCCTGCGGGGCCTTGCCGCCAACAAGCTCCGGTCGGGCCTGACCGTTCTAGGGGTGCTGATCGGCGTGGGCGCGGTGATCGTCCTCGTCGCGGTGGGGACGGGGTCTTCCCAGGCCGTCCAGAACCGCCTCAAGGCGCTCGGTACCAATACCATCACCATCTTGAACCGGGGCCGCTTCGGGCGCGGCCCGTCAACGACCGGAACCCAGACCCAGGCGGCGTCGATCACCACTTCGGATGTCAAGGATCTGGAGGATCGCACCCAGGCGCCCGACATCGCGACGGTGTCGCCGGTGCTCAGCACTTCGCTGACCGGTACCTACGGCTCGGCGACGTACGCCACGACGGTCACGGGGACCACCCCGACCTACATCGGGGCGGAGGACTATCAGATCGCCGGGGGACGGAACATCACCGCGGCCGACGTGACCGCCCACAGCCAGGTCGTAGTGCTCGGCCAGACGGTCGTCAGCAACCTGTTCAGCCCCGGCGTGAACCCAATCGGGCAACAGGTGCAGTTCGGCTCGGCGCGCTTCTCCGTCGTGGGGGTGCTGGCGGCCAAGGGTTCGAGCAGCGCCGGCCAGAACCAGGATGACGTGGCCATTGTCCCATACACCGCGGCGCAGGACCAGCTCACCGGGTACGCCACATCGTTCAGCGAGCTGATCGTGCAATCGACGAGTGCCCAGACCATCGACGCGGCCGAGCAAGAAGCCGCCAGCGTGCTGGCGTCGGACAACCGGACCACGACGGCCAACCTGCCGTTCACCATCATCAACCAGGGCAGCCTGGAATCGGCCTCGGCGTCGACCAACCAGACCTTCACCGTCCTACTCGGAGCGGTGGCGGCGATCAGTCTGCTCGTGGGCGGTATCGGGATCATGAACATCATGCTGGTCACGGTCACCGAGCGGACCCGTGAGGTCGGCATCCGTAAGGCCATCGGTGCGCCCAAGTCCGCCATCTTGAGTCAGTTCCTCACCGAGGCCGTGTTGCTGTCTTTGATCGGGGGCCTCGCGGGCGTGGCTGCCGGGTTGATCGGCAGTAGGTTCAGGATCGTCGGCGTGACTCCGGTGGTCGCCCCCACGTCGATCTTCGAGGCGTTTGCTGTGTCGGTCGCGATCGGAGTGTTCTTCGGATTCTATCCCGCCCACCGTGCCGCGTCGCTCAGCCCGATCGACGCATTGCGTTACGAATGACCGAGGGAACCCCCATGCCCGACGACCGAACACTGACCGCCGGGGAAGCCACCACCGAGATCGTGCCTGCTGGGCGGTCTGACACGCACCCCGAAACCTACGTGGAACCGTTCGCGGAACCGCTCGACGCCCCCGACGACGACTGGCTCGCCGTGCAGCCCCGCCGCGGCCTCAGAGTACGGATCCCCACGCTCGTCCTCGCCCTACTGGTCGTGGCGGCGGGCGGGTTCTGGGGCGGGGCCGCCCTCCAGAAACACCACAGTGCGGGCAGCTCCACGGCCACCACCGCTGCCCTGAGCCGCCTCGCCGGCCTGGCCCGCTCCGGCGGCTTCCGGGGGGCCGGAGGCGCCGCGGGAGGGTCAACCGGTGCGGTCGCCACGTCGGGGCTCGTGAGTGACGTCAGCGGCGACACCGTGTACGTAACCGACAGCTCGGGGAACCTGGTCAAGGTCACGGTCAGCGCTTCCACCACTGTCACCAGGACCGCCGATTCCTTGAGCGGTGGCCTCCAGACAGGCGACACGGTGACGGTAAGGGGTCCCAAGGCGGCCGACGGGAGCATCGATGCCACATCCATCGTCGCCACAGCTCCCGGGATATCGACCGCCACTGCTGGCGCAGCCGGCGGAATCGGTGGCGCCGGCGTCGGTTGACGCCGGCGGACAATCAGGCAAAGTCAGGGACGACAATCAGCAAGGCCAGGAGGGCGGCCTCGCTAGCATCGACCTTGTGAGCTCGCGGTCGGATCGCCACGGCGCCCCCGCCTCTGGCGAGCGCCAGGCGCGCCGCGCCGCCGAGCCGGCGCGAGCTGATGCCGGCGCCCAACTTGACGCGCTAAGACTACTGGTCACCGGGCTGGAGAACCGTCTGGCCGAGGCCAGCGCCGATGCCCGCCGCCTCGCGGCGACGCTGGCTGACTTGACCGCCGCCCTCGCCGGTGGACCACCGGGCGAAGCAGGGTCGCCAGGTTCTGTTGCCGCATCCGTCGTCCAGGTACCGTCGGGCTCCGAGAGGCCGGGCGCGGGCCGAGTGTCGACCCGCGCGCCACTGGCGTTGCCCCCCGCAGTGCTCGAGGATTCGGCGGATGCAGCCGCCCATCTCATACGAGCGCCGGGAGCGTTGATGGTCGTGGACGGCTACAACGTCTCGTTTTGCGGCTGGCCTGAAGCGGGTATAGCCGACCAGCGCGAACGGCTAGTCAACGCCTTGTCCGAGTTGGCAGCCCGCTGCACCAGCGCGGTGCAGGTCGTGTTCGACGGAGCGGAGGATGAGGAGCTGCCGCCGCAGCGTGGGGCAGCGCGCCGGGCGGTTAAAGTCGTGTTCTCCCCGCCTGGTGTAGACGCCGACGAGGTCATCATCGACCTGGTTGCCAGCTTGCCCGTTCACCGCCCCGTGCTGGTGGCCACGAGTGACCGCCGTCTGCAGCACGAGGTGAGGCGCCGAGGGGCAAACGTGTTGAGCTCCCCCCAGACACTGGCCCTCCTCGGCCGGGGCGCGGAGCGCCGCCCATAGCTGGCCCGTGGCGGCAGCGACCCCAGGCTTTGCCCAAGTACCGCGATAGGGACACAACAAAATGGTAGGTTGCGACAGCCTTGGGTCCGACGGTCGGGCTCGCTTGCGTCGGGGGCGCCCGTGCAACGTCTCCATCTCGTTGGGTTTACCGCCGATCGCGAGGGTCTCATCTTCGCGACCCGAAAGGGCTCGAGCTCCGGGACCTTCGTCCTACCGCTCGACGACGAGCTGCTCGGCCAGATCGCCGACGTACGCGGGTCCCATGACGCCGATGCCACCAGGCGGGCGGATGCCGGGCAGGATGAGGAGACTTCGGCGACGTCCTCGACTGCTCCATCTCGTCAATCGGCGCCTGGTCGAAGGGTGGAGAGCACGCTCAGCCCCCGGGAGATGCAGGCGCGGTTGCGTTCGGGACGCACCATCGTCGACGTGGCGGCCGAGGCCGGCGCGGATCTCGAGTGGGTAGAGCGCTTCGCCGCCCCCATCCTCGCCGAGCAGCGCGCTGCTGTCGGGCGCGCCACCCAACTCCACCTGGCCACGCCTCGAAAGGGCGCGTCGGCCCAACCGCTGGGCGACGCAGTGGCGCGCAACCTCGCTGATCGTGGCATCCGCCTGGCGACCGACGAGGTCGACGCGGCATGGAGCGCCTATCACCACCACGGCTCGGAGTGGGTCGTGAGGTTCACCTACCAATGGCGGCGACGGGCATGGCAGGCCGAGTGGCTCGTCGACTTGGCGAACGGGACGCTCCACGCCCGTAACCGCCTCGCCGGCCAGCTTGCATTCGTCAGCAGCGCCCGAGCGGCGGGGCCCGTCGACGAGCTTCCGGCGCCGCCATCCAATGACGTCGTCGCCCCCCGGCGGCCGCCCGCCGGTAGAGCGTCGCCCCGCCGGGAGTCACAAGGCCCGCAGCCCGCACTGCGCGTCCCCAACGGGTCTGCGCCGGCGCCGCAGGGTCGCCCCGCGGCGGCTCCGGCCGCCGGACGGCGACAGTCAACGAAACGGTCTGCCCGCCAGTCGGCCGGCGCCGGCAGCGCCCCTGCTTCGTCCCGTAGGTCGGCGGCGGGCACGAAGGCAGTGTCGACGAAGGCAGTGTCGACCAGGACGGCGGCGGCAGGCAGGAAGTCGACGGTGGGGAGAAAGTTCGCGGCCTCGACTCAAAATGCCGTAGCCGAGCGGGTCGCGGCCAAGAAAGCCGCAGAGCGGTCGGCGACGAAGGCGGGTACCGACCGCGCCAAGGTCAAAGCGGCGCCCAAGGCGAATGCCGCTGCTCCCAAGGCCAAGGCGAAAGCCGCTGTCCCGAAGGCAAAGGCAGCGCCGAAGGCGAAAGTCGCGCCGAAGGCGAAGGCAGCGCCGAAGGCGAAGGCAGCGCCGAAGGCAAAGGCCACGGTTGCCAAGGCCAAGCCGGCGCCGAGGACGAAAGCCGCTGTTGCCAGGGCGAAGGCGGCGCCCAAGGCCGAGAAGTCGCCAAGGTCCGAGAAGGCGGCGCCCGAGGCGAAAGCCGCGGTTGCCAGGGCGAAGGCAGCGCCGAAGGCGAAAGCCGCGGTTGCCAGGGCGAAGGCCGCGCCGAAGGCGAAAGCCGCGGTTGTCAAGGCGAAGGGGGCGCCCAAGGCTGAGAAGTCGCCAAGGTCCGACAAGGCGGTTACGACACCTACTAGGGCGCCGGCGGTCAAGAAGGCTGCAAAGTCCGAGAAGGCGGCGCCGGCAGCAAAGAAGGAGCAAAGGGCCGAAGTAGAGGCCGAGCCCAAAGCACCTCGGACGGAGGCCAGCCCTATGTCAGAGCGACCCTTACGATCACGGGTGGCAGCCGTCGAGGTCACGGCGCGCCGCCGTGGCCGCGCCGGTTCGGAGGGCGATCAGAACGGTCGGAACCGCTCCGCCTCGAGCAGCCGGCCGGCTAGAGGGGGTGAGCACCCCAACGGTCAGTCGCAGGTCCCAGAGCAGCACGTTCCAGAGCAGCACGTCCCAGAGCAGCACGTCCCCGAGCAGCACGTCCCAGAGCAGCACGTCCGCGAGCAGCACCCCGGTGGCGAGCGACAGGGTGAGACCCATGACGACGGGGGCACGGGCACGCCTCCGATCGCCGGCGCGCCGCAACGACGCCGGCCGCGGCGGCCCACGCCGGCCGGGGACGCCAACGGGCCGGGTCGGGGAAATGCCCGCGACGAACGGGAGCGTCCGCGGACCCGTCCTCTCAGGGTCGTACGTCCGGTCGAAAAAGGCGCTTCCAAGGCCGCGCCGGTTGCGGTCACCGACGCGCCGGCGGAAACGAGACGGGGTCGGCCAGACGCCAGCTCGAGACGGGCAGCGACCGCGCCGGCGGCTGGCGTCAGGTCCGACCGGCATGAACCTGCGACGTCGCCTGAGAAGCGCCGGGAGCGGCCTCTGCGAGCCCAAAGCCGTTCCCATGGACCCGAGTCAATGCCCGGTTCGAGCCCACTTCCCGAACCCCAGGGCTGGCTTGGTAACTCGGGGCGCGGCGATCGTGAACCGATCACCGCCCCTCAACCGGTGATCGGTGGAGGGCCGGTAGGGTCGGCGATCATCCGGGCGGAGAAGGCCGCCGACGCGCAGCGGAGGCCCTCTCAGGACGAGAACGGGTCGCTGCCTGCGGACGCCGACGAGCGCCCTCGGCGCTTCGGCCTGCGCCGCACCCGGGGCCAGCCGAGCTTGTAGCGAGTGGACTCAGCGGACCCGCAAGTCTCGCTCGGCGACGACCTCCGGCGCGTCGGTAGAGCAGCGGGGTTGGACGCGATGGGCTTCGCGGAGGCGGCGCCGTTCGTCGACACGAGGACAGTGATCGAGCGGCGCAGGACCGATGGCCTGGCGGCGGGGATGCAGTTCACGTACCGCAATCCGGCCCGATCGACCGATCCGGGCAGGGCGCTCCCCGGTGCGCGCTCGCTCGTTGTCGGCGCCCGCCGGTACCTGCGCCAGAGCCCGGCCGGCTCGGGAGGCCACCAGCCCAGCCCGGCCGGCGGCGGGCAGCGTCCGGTGGGGCGTGTGGCGCGCTACTCCTGGGTCGACCATTACGAGCCGCTGCGCCGGGCGCTCGCGGCGGTGGCGGGGCGCCTGGAGGGCGACGGCTGGCGGGCAACGGTGCTGGTGGACGACAACGCGCTGGTCGATCGCGAGGCCGCCCGCAGGGCCGGACTCGGCTGGTACGGCAAGAACACCAACCTGCTGCTGCCCGGGAAGGGGTCGTGGTTCGTGCTCGGCACGGTGATCACCGACGCCCCTCTGGCCGCCGCCGAAACCGTTGCGGACGGCTGCGGGACCTGCGAGCGGTGCCTGGCGGCGTGTCCTACGGGAGCGCTGGTCGCTCCCGGGGTGCTCGACGCCCGCCGCTGCCTGGCGTGGTTGGTGCAGGCGCCAGGGGTTTTCCCCACCGAGTACCGCGTCGCCCTGGGTGATCGCATGTACGGATGTGACGACTGCCAGGACGTATGCCCCGTCAACCGCAGGGCCGCCCGCTCCGACCCGCCGGGGGAGGCCGAGCTGGGGGCAGAGCCCGATGTCGATGCCCTGTGGGTGCTGGGTGCCTCCGACTCGGAGCTGCTCGCCCGTTACGGCCGCTGGTACATCCCTCGGCGCCAGCCTCGCCACCTGCGGCGCAACGCCCTGCTGGTCATCGGCAACGGCTCCGACCCCGACGACCCGGCGGTGCTCGCCGCCCTGGGTGCGGCCCTGGGTGACATAGACCCACTGGTGCGGGCCCACGCCGTGTGGGCTGTCGCGCGCCTCGGCCACCCGGAGATGCTGGAAGCGGTGGCGGAGGACCCCGATCCGCTCGTCGGCGCCGAGTTGGCGGGTGTTGACGGCGTGGCGCCGCGCCGCCATCTCCGCTCCGAGGTGTCAGGCTCGGGGCAACGGGTGCGCTACCGCCGTGGGGGCCGCCCCTTTCCCCGTCCCTGAGCCGTGCGCCACCTCCTCGTCACCAACGACTTCCCGCCCAAGGTCGGC
>DASZKW010000115.1:0-46222 GCA_035552775.1 Acidimicrobiales bacterium | reverse complement strand
CCCGGGCGTGGGCCATGAGGGCGGCGACGGCGACGGGAACGGCGACGACCACAGCCACCACGGCGGCGCCGAGCGTCGCCCACCCCAGCCAGCGGCGGGGCCGGCGGGGGAGCTGGCGGTAGCCCGACACCAGGCATGGGGTCACCGCGGCCACCGCCACCAAGGCGGTGAGCCCCTGGAACCGCCAGGCCGGCCAGCGCAGCACCACCTGCACGGCCAACGCGCCGATCACCGCGCCCACCACGGGGTCCGTTCGGCGCGGGAACACCGATGCGAACGCCACCACGAGGGCCACCGCGCCCGGCGCCACCAGCCAACTCCCCCGGGTCATGGCCACCGCCACCATGGCCAGGAGCAGCAGGGTGGATCGGCCGGCCCGGCTGGCGGCCAGGGTCAGCACCGCCGCCAGCAGGCCGGCGTAGAGGGGATCGAGCACGGGCGTCCCCGTCGGGTGGCATCCGGCGAGGGCGCCGCCGGCACCGGCGCCGGCCACCAGGGCCCACACCACCGCACGGCGGTGGCGTGCCCTGATGGCTCCTACTAAGACGAGCGTTGCTACGTCGACTGGGTCCATGCGCTTGACCTGGGTAAACGTTCGGAAATCAGTCGACGTAGCAACGCTCGCCTTGGTAATGCCCGTGACGCCCGGGCAGAGATCCGCGCAGGGGGCACCGGCAACGGGGCCTTCGCCGCGTCCGGGTCAGGCGGCGCCGACGGCGCCGCGTGCCAAGAGGGCCTCGGCGATCTGCACGGCGTTGAGCGCGGCGCCCTTGCGCAGGTTGTCGCCCACCACGAACATGATCAGCCCCCGACCTCCCGGCACCGTCGGGTCGCGCCTGACCCGGCCCACCAGGCACGTGTCACCGCCGGCGGCCCGCAGCGGGGTGGGCACGTCGACCAGCTCCACCCCCGGTGCCGAGCGCAGCAGCTCGACGGCGCGCCCGGGCCCGATCGGGCGCTCGAACGTGGCGTGCAGGGCGATGGAGTGGCCGGTGAACACCGGGACGCGCACGCACGTCACCGCCACCGCCAGGTCGGCGACGGCGAGGATCTTGCGGCTCTCGTGACGGAACTTGAGCTCCTCGGTGGTCTCGTCCCCCTCGAAGCTGCCGGCGTGGGGCAGGACGTTGAAGGCGACGGGGCCGGGGAACACCGACGCCGGCGGGTAGGCCAGCGCCGAGCCGTCGAATGTCAAGGCCGCCGCCTTGTCGCCCACCGCCGCCACCTGTGCCTCGAGCTCGGCCACCCCGGCCAGACCCGCCCCGGAGGTGGCCTGGTAGGTCGCCGCCACCACGGCGACGAGGCCGGCGTCGTCGTGGAGGGCCTTGAGCGGCGGCATGCAGACCATGGTCGTGCAGTTGGGGTTGGCGACTATGCCCTTGGGGATGCTGTCCAGGGCTCGGGCGTTGACCTCTGGTACCACGAGGGGGACGTCGGGGTCCATGCGCCACGCGGACGAGTTGTCCACGACGATCGCCCCGGAGGCGGCCACCTTTTCCCCGAACTGCCTCGCCGCGACGGCGCCCATGGAGAACAAGGCGATGTCGACACCGCGGTGATCGGCCGTGGCCACGTCCTCGACTTCGATACCCGCCAGGCGCCGGCCGGCCGAGCGCGCCGAGGCGAACAGGCGAAGCCGGGAGTGGGGAAAGGAGCGTCCCTCGAGCACCTCGCGCATCACGGTGCCAACCTGGCCGGTGGCGCCGTAGATCCCGACCGTCAGAGTCATATCCCGCTCCGGTGGGGACCGACGGTCACCTCTGCCACCCGTCGCCGTCGAGGACGAAGGCCCGGTGCAGGGCCACCACGGCGCGATCCGACAGGTCGGCGCGCACCACGCAGGTCAGGCGGATCGACGAGGTGGAGATCATCTCGATGTTGATCCCCTCGGCGGCGAGGATCTCGAACATGGTGGCCGACACCCCCGGGTTGGTCTTCATGCCCGCCCCTACAATCGACACGGTCGCCACGTCGGGGTCGGCGATCACGTCGGTGGCGCCTATCTCGGACTGGAGCCCCCGGGCCACGCCGGCGGCGGTGGCGAGGTCCTCGTGGGGCACGGTGAAGGAGATGTCGGTGATCCCGTGGTGCGACACGTTCTGCTCGATCATGTCGACGTTGATGGAATGCTCAGCCAGGGCCCGGAACAGGCGGGCGGCGATCCCCGGTTGGTCGGGCACACCGGCCACGGTCAGCTTGGCCTCCGAGCCGTCCGACACGACTGCCGAGATGATGGCCTGCTCCACGGCGGGATCCTCCTCCTGTATCCACGTCCCCGGCTCCCACGTGAACGCTGAGCGTACGTGCAGGCGGACCCCGTGGTTGCGAGCGAACTCGACCGAGCGCATGGCCGGCTTGGGGCAACCCGCGGCGCAGAGCTCGAGCATCTCCTCGAAGCTGACCCGGGCGATGCGGCGGGCTTCGGGCACCACCCGGGGGTCGGCGCTGAACACCCCCGACACGTCGGTGTAAAGCTCGCACGCATCGGCCCCGAGGGCCTGGGCCAGCGCCACCGCGGTGGTGTCCGATCCGCCCCGGCCGAGGAAGGTCACGTCGCTGTCGACCGACACGCCCTGGGCGCCCCCCACCACGGCCACCCTGCCCCCGTCGATCGCCTTGCGGACACGGTCGCCGCGGACCTCGAGGATGCGGGCCCGGGTGTGGCCGGTGTCGGTGATGATCCCGGCTTGGGAGCCCGTGAAGCTGTCGGAAGGCACGCCGAGGTCGTGCAGGGCCATGCACAGCAGGGCCATGGCCTTGCGCTCACCGGCGGTGATGAGCATGTCCATCTCCCGCCCCGGCCTTGTCGCCGACACCTGCGACGCCAGGTGGATCAGCTCGTCGGTCTCCTTGCCCATGGCGGAGATGACCACCACCAGGTCGTCGCCGCGCCGGCGGGCCCTCGCCACGTAGTCGGCCACGGCGCGCATGCGGTCTGCGTCGGCCACCGACGAACCACCGAACTTCTGGACCAGCAGCGCCACGGGATGCCACGGTACCAGGGGGGTGAGACGGGAACCCCGGCCATTCACGCTAGCTTCTCGACCCGTGCCCTCAGACAAACGTGCCCGCCAGCGGGCCGGCAAGCAGGCCAAGATGGTCGAGTTGCGCCGGGCCCAGCAGCGCCGCCGCCGCCTGCGCCTCGGTGCCGTCGGCGCCGTGCTCGTAGTGATCGCCGTGGTGTTGGCCATCGTCACCAGTAGCGGCGGGGGGAAAAAGAGAACCAACCTGTCTACGGCCAAGTCGTCGACGACCGTGACCACGACCGTGTCGAGCACCACCGTGGCCGTCGGCGCCAACGGGCTGCCGGCGGGACTCAAGGCCCGCCCCGCCCCGGCGTTGAGCAAGAACTGTTCCAACCCGCAGACCTCCACCGCCCCGACGACCACCGTCCCCGCTAAGGGCGAAGCGGTGTCGATCGTGCCTGCGCCTGCCAACGTCGGGTTCCCCAACCTGGCGGGGTCGTCCCCCCGCTACACCAAGTTCTCCGCCGCCCCGCCGTTCTGCATCGACGTGACCAAGACCTACACGGCCACCATGGTCACCGACGCAGGGACCATGACCATCAAGCTCTACCCCAAGGTGGCGCCGATCACGGTGAACAACTTCGTGTTCCTCGCCGGCTACCACTACTTCGACGGCACCGTGTTCCACCGGGTCATCCCCGGCTTCGTGGATCAGGGCGGCGACCCCGTGGGATCGGGTAGTGGGGGCCCCGGTTACCAGTTCCCCGACGAGCTGCCCACCGCGGCGTCCGCCTACGTCACCGGGGCCCTGGCCATGGCCAACTCGGGTGCGAACACCAACGGGAGCCAGTTCTTCATCGTGGTCGGAAGCGGCGGATCCCAGCTGCAGCCGCTGTACACGATGTTCGGCCAGGTGACCGGAGGCCTCGACATCGCCAGCAAGATCAACGCCGACGGCACCAGCGCGGGTACGCCCAAGGTGGTGCACAAGGTCCTGAAGGTCACCGTCGCCGCCTCGTGAGTCCGGTTTGCCCGTGAGTCCGCCATTTCGAAGGAGTCGCACCGCCATGTCCATGCCCTGTCCCAACCCTGACGGCTCGAGCTCCAAGCAGCAGCGCTTCGACGGGCCACCGCCGATGTGCATCGACCCGGCCAAGCGCTACAGCGCCGAGATGGTCACGTCCAAGGGGACCCTCACCATCGCCCTCGACCCGATCGGGGCCCCCAAGACCGTCAACAACTTCGTCTTCCTGGCCCGCTACCACTACTACGAGGGCATCGTGTTCCACCGGGTCATACCCGGCTTCATGCTCCAAGGTGGCGACCCATCCGGAAATGGCACCGGCGGCCCCGGCTACAAGTTCGCCGACGAGCTGCCCCGGCCGGGGCGCTACGAGATCGGCTCCCTGGCCATGGCGAACGCGGGGCCCAACACCAACGGCAGCCAGTTCTTCGTCATCAGCGGGCCGAGCGGGGTGCAGCTCCCGCCGCAGTACTCCCTGTTCGGCAAGGTCGTGTCCGGTCTCGACGTGGTGAGCACCATCGAAGCGATCGGGACCCCGTCGGGGAAGCCCACCGAGTTGGTGACCATCGAGTCGGTGACCATCACAGAAGCCGACTAGCGGGTCAGCTTCCCAAGATGTCGAGCGGCGCCGGCTGCCCGTCCACGTAGACGGTCACCCCGCCGGCGCCGGCGACCTGCCACCCTCGGCCCGGCCTGTGGATGAGGGCGCTGCGCTCGTCGATGGCCGCGATACGCAGGTGCCCGGTGGCCAGTTCGACCGTGCGGTGCGACTTCTCGGGGGACCAGGTGTCGGCGTGGGGCAGGATGGCCAGGCGGGGGACGAGACCGAGTCCGAGGGTCAGGGCACCCCCGCGAGGGTCGACCATGGAGTCGCCGAGAACCATCGCCCCCGCCGACGACCCGGCCAGAACGGCGCCGTTGTGCCATGCGTCGACCACGGCGGACCACACCGCCGAGTCCTTGAGGACGGAGCGAAGGTGCAGCGGGGACCCGCCGGCGAAGTAGACGAAACGGGCCCGGCGGACCACCTCGGCGTGCTCGGGTTTCTCGGCGTCGGCGCGCCCCAAGACCATGAGCCCTTCCACCACGCCACCCAGCGGGGCGAACCACTCCGAGGCGGTCGCCACCGCGCGCGCCGGGTGTTCGTAGGCGGCGGCCGTCGGTACCACCAGGACTCGGTTCTGCCCAGACGCCTCCAGCAGATCGGCGTCGAACGTGCAACCCTTTGTCCACTCCGCCCCGCCCACGAGGGCGAGGGGACCGGCGGCCGGCGGAGGCACGCTCGTCGGGGCAGAGCTCTCGGTGCTCTCCGCGGCCATGGGCCGCAACCGTAGCGCCGGCCGCCGACCGCCCGGGGAGTCAGCGGATCAGCGTGATCGCCGCCTGCAGCCCGCGGCCGCCCTCCGGTGAGGGCGCAGGGGACGAAGCGGTGCGGTCGCTCCCCGGAGCCGTCACTGCGTGGGCCCGGCGAGGGGCACCCGTCGAGGTGGCCAGCGCCACCCGAGCGGCGCCGGCCGGTCGCAGTTCGACGGTGGCGCCGTTACGGCGGGCCAGCTGGCGCACGATGGCCAGCCCGAGACCGCTCGAACCGGCGCGGGAGCTTCCCTGCCAGAACCGGTCGAACGCCCGAGCCAGCTCCTGCTCGCTCATCCCCGGGCCTTCGTCGGTGACGGTGATGGTGATCGACGTCTCCGCCTCGCTCACTTCCACCGCAATGCCCCGCCCCTGCGGGGTGGCGTCGAGGGCGTTGGCGAGCAGGTTGTCGAGTAGCTGGTCGAGGTCCCCCGGTACCAGGGGCGCCTGCGGGTGGCGGAGCCGGTTGGCCGGCGCCACCAGGGTCACGCCCCGCTCGGCGGCCAGCGACTCCCACGCGTCCACCCGTTCGGCGATTACGGCTGCCACGTCCACGGGCCGCCGTTCGGCTGGGGCGGCGTCCGCGCGACTCAGCGTGAGCAACCCGTCGACCAGGCGCGAGAGGCGCTGGACCTCCCGGCCGGCGGCGGCAGCCGAAGCCGCCGAGGCCCCTCGCAGGTCGGCCTGGAGGTTCTCGAGGCGCAGGCGCAGGGCCGTCAGCGGGGACCGCAGCTGGTGGGACGCGTCCGCCACGAAACGGGACTGGGCGGTGAGCAGGTCCTCGATCCGGGCGGCCATGCGGTTGAACTCGGTGGCGAGGGCGCGCAGCTCGGAGGGCCCGGCAGGGGTGGCCCGACCGGCGAGGTCGCCCGCCCCCAGGCGCCCGACCGCCGATTCGAGGAGGGCGAGGGGGCGGGTCACGCTGCGCGCCACCCGGACGCCGAGCAGGGCGGTCAGGACCAGGACCACGAGGGCGAACAGGGCGAGGCCGTACCAGACGTCGTGGACCCGGTTGAAGGTGGCGGCCGCAGGCAGGGACAACACCACGACACCGGTGGCAGGCAGCCCCGACCCGGCCGCCGCCGACCCAGGTGCAGGCGCAGCGCCGGTGTAGTTGCGGATGGGAACGGCGGCGAGGATCACCGCCATGCCCTCGTCGGTGGCCGAAGCGGTGACGTCGCGCCCGGTCTGGGCGCCTACCACGACCGAGCGCAAGCGGGCCAGGTCGGCTGCCCCGTCGTCGTCGGAGTCGGCGGCCACCCGCTGCGAGCCGTCGACCACGAGGACCTCGCCGTTGGTCTCGCTGCGGTAGGAACGAGCGAGCTGGGCGAGATCGCCGGGGCGCCCCCGCTCCAGGTCCTCGGCGCTGAGCACCGCTATACCTGTCGCCTGCTGAACCGCCTGCACACCGAGGAGGTCTCTCTCGTGGCGGTCGGTGAGGATGCCGAGAGGCACTTCGAGCAATACCAGCACGGCGACCACCACCGACAGGTACGAAAGCACCAGCCGACGCCTCACCGGCTCACCCGGCTATGGGACCCAAGCGCAGGCCCACGCCTCGTACCGTTTCCACCCACTCGGGATGACCGAGCTTTTTCCGCAGCGACGCCACGTGTACGTCGACGGTCTTGGTCGGACCGTACCAATGGGGATCCCACACCTGCTCCAGGATCTGCTGGCGCGTCACCACCGCCCCGGGGTCCTCGGCCAGCAAGGCCAGAAGGTCGAATTCCTTGGGGGTGAGGGCCCGCTCGTCGCCCATCACCAGCACCCGCCGGCTCCGGCGGTCGATGACCAGGCACCCGAGGTCCTGGGGACGCTCGGCGGAGGAAGCGAGAGGGGCGTCGATGCGCCTGCGCACCGCTCGGATGCGCGCCACGAGCTCCCGGATGCCGAAAGGCTTGACCAGGTAGTCGTCCGCTCCGAGCTCGAGACCGACGACCTTGTCGACCTCGGCTCCGCGGGCTGTGACCACGATGATGGGCACGGTCGAACGCGCCCGTATCTCCTGGCACACCCTGTAGCCGTCCACGTCGGGCAACCCGAGGTCGAGCAGGACCATGTCGAAGCCGGACGCGGCGAGCGCCTCAGCGCCGGTGGCCACCCGGGTGACCTCGAAGCCTTCGCGGCGCAAGCCCTCCACGAGCGGCTCGGCGATGCCGTCGTCGTCCTCGACCACGAGCAGGTGCACGCCATCAGCATGGCAGCCGGCGCCCCCCCGACGGGTGCGCCCATCGGGCACACCCGTCGGGGGGATGGGGTGGTGTCCCCTTTTCTCCGCCGACATGCTAGCCAAGGGCATCGAGCCATGCTCCGCCGCTCCGCCGCTGGTGATCGGCTGGTGGGAAGATGGTCGTCATGCCCGATCCACCGTGGTTGATGCGCACGTATTCGGGGCACTCAACCGCCAGGGCATCAAACGCCCTGTACAGGGCCAACCTGGCCAAGGGCCAGACCGGTCTGTCGGTGGCGTTCGACCTGCCTACCCAGACCGGCTACGACCCCGACGCCCCTGAGGCCGCCGGCGAGGTGGGCAAGGTGGGGGTGCCCGTCGCCCACCTCGGCCACATGGCGCAGCTCATGGACGGGATCCCGCTCGAGCGGATGAACACGTCGATGACCATCAACGCCACCGCGGCGTGGCTCCTCGGCTGCTACGTGGCCCACGCCCAGGCGACAGGCGTCGACCCGGCTGGCCTGACAGGCACCACCCAAAACGACATCGTCAAGGAGTTCCTCGCGCGCGGCACCTACATCTTCGGGCCCGCCCCGAGCCGCCGGCTAACGGTGGACACGATCGCGTGGACGCTGCGCCACACCCCGAAGTGGAACCCGATCAACGTGTGCAGCTACCACCTCCAGGAGGCGGGGGCGACACCGGTGCAGGAGCTGGCCTACGCCCTGGCCACCGCCGTCGGCGTCCTCGACGCCGTCCGTGTGTCCGGGCAGGTGAGCGCGGAGGAGATGCCGAGGGTCGTGGGGCGCATCTCCTTCTTCTGCAACGCGGGGATCCGCTTCGTCGACGAAGTGTGCAAGATGCGGGCCTTCACCGCCATGTGGGACCGGCTGTGCCGGGAGCGCTACGGCGTCGACGACGCCAAGCTGCGCCGGTTCCGCTACGGCGTTCAGGTCAACTCGCTCGGCCTGACCGAGCAGCAGCCGGAGAACAACATCACACGCATCGTGTTGGAGGCCCTCGGCGTGACCCTGTCCAAGGATGCTCGTGCCCGGGCCCTTCAGCTGCCGGCGTGGAACGAGGCCCTCGGACTCCCGCGCCCCTGGGACCAGCAGTGGTCGCTACGCATCCAGCAGGTGCTGGCCTACGAGAGCGACCTGCTCGACCACGACGACATCTTCGCCGGCTCCCATGTCATCGAGGCCCGAACCGCGGCCATGATGGCGGAGGCCGGCGCCGAGCTCGACCAGATCCTCGACCTCGGAGGGGCGTTCGAGGCGGTCGACGAGCTCAAGTCCCGCCTCGTCGCCAGCCTGTCCGAGCGTACCCGGCGCATCGAGTCGGGGGAGGCGGCGGTCGTCGGTGTCAACCGCTTCACCACCACCGCTACCTCCCCGCTCGACGGTGACGAGTCGATCCTGCGCGTCGACCCGGCGGTCGAGGCGGAAGTAGTCGACGACGTGGTGCGGTGGCGGTCACGGCGCGACGGGCGCGCCGTGCAGGGCGCCCTCGACGACCTGCGCCGCGCCGCCGAGGGTGAAACCAACGTCATGGGCCCGACCGTCGCCCTGGCCCACGCCGGCGGCACCACAGGCGAGTGGGCCGGCGCTTTGCGCCAGGTCTGGGGCGAGTACCGTGCGCCGACGGGCCTGTCGGGGGGGGTCGGGAAGCGCCGGGGTGACCTGGCCGGGGTGCGGGAACGGGTAGGGCGCCTCGCCGCCGAGCGGGGGGCACCGCCCCGGTTCCTCGTGGCCAAGCCCGGTCTCGACGGCCACTCGAACGGAGCCGAGCAGATCGCCGTCGCCGCCCGCGACGCCGGCTTCGAAGTCATCTACCAGGGCATCCGCCAGACCCCCGCCCAGATCGCCGCCACCGCCGCCGACGAGGACGTCGACGTGGTCGGCATCTCCATACTGTCGGGTTCCCACCTCGGTCTGGTCCCCGAGGTGGTGGCACGCCTCCGAGCAGCCGGCGTCGCCGCCCCCGTGATCGTCGGGGGCATAGTCCCTCCCACCGACGCTGCCGCCCTCATCGGGGGCGGGGTGGCGGCCGTGTACACCCCCAAGGACTTCCAGCTCGTGCGGATCATGGACGACGTCGCCGACCTGGTCGCCAGGCAGCCGGCCGTCAACTGAAACGAGGCCGCCCCTGCGGCGCCCGGTCGGACGTCAGCGGACCCGGAAGCAGCGGTCCTCCATGCGGCCGAAGGCGTAGCGCGGGTAGAGGCCGGCGAACAGCGCCCGGCACCGTTCGCTCCACTCCAGGGCGGCGGGCGACGAGATCCGGTGGTGGACTTGGAGCACACCGCCCTCGAAGATCCTGTACTCGGCCCACGCCCCTGGGAAGTCCTTGGTGCACGCCACCTCGGCGAAGGGCACGGTGCCGGTGGACGGGAAGCGGCGCACCCGGTTGCGGTGGGTGTGGCCGGCGAAGTAGCCGGCGATGGCCGGCCGGCGGGCCACCACCTCGACCAGGCGGGCGGAGTCGGCCGGGTTGATCGCCGCCGCAATCCCGCCGACCCAGTCGTCGCCCCGGTCCTGCCAGCACGGATGGTGGCCGAACACCAGCACGGGCGAGGTCGCCCGGGCGCCGAGCTCGTCGAGCCATTCCACCTGTTCGTTGAGCAGGCGGCCCCCGGTGCATCCCGGCTCGGTCGTGTCCACGACGGCCAGCACGGCGCCGGCCACGGCGACCTCCTGCATCGCGTCGCAGGCAAAGGCGGCGCCGGCGACGGGGACGTCGTGGTTGCCGCGGGTGACGATCAGGCGGTCCCCGAGCGCCGGGCGGTAGCACGCCTCGAACGCCGCATACTCCTCGGCCAGCCCGACCGACGTCAGGTCCCCCTTGGCCACCACCGCGTCGGGGGCGACGGCGGCGATCTCGGCGGCGGCGGCGGAGCTCATCAGCTCCGGGTAGGGCACTTCACCTGGTTCGCTGGTGAGCACCGGTCCGAGGTCCAAGCCGGTGAACCGGCCGCACTCGATCTCGCCGAAGTGGACGTCGTTGACGGTCGCCACCGTGGCCAGGCGCTCCCCCGGAGGGCGGGCCAGGGTGGCGAAGATGACCCCGCCCACGCGATGCTCGACTCCCGATTCCAGACCCTCGGCGCGCACGACCTCGGCCCCGTCGAAGAGCACTGCCGAGTCGTCACTGACGGTGGTCAGCTCGGGGGGCACCCTTTTCCCCTACCGGCCTTGCTGGAGCCACGGACGTTCACGCCGCGCTGTAGCCGGCAGGGACCACCATCGTCCCGAGAACCGCCACGGCGGGGGGTCGCCTCGTTCGTCGCTGACCGCGGGCGCCGGCGTGGGCCACACCAGCTCGACGGCGGCCACTATGGCCGCCACCTCTTCTGGCGGGGGGCCCGATCTCACAGGGGCACGTTCCCGTGCTTGCGCTTCGGAAGCTCCTCACGCTTGGAGCGCAGGACGTCCAGGCTGCGGGCGATGACGCTGCGGGTGTCGGCCGGGTCGATCACGTCGTCGACGTAGCCCCGCTCGGCCGCCAGGTAGGGGTTGGCGAAGCGCTCGGTGTACTGGTCGACCAGCTCCGACCGGCGGGCAACGGGGTCGGAGGACTCGGCCAGCTCCCGCCGGTAGAGGATCTCGACCGCCCCCTGGGGTCCCATCACCGCCAGCTCGGCCGATGGCCAGGCGAAGGCGAGGTCGGCCCCGATGGACTTGGAGTTCATCACCACGTAGGCGCCACCGTAGGCCTTGCGGGTGATGACCTGGATGCGCGCCACGGTGGACTCGCAGTAGGCGTAGAGCAGCTTGGCCCCGTGGCGGATGATGCCCCCGTATTCCTGGTCGGTGCCGGGCATGAAGCCGGGTACGTCCACGAATGTGACGAGGGGGATGTTGAAGCTGTCGCAGGTGCGGACGAAGCGGGCGCCCTTCTCCGAGCTCTCGATGTCGAGCACGCCGGCCAGGTTTTGGGGCTGATTGCCGACGATGCCGACCACGTAGCCGTCGATGCGGGCGAAGGCACACACCAGGTTCATCGCCCAGCGGGCGTGGTACTCCACGATGTCGCCGCGGTCGACGACCGCGGCGATCACCTTGTGGATGTCGTAGGGCTGGTTCGCGCTGGCTGGGATGAGCTCTGACAGCTCCGGCGTCTTGCGGTCCGGGGGGTCGCCGACCTCGACGCGTGGGGGCTCCTCCATGTTGTTGGATGGCAGGAAGCCGAGCAGGTATCGGACCTCGTCCAGGCAGCCCTTCTCGTCGGCGGCGACGAAGGTGGCGACCCCGGACTTGGTGGCGTGGGTCATGGCCCCACCCAACTGCTCGAGCGTGACCTCCTCGCCCGTGACCGTCTTGACCACGTCGGGCCCGGTGATGAACATCTGCGAGCTCTCGCGCACCATGAAGATGAAGTCGGTGATGGCCGGGCTGTACACGGCGCCGCCGGCGCAGCTGCCCATGACCACGCTGATCTGGGGAACCACCCCCGACGCGGCGACGTTGCGCTTGAAGATCCCACCGAAGTAGTGGAGCCCCACCACGCCCTCCTGCACCCGGGCCCCGCCACCGTCGTTGATCCCGACCATCGGCACCCCGATGGACGTCGCCAGGTCCATGACCTTGTGGACCTTCTCGCCGAACACCTCGCCGAGGGAACCCCCGTTGACGGTGAAGTCCTGGCTGAAGACACATATCTTGCGGCCGTCCACGGTGCCGAAGCCGGTGATGACGCCGTCGGTGTAAGGGCGGTTGTCGTCGGCCAGGCCCGGGGCCCGGGTGCGGGCGAGCATGTCGAGCTCTGTGAACGACCCGTCGTCGAGCAGGTAGTCGATCCGCTCGCGCGCCGTCATCTTGCCCCGCTCGTGCTGGCGCTGAATCGCGTGGGGGGCGCCGGCGCGCAGGGCGGCATCCTTGCGGCGGGCCAGTTCCGCCACGCGTTCGGTCATCGGGTGGTCTGACATCGCACCGCGAGGGTAGCCACGGGGTGTCGGACAACGTGGCCGGCGGGGACCGTGCCGAGTCGGGAATGTCCCGTGGTCTGGCGTTGGGCAGACTGCTCGCCGTGGCCCCCGCTGTCGAGCCACCGCCGTCGCGGTGGGCGTTTCCTTGCTCGGCGGAAGAAGTCGCCGGCGCGGCCGGCGACACCGAGGTGGTCGGCGTGGGCGCGGACCTCGAGCCTGGCACGATGCTCGCCGCCTACCGGCGGGGCCTGTTCCCGATGCCCGTGCGGCGTGGGGTGGTGGCGTGGTGGTCGCCCGACCCCCGCGGCGTGATCCCCCTCGAAGCGCTGAGGGTCAGCCGGTCCCTGCGCAAGTCGTGCGCCCGCTTCGAGATCCGGGTGGACACCGCCTTCGACCGGGTGCTCGACGCCTGCGCCGACGAGCGTCGGGAGGGGGCGTGGATCAACCGCGACATCAAGGCGGCGTACCGCCGGCTCCATCGCCTCGGGTGGGTCCACTCGGTGGAGGCGTGGTCGCCGGCCGGCCTCGCCGGCGGCCTCTACGGGGTGGCCATCGGCGGGTTGTTCGCGGGGGAGTCGATGTTCCACACCGTCACCGATGCATCCAAGGTCGCCCTGGTCGCGCTGGTGAGTCTCCTGGCGGATGCCGGTGCCACCCTGCTCGACGTGCAGTGGGCCACCGACCACCTCCGCTCGCTCGGCGCCGTCGCCGTCCCCCGGCCCCGGTACCACGAACTGCTCGCAGAGGCTCTCGCCCGACCGCAGCCCCCGCCATTCGGCGGCTGACAGGCCTCACCGGCCGCCGGCACGGGTCGCGGCCGCCTCCGCTCGCTCAACCAGCTCGGGCGCGTCGAGACGCCGGCACACGGCGGGGAACTCCGGCTTCGGCCCCCGCCACCGAAGCTCCTCCGGCGAGCCGAGCAGGCTCCGGTCGACCCGCAGCGTGGCGAGGTCCTTGAAGAGCATGGCGTCGGCGCGCCCGTGGCGGAGGCTGGCGGCCAGGTTGGCCGCGCCCCGCACCTGAACGCCCCACCGCTCGGGCAGGGCGGGGATCGCCTCGATGGTGCCCCAGCGCGCCAGCACAGCCGTTGCCGACGCCGATCCCCACCGAGGCAGGCCCGGGAAGCCGTCGGCGGCATCGCCCACGAGCGCCAGCCAGTCGGGGATCGAGGCAGGCCCAACCCCGAAGCGGGCTCTCACGCCGGACTCGTCCACGACCAGACGCTTGCGCCGGTCGAGGATCACGACACGCTCGCCGAGGACGCACTGGGCGAGGTCCTTGTCGGGGCTGCACACCAGGACCCGCCCGACGGCGGCGTCGCCCGCGGCTACGGCCGCGGCACTCGCCAGGGCGTCGTCTGCTTCGAGATCGACCATCGGCCAAACCACGACTCCCATGGCCACCAAGGCCTCTTCCAGGAGGCCGAACTGTCCGAGCAGCTCGGGGGCCACGCCCGCCGAGGTCTTGTAACGGGCGTACATGGCGTTGCGGAACGACTCGATTACATGATCGGTGGCGACGCCGACGTGGGTGGCGCCGTCGCCGATGAGGGCCAGCACCGACCCGAGCACGCCACGCACCGCGGCCACCTCCTGGCCGCCAGCGCCGGCGTGGGACGGCAACGCAAAGTGGTGCCGGAACAGCTCATAGGTGCCGTCGACAAGATGGACCTCGATGGTGCCCTCCTCCATGCCCGAGCCCATGCCCTCCTCCATGCCCGAGCCCATGCCCGAGCCTCTCACACCGTGCGTGGTCGGGCCTGTCTGGGCGCTTGTACTTGACCTCGCAACCGCGCGCCCCTAGCGTCTGTGTCCCATGGACCGCCCCCCCGTTCGGTTGGGGAGCTCGCGGGCGGTCGTGATCGCCGCCGCGATGCTCGGTGCGTCCCTCGTAACCGTGGTCCCCGGCACGGCCGCGGCGGGTGCAGATCCCCTCGGTAGTGAGCGGGCCCAGGCCGCCGCCCTGGCGCAAAAGATATCGTCCGAGCAGGCGCAGGTGGAGTCGTTGTCCAACCAGTACGACGGCGCCGAACTCCACCTCACCCAGGTCCGCGCCCAGGTGGAGACGGCGCGGAGCCACCTTGCGGCGGCCACCGCCCGCGCCGCCCAGATCCGCGCCCAGGTCACCCACGAAGCGGTGAAGGAGTACACCTCGGGGGGTTTCCAGCCCCGGGTGACCCAGATGGCCAGCACCAACATCGACCCGCTGGTGGCCCAGTCCTACTTCCAGATGGCGACGGGCGACCAGACCGACGCCTTGGACCAGTACCGCAGCGCGGAGCGCGCCCTCGCCGACCAGCAGCAGTCCCTCGCCCGGGCCGAGAAGGTGGCGGCCGGCGCCGCCGACGCCCTCGCCGGGCGCCGCCAGGCGGTGACCGCGGCCCAGGCCCAGGCCCAGGGCACCCTGAGCGGCGTGAACGGCCAGATCGCCACCCTCGTCGCCCAGGCCCAGGCCCAGGCGGAGGCAAAGCAGAAGGCCGCGGAGCTTGCCGCCTACCACGCCCAGGTGGCGGCGCAGCAAAGGGCCGGTGCCCTGGCGGTGGCGGCTGCCGCCCAGAACGCGGCGAACTCCTCTTCGGGCCTCCAGGCCGTCAAGCCGGCGACGACCGCGGCGCCGGCGCCGGTGGTCACGCCCTTCGCCACTTCGCCGGCCACCGCCGCCCCCGGCACCGTGGCACCCGTCAACTCCGCACCGGTCAACTCCGCCCCATCGGCACCGGCTCCCCCTGCCCCCGTGTCGATCCCGTCGCGCGGTGGCGGCGCGTCCACCGCCGTGTCGGTGGCGCTGGCGCAGGTGGGCAAGCCCTACCAGTGGGGTGCCGCCGGCCCCGACAGCTTCGACTGCTCCGGGCTGGTGATGTACGCCTACGCCGCCGCCGGTGTCAGCCTTCCCCACTACACGGGCTCACAGTGGGCCGACACCACCCAGATCCCCCTGGCTGACGCCCAGCCCGGCGACCTGATCTTCTTCAACGGCCTGCAGCACGTCGGCATCTACCTCGGCGGGGGGTCGATGGTCGACGCGCCCCACACCGGCGCCGATGTGCGGGTCGAGTCGATCTTCGGTTTCGGCTCCATCGACGGCGCCACCCGGGTGGGCTGAGACCCAGCCCGGCCCGGCCGGAGTCGGGCGTCGCCCGCCGCCACGCCTGGGCGCCGACCCGCTCGCCCGCCGCCAGCGCTAAAGGGCCGGTTCGGGGGTGAGCACCTCGACACCGTCGTCGGTGACGACCATCATGTGCTCGAACTGGGCGCTGCGCCGGCCGTCGGCGGTCACCGCCGTCCAGCCGTTGTCCCACATCTTCTCCCGCCACGTGCCCATGGTGATCATGGGCTCGATGGTGAAGGTCATCCCCGGTTGCATCACCGTCGACGCCGCCGGGTCGTAGTAGTGGGGGACGCTCGGGGCCATGTGGAACTGCTCGCCGATGCCGTGCCCGACGAACGTGCGCACCACGCCGTAGCCGTGGGTGTGGGCGTGGTCCTCGATGGCCCGGCCGATGTCGGAGATGGGACGCCCGGGACGGACGGCGGCGATGCCGAGCGAACGGCACTCCCGGGTCACCTCGACGAGGCGACGGGACTCGTCGTCCACGTCGCCGACGTAGAACGTGGCGTTGGTGTCACCATGCACCCCGTCGATGTAGGCGGTCACGTCGATGTTGACTATGTCGCCGTCGGCGAGGGGTCGGTCGTCGGGGATGCCATGGCAGATGACCTCGTTGACCGACGTGCAGATCGACTTGGGATAGCCGTGGTAGTTGAGGGTGCTCGGGTAGGCGCCCCGGTCAAGGTAGGCCTGGTGGGCCACGGCGTCGAGGTCGTCGGTCGTGACGCCAATCGCCACCGCAGCGCCGCTGAGGGCGAGGACCTCGGCGGCGAGGTGCCCGGCGGCGCGCATGCGGGCCACCACGCCGGGCGTCTTGACCATGCCCTCCGAGCGCGGCGGCGGGGTGCCGGTGGCGGCGTAGTCGGGGCGGGCGATGCCGTCGGGAACCGGGCGCAGCGGCCCCACCCGACCCGGCAGGACCCGGCCCTCGGTCGTCTTGTGGCAGCGCTTGTATTTCCGCCCGCTGCCGCACCAGCATGGATCGTTCGAGCGCAGGGCGTGCACCGGGGCGGCGGTCCGAGCTACCACGGGAGGCCTTTCCCCGCCGTCATTCCTGCACCAACTCGATGAGGGTCCCGAAGGCCGCTTTGGGATGGAGAAAGGCCACGGTGGTGCCACGCGAGCCGCGCCGGGGGCTTGCGTCGACGGCCCTGGCGCCGGCGGCCGTCGCCGCCTCGAGGGCGTCAGCGCAGTCGACGACCCGGTAGCCCACGTGGTGGAGGCCCTCGCCTCGGGCGTCGAGGAACCGGGCCACCGGCGAGTCGGCGCGGGTGGGGGTGATCAGCTGCACGTAGGACTCGGCCACGGCGAGCAGAACCTCGGAGACGCCGTCGCTGTCGATGGTTTCGCGGTGGGCCACGGTGGCCTCGAAGCTCGCCTCGTAAAACGCGACGGCGGCGTCGAGGTCCCGCACGGCGATGGCCACGTGGTCGATCTCGGTCAACATGTCCCAGCCAGGCTACCCGGGGGGCTCCGTACACTGGACGGGGTCCACATCTGGGAGGTCCGCATGCCGGGTTCGGTCATCGTCGCCGGGGCGCGCACGCCAATCGCGAAGCTGTCGGGGGCGTTGGCGGGCTTCAGCGCCACGGATCTCGGGGGCCTCGCCATCGCCGCCGCCCTGGCGCGCGCCGGGGTCGCCCCCGACCAGGTCGACTACGTGTACATGGGCCAGGTGGTGCTCGCCGGGGCGGGGCAGAACCCGGCCCGCCACGCCGCCCACAAGGCCGGGATCCCCCTCACCACCCCGGCGGCCACCATCTCCAAGGTGTGCCTGTCGGGGCTCAACGCCGTCTACCTGGCCGACCAGATGATCGCCGCCGGTGACGCCGACGTGGTGGTGGCCGGCGGGCAGGAGTCCATGACCGCCGCCCCCCACCTCCTCCCCGGCGCCCGGGGCGGGTACCGCATCGGCCACGCCACCGTGTACGACGCCATGATGTACGACGGGCTGGAGGACGCGTTCAGCCACGCCGCCATGGGGGCGACGTCGGAGTGGGACCTGGCCGCCTTCCCGGCGGTGACCCGGGCCCGCCAGGACGAGTGGGCGGCCCAGTCCCACGAGCGGGCTGCGGCCGCCATCAAGGAGGGGCGCCTGGCGAGCGAGATCGTGGCCGTGGAGGTGCCCCAGCGGCGGGGGGAGGCGGTGACCTTCGACACCGACGAGGGGGTGCGCCCGGGGACCACGGCGTCGGCGCTGGGGGCGTTGCAGCCGGCGTTCTCAGCGGGTTCGGCGGGCGGTTCGGGGGCGGGCTCGGCGGGGGGATCGATCACCGCCGGCAACGCCAGCCAGATCTCCGACGGGGCGTCGGCGCTGGTGCTCATGTCGCCCGCGGCCGCGGCACGAGCTCGGGGTTGCACCGGGGGCGAAGGCGTGGCGCCCCTCGGTGAGGTGGTGGGCTACGGCCAGGTGGCGGGGCCCGGCACCTGCCTCATGACCCAGCCGTCGCACGCCACGACCGTCGCGCTCGGCCGCGCCGGGCTGTCGCTCGCCGACGTGGGGCTGTTCGAGTGGAACGAGGCTTTTGCCGCCGTGACCCTCGCGTCGATCGACGACCTCGGCGTGGATCCCCAACTGGTCAACGTCAACGGCGGTGCGGTGGCCCTCGGTCACCCCATCGGGGCGACGGGCAACCGCCTGGCCCTCACCCTCTGCCACGAGCTGGGACGTCGGGGGGGCGGCGTCGGGGTGGCGGCGCTGTGCGGCGGCGGAGGCCAGGGCGACGCCCTGGTGGTCAGGGTCGCGTAGCCGGCCGGGGACGGCGTGGCCGGGTTGGGGCGTGGCCGGGTTGGGGCGTGGCCGGGTTGGGGCGTGGCGGCCCTCAGCCTGCCTGCAGGGTGGCGAGGGGCGACACACCCGCCCCGATGATCGCCTTCTCGGTACCGTCGCCGGCGACGTAGTAGTCCAGGAACGCCTCGCTCAGCGCCTCCACGCCCGGCAGCCACCCGCTGCCTGCTTCCAGGGGCGGCAGGTGGCCACCCCCGTGGAGCACGTCCAGGTACTTGGGTGACGCCGCCTGGTTCCAGGTCTGGTACCCGAGGGCGGGCGGATTGATGGTGTCCACGTCCCCTTGGGTCACGAGCAGCGGCGGGTTGGCGGTGGGCGCGGTCCCGGCGAGGGGCGACACGGACATGGCGATGACCGCCCGGTAGGCGGGCGCGCCGGCCGGCGTCGGGTCCACGCTGGCCGCCAGCGCCGCCTCCGCCCCGTCGCTGTGACCGGCGACCGCCACCCGTGAGGCGTCGATCTTCGCCGCCAGCGGCTGTCCGGGCGAGACGAGAGTGTCGGTGACGAAGCGGACGTCGGCCGGCTGGTTGTCGATGTCGTTCTCGTCCAGGTTGGCGCCGGCGAGGGCGGGGTCGGTGAGGGGGAACTCGGGCGCGGCCACGACGTAGCCGTGCGCCGCCCACGCCCGAAGGAGCGCCTCATAGGTCAACGGGCCCACGTCGAAGCCGTGGCTGAACACCACGAGCGGCCACCTCCCTGGCTCCTCCGGCACCCAGACGAGGGTGGTGAGGGCGCGCGACGCGCTGATCGTGCGCCCGTGGCTCACCGTTGGCCGGGTGGTGTCTACCAGCGGCACCGTCACCTGCACGACCGGATAGGGCGGTGGCTCGATCCGCGCCCGCGCGAGTGGGGTCAGCGTCGTGGTGGTCGGGTCCGCCCCCGATGTCGTGGCCGGTGCGCCGGTCGGTCCGCGGGTTGTGGACGTGGTCGCTCGGGGAACGCCGGCAGGTGGCTGCGTGGTGGAGGCGCCGGGCGCCTTCGCGCCCGCGCTCACAGCGGGGCTGCCACAGCCTGCGAAGAGCGCGGCCGATACCGCTGCTGCCAAGGCGACGCGGGTGAGCCCGGCTGGCGCTCTCATTTTGGGGGCACCTGGGCTCGTCTCGGCGTACCTGGGCTCGTCTTGGTGGCGCGTGCGCTCGTCTTGGCGG
This sequence comes from Acidimicrobiales bacterium, assembly GCA_035552775.1. Taxonomy (GTDB): domain Bacteria; phylum Actinomycetota; class Acidimicrobiia; order Acidimicrobiales; family Palsa-688; genus DASZKW01. Next base: position 26,732 of record DASZKW010000115.1, on the reverse strand, counting down.
CGCGTGCGCTCGTCTTGGTGGCGCGTGCGCTCGTCTTGGTGGCGCGTGCGCTCGTCTTGGCGGCGCGTGCGCTCGTCTTGGTGGCGCGTGCGCTCATCTTGGGGGCGCCGGTAGTGCCGAGCGGAACAAGCTGGGATTCACCTCCGACGGCGGCCGGCGCAACAGGGTGGCCTGCTCGAAGTCGTAGGCGTAGGCGATGAGGACGGTCTCGGCGAAGGCACGGCCGAGGAACTGCACACCGAAGGGCCGGCGGTTGGACTCCCGGTACCCGGCGGGGACCGTGACGGAGGGGTAGCCGGCCCGGGCACCCGTGTCGTAGCCCTCGACCTCCGGGTAAACCAGCGCCCCGAGGTCGGCGGTGGCCATCGCCGCGTCGATGCGCTCCTTGGTCTCCGCCAGGTCGGAGGCCCGGGCGGCCTCGTAGCGGGCCCGGTCCCGGGACCCGGCGGCGGTGTCGACGGCCAGGGAGTCGAGGAGCCGGGCCTGCCCGTACTTGAGCATGGCGCCGGCGTGGGCCCGGTTGAAGGCGACGACCTCGGCCAGGCTGCGCATCGGGGCGCCGTCGGGCAGGTTGCGGAGGTAGCTGTCGAGGTCGTCGCGGAACTCGAAGGTGAGGACTGTCCACTCGCCCTCCGGGGCGGGCAGCTCGACGGGTACGAGCGTGGCGCCTCGATCGGCCAGGGCGCGCCGTGCGTCCTCCCACAGGGCGATCTGGTCGGGCGACAGCTTGCCGTCGAAGCTGGTGACCACGCCCAGGCGGGCACCGGCGAGAGCGCCGGGGCTCAGTGCGGCGGAGGTGCTTGAGCCGGCGTCGACCATGGCGTCGAGCAGGGCCGCGGCGTCGGCGACCGTGCGGGCGATGGGGCCGGCGGTGTCCTGGGTGTGGGATATGGGCACGATTCCGGTCCGGCTGACCAGGCCGGCGGTCGGTTTGATCCCCACCACCGACTGGGCCTCGGCGGGGGCGAGTATCGAACCCGAGGTCTCGGTGCCGACGGCGAGCGCGCTCAGGCCCGTCGCCACTGCGGCGGCGGAGCCGGAGCTGGACCCGCTCGGCGTCACGCTGACGTCGTAGGGGTTGAGGACCTGGCCGGCGAGCGAGCTGTAGCCGCTCGGCATGTCGGTGGCCATGAAGTTGGCGAACTCCGTCAGGTTGGCCTTGCCGAGGATCACCGCGCCGGCTCGGCGAAGGGCGGTCACGATCGGCGCGTCCCCGGCGGGCGTGGAGCCTTCGAGGGCCAGCGATCCGGCGGTGGTGGCCATGCCGGCGACGTCGATGTTGTCCTTCACCAGCACGGGGATGCCCACCAGTGTTCCTTGCTTCCCCCGCCGCCGGTCGGCGTCGGCGCGGGCGGCTTGCTCCCGGGCGCCGGGGACGACAGCGCCAACCGCGTGCAGCGAGGGGCCGCGCCGGTCGAGGGCTTCGATGCTGGCCAAGGAGGCCTCGACGAGGTCGACGCTGGTGAACGTACCGGCGTCGAGGTGGCGAGCGAGCTCGGCGACTGTCACCGTCTCCAGGTCCACGGGCAGGTCGATGTCAGCCACTGACGTCGCGTCGTCCCTCCAGGGCCCGGCCCAAGGTGAGCTCGTCGGCGTACTCCAGGTCACCTCCGACGGGCAGCCCACTGGCGATGCGGGTCACCTTCAGCGGTAGGTGCTTCAGGAGTGCCCCGAGGTACAGGGCGGTGGCGTCACCCTCGATGTTCGGGTTGGTGCAAAGAATCAACTCGGTGATGTTCTCGGTGTCGATGCGGGCGAGCAGTTCCCGGATGCGAAGTTGTTCGGGACCCACCCCGTCGATGGGGCTGATGGCGCCCTGCAGGACGTGGTAGAGACCGTTGAACTCCCTGGTCTTCTCGACGGCGACCAGGTCGCGGGGTTCTTCGACCACGCACAGCGTCGATGGGTCGCGGCGGGGGTCGGTGCAGATGCCGCATTGGGCGTCTTCGCCGCCCTCGGCGATGTTGAAGCACCGCCGGCACCACGACACCCGTTCCTTGACCACGGCGATGGCGCGGGCGAGGCGCAGGGCGTCCTCCGACGCCAGCTTGAGGAGGTGGAAGGCGATGCGCTGGGCGGACTTGGGTCCCACCCCGGGTAGCCGGCCCAGCTCGTCGATGAGATCCTGGACGGCGGCGGCATACATTTCGCCCAAAATTAGCCGGGCGGCTCGGGGCCGCCGAGGAGTCCCCCGAGGCCGCCGAGTCCGGCGCTCGGGTCGAAGCTGCCGAGCGCCTGGCGTTGCAGTTCGTTGGCCTTCTCGACCGCGTCGCGCACCGCAGCGAGGACGAGGTCGGAAAGCAGGTCGGGATCGGCGGGGTTGATCACCGCCGGGTTGATGGTGACCGACCTGAAGTCCAGGCCGCCGGTCATGCCCACCTTGACCATCCCGCCCCCGGAGGATCCCTCGACCACCTGGGCGGCGGCCGACGCCTGCGCGTCCTGGAGGTTCTGCTGGACCTGGCCGATCTGAGAAAGCAAAGAGGTGAGGTCGATACCTGCGTCGGCCCCGTAATCAGCGCCGGCATCGGTGCCGGCGTCGTTGCCGGCGTCGTTGCCGGCACCCTGGCCCGGTTCGGAAAGCGGCTCGTGGCCCGGTTCGGAAAGCGGGTCGTGGCCCGGTTCGGAGAGCGGGTCGGGGGAAGGCTCCGGGAGGGGTCCGGGGAGTTGGGCCATCACGGGTTCACCTCCTGGGCGCCGGGGAACGCCTCGAGCAGGCGCTGCTCTGGCGACATTACTGCCGGTCCGGCGTCTCGCAGTTCGTCGAGGTCGTAGCGGTCAGCGTCGTCGTCGGCGGGATGACGGGCGCCCGGGTAGCCGGCGGTCGGGATGTCGGGGGTCGGGGTGGGGGGGTTCGTGTTGTCGGGGGCGCCGGAGGTCTCCGGGTGGCCCACGGGGTCCGGCGGGTTGCCGGCGCCTGGTGGTGCCTTGGAGTCGTGGATCAAGCGGATGGCGACCGGGTAACCGAAATGGGCAGTGAGGGCCGCCTCGGCTTCGCCCTTGACCGTCTGGGCTCGAGGCAACAGCGGGGCGTCGGGAAGGGCGTAGACGGCGGTGCCCGTTTCGACGTCCACGAACCGGCCTGATGCCAGGAACGCACGCACCGGAGCCCGCAGGCTGGGCAGCACGGCGTCACCCCATGCGGTGGTCAGATCGTCGCGACTGGGCATTGCGGAGGTGCCGGTGCCCTGGCCGCCAGCCTGTGCTGACGGCCCGGGCCGGCCCAGTGGGGGCGACTGGCCTGGTGACGCGGAGCGGGCCGGCGCGGCGGAACGGGCGGGCGGTACGGAACGGACGGGCGGGGTGCTCGAGGCGGCCGGGCGGCGCTGGGGGGCCCCTAGCGCGGCCCGCGACGAGGCGAGCGACGATTCGGCGGTGGACGGCGCCCCTGAGTCGATCGCCCCGACCGGGGCCGCGCCGCCAGGGGGCGCCGGCCGGGCTGCGGGATCGGGCGCCGGGGAACGGGTGGGGGGTGGGGGCGGCCCGGGGGGCGGCGGTGAGGCGGCCGGTACCCCGTCGAGGCGGCGCTCGAGGCGCTCGAGGCGCTCGAGCACGGCGGCGGGTGACGCATCGGCGCCGGGATGCGCGATCCGTACCAGCGCCACCTCCAGGGTCACCCGGGGGTCGACGGAGTCACGCATGTCGGCCAGGGCCTGGCCTATCTCCTCCATGGCCCGCACCACGCCGGGCAGGCCGAGGCGGCGGGCCTGGGCCTCCACCTCGGCCACGGCGTCGTCGGCGAGGAGCACGAGCTGGCGCGCCTGGGTGGCGAGGAAGCCGTTGCGGAGATGACCGAGCAGGTCGGTTCCGAGTCGGCGGGGATCATGGCCCGCCGACATGGCTTCGGCCACCGCCACCAGGACCCGTCCGGCGTCGCGGTCCGCGAGGGCGTCGGTGATCTCTCCGACGACTGTCGCTTCGTCCTCTACGGTGCCGGCGGCGGCCACCTGGTCGAGGACCGACAGAGCGTCGCGTGCCGAGCCGTGGCCGCGGCGTACGACCAGGTCGATGGCCTCGGGGGGGACGCCGAGGGCGGCCTTGCCGTTGACGTCGCGAAGCAGATCCCCGAGCACGTCGGAGGACAACAACCTGAACTCGAAGTGCTGGGTGCGGCTGCGGATCGTCGGGAGCACCTTCTGGGGGTCTGTGGTAGCCAGGACGAAGACCACGTGTGCGGGTGGCTCCTCCAAGGTCTTCAACAAGGCGCTGGCGGCGTCGGCGGTGAGCTGGTGAACCTCGTCGACTATGTAGACCTTCCATCTCCCGCGGGCGCCGAGGGCGACGCGCGAAAGGAGGTCGCGCATCTCGTCGAGCTTGCGGTTGGACGCCGCGTCTAGCTCGTGGACGTCCAGAGATGCTCCCCGGCGAATCTCGACACACGAGCTGCAGGTCCCGTCGGGCTCGCCCTGTGAGGGGTGCTCGCAGTTGAGCGCCATCGCCAAGATGCGCGCCGTGGAGGTCTTACCCGTGCCCCGCGGGCCGCTGAACAAGTAGGCGTGGGCCACCTTGGCGTCGCGTACGGCGTTGATCAGGGCCCGTGTCACGTGCTCCTGGCCAAGGACTTCGGCGAAGCGCTGCGGCCGGTAGCGGCGGTACAGGGACTGGAACACCTGCTCGGCGTCGGCGGGACCGGACAGGGGAGCGTCGCACGGGTCAGCCACGAGCAACAAGCCTACGGCAGGGGTAGGACCGCCGAAGTAACGCAGCAGGCCTGGCACCCGGCGCGGCGGTCAGGCGATCTGCGGCACATGTCGCGATCCGCTGAGAGCTGCTGCCGTCAGGCCCTGACTCGGTTCACGGTGCTCCATTGCGCAGGACCCAACCGCCGCGCCCGGCGCCAGGCCTGTCCCGGACACGATAGCCTGACCGGGCTACGAGGAGGGGTGCGAGAGCGGCCGAATCGGCACGATTGGAAATCGTGTGTGGGGCAACCCACCGTGGGTTCAAATCCCACCCTCTCCGCTGCGGGGTCCCTGGTCGCGGTCCGATCGACTCAGGCCGGCGTGGCGGAAGGTCATAGGGCCAGGTGTAGGCGGAGCGCTTCGTCAAGGTTTGTCATCACCTCGGGCGAAACCACTCCGAGTCGGGGCCCCACACGCTGAACGGAAACGGCTCGGACCTGCTCTGCCTGTGCCTTGGAGTCTCGTCGTAGACCTGTCTCGGCGGCTCGCAGCAGGACCTGGAAGGGATAGACGCGGGCGATGTTCGATGTCACGGGCACGACCGTGATCACCCCGTGGCCCAGGCGGGCCGCGGTGGTGTTGGCGCCGTCGTTGCTGACGATGACCGCTGGTCGACGCTTGTTGGCCTCTGCTCCTTCGACGGGTTCCAAGTTGACGAGGCGGATCTCAGCTCGCTGCATCAGCCGCTAGACCGTCGCCGACGGCCGCTTCCCACACTTCGCCCTCGCCAGTCTGCCCCCACTCGACGAAGGCCTCCTCGTAGGCGGCGCCGAGTTGCGCGCCCCGTAGAAGGCGGACGGCCTTGTGCAGAACCGCGGACCGAGAGGCAAATCCCTGCTCGTTCGCGTAGGCGTCAAGGAACTCGACGTCCTCGCCTGGAAGGCTGACACTGAGCTTCATACTTGGATGCTACTGGTAGTAGGGCCCTGGTAGCATGACCAACTCCGGGACAGCCCTGTGACGCGGGCCGTGTGAGGACTACCCCCGGACCGGGGGTGCCGGCTGTTGTGGCAGGGGCTGGTCGTTCGGGGGCGCCAGGGTGGTGCCGTTGCGCAGGATGACCGGGCCGACGGGCCGCGGCGCCCCGGCGGGCGGTGGGGGCAGGGGGCTGGGCGGACGCGGCGGTGACGGCGGTCCGGGCAGGTTGACGGGGGTACCGAGGGCCGGGGGGGCCGGCATGACCGGCGTGGTCGCCAACCGGTCCGCCAGGCCCCGGTCGCCGTCGAGGCGAGGCACGCCCAGGGCCGGGAGCCCGAGTAGCTGCATGGCCGTCTTGGGGACGCTGACGTGCGAGCACCAACGGCTGTCTATCCCGGCGGGCACGCATCCACCGAACATGAGCAGCGGTACCCGGGGGCCGTAGGCCAACTGCACGTTGTCCGGTGTGTACTCCACCGCCGGTGTCGCCACGTGGTCGTCCCAGCCACCCCAATCGTCCCAGGTCAACAGGAACACCGTCTCGTTCCACTGCCCGGCCGATACCACCGCGTCCACTGCGGTCCAGATGGCGTGCTGGCCCAGGGTGACGTCGGCCGGGGGGTGCTCGTCGTTGGGGGCGTCGTGGTACAAGAAGCACAATGGGGGCAGGGCACCGGCGGCGGCATCGGTGGCGAACTGATCAGACGCCGTGATGTTGGCGCTCCCGACCAGCTGCTGGTAGAAGGTGAAGGGGTACTTGTCCTTGCCGGCGTAAGCCCGCCACCCGATCTGGTGGTCGCCGGCCAGGCCAGGGAGGGACGGCAGATCCCAGACCGGCGATGCCGAACCCCATGGCGGGTTGCGCAAGGTAGGGGATTGGCCGCCGAGGACGAGCAGGTGGTTCGGCGTGGAGTTGGTCCCGAAACCGGAGCAGTGGTTCTCGAACAGCGTCCCGTGTATGGCCAGCCACAGGTAATACGGCAGTACCGCCATCGTGTCGAACTGGGTCCGGGTGGCGGTGCCTTGCCCTCTCCACCACTTGTAGTAAGCAGCGCGGTTGTGGTTCTGGTCGCGCGCCGCGGGGTTGGGCTGGACAGGCCAGTCCGTGACCACGTTCGCCCCCCAGGGCGCCATCGACCGGAAATAGTTGTCCATGGTGTGGTTTTCCTGGACCATGATCACCACCCGGGTTACCGGTGCAGCCAAAGCGCCCTCCCAGATCAGCTGCCTTTAAACCTATCCCGCACGATCCCGACGGGTCGGAGGTCTGCGCTCTCAATCTGTTGTCGGCAGCGGGCTCACCCCGGATTGAAAAAGCGAGCCGCCATTCCGCCGCCGGCACGGCCGGCCAGAGCCAGAAGCTCGAAGCTTTCCTGCTGGCTCAAGGCGTTCTGCGGCGTGCACCCGTGCGGGCACGGCATCGACTTCGTCGCCCCCCACAGGCGACAGATCGTCGGTCGATCGGCGTACACGCTGCACCGCCCGTCGCGTAGGGCGGGACAGTAGTACTCCTCACCGCGCTCAACGGCCGCGACACCGTCGGCCATCGACGGGATCGTGACCTCCAGCTCCTGGAGTCGGCGGTCCTCGTCGTTCGACATGGCGATGGGGCCACAGGACTCTATGCAGAGTCCCTTGCAGCGCACCTCGGGGATACGAGCGTAAACATCCGTCAAGGACGCCTTGGGTTTCCGCCTCATGTGGCAAGTATCCCAGCCCGAACCTACAGAGCGAGGCGCGGGCGGTATCTGCAACGGTGCCGACACGGACCGACGGGAATGGGCACCCCGCCTACGGCGAGGCCCCGTCGGTCCGGACCGGTTACGACACCGTGGCCGACTAGGCCCCGAATCGGCCGCGCCCAGGCTCGGCCGGTCAGTAGTAGTGGCGCCGGCCTCCGACCGCGTGGCCGACCGACCCGGCGAGGAGAAGAATAAGACCGACAATGAGCACCAGGATCCCAATTGACCAAAGTATCGCTATCTTGGTCAAAAACCCGATAATGAGCAAAATGACACCAACTGCGATCACTTACGCCTCCCTTGGGCTTGCATGGTTAGTGCGCCGGAACCATACCCACCCTCCGCGGTTCGAACCCTGCCCGCGCTAATGACGTTTCGCCGTCTTCGTGGGTGACCGCTGCTCAGATCCATTTCGCCCCGGGGTGGTCGCTGGTCGGACATGGGCGGTCTGGCTCAGGGGACCGAGGGAGCGGCGAGCACCGCTTGCAACTGCTGGACCAGCTCGTCCGCCACGTCGTGTTGGACGGCGAGCTCGCGGCGCGGTCGGCCCGGCGCAGCGCCCACCAGACCGGCATCGCGGAGCATTTTGACGTGATTGCTGACGGTGGGCTGGGCCAGCTGGAACGTGGCTGCCAACTCGGTGACGGTCCGGGGGGTGGTGGTCAAGGTGTCGAGGATGGCCAGGCGGGTGGGGTCGCCGAGTATTTTGATCCGACGCGCAAGGGCCTCGGTGCGCGCGCGCGCGTCGATCGCTGAAGGCTGGGACGAAACCCCCACGACAACGACTCCGGGGAGCTCGACCAGCAGGCCCTTGTGGTTGAAATAGGCGGGCACGACCACCAGGTGGTCGTCGGGTCTCATGGCCTCGACCAGCTGCTCCATGAGCCCGTTCACGCTGTATCCGCCGGAGGCGACCTCGGGCCAGGGCGCTCCTTTGGTTAGGAGCCGCCGCCGCGCCGCGACGGCCGATTCCACCGCGGGACGGCCGTCCTGCTCCCAGGTGGAGCGCACCGCTTCCCAGACGTCGCCTATGAGCTTCACGTAGCGACGGCGCAGGGTTGGCGATGACCGAAGGTGGTCCAACCGGGCCAGGACGGTGGCGCGGTCCTCGCTCGTTTCCGACGCCAGCGTCAGGTCGTGGGGCGCAGTCGTGCACAGGTCGTCGAGACGGTCGATGAGCACGCCGGCATCCGTGGACAGCAACAGGCTGCCGTGGTGGGCGAGCACCAGCAGCTCGAGGAAGCATCCGCAACTCGATGTCCCGTCACCGTCCCAGAAAGACCTGACGCGCTCGCGCAGGCGGGGCATGGCCGTGTAGACAGCGGCAAGCGCGGCGTGATCCCGTTGGTAATCGGGGCGCCCTGCCGCGGTCAGCGCCCACTCGAGCTCGACTGCCGCCGAGCCCCCGATGGTGACTTGTGGGCCGGCTGGGGGCGGGTCATCGTAGATCAGTGGCATAGCCAGATAACTATATCAAGATATATGCGGGCACGCGCACTTTTTGCCGGTATGCTGCCGGGTGTGAACACGCCCCCTTGGATTGCCCAACAACTGGCGGCGGACCACGAGCACGACCTTAAGCAGGTGGCCGAAGCCCACCGCCTTGTAGCCCGCGGCTTCAGTGAAGGCCAGGCCGCTGTCGGCCCTCGTCGATCACGCCGTCCAGTAAAACGTCAGATTGGATCGTTGCTGATCCGTACAGGCCAACGCCTCACCGGCCCCGACTCGACACGTACGCCGACGCCGGGTACCGCGACGCCTGCATGCAACTAGCGTGCGCGCCCCGGCGGCGGAATCAGGGGCTGACGTCCCACACCGCGGTGACCTGCACGGTCGTCTGCTGGGTGCCGGGTTGGACGGGAACTGGGGCCGCCGACGCCGTATGCGCACCCGCGGCGAACGGCTGGCCGGCAGTGGCGTAGGGGACGCCGCTGCTGGTCTGGTCACTGAGGGAGCGCAGACCCACCAGCTTCACGCCCGCGGCGGAGGCCATCTCCTGGGCGTCCTGGCGGGCGGAGGCGACGGCCTGCTGGCGTGCCCGCGACAGCAGGGGGCTGTCGTCGGCGACGGAGAACGAAACCCCTTGCAGGCGTCCGGCGTCGCCGGCGGCGGCGAGCGCGTCGTCGATCACGCTGCCGGCTTTGCCCAGGTTGCGCAGGGTGGCGGTGACCACATCGCTCACCTGGTAGCCACCGACGGTGGAGGCGGATCCGTCTTGTTGCTGGGCGTACAAGGAAAGTTCACCCGTCTGGATGTCGGCCACGGCGACGCCGTCTCGGGCCAGCACCGCCTGCACCGCAGTCGCCACCGTGTTGTTCTGGCTCAGGGCGTCGCCGGCGCGGGGCGCCGTCGTCTGCACGCCGATGCTGACGGTCATGACATTGGGGGTACCCGACACTGCGCCTGTCCCCTCGGTGGTGATGGTGCTGCCCGCGGCGGGGACCGACGGGGTGGATGCGGCGGGGGCGGTGGCGAGGAGAGCCGGTGCCGGGGCGGTGGCGCCCGGCGGGGCCGTCCCGCTGACGGCGTGGTCGGTGCCGCAGCCGGCTAGGGCGATCACGGCGACGGTGACGGAGGCGGCTAGGACTTGGGTCGTGGGGCGCATGCTTGTCCGACGACGCCGCGGGGTGCTGCGGTTCCCGCTCTCCTCGCGGAACGGGCGCTGCCCCGAGAACTATCTCAAAGTCCTCGGGACGCGGAAATGGCTACCCGTCGATGTCGTCGCCGGCGGGAGCCAGGAGCCCGTTTACCGCGGCCAGGGCGGTGGCGGCACGGACCGCCTCCTCATACACCGCGGCCAGGTGGGCTTCGGCCACGCCGGGGCGCACCGGCAGCGGGGGGTCGCCGAGCGAACGGGGGATCGCTCCCGGGTCCGACGTGGGACGTATGAGCGTCGCGTCGCCGGGCCCCTCGGGTGGGGTCTTCAACCCCCAGAACCCCAGGACGTCGGTCTCCTTGGAGGGAGCCGGGGGGCCGCTGCTGCGCTTGCGCTTGTTCACGCCGCCTCCTCGTCGCCCTCTGCCGCCTCGTCCGTCCCGCCCTCGTCGACCAGGACGTCGCCGGTCAGGCCCAACGCGGTGCGCAACTGGTCGCGGTCGATGTCGCCCAGGCTGCTACGGGCGGGCAGCACCAGGTTGGCGATGTGGCGCTTGCCTGCCACCACCTCTTCAACCCGCTCGTCGATGGTCCCAGGGCACACCAGGCGGTGGGAGATCACCGTCTTGGTCTGGCCGATCCGCCACGCCCGATCCCGGGCCTGGTCCTCGACCGCCGGGTTCCACCAACGGTCGTAGAGGACCACGTGGCTTGCCGCCGTCAGGTTGAGACCGGCTCCTCCGGCCTTGAGCGACAGGACCAGCGCGCCCGGTCCGGTGCCTGACTGGAACTCGCTCACCAGGCGGTCCCGGGCTCCGCGGGCCAGTCCGCCGTGGTAGCAGGCGATGGGCATTCCGGTCCGCTCGGTCAGGTAGGTGGCGAGCTTGTCCCCCCACTTGGCGAAGTGGGTGAATATCAAGACCCGCTCGCCGGCGGCGAACACATTGTGGACGATCTCCTCCAGGCGCTCCAGTTTCCCCGAGCGCCCGGCGAGGGGCGTCGTGTCGTCGCGGATGTAGGCGGCGGGATGGTCGCAGACCTGCTTGAGGGCGGTGATGGCGGCCAGGACGTGCGCCTTGCGGGCGTTGATGTCCTCCGTGTCGAGGTGGCCGTCGAGAAGGCGGTCGAGGATGGCCTGGTACAGCCCGACCTGCTCGGGTGTCAGGGTGCAGTGGTCGAGCACGTCGATCTTGTCCGACAACTCGGCGGCGATGGCCGGCTCCGTCTTGGTCCGGCGGAACACGAGAAGCCCGTTGAGGGCGCGCAGCGCCCGCTCCGCCGCCGGTTCGCCGTCGTTGGAGCGCGACAGCTGTTCGATGAAGGCGTTGCGGGGCCCGACCAGGCCCGGGTTGGTGAAGTCGAGGATGGCCCACAGGTCACCCAACCCGTTCTCCACCGGGGTACCGGTCATCGCCAGGCGGCTGCGGGCCGGGATCCGGCGCAGGGCTTGCGCGGTGTCACTGGACGCGTTCTTGATCGACTGGGCCTCGTCGACGATCACGCGGTGCCATTCGACGGTCGCCAGGGCGTCGGCGTCTCTCATGGCTGTGGTGTAGGTGGTGAGCACGATGTCGGCCCGGGCTGCCACCCCCGACAGCTCCGCCGCCTCCGACCGGGTGGCGCCGTGGTGGATCTCGACTTGCAGCGCAGGCGTGAAGCGGGCCGCCTCGGCCGCCCAGTTGCCGAGCACCGCCGGGGGGCACACCACCAGGGAGGGCCCGTCGCCCCTATTGGCCAGGAGGTGGGCTAGGACCGTCGGGGTCTTGCCCAAGCCCATGTCCATGGCCAGGCACCCCCCCAGGCCCGCCCGGTCGAGGAACGCCAACCACCCGGCGGCTTCGGCCTGGTACGAGCGCAGCTCGCCGCGGAAGCCTTCCGGCTCGACGAGGGGACGGGGTGGGTTGACGGTGGTGCCGCGCACCAGATCGACGGCCCACCCGGATCCCACCACATCCACGGGGCCACCGAGTGTCCCGCCCCCGAGGCCCACGGCCTGACGGACGATGGCCGCCCCGGACAGCTCGGTGATCTTGGCGCGCTCGCGCAGGGCGCTGGCGGCGGCGGTGAGGTCGGCCTGCTCGACGCGTACCCAGCGACCGTTTACCTGCACGAGGGGTCGGGCCTCGGCGGCCAGGCGGGCGATCTCCTTGACGTCGAGCTCGGTGTCGCCGAACAGCACCGACCAGCGCACGTTGGACAGCTGGCGCACCCCCACCGAGCTCGGGCGGCCGGAGTCGTCGGCGAACAGGCGAAGCCGGGGGCGGGGGCGGCGGCGGGAAAAGGCGGGCAGGCGGACGTCGAAGCCGGCGCCGACGAGGACGTCGGCGCCTCCGAAGAGCATCTCGGCCGCCTCGTCGCCCGAGAGGATCACCTGGCCGCGCCGTGTGCTCGGCCGGCGCAGCGCCGGCAGGAGGCGCTCGGCCCGCTGGACCAGCCCGTCGACCTGGCGCATCTGGTGGCGCGCCACGATGGTCAGGGCCCGCTCGACGGGTAAGGGCTGGCGCTCGATACCCGTCACCTCGACCGACAGCAGCCAACCGCCGTCGTCCTGGGGGGCGTCGAGGCGGACCTCGAGGCCGAACGGGGACTCCCCGGTGACCGCTGTCGTCCACTCGTTCAGACGGTCGGCGAGCGCGCCCGCGTGGTCGGGCACGGCGGCGAAGGGGGCGCCGTCGAGACCCGACAGCACCGCTTCGGCGACCTCGGTCCGGCTGCGGGCCACCTCGGCGGTGGCCGGAGTCACGAGGCGACCGGCCCCCGCCCGGCAGATGGCGTCCACCACTATGCCGAGCAGGCTGCGGCACAGGGCGTCGGGAGTGATGGTGCGCTCCACTGCGGCGAGTGCGCCCGGCGCAGTCTGGACCAGCCGGCGCATGTGCCTGGCGTCCACCAGGGCGGGCAACCACTTCACCCGGTAGCGCTCGGTGGGTCGTTTCGTCGATCCCCGCCCGCCCCCCGCCCGGCGCAGCGACGGTACCACCCGTCCCTGGGCCACCAACTCGGTGCCCCAACGGGCCACCTCGCTCAGCCAGCGCAGGCTGTTGCCCACCGCCGGCGAGTCGGTGTTGCCCACACCAACGAGCCAGCCCAGGATGTCCTCCACCGGTGCCGAGCGCGCCGGCGCCGAGGCACCGCCGGGAAGGGCGACGTCTGCGCTCGGCTTCCACGGCACGGCGCCGGCATCGAGGACGCCGAGCAGGTCGTCGCGGACCTCGGCGGACGCCGGGCCCCCGCCGGGTGAGCCTGCCCACACCACTATGCGCCCGGCTGCCCATGAGCCGTGCAGCGCGGGCTGGGTAGGCAGGTCGACGGCCGGGGCGCCCTCCCCGACGCCGCTTCGGGTATCCGCACCGGCCTGCGTCTCGCCTCCCGGGCCCGGTGGCCGCCTCCGGCGGTCCTCCCCGGTCAGGCGGCACAAGGCGTTGGACAGGTTGTCGAGCTCGGTTCGGAAGTCGGCCACCACCTGCTCCCGCTCGCCGGCGGCCAGGTGCCCGGCCGCGGCCAGGCCCTCCTCGGTGAATGTGAGCAGGCGGCGCAGGGCCTGCGCCCACTCCTCGGGCTCGGCCCGCAGCGTCGCCACCTCTGCGTCGGTGGCCCACCCGGAGGCCTCGGCGCCGGCCAGGACCTCGAGATCCGTTGCTTGCAACGCGGTTCCTTGTCTCGCTGGGACACGCCCAGCGTCTGTCGTCCCCTTGCCTCCGGGTCCCCTCGCCTGGCAAACCCCGCTCGCTCAACGACCGACGGGGCGCCGCCCGGAGCTATGCCATCATACCCCACCCGCGGGTGTAAGGAACGTCAATCCCTCCCGACCCCTCCCGGCCCCGGCCGGGGACGGGACGCATCTGGTCCTCGGTGCGCAGGTGGCGCCCTCAGCGCACCCGGCCGAAGCCCATGATCGTGCCGTCGTATCCGAGCGACTGGGTCTGCACGCGGGTACCGGGGGAGTTGGCGGACACCACCCGTCCGCCGCCGATGTAGATCACCACGTGGCCGGGCTGCGCCCCGCCCCCGGTGTTGTAGAACACCAGGTCACCGGGCTGCAGCTGGTTCTCGGAGATACGGATGGTCTCGTCGTACTGCGACACGGTGTAGTGAGTGAGAAAGATCCCCGCGGCGGCGTAGGAGTAAGTCACCAGGCCCGAGCAGTCGAAGCTGGACGGCCCCGCCCCGGCCCACTGGTAGGGCTTGCCCACCTGGGCCAAAGCCACCCGGACAGCCACGGCGGCAGCGGTGACCGGCGCCGGGCTCACCGGTGCCGGCGAGGCCACGGGCCTGGGCGAAGCCACCGGCGCCGCAGTGGTCCCGCCGGAGCCTCCGATGCGCAGCACCTGGCCGGCGAAGATGAGGTTGGGGTTGGCGATGCCGTTGGTCGACGCCAGCGCGCCGACGGTGGTACCGAATCGCGCCGCTATGGCACCCAGGGTGTCGCCGAGCCGGATCGTGTAGCTGCCCAGGGCGGAACCGCCCCCGGACCCGCCACCCGAACCGCCTCCGAGCAGGCCCGAGCCCCCCGAGACCGCGTCGATGATGAGGACCTGGCCGGCGTAGATGAGGTTGGGGTTGGCGATCCGGTTGGCGGAAGCCAGGGCGTTTACCGTGGTGCCAAAGCGCGCCGCGATCCGGCCCAGGGTGTCGCCGGGCACCACGGTGTAGCGGCCGGCGCCCGGCGCCGCGGCAGGGAGCGCGGCCGGGACCGCGGCAGCGCTGAACGCGGAGGTGTGGACGGCCGGGCTGGCACCGGCGGCACCCGCCAGGGAGCCCATCGAGGCCACGCCGGCAGTCGCCACCACCGACAGGCTGAGGGCCTTCTTGGACTGCTGGCGCCCGAAGACCTGGAGACGGACCAGGTGCTCGAGCCACACGCGGCGCCGGCTGTCAGCGCGCGCCCCTCCCGCTATCTGCTCGGCCACCGCGATGACCGGTGTGAGGAGCCAAGCGGCGGCGTATGCGACCGCGAAACGGGTCAGCGCCCATGGGCCCAGGGTGGCCGCGGCCACCGCCGGATCAGGGGGGCGGGCATCGATATCGGCGGGGCGGCTGCCGGCGCGCCGGGCCTCCCAGCCGGCCCAGTCTTCCCATCCCGGCTCACCGGAGGCCAAGGCCGCGGCGTCGGCGGACAGCGTCCATTCCCGCTGGGCGGCCAGGTCGCGCACGTGGGAAAGCAGGCCCACGTAGGCTGCGGCCAAGGCGACGGCCGCCCCGGCCACCCACCAGGCAGCTCTGAGCCCGGGTGCCAGGCCGAGCAAGAAGCAGAAAACGAAGACGGCTCCCAGCGTGGACAGGACCCTCCGGCGGCGGGCGGCGATGCTGACGTGGGCTGCTCCGGCGGGCGCGGATGGAGTCGGAACGGGCGTGGTCCTACCGTGATCGGTGGGCTTTGACGGCCAAAGTGGAGCGGTCAGCACGTCCCCACCCCCTGCACCCGGCTCTGGACCGGCGCGACACCGGTCTTCCCGATACGAGCGGGCAGTACTAGCGGCATCGGTGTTCTC
The DNA here is from genome assembly GCA_035552775.1 of Acidimicrobiales bacterium. Classification (GTDB taxonomy): domain Bacteria; phylum Actinomycetota; class Acidimicrobiia; order Acidimicrobiales; family Palsa-688; genus DASZKW01. The sequence continues at coordinate 11,303 of DASZKW010000115.1, read as the reverse complement.
CTCAACATCCCCCGGTGGTCGGGCCCGAAGCTAACAGGAATCTCCGGGGGTGATCATCGCGCCTCGCCGCCACCCGAACCGGTCTATCGGTGCACGGGGCGCCGGCCGAACAGGCCCCGGCCGGTCATCGTCATCACCGCTTCCCCGTCGCCTCTGGTCATCTCCGCCACGAAAAGGACGGTGCCGCGGTCGGCGTGGCGGGCCGAGGGGTGAGTCCCGGTTACCGTCATTCGCCCCGAGAGGCGGTCGCCGGGGCGCACGGGAAGCAGCCAGCGGAGGTCGTCGAGGCCGGGCGATCCCCGGCTGTCGGCGCCACCGAGGACTGCATCCACGTACAAGCGCATCCACAGGGCGGCGGTCAGCCACCCGCTGGCCACCAGGCCGCCGAAGGGCGGTTTGTCCTCGTCGGAGAGGTGGAACGGCTGCGGGTCGTAGCGCTCGGCGAAGGCGATCATCTCGTCCCGGTCGGCCACCACGGTGCCGAGCTCGATCGTCTCGCCGAGGCGGAAGTCCTCCCAGTGCGGGTGCGAGGTCATCTTCGGGGAAGTCAACGCCGCCCATCGTGATTGCGCAACTCGGGCCCCGAGGGATGGCGACGTCGGGGAAAGACCTCGCCGGTCGGCTGGATCGCCGCGACGGCACCAGGCGAGGCGGCGGCGGGGATCGAGCGGGTGGCAGGCACGCGCTCAGCGGAGTCAACTGGCGGCGGGGAGCCCTATGACTTTCCAGCCCTCGTCGGGGAAGCCGCTCACGTCGGCGACGCGGGCGGAAGCCGGATTGTCGGTCCGGTGCAGGTAGGTGGCAACCGCCCCCTCCTCTGCGATGCGCCTGGCCGCCTGGGCAACCAGATGCCGGGCCAGGCCCCGGCCCCGGTTGGCAGCTTCGGTGCCCACCGATATCTCCTGGCCGTGGCGGTCGTGGATCTTGCGCCCCACGCCGGCGGCGTAGTGCCCGTGCCGGTCCCATGCAACGAGTACTTCCCCGTTGAAGGGCCGTAGCCACTCCGGGACCCGCCCGTCGCCAGGATCGATCCATTCGCCGGCGTCGGGCCATTCCTGGAGGGTGTGGCACCACCGGAACACGCCCCCTCCGACCCTGGCGTCGGGAAAGCCCAGCAAGCCCGGAAGGGCGGCGAGCACCCGAGATATGGATGCCTCGACTGCGGTGAAGCCGGCGGCTTCGGTTTGATCGGAACCCGCGGTGGCCGCTCGGTCCAACCGGCGGACCGCGTCAGCCACGTCGGGGGGCACCGACAAGACGGCGCCGGTAGGTGTGGCCACCCCCGCAAGGGGGAAGACGGCTCCGTTCCACGCCGGTCGGCGGCGCCGGTCGGATCCGACCACCGTCACTGGACCGGTCGGGGGCCACTCACCCAGCCACGAACGTAGGTGGCCGTCCAGGCGGTCAGCGAGATCGGCGGAGTCCAACACGCCGGCCAGGCTGGCACACGGGCGTTACCAAGGCGAGCGTTGCTACGTCGACTCCCCGAGGAACGAAGGTCCAGGTTATCCGTCCGAGTCGGCGACAGCCATTGTCGACGTAGCAACGCTCGCCTTTGTAGGTAAGGGCAGAACGGTGCTCGGTAGGGTTGTAGGTGTGAATGAAGGGAGGGCCGATGTCATCCTCGCTTCGATCAGGGAGCACGGCGGGCGCGCCAGCACGGCCCGGCGCCTGATCATCGAAGCCCTGCTCGCCTCGGGTCGCCATATCACAGTCGAGGATCTGGCCGGCGCCGTTCAGGCCGAGCATCCCGACATCCACCTGACCACCGTCTACCGCACGGTGGAGGCCCTCCAGGCGCTCGGCGTGGTGTACCACGTCCACATGGGCCACGGGCCTGCCCAGTGGCACCTCGCCGACCAGAGCCACCTGCACCTTGTATGTCAGGCTTGCGGCTCGGTCGTCGAGGCGCCGCCTACGGTGCTCACAGGGATGGCCACAGGCCTTGCCGAGCTCGGCTTCGTCCCCGACCCTCGCCACTTCGCGCTGGTGGGCTGGTGCGCGACGTGTCGTGACCGGACCGCCTCCGGGATGGCCGCCCAGGATGCCCGCTCGAGCTGACAGGCCCTCGGGCCGCGGGTAACCCGGGTCGACGTCGGGCCGCCTGATCGCGCGGCGCCGGCCGGACGGCCCCAGCGCCGCCCGAACAGTCTGTCCTCATGGATTCGCCGGTCTCGGCTCGAATTCCTGCGCCGGGTTACCGTACGGTTCGGGCGTGCTCGATGCCGATGCCATGGGCCTGGCCCTCGATGAGGCACGCGCCGCGGGCGTGCGAGGCGAGGTGCCCGTGGGGGCGGTGATCGTCGCGGGGGATCGGGTGGTAGCCCGGGCCGGTAACGGGCGGGAAACGACAGGAGACCCGACCGCGCACGCCGAGCTCGTCGCCATGAGAGCGGCCGCCGCCGCCGCGGGTCGCGGGGGGTGGCGCCTGCTCGACACCACGCTGTATGTCACCTTGGAGCCGTGCCCGATGTGCGCTGGCGCCCTGGTGGCGGCCCGGGTGGGACGCCTTGTTTTCGGGGCCGCCGACCCCAAGGCGGGGGCGTGCGGATCGCTGTACAACCTGTGCGCCGATCCCCGGCTCAACCACGAGCTCCCCGTCGTGGCGGGCGTGCTCGGCGACGAGTGCGCCGCTGTCCTGCGCGAATGGTTCGCCGAGCGGCGGCGCGCGGGTGCCGAGTCCTGACACCGCCCCCGCCTGGTCCCCGCCTTCAGCCAGGACCGCCCAAATGGGACGAGCCGACCTTGCCCGCCCCGCTGGTCTATGGTTACGGCCGCTCGAGGCGGACACCCAGGGGGAGGGACTCGACGTGAAGCGATCGAAGACAGGGACCATGGTCAAAGTCACCGGCATGACGTCGGCTTTGCTGTTGCTCAGCAGCGCCTTCGTCGGTCCCGGGGCAGCCGGCCTCGCCGCTGGCGTGGCGAGCGCCGCGACTTTGGGGTGCGGCGAGACCATCTCCCACTCGACAGTGCTGACCCACGACGTCGGGCCGTGCCCGCCCGACACCGTCGGGATCACGGTGACCGGGCGCGCCACGGTGCTCGATCTCGGCGGTCACCGAGTGTTCGGATCGGGCACCGGTGACCAAGGCTTGGCCATCGGCATCCTGCTCCAACGTACGCACGGTGCCAAGGTGACCCGCGGTTCGGTTGACTCGTTCGACGCCGGCGTGGTCGTAAACGGCGGCGAAGGCAACGCCGTCACCAACCTTGACGTTCACGACAACATTGGTCCCTCGGGCGGCAACGACAACAATCTCCTGCAGTACGGCGACGGTATTCTCGTCATTGGGTCCAATGACAACCGGGTCTCCAACAACCTCGTGGACCACAATGGACCGCTCGACGGGGTCGGTATCATCGGGCTCGTCACCCGCCCCGACGGATCTGACGCGGTGGTCACCGGTGCCAGCCGGAACCGCATAATCAATAATCAGATTTTGGACAACAACACGCCTGACCTGTGCCCCGCCGACGGTGCCAGCCAGGATCCTCCATGCGTGCCGGGCACCCCGGTCTTCCAAGAGGACATGGGAATCCGATTGGAAGGTCCGTCTGCCACCTACAACCTCGTGGTCGCCAACATGGTGCAGGGCAACGGAGTGAACGGCGTCCTCGTTGACTCTGTATGTGTCCGGCAGGGCAACGGCAGCGGCAACTGTGACCAGACCGGCGCCAACGCCGACAACCTCATAGTAGGTAACACGTCGAAGGACAACGGCTTCGGGATCGGTGGGCCCCCTGGTGGATTCGGCATCCGCTTCGTGACCTTCAACGGTCCCGCCGGGCAGGTCAACCCGCACAACAATACGGTGCTGGGTAATACGGTCACCGGTAACGCGATAGGCGGCATCGCAGTCGGAAAGAATTCGACGGATAACCGGATAATCGGCAATCTGGCAATCAACAACGATGTGAAGATGAGCCCCAGGGGAGCCGACTTGGTGGACTCCAATCTGATCCCCCCCTGCGACAACAACGTCTGGCAGGGGAATCGATTCGGGACCGCCAACCAGAGCTGCATCCACTGACCGTTCTGGGCTCGCCCTACGACGGGTCGCTGCCGAACTGTTTCGTGTAGGCCGTGGCGGGCATAATCGCCCTGTCATTACATGCGTAATGACCAAGAAGGACAAAAGGAGCAGTCATGAACAGAGGAGGAGCATCTGGGCTCGTCGCGGTCCTGCTCGTCATCTGGTTCGTGATCGGGGCGATCGCCGCTGGTCAGCGCCACTACTTCAGCAGCGGCACGACCGCCAACTGTGGGACGGTCGGCACGATCACAGTGACGATCCTCGCCGGTCCGCTCAACTACGCCGGCGTCAACCCGAAGGTGACCAGCTGCAAGGCGCCGCAGCCGAGCCAGTAGCCCGGCAGCCGCTAATCGTGTCGCGACGCCGCTCGCAGCGATGACCGCATCATTGTCGGAGGACGTCACCAAGCTGCGGGCCAGCATCATCCGCCTGCTGGCGAGCGTCGCCAGGCTTGACCGCGGCGATTTCGTTGCCGAATCCGCGCTCCCGGATTGGACCCGGGCCCACGTCCTCACCCACCTGGCCCGCGCCGCCGACTCCCGCACCCGTCTCCTCGACGCCGCCCGCGCCGGCCGAGTGGGACGGCAATACGAAAGCGAGGCCACGAGGGCGCGGGAGATCAACGAAGGTGCCGCCCGGTCATCAGCCGTCATTCGCGACGACCTCCGCCACGCTTTCGACGAGCTCGTCCACGCCATCGACACCCACCCCGCCGACAGGTGGGACGCGCCGGCGGCGTGGCTCAGCGGCAACCGGGCTCCGGTGCGAGGAACCGTCACCAGCATGCGGCTCGAGGTCGAATACCACCACGTCGACCTTGCCGCCGGCTACACCGCCGCCCAGTGGCCGCCCGACTTCATCGACGAAGAACTGGCACGGGTTAGCAACTCGATCAGCGACCGCGCCGGCGCACCAGCCATCACGCTGCGACCGGGACCGGCCCTCGGCGTCACCCACGGTCACGACCGGATCACCATCCACGTCACCGGCCACGAGTTCGACCTCCTCGCCTGGCTGACAGGACGGCCGATCACCGGCGCGCTCCATAGCACCCCGGAAGGTCCCCTACCTCAGCTCCCGGCCCTTGGCTGAACAGACAGGGCTGAACAGACAGGGCTGAGCAGCATCCGGCACGCGGCACCACGCTCCAAGCGCCCGAGTTGGACGGCTAATGCTAATATATTTGAGCAGCACTGGAGGGATGCGAGAGCGGCCGAATCGGACGGTCTCGAAAGGCGTTTCAAAGACTACTTCTCGGGCGGTCTGGTACGAAAGAGCAGGCCAGGGAGGGTGCAGATTCTGCCTGGGACGGTCTGATCAAGTCTATTGGGCTCTCGTTCTAGTCCCGTATTAGACCAGAACGTTGCGCTAGCAATCATTATTTGTTCTACCCCGGGGGGGTATCTTGGCATCGGCCGAGTTCGGACCTGATCCGTAAAGTGCCTGACGACAAGCTGGAGGTGGGCTCCGCCGAGCGGCGACAGCGCGAGACCAGTCCACTCGAGGTCACCGTGGTCCGACGTCAAGGGCGCTTGGGAACTCTTGTGTCAATCGCCCGCTACGGTGACGCCGTCTACGTCGCTACCGCCGAACGGAAGTCGCACGGCTCTTCTCTTTTGACGAGACTGGACTCGCAGTCTATGCATTACGAGTGGGGAATTTTGTGGGATGCCGTACCGTGCAAGCTTGTGCCCACCACGTCCCGGAGTGGCTGGTTAAAGCTGGGAAAACGCATTCGGTGGGACGACGTTGGCGCAAACCGGGATTCGAAGGGATGGTTTGTTGGGGACAGGGTGTTGGGACGCCGCCCATTCCGCGGACGGTATCTGGCGTCTGCGTGAAAAGTGGTAGTTGTGTCCCGTTTTGCGCTGCTGTATGGTCGATTCTTGTCCGCTGCACAGGCGGTGGCGTGGGGTGGGGGAGAGGGGCAAAATGTCTTGGACGGCCAGGCGGTTGGCTGCGCTCGTGGTGTTGGCGGCGCTGGTGGGTGCGGGTTTGGATGTTGTGGTGGCGGCTCCGCCGGTGGCGGCGGCTGGGGGGTCGGTCCGCCCGGCGGGGTTGGTGTCGCCGCCGTTGACGTCGCCGGCCAAGGATGTGCCGTCGGGGGATTATTCCTATGCGCCTTCGCTGGGGGCGGGGGTTTCGGTTGCGGGCAAGCCGTTGGGGGCGCCGGGCTCGCATGGGGGCGCGGGGTCGGTGCTTTCGGGGCGCACGGCCACGTCGTCGGACTATTTGAATTCGGATGGCACGCACACGTTGGCGGTTTCGGCCGGTGCGGTGAACTACCAGGACTCGTCGGGGGCGTGGCACCCATTCGATCTGTCTTTGGCAGCGGTGGGGTCTTCGGGGCGGTTGGCGGAGCGGGCGGGCCCGGCGCCGTTGGACGCGGCGGCGCTGAGCGACGGCGGCGCGGATCTTTTGCGGGCGTCGGGGTCGGGCTGGTCGGCGGGGATCGGCGTGGCGGGCGGCGCCGCGGGGGTGGCGGGGGTGGTGACCGGTTCGACTGTCAGGTATGACGGGATCGCCCCCGGTTTGGATCTGTGGGAGGTGTTCGGCCGCCAGGGGGTCGAGGACGTGTTGGTGGCGGGTCGGGCGAACCCGACGGGGTCTTGGGTGCTTTCGGTGACTTTGGCGGGGGCGACCTTGGAGGCGGAGCCGGACGGGTCGGTGGCGGTGATGGTGGCGGGCCGCAAGGTCGGGGCGCTCGCCGGTGGGATAGCACAGGACTCGGCGACGCCTTCGGCGGCGACACCGGTTTCGTTGTCGGTGTTGTCGGCTTCGAGCGTGGCGGTGTCGGTGAGCCCGACGTGGTTGAACGACGCGGCCCGGGTGTTCGCGGTGAGGGTGGACCCGACGCTGAACGTGGGGCCGCCGATGGCGGGGGACTACGACGCTTACGCCCAGCAGAACAACCCGTCGACGAACTACAACGGCGGCGCCCAGTACGACACCTCGGTCGGGGCGTACGTGGATGTGGTCGGCTATCCGGTGTATCCGAGCGTGCAGGATTACACGTTCCAGCATTTCGACATGTCTCAACTGGCGGGCAAGACGATCCTCGGGGCGCAGTGGAAGGACTGGGTGTTCGCCGAGTCGGGCGCGAACGCCCCGTTCACGATCTGGCAGACGCAGGGGTCGTGGACGGCGGGCTCGGTGACGTGGAACACCCTTCCGGGGCATTGGGCGACACCGAGGATCAACGACACGGCGCCGGCGTCGGGGAACTGGGCGTACGCGGGCTGCCAGGGGTCGAACTGCGCCGGCGATGTGCTCACCGCGCTGGTGGCGGGCTGGGCGAAGGGGTCCACCCCGAACAACGGCTTGGACTTGGACACGGCGGGGACCGACTCGATGGTGAAGCTGGGGGCGGTCGAGAACGGCGGGGTGAACACCACCCCGACGATCTTTGTGACCTATGACACCCCGCCTCCGCCGTCGGCGCAGGTTTCGCCGGCGAACGCGGCGGTGTCGATGTCGGCCACCCCCGTGTTGTCGACGACGCCTGTTGTCGACGCCGACGGCGACGCGGTGAGCTACTGGTTCCGGGTTTCGACGAACCCTGACGGGGTGTCGGGCCAGGTGGTCAACTCGGGTTGGGTCACCTCCACGACGTGGACCCCGCCGCCGGGCACGTTGTCCGACGGGACCACCTACTACTGGCAGGCCTACACCTGGGACAGCGTCGCGGGCACGACGTCGGTGCCGGCGTCCGGGCGTTTCGCGCTGAAGGTCAACCTGCGCCTCGGTGCGCAGGCGGCCACGCCGACCGATTCGGAGGGTCCGCTGGGGGTGAACCTGGCGAACGGGAACGTGTTCTACAGCCAAGACGGGCCCAGCTTCGACACGGTCGGCGGGGCGCTCGGGATGCATTACTCGTACAACTCGGCCGCCCCGGACCCCTACGGCCTGGTCGGGTCGTACTACGCCAACTGCAACCCGGCGTCGAACTGGTCGGCGGGCCAGCCCACCGCGGTGCGCTCGGACCCGGCGGTCAACTTCAACTGGGGGACGGGAAGCCCGATGCCGGGGGTGATCGGCGCCACCAACTTCTGCGTGGAGTGGAAGGGCTATCTGACCGTGCCCTACGCGCAGTCCAACTGGTACGTCGGGGGGTACTCCGACGACGGTATCCGTGTGTGGGTGAACGGCGCCGAGGTGGTGAACGACTGGCAGAACCAGGCGTACACCGAGACGTGGAGCGCCGCGATGAACCTGCCCGCCGCGGCGGTGCCGATCACCGTCGACTACTACCAGGCGGCGGGCAACGCTGCGGTAGACCTCCAAGAGGCCGGTCCGGTCAACTACGGTGACATCCCGGCCAGCTGGCTGTCCGCTCACGCCCCCGACATGCCCCCCGGGTGGCAGGCGTCCCTCGGTGGCGACACCGCGCTGGCGTACACCGCCGCCAAGATCGGCGCCGACGACATCACCCTCACCGGCCCCGACGGCGACGTCACCGATTTCACCAAGACGACGGGAACGTCGGGCTGGGCGCCACCGCCGGGCGACGACGACGTGCTCTCCCAGTCATCGACCGGGACTGTCACCGTCACGGGGGCGGACGGGATCATCTACACGTTCAACCCGTCCGGTCAGCTCACCGGCGCCATCTCAGCGCTCGACGACGCCCACCGCGCGGCGCCGTCGTATACGTACTCGACCGCCTCGGCCGGCCCGGGGCAGCTGAGCGCGGTGAACGACCCGGTGTCGCGCCGCTCGATCAACCTCGAGTACGCGTCCGACCCGACCGGGGCCAGCCCGGCGTGCGCCAACCCGCCCGCCGGTTTCTCCTACCCGCCCGCGGGTTCTTTGTGCGAGGTCGACTACTGGGACGGCACCCTCAGCCACCTGTATTACAACTCCAACGGCCAGCTCGCCGAGATCGCCGACCCCGGCGGCGCCTACAGCGACTTCGCGTACACGACCACGGGGCGCCTCGCCGCGGTGCGCGACCCCCTAGCCGCCGACGAGGTCGTCGCCGGTCAGCGATCCGACGACGCCACCGTTCGCACCGCGGCGGCGTACAACCCGGCCGGCCAGGTCACCTCCGTCGTCGAGCCCGCCCCGAGCGCAGGCGCCGCCCAGCCCGAACACGACTACTTGTACGGGGCGGGGCAGACCCAGGTGAAAACGGTCGGCCTGGTCATGGCCAACGGCTACTCGTCAAAGGTCACCTACAACAACGCCGGCCAGACCCTCACCGACACCGACGAGGCCGGGCTCACCACCACCCACACCTGGGACGGCGCCGACAACCCGCTGAGCACCGTCGAGGCCACAGGGTTGGAGACCACCACCGTGTACAACCAGATCTTCGAGGGCGCCGGGGCGGTCGACGACGCCCCCACCGACACCTACGGCCCCGCCCCGTCGACCTGTTTCAGCGGCCAAACCCCCAACGGCACCTGCACCAACCCGCCCGTCCCCCACGAGAGCACCGGCTACGACCAAAACACCGCCGGCCTCGCCGTCGCCTACTGGGCCAACCCCGACATGACCGGTGCCCCCGCCGCCCACAACCAGGCGTCCAACACCGCCACCGCCGGCGTGGAGACCAACTTCGCCTACGCCTCCCCCGCGCCGGGCATCCCCGTCACCGCCTGGGCATCGCAGGACTCGGGCACCATCGTGTTCCCCCAAACCGGCACCTACAGCCTGCGGGTCTACGCCCGCGGCGGCGCCCGCCTGTGGATAAACGACGCCGATCTGGCGGACACGTGGAGCACCTACTCGGCGTCGGGTACCTACACGCCGACGGTGAGCTTCGCGGCGACCGCCGGTGTCCGCTACCGCGTCCGGGTCGATTTCACCTGCGCCAACGGCTGCAACACCTCGCCCAACCCCGCCGCCATGACCATGTACTGGACCCCGCCGGGCTCGGGCGAGACCCCCGTCCCGCTGAGCGCGCTCAGCCCCGCCTACGGGCTGGCCACCTCCCACGTCGACGCCGACGGCCACAAGACGACCAGCGAGTACCCCAACCCGTGGCTGGGCGTGGAGGGCGCCGGCGTCGCCGACCCGGGCGGGGCGAACCTGCGCTCCACCACCAGCCACGAGGCCCCCGGCGTCGGCTACGGGCGCCAGAGCGCCACCCGCCTACCCAAGAACACCTACACCGGGACCGTGCTCGCCGATCACCCCGCCGACTACTGGCGTCTCGGCGAGGCGCCCAACGCCACCACCGCCGCCGACACCGCCGGCGCCAACGCCGGCACCTACACGCCGTCGATGCCCGGCGCCGCCGGCCCCCACCCCGACGACCCCCAGACATCGGCGACCTTCGACGGGACCAGCGGCTACGTCGCCCTGCCGTCGGGCTACTCGTGGATGGCCCAGGGCCTGACCATGGACGCCTGGGTCGACCCCGCCGCAGCCCGGGGATGGCAGCGTGTCATCGAAATGGGAACAGGCGCAGGCACCAACAACGTCGCGTTGGACCTCGGCCCCTCCGGCCAGGACCTCAACTTCACCGTCTACAACAACGGCGCCGGCCAGTCCCTCAACGTCGCCGACGCGCTCAGCGTCGGCGCCTGGCAGCACGTCGCCGTCACCTTCGAACCCAACGGCACCGGCGGAGGCAGCGCCACGGTGTACCGCAACGGGACAGCCGTCGGCACCGAGGCGCTCAGCGTCGCGCCCGCAGCGGTCACCTACACCCAAAACGCCATAGGCAAATCGAACTGGAGCTCCGACCCGCTGTTCCAAGGCCAGATGGCCGATGTCGCCATCTACCCCGCCGTGCTCGGCGCCGCCCAGGTCGCCAACCACTACAGCGCCGGGACCGCCACCACCAACGCCGTCACCGACGCCTACTACGCCGACACCGCCACCCCGCCCGCCGACAACTGCGCCGACAACGCCGGGGTCAACCAGGCGGGCCTGCTCGCGTCGGAGACCTCCGCGGCCGGCTCGGGCGCCCCGACCATCGTCCACCAGTACGCCTACGACGCCGCCGGGCGCACCGTCGCCACCCGCATATCCACCGATGCCACCTGGTCGTGCACCGTCTACGACCCCCGGGGGCGGGTCACCCAGACCACCAACAGCGCCGGCGCCGCCGACAACTTCAACTACTCGACGCCGGGCACCACCGTCGAGACCTACACCGACTCGTCCGGCTACGCCCGCACCGTCACCACCGCCGCCGACCTGCTCGGCCGGACCACCTCTTACACCGATCCGTCGGGGACCGTCACCACCACCGCCTACGACCAGGCCGGGCGGACCACCTCCACCGCCCGCCAGCTCCCCGGCCAGTCCGCCCCG
>DASZKW010000114.1:0-45763 GCA_035552775.1 Acidimicrobiales bacterium | reverse complement strand
CGGCGGTGTAGACCAGGGCTCGGTACCGGTCGTCTAGGGCGTCGGCGATCGCGGCCAGCGTCTCAAGCGTCGGGACCTTCCGTACCGGGGCCCGCTCAAGGCCGGCGCCTTTGATGATGCACGGGTTGGCCTGGATGATCCCGTCCGCGGTTGCGGTCATGAGGACCGCTCGGAGCAGCCTGTACGCCTTGGCCCCTGTGGTCGGCTGCTTCTTGGCGATACCGGCGTGCCAGCGCCGGACAGACGCGGTCGAAATGTCGGTGAGCGGTACGCGCTCGAACGTCGGCTTGAGGTGCCGCTTGATGAGGCTGGTGTAGAGCTGGCGGGTGCTGTCACACCGGGAGACGCCCGATGACCGCCAAACCGCTCGATCAGTGGGCCCGGCCTCCCAGGTCGGCACGAAGAACCCTCGACGTCCCGATCGTGGGCGAACAACGACCCGGTCGAGGAACACGTCCAAACGGGCCATCCTCGTCTGCGGGGTAGCCCACCGGAGGTGGTAGTTGAAGCCGCCGACGAACGATCCCAGGGGGTCCCCTTCAGAGCTGTCGGCCGACATCGCGGGTCCATCTTGTCTCATTCGCGCGAGACGCGGCGTGAGGGCGGCAGGGCCTCCCCGTCGCGCGTAATGAGGAACGCGCCATCCGGGCGCGAGTCGGCTCAGGGCTGGTCGAAGCGGTCCAGCAGGATGAGACGTTCATGGACGATCACGAAGTAGCGGCAGACCACGTCGGTACGAGGGACAACAGCCAAGTACAGCTCGTCGTCCGTCCAGACGCTTACCCCTTCTCCTGGGGGCCCGGCCGAACGAAGAGAGTCGACCCAGTCCGCGACCATGGCCACCGTGAATGAGTCAGGGTCTGTGTCGAGGAACCGTCGGGTGGCACGCCCGTAGAGAACGTTCCATTGGTCCGGTGGGCTCAGCGAGCGTGCCTCTCAATGATCGTCCGAATGTCTTCCTGCTCAGCCAGCTGGTCCCAGATCGAGCCGTCGGCGACCGCCGCCTTGACTTCTTCAACGAATGCCCGAGCCGAGGGGTCCTTCGCAGCCTGTGCAGCCAGCGCGACCAGATCGGGTTCGGGGTGGGGTCTCGGGTCCGGAGTGTGGGGAAGAGCCACGCCTCCATGGTACGTCGAAGTACGGGCCGGGTCGTGACCGGGAGGGCCCTGGCAGCGAACGCGCGAGACGGGGCTTGCTACGCCTGGACAAGGCCGGGCGTGCGCGATCCGTGCGCGAACGAAGCAGAATTGGCCGGAACTCGCCGACAGCGGCCGGACGCGAAAGCGCAGGTGAGAGGCCCTTTTTGCAAGAACCCGCAGGTGGCGAAATTGGCCGAGGGGGACTTCCCAAGCTGAGAACGCGGGTTCGATTCCCGTCGCTCGCTCTCGTAAAATCCCTGGTTGAGGGGCTTGCAAGCACGTACCGAGGATGCCGGCTGAGCGTCGGTGTGCACAACGTGCCCCTGTGAGGGGACTTCACGGTCGGCCGAGCGTTCCTGAGCGGTGGCGTCAGCCGGACCGTTGTCACCGCCGGGCGGGGCTATCGTCACGGGGTCGCTCCTGCACCACGCTGTCGCTGAGGATTGATCAGACCTTCCGAGCCGTGAATTTCAGGCTGTAGACTTGGCCGGCGGCAGCGGCGAGATCGCCCTGGGCGGGGGCGGGGGTGTAGTCGGGGCCGGGACAGCGGGCCATCTCGCCGAGTTCTTCCCGTGTCAGGTTATGGCGGTCTACCTCGACGACGTGGAACCCGACTTCGGTGAGGATCGCCAGGTAGTCGGCGGTCGGCAGCGCGCCGCCCACGCAGCCGTGCCAGTCCTCTTGCAAGCGTGCCGTCACCTCGGCGGGCAGCGGCTGGTGGACCAGCACGTCGGAGATCGCCAACCGGCCGCCGGGGCGCAAGACCCGGAACGCCTCCCGGTAAGCAGTGGTCTTGTCGGGACAAAGGTTGATCACACAGTTGGAGATAATGACGTCCGCGCAGAGGTCTGAGAGGCCAGTGGCGGCCAAGTCTGCGACCCGCAGGTCGACACGCTCGGCGAAGCCGGCAGTAGCTACAGTGGCCCGAGCGGCCTCGATCATCTCGGCGGTGAAGTCGATGCCGATCACCCGCCCGGTCGGGCCGACCCCGGCAGCGGCAAGAATGACGTCGATGCCACCACCACAGCCGAGGTCGACCACCGTCTCGCCCGGCACCAGCTCCGCGAAACCGACCGGGTTGCCGCACCCTCTCGACAACGCCACCGCGGCCGCCGGCAGCGCTGCCAGCTGATCCGCGCCGTATAGACCCGCCTCGGTTGCATAGCCAGCAGAGGCCGTACTGGCACAGCATCCCGAACTGGAACCGCCGTCGCGGGCGAATGCGCCGTAGCGGGCTCGAACCCACCCGGCCACCCCGCACTCTGTCGCTTCTACTTCGCTCATGCCCCCAGCTTGCCAGTGATGGCTGTCCAGCGGAGCGTGTGGGAAAGTGATGGAAGTCTCGCCAGGCCGCGCCAATCTCTGAGCCTCGTTGAGTGTCAGTCCCCCGTGACGCCGTCGATCGCCTCACGCAGGAGATCGGCGTGCCCGTTGTGGCGTGCGTATTCTTCGATCATGTGGACGAAGATCCAGCGGATGTCACGCTCTCGGTCAGGATGATCGCCCCGGCTGGGTACAACGTCGTCAAGTGAGCGTCCAGTGACGGCGGCTCGGGCTGCCCGGCACTCCTGTTGGAACGCCGCGAGGTCTGCCTCAGCGTCGGCCTCGTCTATCTCCTCGAAGTCCAATCCGACCGAGTCGGGATCATAACGGAAGCCGATCTCCTCTCGCGCTGCGTGCATCCGAAACCACCAGCGCTCCACCTCGACCATGTGTCGGACCAGGCCCAGCAATGACAGGCGCGACGGTGCCACGGCACGCCGCTTCAACTGATCAGCGGTGAGCCCCTCACACTTCGTGAGCAGCGTGGCACGCTGGTAGTCGAGCCACTGCTCGAGGCTGGTGCGCTCGTCTGCCACCAGCTTGGGATCGGCCCGCTCGATTGCTGGTGCTGTCCACCTTTCGATCACATACCACTCCACCACAGCCAGGGCGAGGAGCGGGTCGTAACCCTGTACGAACGCGGCCCGTCATCTCCAGGGCCGCCATACATCGGTCTGGGTCGCTCCCGACTTTCGGATTGCTACGGTTTGCAGGTGGGGAAAGGCGAGGACTCATCGTCGGAGTTCCGGGTCGTGGCGCTCGACGAGTCGACCTGGGAGGCGTTCGCCGACCTCGTCGAGCGACACAACGGGGTGTGGGGCGGCTGCTGGTGCATGGCGTTCCACCCCGAGATGAGCAAGACCAGCGCCGAAGATAACCGGCTGGCCAAACGTCGCCGGGTGGCTGAGGGCACCGCCCGCGCATCGCTGGTCCTGACCGGTGGCCGCTGCGTCGGCTGGTGCCAGTTCGGCTCCCCCGACGAGCTGCCCCGGATCAAGAACCGACGCGCTTACGAGGACGGACTCGTGAGGCTGCCGGTTTGGCGGATCACCTGCTTTTTCGTCGACCGGGGCTATCGCCGACGCGGCGTTACCGGCCGTGCCCTCGACGGAGCCCTGGCGCAGATCGCCGACCTCGGCGGCGGCATCGTCGAGAGCTACCCCGAAGACACCTCCGACCGGTCCGTGTCCGGGTCGTTCCTCCACAACGGCACGGTTCGTCTGTTCGAGCGCCACGGTTTCAACCGCACCCGCCGCATCGGCAAGCACCGCTGGGTCGTCACCGCCAGCATCCCGGGTGCGGCCTGAGCCTCCCCGGCAGCCACCCGCACCGAACGCTTCGCCTGTCCTTCCGGGCACGGGCCGACCAGTACCGCTTCCGGCGGTTGGATGGCGAGGTAGCTTCGTCGCATGAAGGATCCCCGGGTTTCGGCGCGTCTGCGCTCGGTGGTGCTCGACTGGCTCGATCCCGAGCTGCTGGCGTCTTTTTACGCCGGCCTGCTCTCCGGCCGAGTCGCGACAGGGGACGACGAATGGTGCGAGGTCCACTTCGATGATGTGGGCATAAAGCTGGCCTTCCAGAAAGTCAGTACCTACCAGGCTCCTGAGTGGCCCGACGGCGTTCCTCAACAGGTGCACCTGGATCTGACTGTCCACGACCTCGACGCCGCGTCCCGAAGGGCTCAAGATCTCGGGGCCATCGTGCTGAACGGACCGGTCGAAGAGCCAGGTTGCGTGTTCGTCGTGCACGCCGACCCCGCCGGACACCCCTTCTGCCTGTGTGCGGACAAGAGACAGGAACCGGTGCCGTAGCTTTGTCGCATGCGTCGGGTAGCTGTAGCGGTTGACGTCTTGGCTGTGGTGCTGTTCGTGGCCATCGGCAGGACATCTCACCACCACGTTCAGACCGTCGGAGGCTTCGTCTCGACCGCGTGGCCGTTCACGATCGGACTTGCCTGTGGCTGGCTGGGCGTCGTCCGGCGCCCGCCCATGTCGCTTCGAACAGGTCTCGTCGTGTGCTCGGCAACCGTGGTCGTCGGCATGATGCTCCGGGTGCTCGCCGGCCAGGGCACGGCGGTGGCGTTCATCGCCGTGGCGCTCATCTTCCTCGGAGCGGTGATGATCGGGGGCCGGATGTTGCTCGCCGCCTCCCTGCGCCGGTGGTCATCTCCGACCGGGTCGCGTTGAGGGGTCAGGCATCGGACGCCAAGGAGCTGTTCGCAGCGGCCGCGAAACGGTATTAGTTAGCGTGTTAGCCATCACCCCTTCTTTTCCCCCGCGTCCTGGCCAGCGTCGCCCCGCCGGCTGGACTAACCGGCGGGGCGACGGACCGCAAGGGTCAGCCCTTGGCGGCGGCCGCAGCGGGAAGCGACGTGAAGAACGCCGATCCCGGCGATCCGATACCGGTGACGTCGTCGTAGCCGCGCACCACGTGGATCGTCAGGGGGGCATCGAAGTCGATCGAGCGGACCGTTGCCAGGTAACCGCTGCTGGCGTCGACAGAGTTGGCGTAGTCGCTCCGCATCAGCGCGAGGGGCGAGGTTGGAGGGACGATGTCACTGATGGTCCCAGGATTGGACGCCGACGAGTACAACAACGGGTTGGCGAAGCCGATGTCGGTGCCGGCGAGGGCCTGAACGTCGGCCATCATCCCGGTGAACAGCGGTGACGCCAGGCTGGTCCCCCCGATGCGGTACTCGGAGTACTTGACGCTGCCGTCGGGGAAGGCCTGGGTCTGGCCCACCAGCATCCCGGTGGTGGGATCGGCCAACGCAGACGCGTCGGGCACCACCCGCATCGGGGTGCTGCTCCCGTTGATCTCGGACATCGTCGTCGGCACGACTCCGGCCTGGTACCAGGGCTGGGCAAACAGACGGCTCGTCCCGCCACCGGAACCGTAGAGATACTTACCTGGCGGGGCCGGGGTCCACGACAGGTTGCTGGCGCTGGTACCGGCCAGGCTGGACTTACCTGTCTCCCATCCCCACTCGCCGACCCGGCTGTTGTCCGCACCGACAGCCAGCGATGTGCCTCCTACGGCGGTGACCAGATCGGACGAAGCGGGCCAGTCCGGTGTGGCCTGGGCCTGGATGCCCGAGCCGCCGGTCTCGTCGCCGCTGTCCCCGGAGGAGAAGTACACGCCGATGCCCTCGGCGACTGCCTGCTGCATCATGTCGTACACGGGCTTGATGTAGCCGGGGGGAAGCGCCTCGCCGGCCCAGCCGTACGAGTTGGTGACCATGCTGGCCAGGTGATTGTCGACGACGTTGTTGAGGGCCGCGTCGAGGTCCTGGAAGTTGTTGGGAGCCCCGACGAAGACAACCTTGGCGGCGGGGGCCATGGTGTGGACGGCCTCGACGTCGAGGGTCTCCTCCCCGTACCAGCCCTGGGGGCTCTGCTTCTGGCCCTGTTGGGGATGTCTGAACGTGCCGGGGGCCACCACCTGGCGGAAGTTGGTGCTGTTCAGGGGCGGGATCAGACTTCCGCCGGCTCCGTTACTGACGTTGTGATTGGCGAAATACTGGTTGGCGTCGTTGACGATCGTGGGCGAGGCGTAAGCGTCGATGATCGCCACCGTCTGGCCCGTCCCGGTATCGGAGCTCGTGAGACCGTACGCGCCACGCAGCTGCGAGGGCGTGTAGCCGCAAGGGGCGAAGCCCGTCGGGACGGGCGGGTAGGCCGGCGGAAGCGTCACCTGCGCCGGGGAGGTGATGGTGGACGTCGTCGTGTGCAGCGGGGTGGGCTCGGCGGTGTCCGCGGTGGTCTTCTGGTTCCAGTACGTCGAGCACGGTCCCCCGTTGACGAAGGCCGGTGACGGCGTGGCATCGGAGGTCACGTGGTCGGTGTGCACCAGCGCGGCGGAGTCGTCGAGTCCCAGCACCGACTGGACACCCAGCGACGCGGGCACGGACAGGGCACGCTCGGGCGACCGCAGCGTCAGCCCGTCGTAGGAGTACTCACCGAGAGTGGTGTCGAAGGCGGTGTCGGCCTGGGCGACGGTGCCCTCGGCGCTGACGTAGAGGTTGTTGGTGGGCGTGTAGTCGACGGCGAATCCCTGGGACCGCAGCCACTGTTGGACAGCGGTCACCTGCGACTGTGACGGAGCGAACTGCGCCCGGAACTGCGCTGCGCTCAAGTAGTCGCGGTACTGCGGACTGCCTGGCGTGGACACCGCCCGGTCAACGGCGGAAGGATCGCCCTGCCAGCCTAGGTACACCCGGAAGCCCACGGGGTCGCTGGCCGGGGCCGTGGCCCGCAGCCCGCCGGCCTTCGCCCACGAGGGCAAGCTACCCGGGAGCGTCTGGCGCGTGGCGGGGGCCGCCCCGGCAGATGGTGCCATCGCAACGCTCAGCAGGCCCGTGGCAGCCACAGCCACCCCGATATTCAGCCGCATTCGCCTCACTCATTCTCCTCCTTCCGCCGCCCGAAGACAGGCCCTCCAGGCCGCCGCTGTACTTGGACGATCCCACAGTAACTTGGACGATCCCACAGTAGTGGCTTTCGCCGCGTCCTCGCGACGACCGTCCGCTGGGGGGTGTTGCGAGAACCGAAGGGTTTCATGTGTCCCCAGGCCCCCCCGGGGCCTCCCCCATGCGGGTGACGCGTTGGGCGCCCGCCTGGCCTACGCTCGACGCGAGCCGATCCGCCGACCGGACAGACTCGACGTAACCCCAACCACCTGATCTTCGCCTTGCCGGAGGGAGCCAACCGATGATCGAGCCCGCCCGCCAGGGCCGTGAGACCTTCACGCGGTACACGATCGAGAAGGAGCACCGCCACGAGAGTACGACCGGCGAGTTCTCGGGACTGCTCAACGCCGTCGCCACCGCCGCCAAGGTCATCAGCAACAACGTCAGCCGGGGTGCGCTGGCCGGCGCCCTGGGAAGCGCGGGCACAGAGAACGTGCAGGGCGAGACCCAAAAGACCCTCGACGTGGTGAGCAACGAGGTGATGATTGGCGAGACGGAGTGGACCGGCCACGTGGCGGGGATGGCCTCGGAGGAGATGGAGGACGTATATCCGGTCCCCGCTGAGTACCGCCGGGGCAAGTACCTGCTCGTGTTCGACCCTCTGGACGGTTCCAGCAACATCGACGTCGACATCTCGGTCGGAACGATCTTCTCGATCCTCCGCAGCCCCCACCCCAACGACGAGCCCGGTGTCGACGACTTCTTGCAACCGGGGACCGAGCAGGTCTGCGCCGGCTTCGCCCTCTACGGCCCGTCCACCATGCTCGTGCTGACCACCGGTGACGGGGTGGACGGCTTCACCTTGGACCGCGACATAGGGGCTTTCATCCTGACCCACCCTCAGATGCGGATCCCCGAGTACTGCCAGGAGTTCGCCATCAACGCCTCCAACGAGCGGTTCTGGGAAGCGCCGGTGCGCCGCTACGTCCGGGAGTGCCTTGCCGGGGGCACCGGGCCGAGGGACCGGGACTTCAACATGCGCTGGGTGGCGTCGCTGGTAGCGGAGACCTTTCGCATCCTCGTACGCGGCGGCGTCTTTTTGTACCCCAAGGACACCAAGGACCCTAACCAGGAGGGCCGGCTTCGCCTCCTGTACGAGGCCAACCCGATCGCGTTCATCATCGAGCAGGCCGGCGGGGCGGCGAGCACCGGTCACGAGCGGGTGATGGGCATGAAGCCCCAACACCTGCATCAGCGAGCCCCGTTGATCTTCGGGCCCCGCGCCGAGGTGGAGCTGATAGAGCGCTACCACCGCGAGGAGCTCGACGAGGGGCCACCGGACACCGACTTCTCGCTGTTCAGCACCCGTTCGCTTTTCCGTACCACCTGAGATCTGGGGAGGATCATGTCGGCCAAGCATCCCGTCGTCGCCGTCACCGGCTCATCAGGAGCGGGGACGTCGTCGGTCACAAGGACCTTCGCTCACATCTTCCGGCGGGAGCGGATCAAAGCGGCGATCGTCGAGGGTGACTCGTTCCACCGCTACGACCGTGAGGAGATGAAGGTCGCCACCGCCGAAGCAGACGAGGCTGGCAACCACCATTTTTGCCATTTCAGCCCCGAGGCCAATCTCTTGGAGAAGCTCGAAGACCTCTTCGGCGACTACGGGCGCAGCGGGGGCGGGCGTGTTCGCAAGTACCTTCACGACGCGGCCGAGGGCGACCAGTACGGCCAGGAGCCCGGGACCTTCACCCCTTGGGAAGACGTCTCGTCCCCGAGCGATCTCATGTTCTACGAGGGCCTCCATGGCGCGGCGGTAACCGAGACGGTAAACGTGGCCAAGCACGTCGATCTACTCGTCGGTGTGGTACCGATCATCAACCTGGAGTGGATCCAGAAACTGCACCGGGACAAGACGACGCGCGGCTACTCCAGCGAAGCGGTGATGGAGACCATCCTGCGCCGCATGCCGGACTACGTGAACTACATCTGCCCCCAGTTCTCGCGGACCCACATCAACTTCCAACGGGTGCCGACCGTGGACACGTCCAACCCGTTCATCGCCCGGTTCATCCCCACCGCCGACGAGAGCTTCCTGGTCATCCGCTTCGCCAACCCCAAGGGCATCGATTTCCCCTACCTGCTTTCGATGTTGCACGACTCGTTCATGTCCCGGCCGAACATCATCGTGGTCCCCGGCGGCAAGATGGAGCTGGCCATGCAGTTGATCTTCACCCCGCTGATCCTGCGCCTGATGGAGAGGAGCCGGCGCTCGGAGTAACCGCTAGATCTGGCCGTTGCCGGGCGCTGGGCGGCCAGACTGGGGCCAGTGGACATTAGCGATGGCGACTTCGAGCAACTGGTTGCTGACGCCCTCGATGCCATCCCCGAAGCGCTCGGCCGGCGGATGGACAACGTGGCCGTCACCGTGGACGAGTGGCCCACCGCCGAACAGCTCGGTGGCCGTCCCGGCACCCTTCTCGGCCTGTACGAAGGTGTCGCCTTGACCCAGCGGTCCCCGCTGTCCTACGGGGGGGCGATGCCGGACCGGATCACCATCTTCAAGGGTCCCATCAGCCGCCTTGCCCGCAACGAGGCCGACCTCGTCCGCTTGGTCACCACGACGGTCGTCCACGAGGTCGCCCACCATTTCGGAATCTCGGATGCTCGGTTGGCGGAGCTGGGCTGGGCTTGACCGCCCTACTGAAACCGACCCGCCGCGTCGACGCCAGAACGCATCAACGGACCGCTGCGACGGACCACCTAGGGCGCCGTCACGTCAGCCAGAGAGCGGTGCTCGGGGCCGAGAGTGGCGAGCTCCGCCGCGGTACGCCCGGCGATCCAGCCCGCCTGGTTGGTGACCGCTGGTCCCGCACGGCGAACCACGTGGGGGAACATCTCGTCGACCGCCGCGTCGATGTCGCTCGCGCGCCCGGCCAGCACGGGAAGCAGGGAGATCCCCAGCTCCTGCTCCGCTCCTTGACGGGCCGCCGTCGCCGCGGCTTGGAGACGTTCGCGAATACGGCTCGAGAAGGCCACGAGGAACGACTGGCGGAACGAGCGGGTGCGCGAGTGGCCGCGGCGGTCGGTGACGCTTCCCTTTGCCAACATCGCCCGGGTGCCCTGCACGAGCAGCGACGTGAAAAGGATGTCGACGGCGTCGAGGTCGGCACCGAAGCCGACGACGGCCATCATGGCGAAGCGGTCGTACCAGATGCAGCGCGCCCCGTTGGCCTCGGCGACGACGAGGAGCAGCGACGACTTGGCTGAAGCGTAAGGATCGTCGATGAAGATGCGCCGGGCCACCGGGCTCTGAGGCCGTTCGCCTCCCCCCGCCCGGGCCAACGCGTCGTCGATGGCGTGGCGAGCCATGAGCTCCTGGGCCTTGGCCGTGAGAGCCTCGGCTTCGGCCGCGAACGATGTGGACTCCGCCTTGGCCAACAGGGCACGTACCTTGCCGAGGACCGGGTCGTCGGGCGCCCGGCGAGCCCACCGCACGGTGGGATCTCCCCAGCGCGAAGGCGGCGGCAGCAGTTGCTCGATCACAGGAAGCGTCATGATCACGCTGATGGTGTCTATGGCCTCGCCGAGTGTCTCCGACCAGCTCAGCGAGCAACGCCGCGACCAAGGCTCCAGCCAGTCGCTCGCTGCTCCCCACCACCGTGTGGCGCCGAGCGCCTCCAGCTGTGCCGCCCACGCGTCGGGGGGGTCGCCTCGCCCTACCCTCGCGTCCGCCTCGGCGGCGATGGCGGTGGCGACGAGCTCGCGGTGGCGCCCGGAGCAGCGCCGCTGTAGGACCCGGGCCACCTCGGCCGGCTGCCATCCGCCTTCCCACGCCGACGCCAGGACGCTGGACGTCAAGTCCCCTACCGCAGCGCCGACCGCCCGCCGGCCCACGACCTCCGACGTGCGCTCCAGGGCGGCGAGCATCTCGTCGAGCTCGTCTGGGGTCCCGGCCACCGCGGCGTGGGCTGCGCTGACCACGAGCAGCTTGATCTCGTGGTGGCCGCCCGCGGCGCGCCACTGTCCCGCCGTGGGCCGCCCCCCCTGGCGCCGCTGCTGGCGTCGCTTGTTGTCCGCTCGTCGCTGCTGGTTGTTCCTACCCATGGGCGTTCTCCTCTTCCGATCCCGCCCATCCTGCCAACGGGGTGTGACCGGATCGTGGATCCTCGCTGACCAGGTGCTACTGCCCGGTGCTCGACTGTGGGCAACGTGAGACGAGGGACCGCCCGAGATCACGCCCGTTCGAAATCGGCAAGGTAGGGGTGGTGCCCGCTGGCGCTCAGGACGAGCTCGTGGGTGGCGCGGGTCATGCCCACGTATATGAGAGACCGGCTGACCCTTGATTGCTCCGGAGGTTTGTCGTCGAGGTACCCGCAGAGCAGGACGTGGCGGAACTCGAGACCCTTTGCGCTGTGGATGGTGCAGAGGAGGACCTTGGTCCGGTCCTCTCCTATGTGGTCCTTGTTGTTCGGCTCGGCGGGATCATTGGCCCAGAACAGTGGTATCTGCTCTTGGGCGAACGCGGCCCGGAGGGCCTCGGGCCAGTTGAAGCCCTCCGTCCAGGTGATGCCGTAGAGGACGCTGATGTCGGCTGCCTCCACGCCCCGCTCGAGAAGCCGCCGACAATGCAGCGCCAGGTTCACGACCTCGCCTTGGCGGCTCGGACTGCTGAGCACGACCGGCAACGGTCCCGAGCGAGGGCTGAAGCGCGGCGCCGTCACCGCCCTCTCGTCATCGGGGTCGGGGTCCGACTGGACCTCGAAGTCGCCACCGGCCATCACGAAGTTGTGGGCGAACTCGAGGATCTCCCTGGTGTTGCGGTAGCTCTGGTCGAGCCACTTGGTCCTGCCCACCGCGTTGATGCCGGCGGCCTTCCAGGTGAAGCGGGTCCGGAAGATGTTCTGGACGGGATCGGCGACGGCGAGCAGCGAGTCGGCGCCCTCGCGGAGGAGGCCCACGGCGAATTGCAGTGCCGGCGTCGGGAAGTCCTGTGCCTCGTCGATCAGGACGTGGTGGTAACGCTCGACGCTGCCGGGCCGGTCGCTGAGTGCCATCCGTGCCCGTTCTGCGAGCTCGTCGCGAGAGACGGTGGTGTAGTCGGCGGGGTCTGTTCCGGCGGCGCGCCTCGCCTGGGACATGAGGGAGTCCAGGTGGATGACAGTGATGTTCGGCCATTGCGAGAGCTGGTGGCGGAGCCGGCCGGCCAGTGACCGATTGAAACAGGTGACGAGCACCCGGTGGTCGGGGAAGTTCTCGGCGAGCAGCCGGGCTCGGTAGATGAGGACGAGGGTCTTGCCCGACCCGGCCGAGCCGCGGATCACCCGGTGACCGACGCCGAGGGTCTTGGCCAGGGCCTCCTGCTTGCGGTCGAGCACCATGAGGTCGTCTTCGGCTCGGCCGCCGGTGACGGTGGGGAAAGGAAGCTGGCCCGAACCGATGATGCTGTCGGGGTGGATGATCGCTCGGTAGACCCTTTCCGCCGTCTCCGAGAGCGGATCGCGCCCGGTCGGGGCGAGCAGTCGTGCGATATGGCGTCGGAAGTCGGTGCTGGCCGATACCCCGGCTTCGACGTCGTCGCGGTACAGGCAGTGGTCGAGGGCTATGGCATCGTCGAGGTTCAAGGACATGGCGGCGTCCCTGGACAGGTAGGGCAGGACGGCGGCGGCTCCGACCGGGAGCCGCTCGTCCGGGGAGAGTCTCGGTTCGTTGCTTATGCGGAATCGGAGATGTTCGGCGAAGGCGTTGGCGCGCGCCAAGGGGGTCGCCATCTCACGGTCCTGGCCGTCGTCGGCGATGACCAGCCGTCCCTCGCGAACACCCCGCAGCGCCGTCGAGCGGGACTCGAGTACTTCGATCACCAGGACTCCGGCATGGGGAAGCAGGATCACGAGGTCAGGCCGCTCACCGCCGGGGTCGAACATCGGCTCGTACCACACGGTCACGTCGTCGTCGAGTCCGTCGCGCAGGGCGGCGGCGAACCGGGCGACGCCGGGAGCGACGTCGCGGCGTGCCCGCAGGTTCTCGGGGATCAGGTAGGCCAACGCTCAGGCGCTTCGCGAGAGCAGCGAAAGGGTCCCGCGGATCCCCTCCGCGTCGACGTGGTACTCGCGCGCCTCATCGTGCAGCACCGACGGCGCGACGAGGTCACGGTGGCGCACCGCGAGCACCCGGGCCTGTCGAACAGCCTCGGCTCCGACCACCTCTTCCCAGGTGGCGATAGCGGCTTGGGCTGCGACGGCGACGGCGTGCCGCGGGGCGTGGATGCGGCAGCTCGGCCCGTCGACCGACCCCTCGAAACCGAGGGCGCCGAGCACGGCGCGATGCACGCCGGCTCCGGCGAAAGCGTCCACCACGGTGGCGTCCTCCTCCGCCCGGACCGGCTCGGCTAGGCGCGGAGCCCACGAGCGGCGCAATCCCTCCAACCAGCGCAGCGACCGGTCGTCGGCGGTGACGGGCACGTCGGTGGCGGCCAGGATCTCCCGGGCCGTCTCCCAGGTCGCCCTCCCGACCTCCAGCGCGGGGCCCCGCCAGCTCGGCGCCCGACCTCCGCCCGCGGGCACGACCACCACGGTTCCCGCCGCCTGGTCGACCGAGGCCACGGTCCACCCCTTGCCTCCGAGGACGAGCCCGCCCGACCGAGGGTCGCCGGAGGCGTCGGTCACCTGGTCCCAGTCGAGGGTTCCGATCTGTCGCCCGCCGGTGTCGACGACACAGGCCCCCGCGGTGGTCTGGAAGGTGGCCAGGAGGTCGACGAATCCTCTTCCCCCGAAACGGTTTTGGGCGACAGGTCCGACTACCAACTGGGTGCCCACGGCCGCCAGAAACCCCTGCGAAAGGAGGTGGGCAATGGTGGCATCGAGGGCGCCGGCCAAGGGGGCGAACAGGGGGCTCCAGCGCAGGTACTCGTGCAGGTCGCCGGCCGAGAAGGAGGTCCGCTCGAACGCCAAAGCCATGGCTTGTTGTGCCAGCACCAGGCGGGCGCCCCGGCCGGGCGGGACCGGGTCAAGGGCACGGCGCCGTGCCCTAGTCACGACGGCAAGGACGAGGAGCAGCGAGTCGGGATCGCCGACGGTGAGCAGCATGCGCGGGTTGCCGTTGCGCCTTCCTCCCCGGCCGAGGCGTTGCAGGTAGGCGCCGGGCCCGGATGGGGCGCCGTCGTTGACCACCAACTCGATGTCGCCGACGTCGATACCCATCTCCAGGCTCGACGTGGCGACGATGCACCCGGCAGGGTCCTCGGTGAGGCGCTGCACCGCTCGCAGGCGTTCGTCGGCAGAAACCGACGAGTGGTGCACGGCGACGCCCAATCCGTTGGCCAGTTCCTCCGCCCGGCGCCGTGACGGTGCAAAGACGAGCGCCCGCTTGCCCCCGACGGCTTCGCCGATCAGCCCGCTGGCCTCGGCCGGGGTCTCGTAGCTCGAGATCGCGATCTGCTCGCCGTTCATGGGCCGGTCCACCTGGACCACCGCTGCCACACGCTGCGACCCGCCCCCCAGCCAAGCCGAGACCCCTTCGGGGTTACCCACGGTGGCGGACAGACCGATGCGCTGGATGTCGTTGTCGGTCCGCTGTTCCAGGCGCTCCACCAGTGCCGCGAGTTGCGCGCCCCTCGGCGTGCCGGAGAAGGCGTGGACCTCGTCGATCACAACCACCCGCAACCGGGAGAGCAGGTGGACCTTGTCGCCGGTGGGCCGGCTGAGGAGCGACTCCAGGCTCTCGGGGGTGGTGAGCAGGATGTCGGTGGGCTTGTCGCGGAACGCCTTTCGCTCGTGCCGGCCCACGTCGCCGTGCCATGCGAATACCGTCGCTCCCGTGAGGGCGGCAGCCCTGCGGTAGCGGACCAACTGGTCGTCGAGGAGAGCCTTCAGCGGGCTGATGGCGAGCACCGAGGGCGCCTGCCACCCGCCCCGGCGGAGGACGTCGAGCAGCGGCAGGAGCGCGGCTTCGGTCTTGCCGCCGGCGGTCGGGGCGAGCACGAGGACGTTGGCGCCGGCGAGCACGTGGGGGAAGGCCAGGGCTTGGACCGCAGTTGGCGCGTCCCAACCCCATTTTGCCTTGATGGCGGTCACCAGCTCTGGGTCGAGGCCATTCCAGAGCGGATCGACGAACGCTTCCGTGCCATCGGGCGCCGCATCGGCCTTCGCAGCGGGGATCGTTGGATGCTGGTTGGCCGCGGCGCCCCGATCGGCCGGCGTGCCGTCCCTCGGGATCACCGGCAGCCCGCTTCGGCCTCGCACGGTGAAGGCTTCGACCTGGCGAAGCGCTCGCCGGCTGGTGCGCACGACCCGCAGTAGAGCGTCGATGGAAAGATCCGGGGTGGTCTCGGCCGCGGTCCGCAGGTCCACCAGCAGCTTTCCCTTCAAGAACGGCCCTGCGCCCCGGTCGCCCCTGCGCTCGAAGCGGCGGCGCGGTCCCAGGCAAAGCTCCCAGGGGCCCAGGATGTGCCAGCGCCGCGCTGGAACGTCCTTCACGATCAGGTAGCCCAGCCCTTCTGCCCAGAGCAAGGCACGCAAGCACGTCTCGTCCAGCACGAACAACTCCGACCCGGGCACGTCGGGCCACATCTCGGCGATCTCACTCGAGTACCGCTGGCGTTTCTCCTTGACATCGACGCGCACCCTGTCGCCGTCGAAGCGGAACTCGAAGTCGAGGCCGTCCATCTCGGTCGTGTAGTCGGCGAGGTGGCTGATCGTCGGGTGGGCCGCCAGCGCTCGGGCCACCTGGCCCTCGACGGCCCGGGCGGCGCGAAGGTCCTGTCCCCAGTCGCTGGCCTCCCGCGCGCGAGCCATGACCGCCAACCCTAGGTCTCCCTGCTCGGCGCCCCGAGGAGATGGTCGTCGCCTTCGCCTGATCGGGGTATTGAGTCTGGGTAGGTCCAAACTGATCCCGATACCGATCTGGTCCCGGCGCCGACTGGGCCCGGGAACCGATCCACAAACCAGGGAAAGGAGCCCCTCGTGGCGATCGCCACCCAGAACCCGGCTACGGGCGAGACCCTAAAGACCTTCGACGAGCTGTCCGACGCCGAGGTGGGCGAGCGCATCGCCTTGGCCGCCGCCTCCTTCGCCACATACCGGCTGACCACGTTCGCGGAGCGTTGCCATTGGATGCGGCGGGCGGCGGAGATCCTCGAGGCCGACGCGGACTCCGTCGGCGAGCTCATGGTCAACGAGATGGGCAAGACGCTCGGCGCGGCGAGGGCCGAGGTGCACAAGTGCGCCAGCGCCTGCCGTTACTACGCCGAGCACGCCGAGGCCTTCCTCGCCGACGAGCCCGCCGACGCCGCGGCGGTGGGGGCCGAGCCCGCCGACGCCGCGGCGGTGGGGGCCGAGGCCGCCTACGCCTGCTACCAGCCCCTCGGGGTCGTCCTCGCGATCATGCCGTGGAACTTCCCGCTGTGGCAGGCGATGCGCTTCGCCGCCCCCGCCCTCATGGCCGGCAACGTCGGCCTGCTCAAGCACGCCTCCAACGTCCCCCAGACCGCCCTTTACATGCAGGAACTGTTCGGCAGGGCCGGTTTCCCCGACGCCGCGTTCCAGACCCTGCTCATCGGCTCGGCCAAGGTGGAGTCAATCCTGCGCGACGACAGGGTGGTGGCGGCCACCTTGACCGGTTCGGGGCCGGCCGGCGAGGCGGTGGCCGCCATCGCCGGCAGCGAGATCAAGACGACTGTCCTCGAGCTCGGCGGTAGCGACCCGTTCGTGGTCATGCCCTCCGCCGACCTGGCCGCCGCGGCCAAGGTGGCGGCCAAGGCGCGCTGCCAGAACAACGGGCAGTCCTGCATAGCGGCCAAGCGTTTCATCGTGCACCGCGACGTCGCCGACGAGTTCACTTCGCTATTCGTCGGGGAAATGACCTCCCTCGTGGTGGGCGACCCGATGGCCGAGGGGACCGACGTCGGCCCCTTGGCCACCGAGCAGGGTCGGGAGGACGTGGAAGAACTGGTAGCGGACGCTGTCGCCAAGGGCGCCAAGGTCCTGTGCGGCGGCGAGCGCCCGGCGGGGCCGGGTTGGTACTACCCCCCGACGGTCGTCACCGCCATCACGCCCGAGATGAGGATGCACACCGAAGAGGTCTTCGGTCCGGTCGCCTCGCTCTACACTGTCGCCGACATCGACGAGGCCGTCGCGCTGGCCAACGCCACCCCGTTCGGCCTCGGATCCAACGCATGGACAGACGATGCCGACGAGCGGGCCCGATTCGTGCGCGACCTCGACGCGGGGATGGTGTTCATCAACGGGATGGTCACCTCGTATCCCGAGCTTCCCTTCGGAGGCGTCAAGGGTTCCGGTTACGGCCGTGAGCTGTCGGCCCACGGCATCCGGGAGTTCTGCAACCTCAAGTCGGTCTGGGTGGGCGGCCAATAGGACGGTAGGACCGAGGACAGTCGTGAGCGACGCTAAGTAAGGTTGTGACCATGTACGACGCAATGACGGCAGAGACAGTACAGATCTCCGGCCACGGGAACGACCTGATAGAGGCGTACCAGGCCCGTCCCCTCGGCCCCGGTCCGTTCGGCGGGGTGGTGGTGATCCACCACATGCCCGGCTACGACGAGGCGACCAAGGAGATAACCCGGCGGTTCGCGGCCCACGGCTACGCCGCCATCTGCCCCAACCTCTACACCCGGGAGGCCCCCGGCGCCTCTCCCGACGACGCCGCCGCCACCGCGCGCGCGGCGGGGGGAGTGCCCGACGACCGCCTGGTGGGCGACGTCGATGGTGCCGTCCGCCATCTGCGGGCCCTGCCGACGTCCAACGGGCGGGCAGCCACCATCGGGTACTGCTCCGGCGGCCGCCAGTCGTTCCTTGCCGCGTGCAGCCTGCAGATCGACGCCGCGGTGGACTGCTACGGGGCATTCATCGTCGGTACGCCGCCGGAGGGCATGCCGCTCAAGGTCGGGCCCATCGTCGGCCTCACTCCCGAGCTCTCCTGCCCGCTTCTCGGGCTGTTCGGTGCCGACGACAGCCACCCGTCCCCCGACCAGACCGCGGAGCTCGAGGCGGAGTTGAAGACGCACGGCAAAACCTTCGAGTTCCACACCTATCCCGGCGCCGGTCATGGTTTCTTCGCCGTCGACAGGCCCAGCTACCGGCCCGAGGCGGCCGTGGAGGGATGGGCGCGGATCTGGGAGTGGTTCGGCCGCTACGTGGCCGATACCGGGCACGAACGCTGACAGGAGAGACAGTGTGCACCTACCGGACAGAAAAGCTCGCGGTGACGGGCAGCGCCAAGGGCCCGAGCGGCCCGTTGAGCGGGGAGCAGGGCCCGAGCGGCCCGTTGAGCGGGGAGCAGGGCCCGAGCGGCCCGTTGAGCGGCGAGCAGGGCCCGAGCGGCCCGTTGAGCGGGGAACACGGCCCGAGCGGCCCGTTGAGCGGGGAACACGGCCCGAGCGGTTGGTTCAAGATCACGGACGTGACTGTTTACTTGGATCACCCTCAGCACGCGCCCGTCGAGCATTCGCTCAACGTCGATTTCCTGAACCCGCAGCGGGGTCCTTCAGCGCGCGTGGCCGTGGAGTTGACGGCGGTATCGGCACGGGCGCTGGCAGAGGCCATCCTTTCGACGCTCGACCGGGCGCCGGCCGGGCTGATCACCTGACCATCCCGTAATCCTCCTTTTGCGGCGCGATGGTCGCCGGCCTGCGATACTGCTGGCAGGTGGGGGTTCTGATCGGAGGAAGTCATGGGTAAGAGCAAGGTCTTCGCGGTGCTGGCAACGGCTGTGGCGGTGGCAGGCGTCGCCGGTTGCGGCAACAGCACCACCCAGTCAAAGGCCACTCCCGCCCAGACGGTGAACAACGGGTTCTCCGCCGATTTCGACCAGCCAGGTGTCCAGCTGGTGGTCAGCGTAAAGAGCAGCCCCTCCGTCCTGACCGGCGGCGGTAGTACCCTGACCGCCGCCCAAGCCGGGGATCTCCTGAACTCTCGGCTGGTCATCAGTGTCCACTCCAACGGGTCGAGCCCGCTGTCGCAGGCAACGACCACGGGCGGGAGCTCGTCGGACATCGCCTTGGCCGAAGGCGGTGCCAACCTCGCCGAGATCCGCTCGGTGGGCAATGCCCTCTATGTCCGGGTCGACATCACCAAGATCACCAGTACCTACGGTCTCGACAAGGGTTCTGTCGCCCAGTTCCGCCAGAGTCTCGACCAGATCGCCGCCGAGGTGCCCGCCGCCGGTGCCCTGAGCGCCGGCAAGTGGGTGTCGATCGACGTGGCCGGGTTGTTGAAGCTGATCGGGAGCCAGACGGGGATCAGCATCCCGTCCACCACCGCGAGCCCCGCTGAGGCCAAGTCCTTCGTCGACAACCTCCTCGGCGCCTTCCAGCGCAGCTACCAGGTGACCAAGGGTTCCAACGGGACCTACGTCCTGACGGTGCACGACAAGACGCTGGTCACCAACCTGTCCCAGGCGGTGTCGACGTTCCCGGGCCTGGCGAACATCCCCGGTTACACCTCGATCAGCCACTCCGCCGATCAGATCCCGGCGTCGGCGACCGTGAGTGTCGACGCCAGCGTGAGCAACGGCAAGGTCACCCAGCTCGCCCTACCGCTCAACCAGTTCCCCGGTAACAAGCTGAGCGGTCCTGCGACCCTCGTGGTCGCCATCAGCGGCGCCGGCGCCGTCAGCGCCCCCAGCGGCGCCACCGCTGTAGACCTCACCCAGTTGACAAAGCTGATCGGTCAGATCTCGAGCTCGAGCACCGGCTAGAGATCCAATCCGGTGCGCCTGGCTGGTGCCCTAGATTGGAGCCATACCAAAAGGCTATTGACGCTCAATCCGGCGGTGAGACCGCCGACATTATATGGGACGCCTGCCGAGCGAGGGCAACTGATGGGATCGACCTTGACCTGTGCCACTGATAGTGAAAACCTGACCGCGAGCGGATCGGACCCGATCTGGGCGCCGCCGCCGGAGACATCATCGACCACCCTGGTGCCGCCCCACCTGCACCTGCGGGAAGTGCTCGACCTGCCCGACGTGGCTGCGGCCACAGCCGACGACGCCGAGGGGACGTATCTGGTGGTGTCGGTCGCCGGCGCCGCTGGGCGGTGCTGGATGTGCGCCCCCGCCACGCAGCTGGCGATCGACTGCGTGCGGTCCCGCCGGACCACGCCGTGGACCGTCATGCACCACAGTTCCACGGGCACGGTGCAGGTATGGCGGGCACGAGCCGACGGGACCCTCGTCGAATCCGTGAAGCTCTGCGCCCACATAGCGCCGGGTGACCTGGCCGCTTGACACCCGAGCCGGCGCCTGGGCCCGGACGCGCCCGAGCCCTCAGTGCTGGAACTGCTCCTCCTCGGTTGAACCCGCAAGCGCCAGGGTCGAACTCGTGCCGGCGGTGATGGTCGATAGCACGTCGTCGAAATAGCCGGCGCCTACCTCGCGCTGGTGGCGGGTGGCCGTGTAGCCGTCGCCTTCGAGGGCGAACTCACGCTGCTGGAGGTCGACGTACGCGCTCATGCCGCTCGCCGCGTAGCCCGACGCCAGCTCGAACATGGATTCGTTGAGGGCGTGCCACCCGGCCAGGGTGACGAACTGAAACCGGTAGCCCATCGATCCGAGCTCCTTCTGGAACCGGGCGATGGTCTGATCGTCGAGATGGCGTTTCCAGTTGAACGACGGCGAGCAGTTGTAGGCCAGCATCTGGTCGGGGTGCTCGGCCTTGATGGCCTCGGCGAAACGCCGGGCCTCGTCCAGGTCGGGCGTGGACGTCTCGCACCAGATGAGATCGGAGTAGGGCGCGTAGGCCAGCCCCCGGGCGATGGCGGCGTCGATGCCGGGCGTCACGAAGAAGAACCCCTCGGCGGAGCGCTCGCCGGTACAGAACGGGCGGTCGCGCTCGTCCACGTCGCTGGTGAGCAGGGCGGCGCCCCGGGCGTCGGTCCGGGCGATCACCAAGGTGGGCACGTCGGTGACGTCCGAGGCCAGCCTGGCGGCGGCAAGGGTCCGGATGTGGGCAGCCGTGGGAACGAGCACCTTGCCCCCCATGTGGCCGCATTTCTTCTCCGAGGCCAGCTGGTCCTCGAAGTGGACGCCGGCCGCCCCCGCCTCGATCATGGCCTTCATGAGCTCGTAGGCGTTGAGGGCACCGCCGAAGCCGGCCTCGGCGTCGGCCACGATGGGAGCCATCCAGTGCCGGTGGCTCTGCTGATGGCCTCCGGCGCCGGCCGGGCGCGCGTTGTGACCGCCTTCCGCCCACTCGATCTGGTCGGCCCGGCGCAGGGCGTTGTTGATGCGGCGGACGACGGCGGGGACGCTTGACACCGGGTACAGGCTCTGGTCGGGGTAAACCTGCTCGGCCAGGTTGGCGTCGGCGGCCACCTGCCAACCCGACAGGTAGATGGCCTTGAGCCCGGCCTTGACCATCTCGGTGGCCTGTCCGCCGGTCATGGCCCCGAGGGCGGCAACGTAGTCCTCGGTGGCGAGCAGCTCCCAGAGGCGCTCGGCCCCCGCCCGGGCCACGCTGTGCTCGACGGTGACAGAACCGCGCAGGCGCACGACGTCGGCTGCGGTATACGGGCGCTCCACGCCCCGCCAGCGGGCGTCGGAGGCCCAACGAGAACCGAGCTCGGCAACGGCTTGGTCGAAGATGCTCATGGCGGGTCCTTTCCCGAATCTCAACCTACTGACGAGTATCCGAAAGAAACTCTGATCTGTCGAGGCCAACATCGTGCCGCCTTGCCTGTCACGCGAAGATATGAGAAAGTTTTGTCATGTCCGAGCGTGGAAGTACGGTGACCCCGCCTGCCGCGCTCATGTTCGGGCACCGGCTCCGCCACCTACGCCGCGAGGCGGGTCTGACCCTGGAGCAGTTGGGCCGGGCCGTCGGCAAGCCGGCGTCGTACCTCTCCCAGTTGGAGAACGGGCACCGTGAGCCACGCCTGTCCACCGTGCACGACCTGGGCGCCGCCCTCGGGTGCACGGGCGCCGATCTGCTCGATCCAGCGCCACCGAACCGGCGGGCCGCCCTCGAGGTGGCTGTGGCCCAAATGCAGGACGATCCCCGCTACGCCGGCCTGCGCCTCCCGTACCTGCGCCCGACTGCGCGTACCGACGACCTGGTCCTCGAGCACCTGTTGGCCCTGTGGCAGTCCGTCCCCGGCGATAGACCGGGCGCCCGGTCGCCCTCGCCGTCGGGGGCGCGGGCCGCCAACGCCAAGGTGCGCGAGGAGATGCGCGCCCGCGACAACTATTTCCCGGAGATCGAGCAGGTCGCGGGCAAGGCCCTGGCGTCGGCCGGCTACGGCGGGAGCGGAGCGGTGGCCGAGCGCACCCTGGCCGACCTGGCCGAGTTCTTCGGGTTCCGCATCGCCCGGGTGCAGGACCTGCCTCCCTCCACGCGCTCCATCAGCGACCAGCGCAACCGGGTGATCTACGTCCCCCAACGCAACACCGCCGCCAACCGCACGGCCCGGTCGGTGGTCGCCCAGACCCTCGGCCATTTCGCCCTCGGGCACCACGACCCTGCCAGTTTCGAGGACTACGTCCGCCAGCGGGTCGAGGCCAACTACTTCGCGGGCGCCTTGCTGGCCCCCGAGCGCGCCGTGGTCGCACTACTGACCGAGGCCAAGGGGCGCCGGGACCTGTCCTCAGAGGACCTGGGTGAGGTGTTCTACATCTCCTATGAGATGGCCGCCCACCGCCTCACCAACGTGATCACGGCCCACCTGGACATCCCCGTGCACTTTCAGCGCTCCGACCCCGAGGGGGTGCTCTGGAAGGCCTACGAAAACGACGGCGTCCCCATCCCCGCCGACGCCGACGGCACGATCGAAGGTCAGCGCCTGTGCCGGCGTTGGAGCGCCCGCCAGGCCTTCGAGTCCGAGGATTCCTACTCCCTGCACTACCAGTACACCGAGACGGTGGCCGGGACTTTTTGGTGCGCCACCCACATCGAGGTGGACCGCGACAGGGGCGACGCGGTGACCATCGGCACCACAGCCGAGCACGCCCGCTGGTTCCGGGGCTCCGACACGGCGCGCCGGTCCGTCTCACGCTGCCCCGAGCCTGACTGCTGTCGCCAGCCTCCCGCCGCCCTGCAGGAGCGGTGGGAGGGCGCGGCGTGGCCCTCGGCACGCGACCACAGCCATTTCGTCTCCGGGTTGCCGACCGACACGGTCGCCTTCAGCGCCTTCCCCGGCGTCGACATGGTGGAGGTGTACTCGTTCCTGGACCGCCACGGGCCCAACTGAGCCACCTCGACACTAACGTGACCGCTTCGCTCGCGCCCCTGGAGGACGTCAGTTGCCGTTGAGACTTGCCGTCGGTTTCGCCGCCACCGCTGTCGGTTTGGCCTTCGTCGCCCGGCGGGCGTGGTTCCTGGTCCGGCTGGTGACGACGGGCAAGCCCTCTCCGGGCCGGATGGGCAATGTACCCGCACAGCTCAAAGCCGAGATCGTGGACGTCTTCGCTCAGCGCAAGCTGCTGCGCCGCACGGTGCCGGGCGTGGCCCACTTCCTCACGTTCTGGGGCTTCGTCGTGTTGATATTCACCATCGTCGAGGCGTACGGGGACCTGTTCTCGAAGACCTTCGCCATTCCGGGGATAGGCCACAGCGAGGCCCTCGGGTTCGTGGAGGACTTCTTCGCCGTGGCCGTGCTGGGGGCCCTGGTGGTCTTCACCGCTATCCGGCTGCGCCAGGATCCGGCCCGTATGCAGCGCAAGAGCCGGTTCTACGGCTCGCACACCGCCGCCGCGTGGCTGGTGCTCCTGCTGATCTTCGGCGTCGTCGCCACCCTGCTGGTGTACCGGGGCGCCCAGGTCCGCACCGGCGACTTCCCCTACGGCAATTCCTGGTGGCCCTTCGCGTCCCACGTCGTGGGCGACGCCCTGTCGGGATTCGGTCACCAGACCAACCTGGGCATCGAGACGGCGTGCATCCTGGCCCAGGTTGCGGTGATCTGGGGTTTCTTCGTCTTCGTGGTCCACTCCAAGCACCTGCACATCTTCGTGTCGGAGCCCAACGTGCTCTTCTCCCGGCGCCCCAAGGCGCTCGGACCGCTCGGGACGACCTTGGACATGGACCCGGAGAACCTGTCCGAGGACTCGGTGTTCGGCACCGGGCGCATCGACCACCTCACCTGGAAGCAACGCCTCGATCTGCTGAGCTGCACGGAGTGCGGGCGCTGCCAGGACCAGTGCCCGGCGTGGACCACGGGCAAGACGCTGTCGCCCAAGCTGTTGATCATGGCCCTGCGCGACCATCTCTTCGCCAGCGCCTCGGAGATCCTGGGCGGCAAGGGCACAGCCGCCGGCGCCGGCGACATCGGGGCCGGCGGGTCGGAAACGGCGATAGAGGGCTACGCCAGCCCCGGTGGGGTGGAGACCCCCCTCGTCCCCGATGTCATCGACTCCGAGGTCCTGTGGGCGTGCACGTCGTGCGGCGCCTGCGTGGAGCAATGCCCCGTCGACATCGAGCACGTCGACACCATCATGGACATGCGCCGCTACGAGGTCCTGATGGAAGCCCGCTTCCCGACCGAGGCGGGCACCATGTTGCGCAACATCGAGAACCAGGGCGACCCGTGGGGTCTCGGCCGCAGCCACCGCCTCGAGTGGACAGAGGATCTCGGTTTCGAGATACCGGTGGTCACCGCCTCGATCCCCGATGGGATCGAGTACCTGTTCTGGGTGGGCTGCGCCGGCGCGCTCGACGAGCGCGCCCGCAAGGTCACCCAGAGCATCGCCCGCCTCCTGCATCGCGCCGGGGTCAGCTTCGCCGTACTCGGGCCCAAGGAGTCCTGCACCGGCGACCCCGCCCGGCGCCTGGGCAACGAGTACCTGTACCAGGAGCAGGCCAAGGCCAACATCTCCACGCTCGGCGCGGCAGGGGTGCGAAAGGTGATCGCGTCGTGCCCGCACTGCTTCAACTCGATCGCCCGCGAGTACCCCGCCCTCGGCGGCGACTTCGACGTCGTCCACCACACCCAGGTCCTGGAGCGGCTCGTGGCCGACGGGCGTCTTCGCCCGGAGCAGCGCGTCGACGCCAAGGTCACCTACCACGACCCGTGCTTCCTCGGCCGCCACAACGACGTGTACGACGAGCCCCGAGGGGTGCTGGCATCGCTTCCCGGTGTGGAAACGGTGGAGATGCACCGCCACCGCCGGACGGGATTCTGCTGCGGCGCGGGGGGGGCGCGCATGTGGCTGGAGGAGCGCCAGGGCAAGCGAATCAACCTCGAGCGCACCGACGAGGCGCTCGGTACCGGTGCCGATGTCATCGGCACCGCATGCCCGTACTGCATGATCATGCTCGACGACGCCACCAAGGGTCGTCAGGCCGAGGGGGCGGCCGACGAGTCGGTCCGGGTGCTCGACGTCGCCCAAGTGCTCGAGCGGTCACTCGGGGTCATTTAACACGCTCGACACGTTGCCGTGACCATCTCGACACGTGGTCCCGCCATGCTCCCTGGGTCCTAAGCCCCTTCCAGCGCCGCCGCGGGCGGCCGGAGCGTAAGGAGTGCCCCAAGGTGTTGGCCGCGTTGATTCCTTATCCCCACTGGCTGGTACCGGGAGACAACACCTGGCAGTTGGTGGCCGCCACCTTCGTGGGGTTGATGAGCATCCCCGGGCTGGCGGTCCTCTACGGCGGACTCGTTCACAAGAAGTGGGCGGTCAACACCATGGTGATGGCCTTCAGCGGCTTCTCCATCGTGTTGTTGGTCTGGGTGCTGTGGGCGTTCAAGATGAGCTTCGGGACGCCGATCGGGGGCCACGGCTTCTGGGGGAACATCGTCGGCCACCCGAGTTCGATATTGAGCGCCGCAGGGGAGCAGGGTGAGGCCAACATCCCTCTGATATCGGGGATCGGCGGGATGCCGCTGTTCCACTACCCGACGTCGACGCTGGCCTACTTCCAGTTCGTGTTCGCCGCGATCACCCCGTTGCTCTTCCTCGGCAGCGTGCTCGGGCGTATCAAGTTCAAAGCCTGGATCTTGATAGTCCCGCTTTGGACGACCTTCGTGTACTCCATCAACGCCTTCATGCTCTGGGGGGGAGGATGGTTCGCCCAGAAGGGCGCCCTCGACTACTCCGGTGGTTACGTGATCCATCTGGCGGCCGGGGTCAGTGGCTTCACCGCCGCCGCCATCGTTGGTCCCCGACTCCTGCGTGACCGCCAGCAGGGCGTTCCCAACAACCTGCTGCTGTGCTCGGTGGGTGCGGGAATCCTGTGGCTGGGCTGGAACGGGTTCAACGGCGGAGACCCCTACTTCGCGGGTGCAGACGCCGCCTCGGCGGTGATCAACACCAACCTGGCGACTGCCGCCGCCCTGCTCACCTGGCTGCTGATCGACATGTTCATCTCCCGTCAAAAGAAGCCGACCCTGCTGGGCGGCGTCAACGGGATGATCTGCGGCCTGGTGGCCATCACCCCCTGCGCCGGGTGGGTGAACGGCGAAGGTGCCATCTTCGTCGGCATCATCGCCTCGGCCATCGTGTGGTTCGCCTGGAACTTCCTCTCCAAGGTGCGCCCCTTCTCGAAGGTGGACGACGCCCTCGGGGTCGTCTACACCCACGGCATCGCCGGGCTCGCCGGCGGCCTGCTGCTCGGCTTCTTCGGCGACCCGAAGATGATCGAGTACATCGGCACCGGGAAGACGGCGTCGTTCTCGGTCAACGGCCTCATCTACACCGGCTCGTGGCACCAGGTCTGGGAACAGCTCGTCGCCGCCATATGGGTCATCTGTTTCTCGGCCGTGGGCACCGCGATCATCTGCTACGTGGTCAAGTTCGTGCTGCGGGGACTTCGGATGAGCGACGAGGAGCTCGAGACCGGCGACCTTGCTGTTCACGACGAAGAGGTGACCCCGATGCCGTCGTTCGCCGAGCGCACCAGCATGCTGGTGGGCGGCGGCGGCGGCGGCCGCGGCGAGGGCCCCGACCCCGACCCCGAACCAGAGCTGGTCGAGGGGCCATGATCCGCTGCTACCGATCCAGGACGGAGGCGCTGTGAGGCTGGTTACCGCCATCATCAAGCCGTTCAAGCTCGATGACGTCAAGGCTGCCCTTCAGGAGTACGGGATAGCCGGCATGACCGTGAGCGAGGTTCAGGGCTTCGGCCGCCAGCGAGGCCACACCGAGGTGTACCGGGGTGCCGAGTACAAGGTGGAGTTCGTCCCCAAGCTCCGCCTCGAGGTTGTCGTCGACGACGACGACGCCCTCAACGTGGTGGACCTGATCGTCGCCACCGCCCGCACCGACAAGATCGGTGACGGCAAGGTATGGACGGTGACGGTTGACGACCTGGTCCGCATCCGCACCGGCGAGCGCGGCCACCTCGCCATCTGACGAGCCTCAGCGTTCCGCCAGGGCGGCCTTGACCGCTGCCACCGCCGCGTCGCCCCGCGCTCCGGGGCCGAGGGGGGCGCCGTCCGGGCCGACCACGTAGAACGCGTCGACCACCTCGGCGCCATAGGTTCCGGCCCGGGCGGAGATGATGGAAAGCCCCGCCCCGGCCAGGGCGGCGGCGATGTGCGACAGCACCCCAGGTCCGTCGGGCGCCCGGACCTCGACCACGGTGGCCACCGCGGAGGCCCCGTGGTGGACGCCGACCTCGATGCGAGGGGTGGCGGCGGCGCGCCGCCGCCGGCGGCGGCGTTCGGTGGCGTCCTGCTCGGCCAGGCGCTCGGCCAGCGCCAGGCGCCCATCGAGGGCGGCCTCGACGTCGGCACGCACCTGGGACCAGTCGGGCAGGTCGGTGTAGGTGGGCGCCACGTCGAACACCAGCAGGGCCATCCCGTTGTCGCCCTGCCCGGTAGTGGCGGAGAGCACGTCGACGCCACGCAGGGCCAGCACTCCCGCGACCACGGCCAGCAGGCCGGGGCGATCGGGTGCGACCACGGTGAGGCGCTCGCCGGTGGCTTTCAGGTCCAGGCGACCGGCGGCGAGCATGGCGCGCTGTTCGGCGGTCGGTTCGCTCGGCGCCGGGACGGTAACCGGCCGGCCCGCCAAGTGGGACGCGGTGCGGGCGACGAGGGTGCGCACCAGGCCCTCCTTCCACGTCCCCCAGGCGGCGGGGCCGGTGGCCAGGGCGTCGGCCTCGGTCAGCGCCGCCAGCAGCTCCAGCGTGGGGGCGTCCCCGACGGCGGCCGCGACCATCGCCACGGTGGCCGGGTCGTCCAGGTCCCGGCGGACGGCGGTGTCGGCGAGCAGCAGGTGCTGGCTCACCAGGGTGGCGATGATCCCCACGTCGGCCGGCGTGAATCCCATGCGGCCGGAGATGCTCACCGCCAGCTCCGCCCCGACCTGGCTGTGATCGCCGGGGCGACCCTTGCCGATGTCGTGGAGCAGCGTGCCCACGATGAGCAGGTCAGGGCGTTCCACCCGGCGGACGAGGGAGGCGGCGCCGGCCGCGGCCTCGAGCAGGTGGCGGTCGACGGTGAAGCGGTGGTAGGCGTTGCGCTGGGGCCGGTTGCGCACGAACTCCCACTCGGGGAGGAGGCGTACCAGCAGCCCCTTTTGGTCCAGGGCCTCGATGGTCGCCAAGGCGGGCGGACCGCAGTCGAGCAGGCGGACCAGGGAGTGGCGCAGGCTCTCCGGCCAGGGGTCGGGGGGCGGCGGCGTCTCCGCCGCCAGCCGG
This sequence comes from Acidimicrobiales bacterium, assembly GCA_035552775.1. Taxonomy (GTDB): domain Bacteria; phylum Actinomycetota; class Acidimicrobiia; order Acidimicrobiales; family Palsa-688; genus DASZKW01. The sequence continues at coordinate 17,304 of DASZKW010000114.1, read as the reverse complement.
TCCAGGGCCTGGCGTGACAGGCCCACGCCGTACTCCACGGCGGCGACCGCGGCGCGCAGGGCGTGAGACGGGTCGCCGCCGGGGTCGGCGCCGGGACCGAGGGCGATCTCGCCGTCGCGAAGCACCAGGCCCGGTCCCACCGCCCGGTCCGCCCCCGCCCTGCGACCGGGCCCGGTCAGCCACGAGGCCACCCGGCGCCAGCCGTCGTCAGACGACCACGCCACCGTCCGCGCTGCGCCTGCGACGTCGCCCATCAGGGCGTCAGCGTCGGGGCTGGCCACGGCGGCGGCCACTGCGTCCTGGTCCTGCAGGGACAGACGGTTGGTGTCGCGACCGGTGACGCGCTGCAGGGCGACCCGCGCGCTGGTGAGGATATCGCCGGCCGCGGCCAGCGCGGGGTCGGCGGCCACCCCCGACAAAGGCGGCGCCACGGAGGCGGCGGCCACGAGCAGATGCAGGTCGCGCAGGCCGCCGCGCGCCTCTTTGAGGTCGGGCTCGAGGAGGAACGCCAGATCCCCGTGCGAGCGGTGGCGGGCGGCGGCGGCGTCGCCTGCGGCGGCCAGCCAGCGCTCGGCCCGGGAGCGCCACATGTCCCGAGCCTTGGCGGCGACCTCCGCCGCCAGGGTCTCGTCGCCGGCGATACGGCGGCACTCGAGCAGGCCCAGGGCCACCTTGAGGTCGCCTTCCATGGCGGCGCGCACCTCGCGCGGGCGGCGAACGCTGTGGTCGAGGGAGACCCCCTGGTCCCAGATCGGGTACCACAGTGCCTGGGCCACCGTGGTGGGGGCTTGGCGCCGGTCATGCACGAGGAGGAGGTCCAGGTCGCTTCCGGGGGCCAGTTCGCCCCGCCCGTAGCCACCCACCGCCAGCAGGGCCAGGCCCCTGTGCTCGCCGCCCGTCGCCTCCTCGAACAACGCCTGCAGCCACTCGTCGGCGACCTGGGCGTAGCGCCGGCAGAACTCCACCCCGCCCAGCGCACGGTCGGCGATCAACTCGTCGCGCTGGCTGCGCAGCGACTCCACGTTTGTCAGGCGCCCCGGGGTGTCCCGTTTGGTGTTACATCCAGAGCCCTATAGGGCCTTGGATGTAACACCAAACGGCGAGTGGGACGCCGCTCCCATGGTCGCCTCACGCGCCGGCCCCCAAGGCCCGGCCGGGCCCGAGTGGCGCTTCGAGCGGCGAACGGGGCCCGACGGGGCGGAGGCGGGCGTCGAGGTCGTAGACCATCGGCACCCCCGTCGGGAGCTCCAGGCCGGGGATGTCGGCGTCGGAGATGCCCTCGAGGTGCTTTATCAGCGCCCGCAGGCTGTTGCCGTGGGCACACACGAGGACGACCCGTCCGGCGAGCAGATCAGGGGCGACGGCGTCATACCAGTAGGGCAGGAGGCGGACCACGACGTCCGCCAGGCACTCGGTCCTCGGGATCACGTCCGGTGGCAGGCGGGCGTAGCGGGGATCAGCGGTCACGTCGTAGGCGCTGTCGGTCTCCAGCGGCGGCGGAGGTATGTGGTAGCTGCGGCGCCAGGCCATGAACTGCTCCCGGCCGAACTCGGCCATGACCTCGTCCTTGTCGAGGCCGGTGAGGGCGCCGTAGTGGCGCTCGTTGAGGCGCCAGTGGCGGGCGACGGGCACCCAGAGCCGCCCCAGCTCCTCCAAGGCCATGTCGAGGGTGCGGATGCAGCGGGTGAGCACCGACGTGTGGGCGACGTCGATGCCTACCCCGGCGCCGGCGAGCGCCGCTCCCGCCTGGCGGGCCTCTTTCTCGCCCTGGGGGGATAGGTCCACGTCCCACCAGCCGGTGAAGCGGTTCTCCAGGTTCCACTGGCTCTGGCCGTGGCGGATGAGTACGAGGGTGGCCACAGCGCCAAGCCTAATCGTCGGTGTCCGTTGGCCCCGGACCAGGTTTCTTGAGTGCAAGCGACTCAAGTTGGCTACACTGAGATCCAACTACTGCCCAAAGCTAGTCATTGGAGGCTCTACCCATGCCCAAGGCCGTCGGCATCGACCTCGGCACCACCAACTCGGTCGTCAGCGTCTTCGAGGCTGGCGAGCCCTCGGTGGTCCCCAACGCGGAGGGGGCCCGCACCACGCCCTCGGTGGTCGGCTTCTCCAAGTCCGACGAGGTCCTCGTCGGTGAGGTAGCCAAGCGCCAGGCCATCACCAACCCCGACCGCACGATCCGGTCGGTCAAGCGCCACATGGGCGACACGTCGTGGTCGCTCAACATCGACGGCAAGCGCTACAACGCCCAGGAGATCTCCGCCCGAATTCTCCAAAAGCTCAAGCGTGACGCCGAGAGCTACCTCGGCGACACCGTCACCCAGGCGGTGATCACCGTCCCCGCCTACTTCGACGACGCCCAGCGCACCGCCACCAAGGAGGCGGGCCAGATCGCCGGCCTGGAGGTGCTGCGCATCATCAACGAGCCGACGGCGGCCGCCCTCGCCTACGGCCTGGACAAGGAGAACACCGAGCAGACGGTGCTTGTGTTCGACCTCGGAGGGGGCACCTTCGACGTATCGGTACTGGAGATCTCCGAAGGGATCTTCCAGGTCAAATCGACCAGCGGCAACACCCACCTGGGCGGCGACGACTGGGACCAGCGGGTCATCGACTGGCTGGTCAAGACGTTCAAGGACACCGAGGGCGTCGACCTGTCGGCCGACAAGATGGCCCTGCAGCGCCTGAAGGAGGCGGCGGAGAAGGCCAAGATCGAGCTGTCGTCGGTGCAGGAGACGACGATCAACCTGCCCTTCATCACCGCCACCAGCGAGGGCCCCAAGCACCTCGACTTGAAGTTGACCAGGGCTAAGTTCCAGGAGCTGACAGCGGACCTGGTGGATGCGTGCCGGGGACCCTTCGAGCAGGCCATCGCCGACGCCGGCCTGTCCAAGGACAAGGTCGACCACATCGTGATGGTGGGCGGCTCGACGCGCATGCCGGCCATCGCCGAGCTGGTCCAATCCCTCACCGGAAGCGAGCCCCACAAGGGTGTCAACCCCGACGAGGTGGTGGCCGTCGGTGCCGCCATCCAGGCCGGCGTGCTGAAGGGGGAGGTGAAAGACGTCCTCCTTCTCGACGTCACGCCTCTTTCGCTCGGGATCGAGACCAAGGGGGGTGTGATGACCAAGCTCATCGAGCGCAACACCACCATCCCGACGCGCCGCTCCGAGGTGTTCACCACCGCCGAGGACGGCCAGCCCTCGGTGGAGATCCACGTCCTGCAGGGTGAGCGGGAGATGGCGATGTACAACAAGACCCTGGGCAAGTTCCAGCTGGTGGAGCTGCCCCCGGCCCCCCGCGGCATCCCCCAGATCGAGGTCACCTTCGACATCGACGCCAACGGCATCGTCCACGTCCTCGCCAAGGACAAGGCCACGGGCAAGGAGCAGTCGATGACCATCACCGGCCAGTCGTCGCTGCCGAAGGACGACATCGAGCGCATGGTCCGAGACGCCGAAGCCCACGCCGCCGACGACAAGCGCCGCCGAGAGGAGGCGGAGGTCCGCAACCAGGCCGACAGCTTGGTGTACCAGACAGAGAAGATGCTGAAGGACCAGGCGTCGTCGTTCTCCGGCGCCGAGAAGGAGAGCGTGGAAGGCGACCTGAAGACGCTCAAGGAGGCCCTGGCGGGCACCGATCTCGAGCCCATCAAGTCGGCGACCGAGCGTCTTGCCATTGGGGTCCAGGAGCTCGGCAAGAAGCTGTACGAGTCGGCCTCCGCGTCCGGCGCTCCCGGCGGGGCGCCCGGAGGCCCCGGGTCGGGACCCGGCGCCGGCGCCGCCAATGACGACGAGGTCGTCGACGCCGAAATCGTCGACGAGGAGCGTCCCGGAGCATGAGCGGACCGCTGCGCGACCCGGAGCCCGGCGTGGCTCCGGGCCGCAATTCTGAACAGGCCGGCGCCGATCCCAATCGCTCCGGCGCTGACGACTTCGAGGGCGAGGACCTCGGGTCCGAGCCCGACGGGGGCCCCGGCGCGGGCGCCGTTGGGCGCGGCGCCGACGAGCCGGGTGCCAATGCCGGCGGGGGAGCCGGACGTGGTGCCAGCTCGCAAGCCGGCGCTGCTTTCGACGATGTATATGACGACGACGCCGGCGACGTTGACGTCGAGGATGCCGAGGATGCCGAGGATGCCGAGGATGCCGAGGACGTCGAGGGTGCCGAGGACATCGAGGATGCCGCCGATGGGTCAGACCCGCTGGCCGTCGTGGCCCGCGAGCGCGACGACTACCTCGACTCCCTCCGGCGCCTGCAGGCCGACTTCGAGAACTACAAGAAGCGCATCCTGCGCCAGCAGACCGAACACCTGGAGCGGGCCGCGGAGGCCCTGGTGGAAAAACTGCTGCCCGTGCTCGACACCGCCGACCTGGCCCTGTCCCACGGCAGCGACTCGGTTGCCCAGGTGCGCGCCGCGCTGACCGACGCCCTCGGGCGCGAGGGCCTCGAGCGCATCGATCCGACCGACGAGCCCTTCGACCCCAACGTCGCCGACGCCGTCGCCCACGAGCCCGGTGACGGCGGTCCCATGACGGTCGTCGAGGTGCTCAGGGCCGGCTACCGCTGGAAGGGCCGGGTGCTGCGCCCCGCCATGGTCAAGGTCAAGGGCTGATCCTGTGGCGCCCCAGCGAGAATGGTTCGAGAAGGACTTCTACTCGGTGCTCGGCGTCTCGGACTCGGCCGCCGACAAGGACATCGCCAGGGCGTACAGGAAGCTGGCCAAGCAGTACCACCCCGACGCCAACCCGGGTTCGGAGGACAAGTTCAAGGAGATCTCCGCCGCCTACGACGTCATAGGAGACCCCGACAAGCGCAAGGAATACGACGAGGTCCGCCGCCTCGGCCCCGCCGGCAACCCCTTCGCCGGGGCGCGCAGGTCGGGGGCCGGGTCCGCCAGCAGCTCGTTTCACGTGGACGACCTCGGCGACATCCTCGGCGGAATCTTCGGCCGGGGCGCGGGCACTCCCCGGCCCCGCCGCGGCGCGGGGCTGGGGGCCCAGCGCGGGGCCGACCTGGAAGCGGCGCTGCACTTGTCGTTCCTCGAGGCCGTCAACGGGATCACCACCACCGTCAACATCACCAGCGACGTGACCTGCTCGACGTGCGCTGGGAGCGGGGCGGCGCCGGGGACCGCCCCCACGGTGTGCTCGGTGTGCGGGGGCAGGGGTGTGGTCAACGACAACCAGGGACTGTTCTCCTTCTCCCAGCCCTGCGCCGCCTGCGGGGGCACGGGCATGAGGGTGGAGACCCCCTGTCCCACCTGCGCCGGGCGGGGGACCGAGACCCGGTCCCGCCAGGTGCGGGTCCGCATCCCTCCCGGCGTGGAGGACGGCCAGCGCATCAGGGTCAAGGGGCGGGGCGGTGCGGGCCGCGGTGGCGGCTCCCCCGGCGACCTGTTCGTGGTCGTCCACCACGACCGCCACCCTGTCTTCGGGCGCAAGGGCAAGCACCTGACCATCACCGCCCCGGTGAGCTTCGCCGAGGCCGCCCTCGGCGCCACCGTGAAAGTGCCCACCCTCGACGGCCCGGTCAGCTTGAAGGTCCCCGCCGGCACGCGCTCGGGGCGGACCTTCAGGGTGCGGGGCAAGGGCGTGCCGGCCAGCTCGGGCGCCGGCGACCTGCTCGTCACCGTGGAAGTGGCTGTCCCAGCCGAGTTGAGCGACGCCGAGCGCGACGCGGTGGAGGCCGTCGGTGACCTGATGAAGGGCGACGCCCTTCGAGACAACCTGTGGGGGAGGCCCGATGGCACCGGGACGTAGGGAACCGACACGCGCCGTCTACGTGATCTCGGTGGCCGCCGAACTGGCCGGGGTCCATCCCCAGACCCTGCGCATCTACGAGCGCCGGGGCCTGCTGGAGCCGGCCCGTACCGGCGGCGGTAGCCGCCGCTACAGCGAGCGTGACATCGCCGTTCTCCAGCGCATCCAGGACCTGACCAACGCCGGCGTCAGCTTGGAGGGCGTCAAGCGGATCATGCAGCTCGAAGCCGAGGTGGCCCGCCTGCGCGCCGAGCTCGACCGGGCCCGCCGGGAGGCCCGCGAAGCGGTGGAGCGCACCCACCGCCAGTATCGCCGCGACCTGGTCCCGGTGAGCAACTCCCCCGCCCGCTGGTCCCCCTCGTGACCGCCGCGGACGCCACCGCCCCCCGGGGCGCGTCCAACTGCAACGGGGGGCCCTTTCCCCACCATTTCTTCGAAGGAGGGCTTTCACGTCATGGCTCTTGATCCCAACCGCTGGACCCAAAAGACCACGCTGGCGTACCAGGCCGCAGCCGAGGACGTCCGGGCCCGTTCCAACCCCGAGATCGTCCCCGAGCACCTTCTGCTCGCCATGCTCGGCCAGGACGACACGGTGGTGCTGCCCGTGTTGGCCAAGGTGGGGGTGGCCGACCTGCCCTTGCGGAACCGCCTCGCCGAGGCCGTCGCCAAGCTTCCCCGCAGCTACGGGGGGGCGGAGGCCCAGCCCAGCCGGGCCCTGCGCGACGTGTTGTCCCAAGCCGACAAGGAGCGCACCAACCTCGGTGACGAGTACCTCTCCATCGAGCATCTCCTGCTCGCCATGGCCAGCCTCATCCACGTCGGCCACGACGACCTGCTCACCGCCCTGCGCGAGGTGCGCGGCTCGCACCGCGTCACCAGCCAGAACCCCGAGGACTCGTACCAGGCATTGGAGAAGTACGGCCGCGACCTGACCGAAGACGCCCGCAACGGCAAGCTCGATCCTGTCATCGGGCGCGACGAGGAGATCCGCCGGGTGATCCAGGTCCTTTCCCGGCGGACCAAGAACAACCCGGTGCTGATCGGCGAGCCCGGCGTGGGCAAGACAGCGATAGTCGAGGGCCTGGCCAAACGAATAGTGGACGCCGACATACCCGAGAGCCTGCGGGGCAAGCGGGTCCTCGCCCTCGACCTCGGCTCGATGGTGGCCGGCTCCAAGTACAGGGGTGAGTTCGAGGAGCGGCTGAAGAGCGTCCTCAAGGAGATCGCCGACTCGGAGGGCCAGGTCATCACCTTCATCGACGAGTTGCACACCCTCGTCGGCGCCGGCGCCGCCGAGGGGGCCATGGACGCGGGGAACATGATCAAGCCCATGTTGGCGCGCGGCGAGCTGCGCATGATCGGCGCCACCACCCTCGACGAGTACCGCAAGCACATCGAGAAGGACGCCGCGCTCGAGCGCCGGTTCCAGCAGGTCTACGTGGGCGAGCCGTCGGTCGAGGACTCGATCGCCATCCTGCGGGGCCTGAAAGAGCGCTACGAGGTCCACCACGGCGTGCGGATCCAAGACGCCGCCCTCGTCGCCGCCGCCGTGCTGTCCAACCGCTACGTATCCGGCCGGTTCCTTCCCGACAAGGCCATCGACCTGATGGACGAGGCGGCCAGCCGGCTGCGCATCGAGATCGACTCCATGCCCACCGAGATCGACGTGGTCGAGCGCCGCATCCGCCAGCTCGAGATCGAGCGGGTGGCCCTGTCCAAGGAGACCGATGAGGCTTCCCGTGAGCGCCTGGTCGCCCTCGAGCGTGAGCTGGCCAACCTCCAGGAGACCTCGGCGGGCATGAAGGCGCACTGGCAGGGCGAGAAGGAGGCCATCGACACCATTCGCTCGCTCAAAGGCGAGCTCGAGTCCGAGCGGGGGGAGGCGGACCGCTACGAGCGCGACGGCGACCTGGGCCGGGCGGCGGAGATCCGCTACGGCGAGCTGCCGGGCCTTCAGCGCCGCATCGACGAGGCCACCGCCCACCTGGCCGAGCTCCAAGCGGACCAGAAGATGCTGAAGGAGGAGGTCGACGCCGAGGACATAGCCGAGGTGGTTTCCAAGTGGACCGGTGTCCCTGTCAGCCGTCTCCTCGAAGGCGAGATCGCCAAGCTGGTGCGGATGGAGGACGTGCTCCGCGAGCGCGTCGTCGGCCAGGACGCGGCCGTCGCCGCCGTGGCCAACGCCATCCGGCGGTCGCGTTCGGGACTGTCGGACCCGGACCGGCCCATCGGCACCTTCTTGTTCCTCGGGCCCACCGGCGTGGGCAAGACGGAGCTGGCCCGCACCCTCGCCGACTTCCTCTTCGACGACGAGCGGTCCATGGTCCGCATCGACATGAGCGAGTACATGGAGAAGCACTCCGTCGCCCGCCTCGTCGGGGCACCCCCCGGCTACATCGGCTACGACGAGGGCGGCCAACTCACCGAGGCGGTGCGCCGGCGGCCGTACGCCGTACTCCTGCTCGACGAGATCGAGAAGGCCCACCCCGACGTGTTCAACCTGTTGCTGCAGGTGCTCGACGATGGCCGCCTCACCGACGGCCAGGGGCGCACCGTCAACTTCACCAACGTGGTGCTCATCATGACCTCCAACTACAGGGGGGACGTGCGTGAGGCGTTCAAGCCCGAGTTCCTCAACCGGATCGACGAGATCGTGCGCTTCCGCGAGCTGGACCGCTCCGACATCGCCGTGATCGTGGGGATCCAGCTGCGGGGCCTGGCCAAACGCCTGGCCGAGCGGCGTCTGGACCTCGTGGTCACCGACGCCGCCCGGGCGTGGCTGGCCGAGCACGGCTACGACGAGGTGTACGGTGCCCGGCCCCTGAAGCGGCTTATCCAGCGCCAGATAAGCGACACCCTGGCGTTGGCCCTCCTCGAAGGGCGCTACAGCGAGGGCGCCACCGTCACGATCGACGTCGACAGCGGTGCCCCCGACGGCGACCTGGTGCTGCGGTAGCCGCCGGCTCGGGCAGGCGGCCACAGGGCGGCGGCGAGCAGGATCATCAGCGGCGCCGCCCCGGGGTCGCTGGCGTTGCCGGCGAGCACACCGCCGAAGTACTGGACGGTCACCCAGAAAACCAGGCTCAGGCCTACCCCGGCGCCGAGGGCCCAGCGCCGGGTGCGCCCGGCGAGCACCCCCAGACCGACCGCCACCTCGACCGCGGCCAGGGTCACGGTCAGGGCCACGCCGTGGGCTTGGGCCACCGACTCGAGGCGGTGGGCCACGGCCAGCAGCCACGCGGGCTCGCCGAGGGACAGCTCGGCGATATTGGCGGCCAGTACCCGACCCGGCGGCAGTCTCCACGGCACGTGAAGCAGCGCCTGGCCCGCCCACAGCACCACCCACGCCGCGCCGCCTGTTCGCCACCGGATCCCGGATTCGCGATGACACCGGCCGCGCGGCCCGTCCATCGGGGAACGGGGCCACGCCAGCACGCCGAGCAGGGGGTAGTAGACGGCCGGCCCGGGGGAGCCGGCGGCGAGCAGGGCGAAGCCCGCCGGCAGGGTCCCGAATCCCTCACCCACCCACCACACCCCGAGCGCCCACGGGATCGAGGCCACGATGGCAGCCTTCTCGAAGCGACCGAGCACCAGGGCCAGGCCCAATGCGGCCTGGATGACCACGAACGCGGCGTTCCACGCCGCTGCGTGAGGGGTGATCAGATCCACCACCCAGTAGATGGACCGGTTGATCGCCGACGGCTGGCCCATCACCGACTGGACCAGGTCGTTGCGATACCAGTCCGCGGTGAAGAGGTGGGGTTGGGCCTGGAGGGCGGCGTCGAGGAGCCATAAAAGGCCCAGACAGACGCGGACGTGGCGGCGGTCAAGGGGCAGGACCGGGCTCACAGGCACTAGGCTCAACGTACGTGCCTGCCACGGTCGTCGTCGGTACCCAGTGGGGTGACGAGGGCAAGGGCAAGCTCACCGATCTGCTGGCCCAGGAGATGCAGGTCGTCGTGCGCTACCAGGGCGGCCACAACGCCGGGCACACCATCGTCGTCGACAACGAGACCTTCGCCCTGCAGTTACTGCCGAGCGGAGTGCTCTATCCCCACATCACCCCCGTGATCGGCAACGGGGTGGTCGTGGACCCTGGTGTCCTGCTCGCCGAGATCGACACCCTCGAAGCCAAAGGCGTCGACTGCGGGAGGCTGTGCATATCGGGTAGCGCCCATCTGATCATGCCGTACCACCAGGAGCTCGACGCGGTGGCCGAGCGCTACCTCGGGCGCAACAAGCTCGGGACCACCCGGCGGGGGATCGGTCCCGCCTACGCCGACAAGGCATCCCGGGTCGGCATAAGAGTCCAGGACCTGCTCGACCCGAAGATCTTCCGCCAGAAGCTCGACGTGGTGCTCAAGGAGAAGAACCAGGTCCTGGCCAAGGTCTACAACCGCCTCGCCTTGTCGGCCGCCGACATCGCGGCCCGCTATCTCGACGTATACGCGCCCAGACTCGCCCCCCTGATCGGCGATGCCGTCGGCGTCGTCCACCGCTCCCTCGAAGCCGGCCAGGGGGTACTGCTGGAGGGGGCTCAGGCCACGTTTCTCGACCTCGACCACGGGACGTATCCCTTCGTCACCTCGTCCAACCCGGTGGCGGGCGGCGCCTGCACCGGCGCCGGCATAGGTCCCCGCCACATCGAGCGGGTCATGGGCATCGCAAAGGCGTACGTGACCAGGGTGGGCTCGGGACCGTTCCCCACCGAGCTCGGCGACGAGCGGGGCGACGAACTGGTCGAGCGGGGCCACGAGTACGGGACCAACACCGGCCGGCGCCGGCGCACCGGGTGGTTCGACGCCGTCATGATGCGCCACGCCGTACGGCTGAACTCGCTCAGCGAGATCGCCCTCACCAAGCTCGACGTCCTCGATGGCTTCGACACGGTGTCGGTGTGTGTGGCCTACGACCACGGCGGCGCCCGCCACGGCGAGATGCCCTGGCACCAGACGGTGCTGCACAACGCCGTACCCGTCTACGAGCAGCTCCCGGGCTGGAAGGCCGACACGTCGGGTGCCACCGAGTTGGACCAGTTGCCGGCGGCTGCGCGCGACTACGTCGCCTTCCTCGCCGCCCAGGCCGGGGTGCCGGTGACGCTGGTCGGCGTCGGGCCGGCCCGCGACCAGTTCGTCCGTGTCCCAGCGGTGCGATCCTAGTGACGACACTTGGCTGAACGCACCGTCTGCGTCGTCGGGAGCGGGGGGCGCGAGCACGCCTTGGCCGTGGCCCTGGCGCGCACGGCCAACGTGGTCGTCACCCCCGGCAACGCGGGAATCGCCGGCCTGGGCTCGGGGAGCGAGCTCGCTGCGGGGGGGACCGGCAGGGCGGGCCCCGGCGGGATTGGGTCCGGCGGGGGCGGCCCCGGCGGGGTCGGGTCCGGCGGGGTCGGGTCCGGCGGGGTCGGGCGGATCGTGTGCTCGCCGGCGCCGGCGCACGAGATCGACGCCGACCTTTACGTCATCGGGCCGGAGGCACCACTCGTGGACGGCCTGGCCGACCGTCTCCGGGCCCGGGGGAGCCTGGTGTTCGGGCCCGGCGCCGACGGCGCCCGTCTGGAGGGATCCAAGGCGTGGATGAAGGACCTCCTCTCGATGGCCGAGGTGCCCACCGCCGCCTACGCCACGTTCGCCTCCGGAGAGGGTCGAGCCGCTGCCGACTGGCTGGGCGCCCGGCCCGGGCCGTGGGTGGTCAAGGCCGACGGCCTCGCCGCGGGCAAGGGTGTGCTGGTCACCGCGGACCTCGACGAGGCCGTGGCCGACGTCGAATCCAAGCTTTCCGGGGAGGCGTTCGGCGCCGCCGGCCGGCGGGTCGTGCTCGAGGAGGCGCTCGCCGGTCCCGAGCTGTCGGTCATGGCCGTCTGCGACGGCCGCCGGGCCGTTCCGTTGGCCGCGGCCCAGGACTTCAAGCGCGCCGGTGACGGTGACGCCGGCGCCAACACGGGTGGGATGGGCGCGTACTCGCCGGTCCCGTTCGCCGGCGCCGCGGCCGTCGACGCGGTAATGGAGCGGGCGGTCGAGCCCACCCTCGCCGCACTGGCCCGGCGGGGCATTGATTACCGCGGCGTGCTCTACGCCGGCCTCATGCTCACCGACGACGGCCCCCGGGTCCTCGAGTTCAACGTCCGCTTCGGCGATCCCGAGATGCAGGTGGTGGCGCCCCGCTGGCACGGTGACATCGCCGCTGTCTTGGCCGCGGCGGCGGAGGGGGACGTGCGCAGCGGGGGCGGCGTTTCGTTCTCGGCCGAGTCCTCGGTGTGCGTGGTGCTGGCGGCGGAGGGCTACCCACAAAGCCCCCGCACCGGTGACGTCATCGGCGGTGTCGACGAAGCCGGCCGCCGCCCGGGAGTGCAGGTGTTCGCGGCCGGCGTGGCTGTGGCCGGCGCCGGGCCAAGAGTAGGGCTGGTCGGCGGCGCCGGGCCCGGAGCAGGGCTGGTCGGCGGCGCCGGGCGCGATGGGGGCGCCCCATTGGTCACAGCCGGCGGCCGGGTGCTCGGTGTCACCGCCTTGGGCGCCGACCTGCCCCAGGCCCGGGAGCGGGCGTACGACGCTGTGGGCGCCATCACCTGGCCAGGGATGACCTACCGCCGCGACATTGCCGCGGAGGCCGCCCGCGCCGGCGTGAGTGGGGCCGCCGGCGTGAGAGCCGTGTCAACCGTTACAACAAAGGAGGTCCGCCCGGCATGAAGGTCGCCGTGATCATGGGTTCGGCCAACGACGGGGCCAAGATGGCTCCCGCAGTCGAAACCCTCGAGTCCTTTGGGGTGGAGGTCAGCGAACACGTGCTGTCCGCACACCGCACCCCTCACCTGGTCGCCGACCTGGCCCGCAGCGCTCGCGCCGAGGGGTACGCCGTGTTGATCTGCGGGGCGGGCATGGCCGCCCACCTGGCTGGCGCGGTGGCGGCCCAGACGACCCTGCCGGTGATCGGGGTGCCCCTGTCCGGGGGTGCCATCGGCGGGATCGACGCCCTTTACGCCACCGTCCAGATGCCACGCGGTGTCCCCGTGGCGACGGTTGCAATCGACGGGGCGGCCAACGCCGCCATTCTCGCCGCGGAGATCCTCGCCGTGAGCGATACCGCTCTCGCCGATCGCCTGGCCGACTATCGCCGGCAGTGGCTGCCCGCATGACGCCCGAACCCGTGTCGTCGGGGAAGGTGCGCGACATCTACGCCCTCGACGACGACACGCTGCTCTTCGTCACCTCCGACCGCATCTCCGCCTTCGACGTGGTGATGGCCGAACCGATCCCGGACAAGGGCCGGGTCCTCACCGCCATCACCGCCTTCTGGCTGGAGCGCCTCGCTGGGGTCGCCCCCTCCCACCTGGTCGGTCTTGCGCCGCCCCCCGGCATGGACTCGGGCGGCTTGGAGGACCTGGAGGGCCGGATCATGGTGGTGCGCCGGGCGGACATGCTGCCCATCGAGTGCATAGTGCGGGGTTACCTGTCGGGTTCGGCCTGGGCCGAGTACTCCAAGGCGGGAACCATGCACGGCCAGCGTCTCCCCGCCGGCCTGCGCCAGTCCGAGCAGCTCCCCGAACCGGTCTTCACCCCGTCCACCAAGGCGACCTCGGGGCACGACGAGAACATCTCCTTCGACGCCGCCGTCGACCTGGTCGGCTCGGAGCTCGCCGGAGCCGCTCGCGAGATCAGCCTCGAGGCGTACCGCAGCGGAGCAGAATGGGCGGCGGAGAAGGGCATCATCATCGCCGACACCAAATTCGAGCTCGGCCTCATCGACGGGCGCCTCGCCATCTGCGACGAGGTGCTAACCCCCGACTCTTCGCGCTTCTGGCCGGTGGAGCATTGGGCTCCCGGCAGCGTCCCCCCCTCATTCGACAAGCAGCCCCTCCGCGACTGGCTGGAGGCCACCGGTTGGGACAAGACGCCTCCCCCGCCGGCCCTGCCCGCCGATGTGGTGGACGCCACCCGCGACCGCTACGTCGCCGCCTACGAGCGGCTCACCGGCCGGCGTTTCGCCGACTGGCCCGGTGCCGGGGCCACGACGGGTGCGGACGGGGCTGCCGTCGCCGGTGCCGGGGTGGAGGAGGGACCGGGTTGATGCGCTTCTCCGTCCTGGTCGAGGTGCAGCTGCGCCCCGGTATCTCCGACCCCCAGGGTGCAACCATCGAACGCTCGCTGCCCACGCTCGGGTTCTCCGGTGTCGTTGGTGTGCGCGCCGGCAAGGCCATCCGCTTCGAGATCGAGGCGGACAGCGAGACGGCGGCGCGATCCGAGGTCGACGAGCTGTGCCGTACCTTCCTCACCAACCCGGTGATCGAGGATGCAACGGTCGTCATGGGGCCCGGTTGATGGCACCTCGCGTCGGTGTCGTCGTGTTCCCCGGTTCCAACTGCGAGCACGACGTGGCCGCCGCGGTGGAGGGCGCCGGGGGGGAGGCGTCGCTCGTCTGGCACGCCGACGCGACCCTCGGCGCCATCGACGCCGTCGTGCTGCCGGGGGGGTTCGCCCACGGGGACTACCTGCGCCCGGGAGCCATTGCCCGCTTCTCGCCTGTCATGACCGCGGTCGCCGACTTCGCTGCCGACGGCGGCCCGGTGGTCGGGATCTGCAACGGTTTTCAGATCCTCACCGAAGCCCGCCTGCTCCCCGGCGCACTCCAGAAGAACCGCGGACTGACGTTTTTGTGCCAGCCCGCCGAGCTGGAGGTCGCCAGCGCCGCCTCGGTGCTCACCCGTGACGTCGAGGTGGGCCGGCGGCTGCGCATCCCCGTCAACCACTTCGAGGGTAACTACACCTGCGATCCGGCGACGCTGGCCGAGCTCGAAGGCGAAGGGCGCGTCGTGCTGCGCTACGTGGACAACCCCAACGGCTCCATGGGTGACATCGCCGGCATATGCAACCAGGGCGGCAACGTGGTCGGCCTCATGCCCCACCCGGAGCGGGCCAGCGACACCCTCCTCGGCTCCACCGACGGCATGGTGCTGCTCGCAGCGTTGCTCGGCGCTGCCAGCGCGGTCAGGACGTGACTGGCGAAGCGCCGGCCGGCGGCGTGGGGGTGCCGGTTTGACGGGAGTCGAGGGGCCGCCCCGGCCGGTCCACCGGGCCTTGGGGTTGACCGACGAGGAGGCGGCGGAAATCGAGCGCCTGCTCGGCCGGTTACCCAACCACCTCGAACTGGCCATGTACGCCGTGATGTGGAGCGAGCACTGCTCGTACAAGTCGTCGCGTGCCCACCTGCGCAGGCTGCCAACCGAGGGCGACGGGGTCCTGGTCGGCCCAGGAGAGAACGCCGGGGTCATCGACGCCGGCGGCGGGATCGCCGTGGCCATCCGCATCGAGAGTCACAATCACCCCTCCGCGGTCGAGCCGTACCAGGGCGCGGCTACAGGGGTGGGGGGAATCCTGCGCGACATCTTCACCATGGGCGCCAGACCGGTCGCCGTCATGGACCCGCTCCGCTTCGGGCCGCTGAGCGACGCCCGTTCCCGCTGGATCGCCGCCGGCGTGGTGTCGGGGATCTCGGGCTACGGCAACTCGGTAGGGGTGCCGACCGTGGGCGGCGAGACCGTCTTCGACCCGGCCTACGCCGGCAACCCGCTCGTGAACGTGCTCGCCTGCGGCGTGCTGCCGGTGGAGCGCCTCGTGCTCGGCCAGGCGTCGGGCGTGGGCAACCTGGCGGTGCTGTTGGGTTCGGCCACCGGGCGCGACGGCATCGGCGGCGTGAGCGTGCTGGCGTCCGCTGGATTCACCGATGACGCCGAGGTGGAGGCGGCCAAACGCCCCAACGTCCAGGTGGGCGACCCGTTCGAGGAGAAGCGCCTCATCGAGGCGTGCCTCGACCTCCTCGACCGCCGCCTGGCCACGGGAATCCAGGATCTCGGGGGAGCCGGCCTGACGTGCGCCACCAGCGAGACGGCGTCACGGGGCGGGGTGGGCATGGACGTCGATGTAGCCGCCGTGCCCCTGCGCGAGCCGGGCATGGACCCGTGGGAGATCATGACCAGCGAGAGCCAGGAACGGATGCTGGCCATCGTCACGCCCCACGACCTCGACGCCGTCCTCGAGGTCTGCGATCACTGGGAAGTCCGGGCCACGGTGGTCGGCCGGGTGACCGGGTCCGGCCGGCTCCGGATCGTCTACGGGTGGGACGGGCCCGTCCTCGCCGACGTCCCCGCCGTCACTCTCCACGAGGACGCCCCGCTGTACCACCGGCCCATGACCCGGCCGGCGGACCTGGACGAGCGCAGAGCCGACGATCCGTCCCGGCTGGATCCCCCGGCCGATTGCGGCGCCGACCTGGTGGCGATGCTGGTCGACGCGTCGTGGGTGTACCACCAGTACGACCACCAGCTCTTCCTCAACACCGTGGTGGCCCCCGGCGGGGACGCCGCCCTGCTCCGCCTGACCGCACCGGGCGTCCGGCCCCGATCGACCCGCGGGTCGGCGGGAGGGCACACGGGGCTGGCGGCCGGCGCCGAGAGCGGGTGGGCGGCGGCTGGGGCTGGGAGCGGGTCGACCGGCACGGGGGCGGCTGAGGCCATGGCGCTGTCGACCGACGGCAACGGCCGCTGGTGCTCCCTCGATCCCCGCCACGGCACCGCCCTCCTCGTCGCCGAGGCGGCCCTCAACGTGGCGTGCGTGGGGGCGCGCCCCGTCGCCCTCGTCAACTGCCTCAACTTCGGCAACCCCGAGCATCCCGAGGTGATGTGGCAGCTCTCCGAGGCCATCGACGGGATGGCCGAGGCGTGCCGCGCCCTGGCCATCCCCGTCGTCGGTGGCAACGTGAGCCTGTACAACGAAAGCCTGGGACGCGACATCGACCCGACTCCCGTCGTCGGCATGCTCGGCCTGGTCGACCGGCTGGTCGTGGCGCCCCCGGGCATCGCCATGACCGCCGGGAGCCGTTTGCTGCTGGTCGGCGCTAGCGGGGGGGCGACGCTCGGCGGCTCCCTATGGGCCGCCACCTGCCGGGATCACCGGGGCGGCACCCTGGCCCCGCTGGACCTCGACCTGCATTCCCGCCTTCTCACGCTGGTGGCCGACCTGGTCAACGCCGGCCAACTCGACGGAATCCACGACGTGGGCGATGGGGGCGTCGGCGTCGCCCTCGGGGAGATGGCGGTGCGCTCCGGGGTCGGCTTCACGGTGGCCGGCATCGCGGACCACGACGAGCTGTTCGGCGAAGCCCCGTCGCGGGTCGTGGTGAGCGTTGCCCCCGGCGCGGCGGGGGCTGTCGTGGCTGCGACCGAAGCGGCCGGCGTGGCGTGCGTCGACATCGGTTCCGCCGGCGGAGAGCGGCTGGTGGTGGAAGGCCTGGTTGACGTTTCGGTGGCCGAGGCCACCGAGTCGTGGCGCACGGCGTTGCCACGTATGCTCGGTGTGGTGGAGGTGCCCCGGTGACGCCCGTCCGAGTCCCCGGCGGCGTCGAGGTGGCGGCCGGCAGACGGTGAGGCGGGCCTGCCGGCGCTGATGTGGCCCGTTGCGTCCACCACCTTCCGGCGTACAAAGGCGAGCGTTGCTACGTCGACAATGCTGTCGCCGACTCGGACGGTTAACCTGGACCTTCGTTCCTCGGGGAG
>DASZKW010000113.1:0-5904 GCA_035552775.1 Acidimicrobiales bacterium | reverse complement strand
GGGCTGCCCCATTTGGGTCGTTTTGGGCAGCCGCTAGGGGAGGATCGGGGCGACGGAGCGGCGAATCCCAAGTGTCGTGCACCGCAGCCGAGAGGCGGACGAGACGCGTCGCGGGGTGGCCCAGACCCGGCTGACCTCGCCTCGCTCGTGACCGACTCGCCTCCGAGGTTCGTCGAGCCGGACAGAGACCGTGCGGCCCACAGCCGCCGGGGTCGATCACTCACACTGGCCGAGTCACTGGAGTGGGCCCTCGAGTCCCATTCACCATCGATCCGCGTCCTCGCTCGGACGACGCTCACGGTCGACTCCTGGTCCATGTCGGTCCGGGCGCCAGTTGCCGCCCGACGACGCGCCACGGCGGCGCCGCTGGCGACCCGTCCACCGGCACCCGACCCGCACTCAGGCGCCGTGCACTGGGGCATGTCCGACCTGCTCCGGCTGGCGCCGCTGCGGGCGCTGGTGGGGTGCGCGCTGGCCCTCGTGGTGCTGGGAACTGCGGCGGCGATCAACCGCTTCCCGGTTGGCGCGCCAGCAGCGTATGTGGGCCGCCTCGCTCCGACCCACGTCGTCCTCGTCGACCCGCCTCCGTCACCGCCACCTCCTCCCCCGCCCGCAGCGCCACCGACCACCGCCCCCGCCCCTGCCCTGGCCGTCTCGGCCACCCCGTCGACCACCACGACCATCGTGCGACCCAAGCCCCCGGCGCTCTCCCTCGCGGCGACGGCGGGCGGCGTGTGGGCGTCGCTGCGCCAGTGCGAGTCGGGCGGCAACTACCAGGAGAACACCGGCAACGGCTTCTACGGCGCCTACCAGTTCGTCTGGTCGACGTGGTCGAGCATGGGCTATCCGGGTCGGCCCGACCAGCAGCCACCGGCGATGCAGGACCAGGCGGCGCAGCGGCTCCAGGCCCGCAGCGGGTGGGGCCAGTGGCCCGCCTGCAGCCGCAAGCTCGGGCTCAGCTGACCGTCAGGACGTCCAGCCGGCCGCGTCCTCCACCTGGCGGGCGGCGTCGACGACGGCGACGCCGTACCTCCGCCCTGGCGCCCGGGTCGTCCGTTCCACCGGGCCCGACACCGAGACGGCCGCCACCACGCGCCCACCCCGATCCACGGGCGCACTGACCGACGCCACCCCCTTCTCGCGCTCCTCGACGCTCTCGATCCAACCCCGCCGGTTGACGCGGGGATCGTCGCGCAGCACGGCGCCCGCCGAGCCGCGGTCCATCGGCAGGACGGCGCCGACGGCCACGATGGTGCGCAGGCTGTGCGGCGACTCCAGGGAGGCGACGCAGAGTCGGGCCTCACCCGCGGCCACGTACAGCTGTGCGCTCTCGCCCGTGCGGTCCCTGAGCACCTCGAGGGCGGGCCGGGCGGTCACCGCCAGCGGTGGGCCGGCCATGGCCGCCGCGCCCAGCTCGGTGAGACGCGGCCCCAGGCAGAAGCGACCGTCGACGTCGCGCTCCACCAGGCCGTGGCGACCCAGGGCCAGAGCCAGCCGGTGGGCCGTGGCCCGTGTCAACCCGGTGGTGTCGACCAGCTGGCTGAGCGTCGCCGGCCGAGGCTCGAGGGCGGCGAGGATGGCAACCGCCTTGTCGAGGACGCCGACGCCGCTTACACTCTCTTCCATATAGCGAGAACGATATCTCAATATATGAGACAGAGACAACGGGGGCAGCAGTGGCAAAGACGCTGAGCGAGAAGGTCTGGGACCGCCACGTGGTGCGGGCGGCCGAAGGAGAGCCCGACCTGCTGTACGTCGACCTGCACCTGGTGCACGAGGTGACATCCCCACAGGCGTTCGACGGGCTGCGGCTCGCGGAGCGACCCGTCCGCCGCCCGGACCTGACGCTGGCGACAGCCGACCACAATGTGCCGACGCTCGACATCGACCGTCCCGTCGCCGACCCCATCTCCGCCCGTCAACTCGAGGTGCTGGCCGCCAACTGCGAGGAGTTCGGGATCACGCTGTATCCGATGGGCGACGCCAACCAGGGCATCGTCCACGTCATCGGTCCCGAGCAGGGCATCACCCAACCGGGGATGACGATCGTGTGCGGCGACAGCCACACCTCGACGCACGGCGCCTTCGGCGCGCTGGCCTTCGGCATCGGGACCAGCGAGGTCGAGCACGTGCTCGCCACGCAGACGCTCCCCCAGCCCCGCCCGGGGACCATGGCCGTGAGGGTTGACGGCGCCCTGCCCGCCGGCGTCGTCGCCAAGGACGTCATCCTCGGCATCATCGGCCTCATCGGCACGGGGGGCGGCATCGGCCACGTCATCGAGTACCAGGGGTCGGCCATCCGCTCGCTGTCGATGGAGGGGCGCATGACGGTGTGCAACATGAGCATCGAAGCGGGCGCCCGGGCGGGGATGATCGCCCCTGACGACACGACCTTCGCCTACCTGGACGGTCGCCGCCACGCGGCCACGGGACCGGCCTGGGAGTCCGCCCTCGACGACTGGCGCAGCCTGGCCAGCGACCCCGGCGCCCCCTTCGATCGCGTGGTGGACATCGACGCCGCCTCCCTCATGCCCCACGTGTCCTGGGGGACCAACCCCGCCCAGGTCGCACCCATCGACGGCGCCGTTCCCGACCCGCAGAGCTACTCGCGACCAGGCGAGCGGGAGTCGGCGGCTCGGGCCCTTGGCTACATGGGCCTCTCGGCGGGAACCCCCCTCAGAGATATTGCCGTGGACACCGTGTTCATCGGATCGTGCACCAACGCCCGTCTCGAGGACCTGCGCGCCGCCGCCTCGGTGCTGGACGGGCGCCGCGTGCGCGATGGGATGCGGGCCCTGGTCGTACCCGGCTCCCGGCGGGTCAAGGCGGACGCCGAGGCCGAAGGCCTGGACCGGGTCTTCTCCGCCGCCGGGTTCGAGTGGCGCGAGGCGGGATGCTCGATGTGCCTGGCCATGAACCCCGACAAGCTCAGCCCGGGCGAGCGGTGCGCCTCGACGTCCAACCGCAACTTCGAGGGCCGTCAGGGTCGGGGCGGGCGCACCCACCTCGTCTCACCGGCCGTGGCCGCCGCCACTGCGGTGGCGGGCCACTTCGCCACCCCGAACGACCTCGGCTGAGCGAGAGAGAGGACCAGTCCCCATGGAACCCGTACGCGTCGTCGCCGGTACCGCCGTCCCTCTGGCCCGGAGCGACGTCGACACCGACCAGATCATCCCCAGCGACTGGCTCAAGCGCGTGGAGCGCACGGGGTTCGGGGCGGGGCTGTTCGCCGAATGGCGCGACGACCGTGACTTCGTGCTCAATCGGCCCGAGCACGCCGGCGCCACGATCCTCGTGGCCGGGGCCAACTTCGGTACCGGCTCGTCCCGCGAGCACGCCGTCTGGGCGCTGCAGGACTACGGGTTCCGGGCCGTGGTGTCATCCCGGTTCGCGGACATCTTTCGCAACAACTGCACCAAGGGAGGGCTGGTGCCGGCCGAGGTCGATCCCGAGGCCGGGCAGGCGCTGCTCGCCGCCGTCGCCGCTGACCCCGCCCTCGAGCTCACCGTCGACGTCGAGCGGCGGACCGTGTCGGCCCCCGCCGCCGGCATCGAGGCCCCCTTCGTCCTCGACGACTTCACCCGCGGTCGGCTGCTGGCGGGGATGGACGACATCGACCTGACCATGCGCCACGACGATGCCATCGCCGCCTACGAGGGCCGGCGCCCGGGCTGGCTGCCGCGGACGCAGGCCGCGTCGGCCTAAGGGCCCGTCGGGCTGGTTGCTGCGCCGGCGCCGCTGCTGCTGGTCGTCGGCGCCTGGAGCACCGTCACTTCTCCGACCCGCCAGCCGCCGCTGACCTTGTTGAGGCTGAGGACGATCCGCAGCTCGTCGGCCTGCGGGGCGTTGAACTTGTTGTTGACGATGGTCTGGTCGACGACGGCGTACACGCTGGCGTTGTTGCCGTTGGCCGACTGGACGTAGAGCGAGCTGATCTGCCCCCGGCTGGCCGCCTTGCTCGCCTCCAGCTGCTGACGGATCTGGGGACCAAAGAACTGCTGGGCCTGCTTGGCGAAGTCGCCCGTGGCGTAGCTCGTGATCCTGGCGAAGTCGGAGTTGATGGTGCGGGAATCGAAGTTGGTGAGGGCGATCAGGAAGTTCTGCCCCGTCCGCTGGGCGGCAGCCCGATTGCCGGCCTGGACCCGCTCACCGTTCCACCAGATGCCGAACAGGATGGCGAAGGCGGTGCCGAGAACGGCGATGACGGCCAGCACTCGCACCAGCCACCGGGGTGCTCCGGTGCTGGGCCGGCGGGCGCGGCCTGCCCGGCGGCCGGCTCCCTCGGCGGCTTCCTCCGTGACGACGACGTAGGGATCGGTACGGGTGTCGCCGGTGGTCGTCCCGTTCGTCGGCTCCGGCTGCGTCTCGGGCCCGGTGTCGGTCCACTGCGCCCCGTCCTCGAGCTCGTCGACGTCCCGAGCCCGGCGGGATGGCCGAATCCGACCGACGGTCCGCACGCCCCGTACGCCTCGCTCGCTCATCTGGCCCTCCACCGCAGATGCGTCACGAGCACGGCACCGTGTGCCTGAGCCCGACCATCGTGCGTCGTGAGTTGTGATCCGCTCGGCTGCAGCTCACGCCCTCTGGTGTTCGCCGTACGAGCGGCAGAATCCTGCCCCCGGCCCGCCCGCGCCACTGCCATCAGGCCTCCCGGCGCCGGCGATGGCCAGCGAGACCGAGCCCCGTGACCAGGAACAACGCCATCAGTGCGGGCCCGAGGATGACGAGTCCCGAGCCCCCTGCCGCCGTACGGGCCGGCCTCGTATAGGCGGCCGGCACCGCGTTCGGATCGCCCGTCTCGTTGCCCCGCACCCGGGACTCGCTCGTGGGGGGCGGAATGACGGTGCTGCCTCCGGTCGGCTGGAAGCCAGGCTGCGTTGCTGGTCCCGCCCCGGGCCCGAACTCGGTGTTGCAGCCCGCCCCTGGCTTGATGGGTGGCAGCTCATGGTGCGGGTTGTAGGAGACCGCGCTGGGCTGGGCCGGAGGAAGGATGAGGTAGGTCCGCAGCCAGTTCTGGGGGTGGTTGGGATCGCCCGGGTACAGGCCCTTGGTGGTCCCCAGGGGCGAGAGGGCGTCGACGGGGCCGAAGAACTCCTGGTTGGTGGCCAGGGCGGTGTCCAGGTTGTTCAGGTTGGTCGGCTCGGCCGTGTTGGCCGTGATCCGGCCGAAGTCGTGGAGAAGGCAGGCCAGGTTGGGCTCGTTGTTGGCGATGAGCCCGCCCAGGGTCTGTCCCAGGCGGATGCCGTTGGCGAACAGGTGGACGGTGTCGAACCGGTGGTCGGCGAGGACCTGGCTCAGCACGACGGTGTTGGCGATGGCCTGTTGCAGCTGAGGCCCGTCGTTGCCCACCGCGTTGAGGATCGGGGGGGAGTTGGCGAGCAGGGCCTGGAACTGGGACTGGTAGTTCAGGAACTCCTGGGAAAAGGCGAGACTGCTCTGGGCGAAGGTGCGGAGGTCCTGACCGCGGCCCGCCAGGGTGACCGCGAGCTCGTGGACCGCCGTGGTGAGGTCCTGCTTGGGGATGGCGTTGAACAGCGTGTCGGCGGTGTTGATGATGTCGCCCACGTTGGGTGGCGTCCCGACCGCGGCCACCGGCACCGTGGCCCCGCTCGCCAGCGCAGGTGCGGTGCCCCCGCGCTGGGGGACGAAGTCGACGGACTGCTCACCGAGGGGATTGGCTCGGATGACGCTGGCGGCTACGTCGCCGGGGAGACTCTTGCCCGGGTCCAGTGACACGGCCACCGTCACCGAATGGTTGCCGGGGTTGAGCTTCACCGAATCGACCGTGCCGACCGTGACCCCGTTGCTCGTGGCCGTCAGCCCCTTGATCAGACCGGCCGTGTCCGGCAGCACGGTCTTCACGGTGGTCCGGGTGGCGAAGGGATCGCGCAGCAGGACGAACGT
>DASZKW010000112.1:0-2324 GCA_035552775.1 Acidimicrobiales bacterium | reverse complement strand
GGATCAGGCGTTGGCTGCGTACAGCTGGGCGACGGAGAACGGGCTCACCTTCTCGGCCGTCGTCCACCTGACCGTCCCCGACGCCGAGCTGGAGCGGCGCCTGATGGAGCGGGGCCGCCGTACCGGTCGAAGCGACGACACGCCCGACACCATCCGTCACCGGCTGGCCCAGTACCGTACGAGCACCGAGCCGCTGCTCGAGTTCTACCGCGAGCGGCAGATCCTGGTCGACGTGGACGGCGACGGACCGATACCCGAGGTGGCACGACGGATCCGGGCCGCTCTGGAGGCTCGAGGCCTGACGCCGGCGAAGAACAGCTGAGGTTTGACAGACCCGAGGAGGTCACGAGATGCCGCTCGACCCACAGATCGAGGCCCTGCTCGAGCAGATGGCCGCCATCGACAACGTCGACTTCAGCGAGATGACCCCCGAAGGGCTGCGCCAGACGATGAAGATGATCGCCGCGGCCGACGGTCCGGCCGAGGCGGTCGACTCGGTGGAGGACGCGAGCGCCGATGGTCCCGCGGGGACGATCCCCGTCAGGATCTACCGCCCGGCTGGCGCGGGGACGGCCCCGCTGCCGCTCCTCGTGTGGTACCACGGCGGCGGGTGGGTGATCGGCGACCTGGACACCGCCGACACCACCTGTCGCAAGCTGGCCAACCGCTCGGGCGCGCTGGTGGTGTCGGTCGACTACCGCCTGGCGCCCGAGCATCCCGCCCCGGCGCCCGTCGAGGACTGCTGGGCAGCCCTGTGCTGGGTGGCGGGGGTCGCGACCGAGCTCGGCGGCGACGCGTCCCGGCTGGCCGTGGGGGGCGACAGCGCCGGAGGCAACCTGTCGGCGCTCCTCGCCGCGCGGGCGCGTGACAACGGTGGTCCCGGGCTCAGGTACCAGCTGCTGGTCTATCCGGCCACCGATCTCACCAGGTCCTATCCGTCGCACGTCGAGAACGGTGACGGCTACATGCTCACCAACGAGGCGACCGCCTGGTTCCTCAGCCATTACCTCGGGCCCGACGACGACCCCAAGCACCCGTCGCTCTCACCCCTCTACATCGACGACCTCGGCGGGGTCGCCCCAGCCTTCATCATCACCGCCGAGTTCGACCCCCTTCGCGACGAGGGCGAGGCCTACGGCGCCCGACTGCGTGACGGGGGCGTGGCTGTCGACCTGCGCCGCTACGACGGCATGATCCACGGCTTCTTCCAGATGGGA
This sequence comes from Acidimicrobiales bacterium, assembly GCA_035552775.1. GTDB lineage: Bacteria > Actinomycetota > Acidimicrobiia > Acidimicrobiales > Palsa-688 > DASZKW01. The sequence continues at coordinate 1,107 of DASZKW010000112.1, read as the reverse complement.
GGGGTCACGCCCGTCGCCGACTCGGCGGTGAGCGACGCTGCCTCCCGCGTGCGAGCCGCGCTCTCCTAAGGGGCCGATCGTCCCACGCTCGACACGGTTCGACGCTTGTTCCGCATGCCCCTGAGACCCTCCCGCACTCCCGATCGGCGGCGACACTATCCGTTCGCCACCCGTCGCCGACCCGTGCCGACCGCGTCAGGACGAGCGGCGGGCCTCGGCGCGGTCCTGCTGGCGGTCGTGCTGGCGGCCTGCGGTTCGGGCCCGTCGCGAACGAGCGGCACCGGCGCCTCCACCCCGAACCCCACCAGCGTGCCCAGCTCGGCCCCGCCCACGACCGCACCGCCGACCAGCCCTCCGACGACCGCCAAGCCGCCACCACCGGGAGGAGGCCCCTACGGCGTCGGCCTGACAACCGTCCGCTACGTGGAGCCTCCTGGTCACGTGGTCCCAGCGCCCTTCGCCCCCGGCGGAGCAGCCACGGCCCCACGCCGGCTGGTGGTCCAGGTGCGCTATCCGTCGACGAGCCCGCCCTCGGGCGACGACATGCCACTGGCGCCTCCGCAGGGAGGCGGTCCCTTTCCCCTACTGGTCTTCGCTCCCGGCCTGAACGAGGACCCGCCGCCCTACCAACCGCTGCTGCACGACTGGGCTCAGGCCGGGTTCGTGGTGGCGGCGACGACCTTCCCCGTCACCAGCCCCAGCGTGCCCAACGCGGGCGACAAGGAGCGGGACCTCCCCAACCAGCCCTACGACGTCACCTTCCTGATCGACAGCCTCATCGCCGCGACCAACAATCCTGCCGATCCTCTCCACCAGCTGGTCAACCCGGCCGAGATCGCCGTGGCGGGCCAGTCCGACGGGGGCAACACGGCGGTCGCCACCGGTTACAACACCGCCTACCAGGACCACCGGATCAAGGCCGCGGTCATCCTCTCGGGCGCCCGCTACGGGTATCCAGGCGGCACGTGGTTCCCTGCCGGCGTCCCACCCCTCCTGGCGACGCAGGGGACGGCGGACACCATCAACCCGCCGTCGCTGACCAATGACTTCTTCACCAACGATCCCCAGCCCGATAAGTACCTGCTGTGCCTGCAAGGGGCGCCCCAT
>DASZKW010000111.1:0-1925 GCA_035552775.1 Acidimicrobiales bacterium | reverse complement strand
CTCCACCGGGTCCGGCGGGAACGACGTGGTGACCCCCGACGGGCGGCTCGAGGGACTCGACTTCGACGGTCTCGTCGAGTTCACGTGGGTCGACCGGTCAGGAGTCCACACCGCCCGGCTCCCCGTGCAGGGTGCCGGCGGCGTCGTCCGCATCGGCGTCCCCGGGGGATCTCAGGCGGTGGAGTGGCCCGCGGCCGTGGGCTCCCTGCCCTCGCTCGCTGGCAAGTACCACACGACCGAGGCCAGCGGTCCGCTGGTTGCCGGCCGGCCCACGACTGAGATGCAGATCTGGTCGGCCTCCGGTTCCAGAGAGACGCTCGCCCTGGACCAGGCCACCGGGCTGGTCCTCGCCCGCGCCGAGCTCGACAGCGACGGCTCAGTGGTGCGGTCGATGGTGTTCGACAATCTGAGCCTGAGGCTGACCCACCCCCCGGCCTCTCCGGCTACGTCATCGGCCGTCGGATCATCCGCCCGGCCCACCACCGCGCCCGCTCCTGTCCGGCTCTCAGCCGAGTACTCGGGACCGTCGCAGTTGGTCGGCGGCTACAAGCGGGTGCGGGTCGAGCCCGTCTCCGGGGGCTTACGGGTCGTCTACAGCGACGGCGTGCACGGACTGTCGATCTTCGAGCAGCCAGGTCGCCTCTCGGGGTCGGAGCGCAACTACCCGTGGGCAGGGGGCGAGGTGGTCACCTGGCAGAGCGGACCAACCGTGTTCACGGCGATCGGCGACGGCCCCTCCCCCGATGTGCTGGCCGCGGCCCGGTCGATCCCCGAGCCTCACCAGCTGAGCGTGCTCGGACACCTCAGGTCGTTGTCCCGAGAGGTAGTCGATACCCTCAGCGGGAGTCAGTGACCGTCTCGAGCCTCCGCCGCCGGGCGATCCGCCGACGCTCACGCTCGGAGGCGCCGCCCCAGACGCCGTGGTCGATCCGGTTGAGCAGGGCGTACTCCAGACACAGGGCCTTGACCGGGCAGTCAACGCAGATGCGGCGTGCGATCTCGACCCCGACGCCATCGTTCGGGAAAAAGACCGAGGGGGGCATGTCCTGGCATTTCCCCGCTGTCATCCATTCGGTGTCCATGTCACCTCCGTTTCTAGCTCAACGCTGCGACAGGCCGATTGGTTCCTGGGATGGTGTACGTCGCCGACGAGTCCCGGGATGGCGCCCCACTAACCTGGAAGCGACGGCCAGCAGGCCGACGCCGAGGAGGAGATCATGTCGCAGCTGCCCGAGGATCTGGAGGCACCGCAGCCTCCCCGGGGGCACGTTCGGGTGGTCTACCTGGGTCCGGTCGCCCCCCACTGGGAGGTGCAGTCCGATTTCGGCGATCGTGCCCTGATCGAGGAGTTCCGGCAGCGGACGCTGGCCCGGTTGGTGCTGCTGCCGCCCCACGACCCGCAATTCCGCCGCAACCGGGAGCGGGTGGTCCGAGACGCCGAGCGGGAGAACCTCCTCCTCGACTGGGATCTCGGGATCCCCGAGGTCGACGAGATGGACGGCCAGGCGTAGCCGGCGTCAGCTCGCCCTCCACATGCGCGTACTGGTTACCAACGACGACGGAGTCGCCAGTCCCGGTCTGGCCGCGCTCGCCGCCGCCATGGCCGGTGATGGACACGACCTCCTCGTGGCGGCGCCGCTTGAGGACTGCAGCGGCAGCAGCTCGGCCATCGGCCCGGTCGCCCAGAACAAGGGGATCTCCTACGAGTCCGTCTCCTTACCCGGCGCGCACGGGCTGGAGGCCCTCGGGGTCGACGGACCGCCGGCGCTGATCGTCCTGCTCGCCCGTCTGGGCGGCTTCGGGACTCCGCCCGAGCTCGTGGTGTCGGGTATCAATCCAGGACACAACACGGGCCGGTCGACCCTGCATTCCGGGACCGTTGGTGCGGCCCTCACGGCGGCCAACTTCGGCATCTCGGGCTTGGC
>DASZKW010000110.1:0-9021 GCA_035552775.1 Acidimicrobiales bacterium | reverse complement strand
AACGCCTCACGTCCGTTTCCCGTCACCGTCGAGACCTGCAGCGCTGTCGACTGCGAGCCGGAGCCAAGGCGGCAGTGAGCGCTGGCGTATGGCGACGCCGAAATTCGCCAGAAGGGGTCACCCGACCTGCGGAACGTAGGTTATTAAACTCCGCCCTCCGCTACTTTTAGGTCAGGCGTCCCGGCACACTACGGCCATCCGGCGCAGGAGGATTGGTCATGTCTCTTCGTCCCGAGGACATCGCCACCCGGCAGTTCACCACCGCCTTCCGGGGGTTGGACAAAGGCGAGGTGTACGACCACCTCCGAGCGGCGGCCGGCGACTACCAGGCGGCGGTCGAGCGTTCTGCCGCGGCTGAGGCTCAATTAGCCGAGGTGAAAGCGAGGTTGGAGAGAGCCGAAGACCTGGTGCTCGCAGCCGACGGCGCATGCGAGGCCGCTCAAAGCCACCTGAGCGACCTGGAGACAGATCACGACGCGCCCGACCGGTTGGGCCGGCACGTGACCGAGGTCATCCGCAGCGCAGCGGTAGCGGCCCGGTCCATCCAGGCCGAGGCCGAAGAATGGGCCGCAGACCGCCGCCGTGATGCCGGCCAAGAGGCGGCGCTTGTCCAGCAGGCGTCCCGCCATCAAGCAGACCAAGCCCGCAAGCAGGCCGAGCGGGTCCTTGCCGAGGCCCGGAACCGGGCAGAGGAGATCCTGGGCAATGCAGAGCGCAACGCGTCCGAGCTCACCTCCCGAGCGGATAAGTACGCCCGCGGAGTCGTGACCAGCGCCGACCAGGCGGCGCGAGACATCCGCGATGCGGCCGAGCGCGACGCCGGGCGTCGCCTGGCGGCGGCTGAGCACGAGGCGTCTTCGCTGATCGCGTCCGCTCAGCACCCGCTCAGCCGCTTCCGGGTGAACGAAGTCGAGCTCCGATCCCGGCTGGAATCGGCGGTGGCGTGGATCAAGCGTTCAATCGAGGCGCCCCGCGACGAATCACCGAAGATCGTGCCGCCTGGCGAGTTGCCGAGGGTCACGAAGGACCCCGGGGGGGCCCAGAGAATGCCCGAACTGGGTCCCGGTCCGCCCCTGGCCGACCCGCTGCGATACTGACGGGATGGGTGATCGCAACGTCCTCGGCGGGGAATTGGAGCCGTGCGGCACTGACCCCGTCACCGGCTTCTACCGGGACGGCTGCTGCCGCACTGGCCTCGACGACCTCGGTAGCCATACGATCTGCGCAGTGGTGACCTCTGAATTCCTTGAGCATCAACGTCGCATCGGCAACGATCTCACAACCCCCGTGTCCCATTTCGGGTTCCCGGGTCTCGTACCCGGCGACCGGTGGTGCGTGACGGCCGTCAACTGGCTGCGGGCGCACCACGACGGCGCCGCTGCATACGTCGTGCTCGCTTCGACCCACGAGCGGGCTCTCGAGATCGTGCCCCTAGCGGCTCTCCAGGAGCACGCCGTTGACGTCCCGGCAAGTCCCGGCGCCCTGGGAGACTGAGCGCTCGGGCGTCAATACTTGACGGTGACACGAAAAGGTCCCCCGGTCGAGTCGCCGGTCGCTACCATCCGGGGCCATGACCAGCGCCGAGTCGCCGGACGAGACCCGTTCGGCCGCGCCGCAGAACCTGGGCGCACCAGACGACACCGCCGCCTTCCAGCGCTTCTACCTGGAGAGTTCGAACTCGCCGAGTACCTCTCACGGGCTCGCCTACCGGCTCCTGGTGGGTTGGTGGCGCGACAGGCGTTGACGGCGACGCGCGGCGGTTGCCGGCGCACCCCCTCGCCAGGCTAGGGCTAGGGGAAACGGGCCCACACGAGAATGCGCTTGTAGGCGTAGAAGTAGGGTCGCGACGGCCCGAGACGCTCGCTCAACCGGGCCCGGTAGCGAGCCAGGTAGGCGTCGTAACTGGCCGGGTCGAGCTTGGAACGGTACCGGGTGAGCAACGTCCCGCTCACCCACTCGACAACCGCATCCTGCGAGTCGAGGTGATGGCCGTAAACCTGGAGGCGCACGTGCTGGTCGGCCACGCCCAACCGGTCGAGGATCTCCGCGTATTCTTCGGCCGGCAGCACCGAAGCGGCTGGGTCGGGCGGGCACGGGGCGAGGGCAGCGGCAAACGGCGCCTCTGCCGCCACCTCGGATGCCACGAGGTGCGAGGGGTGGTCGGAGTTTGCCGGGACCTGGAAGGCGAGCTGGCCCCCTGGCGCCAGCGCTTGGCGCAGTCGGGGCAGCAAGCCGGCGTGATCGGGTACCCACTGCAGGGACGCGTTGGCGAACACGAGGTCCCAGCCGGCACCATCCCCACGTTCGGGGCCGCCGCCGGGGACCACATCCTCACCCACACCGATCTCGCCGGCGTCCCCCAAGCGGAACGACAGCCCTGCTCGCTCGTGCCGTACTGCTTCGGCGAGCATGGCGGGCGACGAGTCCAAGCCGAGCGTCTCTCGGGCGTCGAGGGCGGCGTGGAGCTCGCCGGTCAGGTGCCCTGTGCCCTGTGCCGCAACCGACGTCGAGCACCCGCCCCGCCCGGACGGGTCGCACCAGCCGGACAAGGTCGTCGAAGGGCTGGCGACGCTCGGCCTGGAAACGGCGGTATTGCGCCGGGTCCCAGGAATCGACTGCCCCGCCACTCATGCCGGGTGACGGCGGCGCGCGCCTGAGCGGCGGCGAGGATGGCGCAGGGTGATCCACGCGACAGGGGTCAGGGCCAGGACGAGGAGGCCAGCTGTGAGCAAGGCCACGTCCACCCCGTCACGAAACGCCCCATACGCGGAGCTGATCACCTGGTTGACGATCCCACCATAGGCGTGCACCGCGCCCGCCGGCGACTTGCCGCCTCCAGGCACCCCGCCGTGTTCCACCGCGTTGATGACTACCCCTTGGAAGAACGAAGGGATGCCGAGCTGGTGGAGGCGCCGGCTGAGGTCGGTGGTGAGGTGGGCGTTTACCAGGGCGCCGAGGATGGCGACGCCGAACACCGCGCCGAGCTCCCGGGCGGTGTTGGCTGTCGAAGCGGCCATGCCAGACCGCTCGGGCACGACCTCGCCGAGAGCCACGGTGGTCACCGGGACCAGGGCAAGTCCGAGACCGGCGCCGGCCACGGCCAGGACCACGGTCAGGGAAGTGAAGCCGACGTGGCGCAGCACGACGTCGACGATGAGGATCCCCCCGCCCGCCAGTGCGCAGCCGAGGGTCATCGGTAGCGCCGGACCACCTCGAGCCACCCAGCGCCCTCCGAGCAGCGACGCCACCACCATCACCGCGGCCATGGGTACGAATACCAGTGCCGTTTTGTAGCCGGAGTAGCCAACGACGAGCTGGAGGTACAGCGCCACGAAGAAGAAGATGGCAAACAGCCCGAACGAGATGGCGAAAGCCACTGCCAGCGCGCCTGCGAATGCGGGACGACGGAAGATGGCGAGGTCGAGCAACGGGGCCCGGCTCCGGTGCTCGACGGCCGCGAAGCCGACCACGGCGGCGACGGCCACCGCGAACAACACGACGATTGACGGGTTGCTATAGCCCCGGCTCTCGCCGTCGATGAGCGCGAACGTGAGGGTGGTCAGCGCCGTCACTCCGAGTACGAATCCGGGAAGATCCCTCGCCGTGCCGGTCGGATCGGCGGATTCGGGTACCGCCCGCCACGCCAGCGTGAGCACGAGGGCGCCGGCGCCGAGATTGAACCAGAACACCAAACGCCATCCCGACAGGCCGACCAAGGTTCCGCCGATGACGGGTCCGAGGGCGATGGCGAGGCCCGAGACGGCCGCCCACGCCCCGAGCGCCCGGGCCCGCTGCCGGTCGTCGGGGTAAAGATGACGGATAACGGAGAGCGTGCCCGGTTCGGAGGCCGCCGCGCCGAGGCCCATCACCGCACGTCCCCCGATCAGCCAGCCGACGCTTGGGGCGACGGCGCCGATCAGGGAGCCGCCGCAGAACACCGCCACCCCTGCCACCATGACCCGGCGCCGCCCCAGCCGGTCGCCCAGCGCACCGGCGGCGAGCATGAAACTGGCGAAGACAAGGGCGTATCCGTTGACCACCCATTGCAATGACGCCACGCCGGCGTGAAGATCCGATTGGATGCTCGCCAGAGCGACGCTGACAACCGTCGTGTCCAGGAAGGTCAGGAACAGCACAGCGCAGACGCTGGCGAGAGCGACGCCCGTCCGCTGGCCGGCCTGTCGACGCCGCACCTTCAGAGTCTACGGGGAGGCAATCATGGGGGCGTGCCCCGCTCTCGTCGCCGACAGGTCACCATGGTCGTCGCTGTCCTGGCCGTGCTCGCGGTCGCCGGCGGCCTCGCAGCCGGTTTCGGCGCCGGCGGGGGTGGTGCGCCGCGGCCCTCCCCGGTCCGGTCCTCCCCAGCGCGGCCGGCGCCGGCCGCTGCGGCGGCCGCCGACGTATCTGCGGCCCGGGCCTGCCAGGCCTTCTCCACCTACTTGGCCGACGCCAGCGCCGGGACGGTGCCCCAGGCCGCCGGCCAGGCCTTGGTCACAGGCGCCGAGGCCCTTCTGGCGGGAGCCAAGCAGGACCAGGCCGCCGGGCGGCCGTTGCCCAAGTGGGCCACGTTGGGGGCCAACCTGATCTCGGCGGCCGACGATGTGGTCCACCATGACAGCGCTTCTTTGCAGACGGACGGCGCCGCTGCGGCCCAGGAGTGCCAAACCGTTCCTGCGGCGGCCGCCAGGGCCGGAGGTTTCGTGAGGCCAGCCGGGTGAGCGGATCCGAGCTGGTCCTTAGAGGACTGGACCATTTCATCCGGGAGTCACTCTGATTACGTATCCCGGTCATGGCCTTCGATGTGGATGACTACGTTCGGCGAGGTGGCCGGTTGAAGTGGGACGACCTGGGTCTCCGGGAGGCGTTCACCGCTGCCCCCCTCGCTGACGGCATCCTTCGCTGTCTCCAGTACATGCACGACATCGAGAGTCACACCATCTGTTATCTGCGCGACACGCTGGTGACCAGCGCCCACGCTGACCCGTCAGTCACCACTTTTCTCACCGCGTGGAACTACGAGGAGCACTGGCACGGCGAGGCCATCGGCGAGGTGCTCGCCGCCCACGGGCGCCCATCCGGCCGCCAACGGGTCGCCGACGTGCGCCGTGGACTTTCCCGCAAGGACCGCTGGCGACCCCTGTCGTTCATGATCGGGTCCGCCCTCCTACCGGACATGGTTGCCGTGCACATGGTCTGGGGTGCGATCAACGAGTTCACCACCCAGGCCGGCTACGGGCTCCTCGCCCGCAAGGCGGGTCACCCGGTGCTCGGAGAGCTCCTCCGCCGTATCATGCGCCAGGAGGGACTCCACATCGACTTCTACGTGAGCGAAGGGGCACGCCGCCTGGGCGCGTCACGCGCCACCCAACGCCTGGTTCGCATGGCCCTCAACCGCTTCTGGCGCCCGGTCGGACACGGCGTGCGCCCACCGGAGGAGACAGATTTCGTCATCAGTTACCTGTTCGGCTCGGACGAGGGCACCGCTGCTGCGGCGCGCATCGACCGCCGTATCGCCAAGCTGCCGGGCTTGTCGGGGCTACAACTGGTCCAGCGGGCCGCCACCGGCGCCCTCGCCGCCTGAGCTCGCGCCGCCGGAGCTGGCGCTGCCCGTAGGGTGACCCCTGGTCGGCCTGGTGCCGCGATTCAAGGAGATCTGATGACCATCGCAGTCGGCGACCGCATCCCTGACGTCAAGGTGATGACGCCAACCCCCGACGGCCCCAAGCCGGTGCAGACAGGTGACGTCCTCGGTCACGGCAAGGTCGTGCTGTTCGCGGTGCCGGGGGCGTTCACGCCGACATGCTCGGACTACCACCTGCCCGGGTTCGTATTACGCGCCGACGAGCTGAAAGCCAAGGGCGTGTCCACCGTCGCATGCGTGGCGGTCAACGACGCCTTCGTCTTGGAGGCATGGGGCCAGGCCCACGGCGCGGGGGACTCCGTGGTCATGCTCGCCGACGGGTCAGCCGAGTTCACTCGTGCTCTCGGTCTCGAGGTCGACCTGTCCGGTGGCGGGCTCGGGGTGCGCTCCCAGCGCTACGCCGCGATCATCGAGGACGGTACGGTCACCGATCTGGCTGTCGAGGATGGTCTCGGTCTCGACGTTTCAGCAGTTGAGAAGGTCCTCGAAAAGGTCTGAGCCGCTTCCCGGTCGCCGTTCGCACGCTTTGGCGCGACCAGGATCGGCGTAACTCGGCAGCATTGCCGCGCCGGCGCCTTTTACTGCGTACATATGTGTGGCGGGCTATACCTAACTCGACATGAAATGCCCGTTCGGCGTATTTGATGTCGAGTTGTGCAGATGACGAGCCCGGGCTGCGGCGTTTGCAGCGGCCGCTAACGCGACGGGGCCGGAGGCAGGCTGCGCAAGCCGGCCCAGGCCAGGTCGGCCAACCACTGAGCCAAGCGGTCGCCGTCAGCCGGGTCGAGGCCGTGCCCCGCCGTTTGCGTCGCCGGCCGGCCCCGCCCCGCCGTTTGTGTTGCCGGCCGGCCCCGCCCCGCTGTTTGCGTCGCCGGCCGGCCTTGCCCGGCCGCCTGGGTCGCCGCCGGCTGGTCCGGCGCCGGCCGGGCGCCGGCGGCATCGAGCTGGCTGGCCCACTGGCGGCCCGTCACCTCGGCCAGCCCAACGATTGCGTAGCCGAGCACGGCGCGGTGCTCAGGGTCGAGGCCGGCGTCGATGTACCCGGCGATGGTACGAGCCAGATCGTCCTCGACAGCCCGGACGGCGTCGGCGAACTCGTCACGGCGGCGGGCTCCGCTGCCGAACAGGAGCCGGAACGCACTCGGGCGCCGGGCGACGAAGCGAAAATAGGCCCGGAAGCCGGCGAGGACCTGTTGGTAGGGCGTGGTCGCCGACGCGCTCGAGGTGACCGCATCGGTCAACTCGGACCCGACCGTCTCTAGCAGCTCGAGGTACAGCCGGCGCTTCGACGGGAAGTGCTGGTACAGCACGGGCTTGGTCACGCCGGCGGATTCGGCAATGCCCTCCATGGAAGTGTCGTGGTAGCCGTGGGCGCCGAACAACCCGAGCGCGACGTCGAGGAGCTGGTCGCGGCGGCGCGCAGCCGGTAGGCGCTGGGGGCGTGGGCCCTCGAGCGCGGGTTCCTCAGGCTCCTGACATGCGATGGTGTCGGGCACGGTCCTTCCTTTCGTTCCCCATGAGCCTGGAAAGACGTTTCGTCCCTCTCGGCAGGGACCCTCGACGCCGACGGCGAAAACCCCAGGGTGAGGCCACCCGCAACTGCGCCGCCCCGAGTGTCGACCCGACCTCCGGAGCCGATACGTCCTGCCCCGGCCCAGCGGGCGGGCACGAGCCTACTGGCGGCGCGAGTTCGCCGGCGCCGTTACCGGATAGTTCCGCCCGGCGCCGGCCGGCCTTCACGCTGAAGCACAATCTGACGCCCGCGCCGGCGTGTGGCGAGGAGGCAGCGCCGGGGGCGACGGTGACACCGGGGGCGGCGCCCATCCCGCCCCGGTGATCAGCTGGTGGAGGCGTCCGGGCAGTTCGTCGAGGGCAAGATGGCGGCCCACCACGGCCGCATTGTGGTCGAGCAGCGCTGGGTCGGGGGTATCGAGCCAGGCGGCGAGGGGTGCGGGGTCGTCGGTGGCGAACCATCGGAACCCGAGGGCCACCAGCTCGGCTGCGACCGGGTAGTGCCCGACTGCGGCGGGCCGGCGGTGGACGGCGGCTTCGACGGGCGGGTTGCCGAAGCCTTCCCACGTTGAGGGGAACGCCACCACGTCGCAGGCGGCGTAGGCGTGTTCTATGCCCAGGTGGCCCTCCATGGGAGCGGTGGGCCCCCGGTGAACAGGTACGGCCGCCGAGGCGAGGAGCCTGCCGAGCTGCTCGCCGTAGCCCTCTTCGGCCGGTCCGAGCAGCCAGTACGCCGCCCCGAGAGCCTCGGCCAGCGCCAACCCGGCCGGCACCCCCTTGCGGGCCAGGGCCCGGGTGGGCTGGAGGACCAGTCGGTCGCCGGCGGCGAGGCCGAGAGCGGCCCGGGTGGCCTCGCGGTCGCCCGGGGGTGGGGCCACGTCGAAGGCGTTGCGGACGGTGGTGGCAGCGATCCCCCGGGCGGCCAGCTCGCGGCGGGAGCGATCGTTGACGGTCACGTGGACCCACGCGGGATCGTCGGGAGGGGGGGGCCAAGATACCCAGCGTTCCCGCTGCCAGGGCAGGTCATGGTGGTGCAGGATCGCCGGCCGGCCGGTCAGGGCGCCGGCCACCGCGGCCGACGCAGCCGGGTTCAGCGGCAGCGAGCACAGGTTCTCGACCACGGCCAGGTCCGCTCCCGCCAGGGCGGCTGACACTTCGTCCGCCAATCGGGAGCCCGTGGTGAACGGCCGCCCTTCGCCTGTCCCACCGGCTGCCCCGTCGAGGGCGAGGCCGGCGATTCGGACGTTGACAGGACCCTCGCCGGCCACCGTGCGGACCTGGTAGCCGAGCCGCTCCAAGGCCCACGCCCACTTGGCCGCCTCGATCGAAACCCCATCGGGCCCCCCGAGGCGAAACGACACGACAGCGGCCACGGTCATCGCGACGCCATGGGCCCGATGTCATCGTCGAGCGGGGCGGGGACCTCGGCGGGGACGATGGCGGGCGCCAGCCAGGAATCGGGACCGGTCTCGTCGTCGCCGGCAGCCACGACCAAGCGCGTCAGGCCCTGCCGGGCTCCCCCGAAGGCCTTGCGCATGGCTGCCCCCGCAGCGCGCCGCCGGCGGGCCGAACGGCGCCGGCGCCGCTCCCGGTGTGCCGGCGGCGCCACCCCGACGAGCAGGTGGGCGGCGACGTCAACGACCCCCACCGCCAGGACGAGGTCGCCCACCGACACCACTTCGTGCAGCGGGCGAACGGCGATCCCGTCGTCGAGGAAGGCCAGGCGGTCGCCGGCGCCCTGCAGATGGTGCGGACCCCCGCCCCCGCCGGCCGCACCGCCCCCGCCGGCCGCCCCGCCCCCGCCGGCCGCCCCGCCCCCGCCGGCCGCCCCGCCCCCGCCGGCCGCCCCGCCCCCGCCGGCCGCCCCG
>DASZKW010000109.1:0-2385 GCA_035552775.1 Acidimicrobiales bacterium | reverse complement strand
CGGGGGTGAATCGTCCTGTGGCCGTCTTCCACGCTGCGGTCCTTCCTGCCTCGTTGTGCCGCATCGCCACCGACCCGTGGGTGACGGGCGTTCATATCGCCGGGCAACGCTAATGGCAGGGCGCGAGAGCCAACCGTCAGTGCAGGTCCAACGCTGCCGACGGGGCGCCCGATCAGGCGAGCAGCGGGGCCTCTTGCGGGGCGCTATATGCCGCAGAGGCGGGGCCGCGTGTGGGTGTATCGCGTGTGGGTGTATACGGCCGATCGCTACTTACGTCAGGAGAGTAAATGCGAAGCGAGCCGCCATGTACATCACCCAAGGTCGGTGCCACCATCTCCGCATATACGGATCAGGGCAAATCAGGGGCCAGCCTCGCCGGGCAACCCTGCCGAGAGGCTCAGGATCGGCCCTCGACCTGGCGCACGAGATGCACCTCGAGCAGCGGCGGGAACGTCACGCCGTTGCCGTTGAAGGTCAGCTGATGGATGAACCGGCCGCGCACGAACTCGATCTCCGTGCTCGAGATCGTCAGTTGCCGGCCGCTGCTGACCAGGGGGATCGTCACGGAGTAGCCCGTCTGCCCCGCCTCGAAGGTCCCGGGTGCCAGCGCGGTGATGCTGACGGATCCCACGGTGGCGCTACTGCCGGCCTCGTCCTGGACGCTTGTACGCAGGGCCTGGCTGCCGACGCGGTTCATGCAGGTTGGCGTTTTGGCGCTGGCCTGCGCCTTCCAGGCCGCCTTTGCCTGCGCCGCCGTCGGGTACACCGAGATGCTGTCCTCGACGGCCAGGGTGTGGTCCGAGCTCGTGTAGTCGGGGCCGCTGACCTTGGTCGGCTTGATCGCCGCGACGGCTGACGACACGCCCGCACAGGCCGCCAGCTTCTTGGACCACGGAGAAGTGCGGCTCGGTGCCGCGCCGGCCGCGCCAACGACCCAGCCGGTCGGAAAATCAGAGGTCTGGAGGAGGTCCCGCTCCGCCTGCGTCTTGACGCCGCCCGAGAGCTTCGCCGCGTTGGCACCCGAACCAGAGCTGGCCCTGGCCGACGCCACGGACGCCTGCGCCTGCACGGCCGCCAGTGAGCCCACCACTGAGACGGCGAACACCACGACGCCCGCGCCCATGACGGCTCGTCGCCCGCGCCTCATCCCTGTCAGGGCCATATGCCCCCTCCTAGTGCCTCCGTGAGCGGCCACGCCGCAGGCCCGAACGATGGGCCGAGACGTTAACGCTCTCCCACCTGGGGGAACCGGTCACCACCCCCAGACTCACGGCCGTGTGGCGGCACCCCGCGCCCAGGCTCTCGGCGCCCAGGCTCCCCTCGCCGATCAGGTCCGCCCGTACGCCACGGTCTCGAGATGCTTCGCCAGCGACGTCAAGAACGGGGATCCCACAGACGTGAGCGTGAGATTGGTGTCGGACTTGTCGTGAATGATCGAGATGAGGCTGATCTGGACGCTGAGCGTGACGCCCTGGCTGGTGGCCGGGAACGACACCGTGAACCCGCTTGCGCGCGAAGTCAGCATGCCGGGGCTGGTCGCCACCACGGCGATCGTCCCAACGGTTACGCCGTTTCCGATCGCGCTGGTGATGGATTGCCGGGCCGACCCCTGGAGCGCCGCGGTCAAGCAGCTCGGCACCTTGGGGTTCGTGATGACGGCGTTGGCCTTGTGGGCCACGTTCGTCGAGGGGAAGATGTCGACCACGTCCTGGGCCGAGGTCATCCCGCTCTTGCTCTGGAAGTTGGGGCTGGTCGCCTGGGGCGTGTTCAGGTTGAGCAAGGACTGGGAGATGCCGAGGCAGCCCACCAGCTGCGTCCCGCCCGGGAAGTCCGGGGCGTCCCCGTTCTTGTCCACGGTCTTGACCGAGCCTTGGCCGTTCCAACCCGAGGGGAAGTCCGACTTCACGAGAAGTTCGTGCTTCGCCTCGGTCTCCGCCGCCTTGACATGGGCCGAAGTCGAGCCCGCTCCGGCCGGCGCGGCCGAGGCGACGGCGACAGCCACCGCCACCGCGCTCATCAGCAGTGTGCCCCCCAAGGCCACAGGCGGCCGCGGACAGCGCCCGCCCAACCGACTCCTCATGGAGTGTCACTCCCCGGGTGTTCGAGGCGTTCGAGGCGTTCGAGGCGTTCGAGGTGTTCGAGGTGCCGGGCGCCCGGCGCCCGCCGCCCGGCGCCCGCCGCCGAGGTCTGCACCCCACCATAGAGGGCTGCCCGACCCCGGTGCCGGCCGGCCCCCCGCGGCCCCGTGCGGCCCCGTGCCACGGTTTCGACCGGCGCGCGGTTGCCTGCCCGTGCCGCGCCCGCTATGTTGGCACTCACAACCCGAGACTGCTAAAAGAACCGCCAAGGAGGCCCCTCCCGATGAAGCTGCACCCCCTCGATGAC
>DASZKW010000108.1:0-6400 GCA_035552775.1 Acidimicrobiales bacterium | reverse complement strand
AGAGGCCGCCTTCCGGGGCTGGATATTCACCATCGCTCGCCGCCGGCTGGTCCAGCACTGGCGCGATGCCGGGCGGCGTCCTTCCCGCCCGGTTGCCCCCGAGACATTGAGGTACCTGCCGGCGCGCGACGACCCCGAGCTAGAGGTGGTGACCGCCACGGACGCCGAAGCGGCCGTCCGGGCGATCGCCGAACTGCTGTCACCCGACCAAGCGGACGTCGTGCTGCTGCGGGTGCTCGGAGACCTGGACGTCGCCCAAGTGGCGGAGATCCTCGGCAAGCGACCAGGGACCGTCCGCGTGCTGCAACACAAGGCCCTGCGCCGGTTGGCCGGGAAATTGTCCCTTGACGCGTTAACGCCATGAGTCCCGAGCGCGATGGGGACGGTGAGATGTTCCGGTATCCCATCGACGACGCCACGGCCGGTCGGCTGCTCTCGGGAGCGCTGTCCCCCGAGGATGCCCCGCCGGGCTATGCCGGACTCGCCGCCATGATCCAGACGGCGACCGGTCCGGCCAGCCCGGCCGAGTTGGCCCAAGAGGCCGCCGTCGTCGCCGCTGGTGTTGCCGCCGTCGTCTCAGCTCCCCGCCCTCTGCCCACCCTCGCAAGGAGAAAATCAATGCTCGGTAAGTTGCTCTCGGCCAAGGTCGCAGCCGCCGCCGCGGTCGCCGTGCTCGGCGCGGGCACGGCCGCCGCGGCGGCGACCGGCAGCCTGCCGACCCAGAGCTCGCACGCGTCGTCGCACGCCAAGGCCGGTCTGGCCACCGCCACCTCCCACCTGCCGACGGGTACAACCGCCAGTCGTACCACCACCGCCCCGTCCAGCCCGGGCTCCCACTCGGCTACTGGTCCGGTTGGCGGGATGGCCAACGGCAACGCCACCTTTGGCCTGTGCACCGCCTTTCTGGCCGGGCCCGGTACGTCGAATCCCAACTCGGGTAAGGACGCCTCGACCGCCTTCAAGACGTTGATCGCGGCCAACGGGGGCACGGCGTCCGCCACCAAGACGTTCTGCCAGACCTACGTGGCCAAGAACCATCCGGGGCCGCCCGACACCACCGGCAAGCCCGACACCACTGGCAAGCCCGACACCACCGGCAAGCCCGCCACCACCGGCAAGCCGGCCACGGCCGGCAAGTCTTCCTCGCATGCCTCCGTCTCGACGCCCAATTCGGGCGGCACCACCACGGCCACCACGGCCAGCGGGGGCGCCGGTGCGGCTGGGACGACGACGGCGAACGCCGCGAGTGGCGGTGCCAGCGCGGCCGGATCGGCGAACTCGGGGACCCACCACTCCCACTGACCGGCAACCTGGCGGCTTCCGCGCTTGCGCCAACTGCGCTTCTGTAACTTCCGTCCCCTGTGACTTTTGGGTAAAACCGTCCAGGGCCGGGGGGCATCTATAGGCGGTTGTGGCTATCCTCCTCGTGGAGCTCTGGACCGGACGGCTCTTTTCGGGTAGTTGCTACTCATGCCGCCGGACGGGTTGGTGCACAGATGACAATTCCGAGAAGGGGCTGACAGGTGGACGGTCGGGGCGAGCTCAGCGCCTACGAAGTCGCCGTGCTCGGGGAGAAGGAAGCCCTTCAGCGCCTGGACTTGCTGGCGTCGGCCAGCCGTATCCTCGACGCCACTCTCGAGGACTACGAGCACGCCGTCCTGCAAGTCACCGACGCGTGCGTCCCGGACTTCGCCGACGTGTGCGCGGTGGAGGTCGTCGGCCCCAACGGCGATGTCCACACCGCGGCCTATCGCAGCTCCCACAGCAGCGGCATGCACGCACCAGATGAATGGTCCCCGATCGGCCGCCTGGTCGCACCGGACCGGCGGCCGGTGCTCGCTTATCCCAACTCGGACGAGACCGAGAATGCCCGCTCCATCCGGGAACGCTACGGGGCCCAGTCACTCATGGTGGCGCCCATCACCGGCGGCGGCATCACCCTGGGTTGGTTCGTCGCGGCGACGGGCCCTTACCGCCGGGGGTTCCGGCCTTCGGCCTTGCGGGTCGGCGTGGAGTTGAGCAGCCGGCTCGGCGCGGCCATCCAGCGCGTCCTCCTCCACCGCGAGATGCAGGCCTCGGCCCGAGAACAGAGTCGCGCCGTCCGCCGGCTCCGCCGCCTGGCCACTGCGGCCACCAATCTGGCCGGCGCCGCCACTACCGAGGCGGTACTGCGGGTGGCGTGCATCGAGGCGTGCGTCATCCAGGAGGCGGACGGCGCCATCGCCCAGTGGTGGATGGCGGACGGCAGCGTGGTAACGGCCCAGACCGGCGAGGTGGATCGGGACCTGGCCGAAACCGCCTTCGGAGCGGTGACCAACCGGCGGACGGCCCGCGGCCGGGGCTGGATCGCCCATCCCCTGCCGAGCAGCGACCCCTGGCAGCACGCCGCCCTGGTCGTCTTCGTCGGCACCGATCTCTCGACCGACGAGGAGCTGGTGCTCAGCTCGCTGGCGTCGTTGATCCCGGTCGCGTTCGAGCGGGCGCTGGGCACGGAGGCCGTGGTGGTGCACGAGGCTCGGCTGCGGGCCGTGGTCGAGGCGTCGCCGGTCGCGCTCATCGGCGTCCGCCCCGACGGTGTCGTCACCCTCGCCAACCGGGCCGCCCTCGAGCTGTTCGACTGGGTTGCCGACCCGAACGAGTGGGCGCTCACCGAACCGGTCCGCCCCGCCATGCTGGATCTGGCAGAGTCGGTGCGCGCCCGCGGATCGGTGATCAATCGCACGGTGTCGCTCGACGGCCTCGACCTGTCCCTTTCGGGCGCCCCGATGCCGGCCACCTCTCCCTCCGACGATCACACCGTCCTGATCGCCGGACTCGACTTGAGTGAGGTGCGCCGGGCGGAGCGAGCACTCGTCCAGGCGCAGCGGCTGGAGGCCATGGGAGTGGTCGCCGGCCGCGTCGCCCACGATTTCAACAATCTGCTCACCCTGATCATCGGCTACACCGAGCTGCTGTCCCGGGGCTTGGCCGACGTCAAGCAACGGGCGTTGATCGCGGACATCGAAGGGGCCGCCAAGCGAGCGGCGAGCCTCACCCAGCAGATGCTTGGCATGACCAGGCGGGAGGAGGCCGCGGTCGTCATCGACCTGGGTGCCGAAGTCGCCAACCTCCAGGCGGTGCTCGGCCGGCTGGCCGGGCCGCGGGTGGGGTTGAGCATCGACTTCCCGGACGACCCGGTGAAGGTCCGGGTGGATCCCACCGAGATGGAGCAGATCGTCATCAACCTGGTGGTCAACGCCTGCGATGCCATGGACGGCGAGGGTCAGGTGACCGTGGCGGTCGAGATCGGCGGCGCCGGCGCGGGCAACGAAGGCGACGTCGACTGTCCGGGCGCGACCCTGACCATTTCCGACGACGGGCCGGGCATGCCGGCGGAGGTCCTGGCTCGCTGCCTCGAACCATTTTTCACCACCAAGGCGCGCGGTGACGGCAGCGGCCTCGGGCTCTCCACCGCCTACGGCCTCGTCAACGAGCGCGGTGGCCACATGGACGTGGACTCCGCTCCCGGCCGGGGGACGACCGTGCGTATCTGGCTCCCCCTCTGCGACGACCTACCGGCGGAGATCAGCGACGCCGTGGAGGTGTGGCCGCCCGGACGCACCCTGACCGGCCGCATCCTCTTCGTCGAGGACGAGCCGGCTCTGCGGGTGATGGGGCGGCAATGCCTGGCCGGCGTCGGACTCGACGTGGTGGCCGCCGAATCCGCCGAGATGGCCTTGGAGATCCTGTCCACGATGGGGCCCTTCGACGCCCTCGTCACCGACGTGATGCTGCCGGGAATGTCCGGCGTGCAGCTGGCCGAGGCGACCCATGACTCCCAGCCCGACCTGCCCGTGCTCTATATGACGGGGTACTCCGGACGCCCCCAAGTTGGCATGCCCGGACCCGGCGACCGGGTCCTCCGCAAGCCGTATCGCCCCGACGCCCTGCGACTACGGGTAGCCGAGCTGCTGCACGACACGTCTCTTCAGGGCTCGAAGCGGTAGCCGACGCCCCGGACGGTGGTGATCCACCGAGGGTGCTCGGGGTCTTGCTCCACCTTGTGCCGGACCCGCCGGACGTGCTCGGTGACGGTGGCTTCGTCCTGCCATTCGCTGCGGGACGACCACACGTGCTCGAGGAGTTGGCCCCGGCTGAACACCTGCCGCGGCGATCCCACCAGAAACGCCAGTAGATCGAACTCCTTGGCGGTCAGCTCCACGGCCTTGCCCTCGACCCGCACCTCGCGGGTCCGGGGGTCGAGCGCCATCCCACCGGTGCCGGCATCCGCAGGAATGTCCGTTCGCCCCGTGTGGGACCGACCCACCCGGCGCAGGACCGACTCCACCCGGGCCACCAGCTCCACGGGAGAAAACGGCTTGGCCAGGAAATCATCGGCGCCCAGCCGCAACCCGAGCACCCGGTCAGCGGTTTCGCCCATGCCGCTGATCAGGATCACCGGCAGCTCGCCGAGCTCTCGGATCTGCGACAGCACCATCCGCCCGTCATCGGCGCCGAGGGAGATATCCAGCACCACCAGGTCAGTCGTCCCCCGCTTGACCTGCTCGATAGCGCCCGGGGCGTCGTTGGCGACCGTCACCGGGTAACCCTCACCCTCGAGGACCAGAACCAGAAGCGCGGCCAGTTGCTCGTCGTCGTCGACGACCAGAATGCGAGCGTCTCGACGTTCGACCATGATCGGTCGCAAGACTAACCGGCGCGAGTTGGGAGCCTGTTGGGAAACCGGAGGGAGGGGGGTGACCCAGCCCGAGCACACTCGTTTTCGTGCAGCACGTGAACCTCGTCAAGTTGGAGAATGAAGACCGCCCTGTCGCGGTCCGTGCCGCCGAGATTCTGGTAGTCGGGCCAGACGACTGGGCCGTGCAAGACGCCTCCTCGCAACTGCTCGCCGCCGGGCGGGCGGTCCACCGTTGTAGCGAGAGCGCCGAGGCGCCCTTCCCGTGCAACGCCCTCATCCCTGGGCGGGGGTGCCCGCTGGACCAGCACGACATCGACGTCGTTCTCGACATCCGCAGCCGGCCCGAAGCGCAACCGACGCTCTCCGAGATGGGCGCCATCTGCGGCCTGCGGGAGGGGATCCCCCTCGTCGTCGGGGGCATGTCCGAGATCTCCGGATTCGCGGGGTGGGCGAAACGGGTTCCGCCCGAGGGCGACATCGTCGTCACCTGCGACAGCGCGGTCCAGGAGCGCCTCTGATGTTGCGCAGGGGCAAGGACACGCCGGCGCCCTCCGCCGGCGCTGGGAACCATTTCGCCCGTAGCGACGGCGTAGCCCGGACGGGAGCGCCACTGCCCCAGCCGGCGGCCGACGATTTCGATCTCGACGCCGAGCTCGCGATCGTTTCCGCGGAATCGCGGTACACGCCCGAACCCGCACTCGCATGGCCGGAGGTCAACCACGTGCCCGAATCGCCCGCCCGCGCGGCACCGACTCCAACGGTCACTTACGCGCCGCCTGTTGCCCCGCAACCGCCCATGCCCTCCCGACGACAGCCCGAGCCGCCGCCCGAAACACGTCGTACGCGGCGGCCGCTGCGGGCTCGCCGTGGTGGCGAATCAGACAATACGCCTCCTTTGGCCGCACGGCCGACCTACCCGAGCGGGCAGCCTGCCACCGCAGGAGGGCACCTCCTGGGTGCCCTTCTGGTTTCGCAGGAACTCGTCACGCAGACGCAACTGGATAAAGCGCTCGCTGACCAGCCGACGTCTGGCCTCCGCCTCGGCGAAGTGCTTATCCGCATGGGTGCCCTGGATGAACGGCAGCTCACCCGGGTGCTGGCTAACCAGTTCGGCATCGGCCTGGCTGATCTGAGCCAGCAAGCGCCAGACCCGCAGGTCGCTGGGCGGCTCAGCGAGGCAGTAGCACGCGAATACAAGGCACTGCCCCTGAGAGACGTCGATGGAGTGGTCGAGGTCGTCGTCGGTGATCCTCAGCCCGGCATGGAGTCGGTGATTCAGCAGGCGCTCGGTGGGCCGGTCCAGCTCTTCGCGGTCACTCCCACGGCGGCCCGGCAGGCCATCGACCGCGCCTACCGGGCCCTGGCCGACGTCGACCGGATGGTCAAGGCGTTCGAATCCAGTGACGCTCCACGTCTGTCAAGCACCACCGCCCGCGACGAGGCCATCGGCTCCGATTCCCCCGTCGCCAAGGTGGTCACCATGCTCGTGACCGAGGCCCTGCGAGACCGGGCTTCGGACATCCACCTGGAGCCCAGCGACAATCAGTTGCGGGTCCGATTCCGTATCGATGGCGCCCTCCACGACGTGTTGTCGCTACCGATGAACATGTCCGGGGCTCTGGTCAGCCGGATCAAGATCCTGGCGAACATGAACATCGTGGAGCGGCGGAAGGCGCAGGACGGCCAGTTCGCCACCGATGTCGACGGCCGCGGCATCGACGT
>DASZKW010000107.1:0-30532 GCA_035552775.1 Acidimicrobiales bacterium | reverse complement strand
GAGGGCAGCCCAACCTCTCCCCGCTACACTTCACCCCTCTGACCTGCACTTTCATCGCTTCTTCTTGGAGCGGACGACGGGATTCGAACCCGCGACCCTCACCTTGGCAAGGTGATGCTCTACCAGCTGAGCTACGTCCGCAGCGGGATCGGACTTTAGCAGGCAGCGCTTGGGCGACCCAGGCGCCGATCAATGTTGTACCGGCTCGACGCACTCGAGGTGGGGATGGGCCACGCCGGACAGAAGCTGCACCGCCGTGGTCCCCGCCGGGCAGGGCGTGGCGGGCGGGGTGGTCGTCACCACGGCGACGACCTTCACGGCGGCGTTCGCAGCGCTGCACGGCACGGGCTTGTCGCTGTAGGTCGGAGAGCCCTTCGAGGTGCCCGTCTCCCGGAGGCACCTGCCGTTGAGGGCCGCTGCCTGCTTGGCCTCGTCGGCCACCGGCTGGTTGGACCGTAGCGCTTGCACGAGTCCCGACACCACCACTACCACGACGAGCACGATTGGCACTATCCGGTAGGGGCTGCGCCATTTGGGCCTGGTTAGGGGAGGGTCCGGCGCCCTCCCCGTTTCCCAGCCCGCGGGGCGGGGCGGGGCGTCGGCGCCGGGCTGGAAACGCACCCAGCGCTCCAGCTCGTCGTTCCACCACCGAATCGCGCCCGACGGTGCCCTTTGCCAGCGGATGCCTCGGTGGGTGACGTTTTGCACCCCTACCCGTGTGGCCGCCGGTGCGTTCCTTCCCGTACCCGCTCCGGTCCGTCCTTGGCGAGCGGCACCACTCATTTGAGTAGGCGCGACAACCGCCGGTCGGCCAACGGCTTGCCACCGGTCTGGCATGTGGGGCAGTACTGCAACGACTTGGTGGCGTACGACACCTCCCGCACGGTGTCACCACACGTCGGGCACGCCTGGCCGGTGCGGCCGTGGACGGCGAGACCGGATTTCTTCTCGCCCTTCAGTCCCTTGGCGGGCAGGCCGAGCGAGCGCATTACGGCGTCGGCGAGAATGGTCACCAAGGCGGCGTGCAGGCGGGCCACCTCGTCGCCGTCGAGCTTGCTCGCCGGCTTGAAAGGCGACAGGTGGGCGGCGTGGAGGGCCTCATCCGAGTAGGCGTTGCCTACCCCGGCTATCGCCGACTGGTCGGTCAGCACATTCTTCACGTGGCCGGCTCGACCGTGCATGACGGCGGCGATGGCGGCGACGTCGAAGCCCGGGCCGAGTGGATCAGGCCCCAGGCGGGCAATGCCGTCCACGGCGTTGGGTTCGTTGACGAGCCAGATGGCAAGACGCTTCTCCGTGCCCTGCTCGGTGACGTCGAATCCTGCCCCCCCGGACAGCCCGACGCGCAAGGCGAGGGGTCCTTTCCCCACCTTCGCCTTCGCCGCGGGCGTGACCTCGCGCCACTGCAACCAGCCGCCAAGAGCCAGGTGGATCACCAGCCACGGCCCGTCGGTGCGCAGGCACAGGTATTTGCCCCGGCGTTCGCAGCCCGCAACCGGGCGACCCACCAGGGAGCTCACAGGTGGTGCGAACGTCTTGAGCGCGGAAAGGGCGGCCACCTCGGCCCGCACGATGGTGTTGCCCCTCGCCCGTTCGTCGACGAAGCGGGACAGCGCCTCCACCTCGGGCAACTCAGGCATCAGCGGCCCGTGTGCCCGAGCCCGCCGGCGCCGCGCTCGGACGCCTCGAGCGCCTCGACGACGCCGAAAGCGGCTCGGACCACGGCATGGATGACGAGTTGGGCGATCCTGTCGCCACGTCGCACATGGTAAGGCTCAGCCGGGTCGAGGTTGACGAGGATGACCTTGACCTCGTCGCGGTAGCCGGAGTCGATGAGGCCGGGCGAGTTGGCCACGGTAACGCCATGTTTCCATGCCAGGCCCGAGCGGGGCATCACAAAACCGGCATACCCCTCGGGGATGGCCAGCGCTATCCCGGTGGGCACCAGCGCCCGCCCGCCTCCCGGCGCGACCAGTGCCTCGTTACGGGCGACCAGGTCGGCACCGGCGTCGCCGGGACGGGCGTAGCCGGGGAGCCCCAGACCGGGATCCAGGGCCAGCACCGGAATCTCGAGCACGCACGCAGGATATCCAGCCTGCTCTTCGTCGCTACTGTGATCCGATGCTGGCTTGGATGGACCTGGAGATGACCGGCCTCGACCCGGCGCGCCACCGGATCGTGGAGATCGCCACTCTCGTCACCGACGACGATCTCGAAGTCGTCGCCACCGGCCCCGACCTCGTCATCACCGCCGGCCCCGACGACCTGGATGCCATGGAGGATGTGGTCCGCGACATGCACACCCGCAGCGGTCTGCTCGCCGCCATCGTGGCTTCCACCGTCACCCTCGAAGAAGCGGCTGACGCCACGCTCGCCTTCCTGCGCCAGCAAATCCCCGATCCCCGCACCGTGCCCCTTTGCGGCAATTCGATTGGCACCGATCGCCGCTTCCTCGCCGCCCACATGCCGGCGGTCGAAGCCCATCTCCACTACCGCTCGATTGACGTGTCGACGGTGAAGGAACTGGCCCGGCGCTGGTACCCCGACGCGTACACCGCCGCCCCCAAGAAGGCGGGCGGTCACCGTGCCCTAGACGACATCGCCGAGAGCGTCGCCGAACTGCGCCACTACCGGGCCACCGTTTTTCGTTAAAAGGGTGTTTCGGCGGGGCCCCCGTCACGCGCATCCGAGGCGGCGTGGCTAAGCTGCAAATAGAGGTCCCCCCTTTTCGTGGGCCTTCGCTGGATACCAGTGTGTTGCACAACAGTTGGAGGTGGGCATGACCCGAGCCCAGGACGACCTTCTGGACCTCCCCGACCACCGGCGCCGCACCACGCGCAAGGTGCGTCACACCGCCCGCACGAGCCTGCATACGGCCTGCGGCGACGGTGACGCCTTGGACGAAACGGTGTTCCCCGAGGGGCCGCACGACATCGGTCGCAAGGCCTCACCCCGCCCGCGCAAGGCGCCGGCACCGGGGCGGCGACCGGGGTTCAAGGTGTGGAAGACCCCGTTCTGGAAACGGCGCCGCCAGCTCTGGCATGAGCGCAACGCCGCCGAACGCCGCATCGCAGACGCCGAATAGCGGCCAGGGTCCGTAGGCTCGGCCTATGGATCACCGCACACTCGGCCGTACAGGCGTAAAGGTAAGCCCGCTCTGCCTGGGAGCGATGATGTTCGGGGAATGGGGTAACCCAGACCACGACGACTCAGTCGCGATCATCCACCGGGCGCTCGACGCCGGCATCAACTTCATCGACACCGCCGACGTGTACTCCGCCGGCGAATCCGAGCAGATCGTCGGCAAGGCACTGTCGGCCGTCGACCGCGACCACGTTGTGCTCGCCTCCAAGTTCCACGCCTCCATGGGGTCGGACCCCAACAGCAGCGGCAACTCCAGGCGCTGGATCGTGCGGGAGTGCGAGAACAGCCTGCGCCGGCTGGGCACCGACCACATCGACCTGTACCAGGTCCACCGCCCTGACCCCACTTGCGACATCGACGAGACACTCGGGGCCCTGACCGACCTGGTCCGGGCGGGCAAGATCCGCTACTTCGGGACCTCCACGTTCCCCGCCCACGAGATCGTCGAGGCCCAGTGGGTCGCAGAACGGCGGGGCCGCGAACGCGTCGCCACCGAGCAGCCGCCGTACTCGATCCTGGTGCGGGGCATCGAGGCCGACGTGCTGCCCGTGTGCGAGCGCTACGGGATGGGCGTCATCCCGTGGAGTCCCCTGGCCAGCGGCTGGCTGACGGGACGCTTCGGGACCGGTAAGGACAACAGCAGCCGTCGCGCCGAGCGCATCCCTTCGCGCTACGACCTTTCCATGCCGGGCAATCAGGCGAAGCTGGACGCCGTCGACCGCCTGGCGGAGGTCGCCGACGACGCCGGTATCACCATGGTGGAACTTGCCCTGGCCTTCGTTCTCGAGCATCCGGCGGTCAGCGCCGCGATCATCGGGCCTCGCACCCTCGACCAGTTGGAGGGCCAGCTCGGTGCGCCTGACATCCGTCTCGACGCCGATGTGCTGGACCGCATCGACGGGATCGTCGCTCCCGGCACCAACCTCAGCGCCGACGACGCGGGCTGGACGGCCCCCGCTCTCCAGGATCCCGCCAGCCGGCGCCGGCGATAGGGGCGACAGGTCAGGGTTGTGAGCGCCTGAGGCGAACCCGCGCCGACGCCTGGGACGCCCCGGACTGATCGACCAGCCAGCAGCTGACCGTCCTCCCGTCCACCGCGGTGCGCACGATGATGTCCGATTCCGACTCGATGGCGGCTCGGTACTCGACCTCGGCCTCGATCACCTCGGCGCCCGGTACGGCGCGCACCACTTCCTCCTCGAAGACCGCCCAGGCGATGGCGTTGTTGACGTGACCGATCATGTCGAGGTCGGCCAGACGCAAGGGAACGGAGCGGTCCACGGTGCCGCCCGGAGGAGGATCGGGATGCCCGAGCTTGGAGCGCACGGCACGACTGCCGGCCTGGGCGCCCCACAAGGACAACAAGCGCGGAGCGATGGGCATCGGGCGCATGCGCTCGGGGTGCAGACAGACCCACAGCGCCGCCGCCTCCACGGCGATGCCGTCGTCGCCGATGATCGTGGTGCGCCGCTCGGCCCACGCCGCGCCCGTCCCCGAGCACCACGTCACCAGCTGCACGGGGCGGTTGTAGCGGGGGCGGTGGCGCAGCTGCAGCGCCGTACGCCGAGTCACCCACACGGCTTCGCCTTCGATGCCGGCGTCGCGAACGTCGTCGGCGGCCACGTCCTGCAGCCACCGGGCCAGTGCGTCGAGTCGCGCCCCGCCCGACGGCAGGACGTCGCCCAGGCGGACGGTGTGAGTGCCCGTGAAGCTCCTTCCCTCCCCCTGCGCGACGAACTCGCACAGGGCGACCGGGTCGGCCCCGTCGTGGCCGGCTTCGGGTTCGCTCACTTCTCGTCTCCGAGCACGGCGGCGATCACCGCCGCCAGATCGCCGGGCCGGTCCCCCTGGACGCTGTGCCCGGCGCCGTCGACGACCACCACCCCGGCGTCGGGCTTGCGCCGGCGAAGTTCGGCCACGTCGTCGTCATCGACGACCGCCGACCGGGATCCGCGAGCGAGCACCAGCGGCACTCCCAGGGCTTCGATGGCGTCCCAAAGCGCGTCGAAGCCGCCCTGGCCGTGATCGCCGGCCGCTCCAGCTGCGAGTGTGCCGGCGGACGTGCCGGCGGGATCCCATCGCCAGTGCCAGCGGCCGTCGGGCCCGGCTACGGCGTTGTGCATGACCCCCCGGCGCAGGGACGCCTCGGTGCGCCCCGGGTTGTGGCGGACGGTTCGCTCCAATATCTCGTCGAAGCCCGCAAAGCTCTCCGGTCCGCGCACGAAGTCGTTGATCGCCTTGACCTTTTCGGGGTTTACGCCGGGGGTCACGTCGACCAGGAGCAGCCGGGGCACGAGGTCGGGATGGGCGGCAGCAAGGGCGAGCGCAATGAGCCCGCCGAGCGACATGCCCACGACGAGGCGAGCAGCCGGCGCCAGTTGGCTCATGGCCACGGCGACGTCCTCGGCTCCGTCGGCGATCAGGTAGTCGTGGTCGGCCCGCCAGTCCGAGAGCCCGTGCCCGGGAAGGTCGACGGCGAGCAGTGGCCGGTCGAGGACCAGGGCCACGGTGTCCCAGGTGTGGGCGTTCTGTGACCCACCGTGGAGGAGCACCACCTCCGGGGCCCCGCTCCCCCACCGCAGGGCGCTGAGACGCCGGCCGTCGGGCAGGTCGACGGCAACGCGCCGGACGTGGGGCGCCTCCTTCCACGCCACGCCCGCCTCGGCTGCGTTGTCCCGCAGCAAGGCGAACTCGTCACAGGCGCCTGACACCGGAACGACGCTAGTGCGCCCTCCGAAGCGCACACGCGATCGCCATTCCGGGGATGCAAAGTGAGACATTGTGTACTTTTGCGTCCCGAGAATGGCCCGGAACTAGGCCGGGACGGTCCCGGACGGATCGTCGACCAAGGCGATCAGGGCGAGGATCTCGTCGCCGTAAAGCTCGAGCTTGGTGGGCCCGATCCCCGGGATCTGGCGCAGGGCCACGAGCGACGACGGCCGCCCGGTGACGATGGCGCGCAGGGTCCTGTCCGACAGGACCACGAACGGCGGGACGCGGTCGCGTCGGCTGCGGGCCAGGCGCCACTCCCGCAAGGATTCCTCCGTGGCGCGCGCCTCGGGAGACAGGGTGGAGCGGTCGGCGAGCGGGGCCCGGTCGACGGCGCTCCCTCCTTGACCCGACCGTGAACCACCCACGCCGGCCCCCCTTACCCCGATGCCGGCCGGGCCGGCGCCGGCCCCACCCACGCCGGCCCCACCGGCGCCGGCGGCGCGCCTCGGCGCGCTCCCATCGAGCTCAGCCAGGAAGGGTGAGGGCCGTTCCCCGTCGGCCATGACCACGACGTGCCGGCGGCCCCTGGTGATGGCCACGTGCAGCACCCGCCGTTCTTCCTCGACGTCGCCGGCCAGGCGGTGAGGCAGGATGCCGGTGTTGGCGCCCCACAACACGACCCGGTCCCATTCCATCCCCTTGACCCGGTGCACGGTTGACAAGGTCACGCCGACACCACCAACCCCCCCGCCACCGAGAACGTCGCGGAGCCAGGACTCGAACGTGGCCGCGTCGGGGTGCAGCGCCGCCACCTGTTCCAACGCCTCGAGGTCGTCGAGGTGGCTGGACCCCTCCACGCCCCGTGAGCTGTCGAGCAGGCCCATGGCCCCGCCCAAACCCACGTCCTCGCGCACGGCGCGCAGGACCTCGGTGGTGCCCGACCCTCGCCTCGCCGCCACCGCCCGCAGGGCCACCAGGTCGTCGACCAGACGCTCGACCTTGGGCGACTCCTTGTCCCCGACGGCTCCGGCGATGCCGAGCAGCTCGGTCACTGACCACGCCGGCCGGCGCCGCAGCCGGTCGGGGAACCACTGGGGCAGGCCCCGGCTGGGCCGGCGCAGCACCTCGACCACGTCGTGGGCGGCGATCGACCCGTCGCCGGCGGTGGCGATACGCAGGTAAGCGAGGGCGGCACGCAACCCGGTGCGCTCGAGCACGTCGGGTCGCAGGACCGACGAGACGGGTACCCCGGCGGTGGCCAGGGCCACCTGGGGAGCGAGGAGCAGGGAGTTGACCCGGCTCAGCACGGCGACGTCAGCGGGTGACGCGGCGGCGTCGAGCCAGGCCTGTACCACCTGGACCAGGGCGGCGGCGCCTTCTTTCCCCCCATGCCTGAGCACACGGAGGGCAGCCGTCGACCCGCCGTCGCTCTCCCCGCTGGTGCCCGGCTCCCGGCCGGCGCGGATGACCTTGGGGACCCGGCGGCGGTTGTAGGACAGCAGCGTGGCCGCCGCCTCGACGACAGCCGGCGGGCAGCGGTAGTTGACCTCGAGGCGGTGGCTCGCCGCCCCGGGGAACAACCGCCCGTAGTCGATCAGGAAGGCGGGATCGGCGCCCGCGTGTCCGTATATGACCTGGTCGTCGTCGCCGACGCCGAACACGTCGAGGGTCGGTGTGGCCAGCAGCCGCAACATCAACACGTGCGCCGGCGTGAGGTCCTGGAACTCGTCGACGAGCAGGTGCCGGCACCCCGCCTGCTGGCGTACCCGCAGCTCCCCGTCGCCCAGGAGCGCCTCGACGGCGCCGTAGATCTGCTCGTCGAAGTCCACCGCGCCGGCGTCGCCCAGCTCGGCGCGGTAGCGGGGGAACACCTCGGTCAGTCCGGGCACGTCGTCTCGCCAGGACTCCACGTCGGCGGGGTCGTTCAGGCCGAGGCGCACCTGGCTGAGCGCCTCGAGGTACGGGCCGATCGGGTCGGTGTTGACCCGGTGGCGCCGGATGGGGGCCAGGCGCTCGACCAGCCGCCGTGTGTCCCGTTCGCCGAGCAGGCGAGGCGCTTTGCCCCGGGCGTCGGCGAGGATTGCGTAGCCGAGCGAGTTGAGGGTTCGGGTGCGGGGGCGAAAGTCGGTGGTGCGATCGTCGAGCTCCATCTGGGCGCGCTTGTTGTACGCCACCGCCAGGGTCACCTCCCGCTCCCAGCCCCGGTCGGTGATCAGGTGACGGACACGCTCGGTGAGCACCCGGGTCTTGCCGGAACCGGCGGGGGCGATTATGCGGGCGGGGCCGGCGCCGTGGGCGACTGCGCCGGCCTGGTCGGGGGCGAGGGCGCTGCGGGGTTCGACCGGTCCCGGCGCCACGAGGAGCCGTCCCCGCTCCACCGACTCGCGGTGCACCACGGCGGCGTCGTCGAGGAGATGGGGGGGGAAAGGGGAGCGGGGGCCGCCGTCGATCCACGCCCCGGTCCCGTCCGGGAGGGTCACGTCCCCGGGGCCGTCGCGGGGACCGCGCTCAACGGCACCCAGGCGCGCCGCCTTGCGGGCCCACCACCAGACCGCTTCGCCGCTGCGAGCGTCGTAGGTGTTGGCCCACACCAGGAATTGCAGGCGGTCGTCCCACACCTCGAAGCCGGCGTCGAGGGTCCAGACCTCTACTTCGATCTGGGGGGGTGGCCGGAAACGGGCAGGGTCCACGCCCAGGGCGATCACAGCAGGGTAGCGCTGCGACCAAGCCTCGTGCAGCGCGGCGACCACGCCGGCGGGCGACGCCAGCGCGTCGTCGTCGACCGCTATGACGGGGGCGTCGCGCCACGGGCCGGGCGGCGCCTGGCCGGCGCTGACGACCACGCCCCGGCCGAGGGCGGCCGGTCCGGGCGCGCCCATGGCCGATCAGGACTTGGCTTCGAAGTCCAAGGCGAGCGAGTTCATGCAGTAGCGCTGACCCGACGGCTCCGGGCCGTCGTCGAAGACGTGACCCAGGTGGCTCCCGCAGCGCCGGCACCTGGCCTCGGTGCGCGCCATGCCGTGACTGCGATCGGTGACCAGCTCGACGGCATCGGCGACGGCCGGCTCATAGAAGCTCGGCCAACCCGTCCCTGACTCGAACTTGGTCCCGGAATCGAACAGCACGGCACCGCACGCCGCGCAGCGGTAGGTGCCGTCGTCGTGGTTGTTGACGTACTTTCCCGACCACGGACGCTCGGTCGCGGCCCGGCGCAGCACCTCGTACTGCTCGGCCCCGAGCTCTGCCCGCCATTCGTCGTCGGATTTGCTCACCTCGGGTGCCATGCCTACCAAGTTACAAGGGCGACGCCACATACCTCTTCACGTGGCGATGGACGATGATGTGGATGTGGCAAACGACTACGACGTGATAGTCATCGGCGCCGGCCCCACCGGCGAGAACGTGGCCGCCCGGGCCGTGCGGGGCGGCTGCAGCGCCGTCATCGTGGAGTCGGACCTGGTGGGCGGGGAATGCTCGTACTGGGCGTGCATGCCCTCCAAGGCGCTGCTGCGTCCCGTCGCCGCCCTGGGCTCCGCACGGGCGGTCGGCGGATCCCGCGAGGCGGTGACGGGCTCCTTGGACATGGACGCGGTGTGGGCACGGCGCGACGGGTTCACGTCCCACTGGCACGACGACGGGCAGGTGTCGTGGCTCGAGGGCGCCGGGGTGGACCTGGTCAGAGGCCATGGTCGCCTGGGCGGTCCACGGCGCGTCGAGGTGGCCGGTCCCGACGGGACGGCGACCGTGCTCACCGCCCGCCACGCCGTAGCCGTGTGCACAGGGACGGCGGCGGCGGTCCCCGCCTCCATCCCCGGCCTGGCCGACGCCAAACCGTGGACCAGCCGGGAGGCAACGAGCGCCAAGGAGGTACCGGCGCGCCTGGCGATCCTCGGGGGTGGGGTGGTGGCCTGCGAGATGGCCACGGCGTTCGCCGCCTTCGGTTCGCGGGTGACGATACTGGAGCGGGGCGGCCACCTTCTCGGTGGAGTCGAGGCGTTCGCCGGGGAGGCGGTGGCGTCCGCACTCGGCGAGCGCGGCGCCGACGTCCGCACCGGTGCGGAGGTGGCCGGAGTCGAGCGGGCCGCCGACGGCACCGTGCGCGTCACCTTGGCTTCGGGCGAGGCGCTCGACGCCGACCAGGTGCTCGCCGCTCTCGGACGCGTCCCGGCGACATCGGACCTCGGTCTCGACACCATCGCCGGCGAGGGAGGCCGGAGCCCAAGGCCCGGCGCCTGGATCGACGACGTGGACGAGTCCATGCGAGTGAGGGGGATCGACGGCGGCTGGCTGTACTCGGTGGGAGACGTCAACCACCGGGCGCTGCTGACCCACATGGGCAAGTACCAGGGTCGGGTGTGCGGCGACGCCATCGCCGCCAGGGCCCGCGGCGAGCTCGGTGACGGCGACGCGCCGCCGTGGAGCGGGCTGGCAGCGACCGCCGACCACGGCGCCGTCCCCCAGGTCATTTTCACCGAGCCCGAGGTGGCCGCCGTCGGGCTCACCGAGGCGGCGGCGCGCCAACGGGGCCTGGACGTGCGCGCCGTGTCCTACGACATCGGTGAGGTGTCGGGGGCCGCGCTCGTCGCCGACGGGTACCAGGGGCGCGCCATGCTGGTGGCCGACACGGATCGCCAGGTCGTGGTGGGGGCCACGTTCGTGGGTGCCGGCGTCGGCGAACTGCTCCACGCCGCGACCATCGCAGTGGTGGGTGAGGTGGCGATCGGGCGCCTCTGGCACGCGGTGCCTTCCTATCCCACGATGAGCGAGATATGGCTGCGCCTCCTCGAAGAGTGGGGCTGCTGACTGGGGGTTTGTGCCAGGATCGGGGCGTGACAGAGACCGCCGGGTCGCCGGGCTGGATGACACCGCGCCGGTCGTCGAGCGGGACCAGCCCCGACCTGCCCGAGACACCCGGGTACCGCTTGAAACGGGTGCTGCTGGGTCCGCCGCTGGTGAGCGAGCAGCTGAGCGGGGAGCGGCTGAGCAAGCCCGTCGCCCTCGCCGTGCTGTCATCCGACGTGATGTCGTCGTCCGCCTACGCCAGCGAGTCGGTGCTGCGCATCCTGCTCCCCGTCGCCGGCCTGGGGGCGTTCGGGCTGATCACCCCCGTCACCGTGCTGCTGCTCGCCCTGCTCGGGGTCGTGTGCCTGCTGTACCGCCAGGTGGTCAAGGCCTACCCGGTGTCGGGGGGCAGCTACGTGGTCAGCCGCGAGAACTTCGGCTACACCACCGCCCAGATCCCCGGCGCCGCCCTGCTGTGCAGCTACACCCTTACCGTGGCGGTCTCGATAGCCGCCGGGGTGGACGCCATCATCTCCGCGTTCCCGGCGCTGTCGCGATACCCGGTCGTGCTGTCGGTGCTGTTCGTGGTCCTGCTCACCTACGGCAACCTGCGAGGCATCCGCGAGGCCGGAAAGGTTTTCGCCTTCCCCACCTACTGGTTCCTCGTGAGCATGGCGTTCATGATCGTCGCCGGAGTAGTGCGCCTGGCGACCAGCGGCGGCCTCCGCCATATTCCCGCCGCCCGCTACCACGTCCCCATCGGCCACACCGGAGGGGGTCTGCTTCTCGGAGCGTCGGTGTTCATATTCCTGCGCGGCTTCGCCAACGGCGGCTCCGCGATGACGGGCATGGAGGCCATCTCCAACGCGGTGACCGTGTTCCGGGAGCCTCAGGTGCGCAACGCCCGCAGCACCCTGGTGCTCATGGCGTCGATCATCGGGACGCTCTTCCTCGCCGTGTCGGTGTTCGCCGCCCTGACCCATGCCATGCCCTACGAATCTGGGACCCCGACGGCGTTGTCCCAGATCGGCAGGCAGATCTTCGGGTCGGGTGCGCTCGGCAATGTGCCCTACTACTCGCTCCAGTTCAGCACGGCCGTCATCCTCATCCTCGGCGCCAACACCAGCTTCAACGGTTTCCCGCTGCTGGTCAGCTTCATCGCCCAAGACGCCTACCTCCCCCGGCCACTGACCACCCGCGGCCACCGCCTCGTGTACTCCAACGGCGTCATCGTCCTCGCCGTTCTGTCCGTGTTGCTCCTCGTCGCCACCCGGGCCAAGGTCGCCAGCCTCATCCCCCTCTACGCGTGCACCGTGTTCACCGGGTTCACCATGGCCGGGGCGGGCATGACCAAGTACTTCCTCAAACAGCCTGCGCCCCGTAACCGCCGGAGCCTGGCGGTCAGCGCCAGCGCGTTCGTGGCCAGCGCCGTGGTCACCTTGATCTTCGTGGTCACCGAGTTCACGAGCGGGGCGTGGCTTGTCGTGGTCGTCATCCCCCTGATCGTTTTCGGGCTGTCGCGGACCCACCGCCGCTACGAGGCCGAGCGCGAGGTGCTGGCCGACGGCGAGGCGACCGCCGCCGTCGAAGCCCCCACCCTTCGCAACCACATCGTCGTGGTGCTCGTCGACCGCCTGGACCTGGCCACCGCCCGCGGGATCCGCCTGGCCCGCTCCCTGGCCGTCGGCAACGAGCTGCGGGCAGTGCACTTCATGGTCGACGACAGTCGGGCCGAGCGCCTCCGACGGGGCTGGTCGCGCCTCGGCTTCGACAAGCTCGACCTGCAGATGGTCGAGTGCCCCGACCGTCGCCTGGTGAGGGCGGTCACCGAGCTCGCCGACGACCTGGCCTCCGATGACCAGACGGAGGTGCTGCTGGTCCTGCCCCGGCGGGCCTACCAGGGCCTGGCCAGCCGCTTCCTACACGACCACACCGCCGACCGCATAGTGGCCGCGGTCACCCAGATCCCGAACGTCAGCGCCACCATCGCCCCGTTCAATGTGACAGGGCTTCTCCACCAACGGGCCAAGACCCTGGCCGCCGCTTTGGAACGCCCTACCCGCCCCGCCCGCCCGGCCCGTCCGAAGGCTCCCCAGCTCGCGGAGTCGTTGGCCGAGGTGGCCTTCGACATCAACGTCGAGGGGACGACACCGCTTGGCGAGGTCAGTCACCGCAAGCGGGCGCGTGTGGCGGGGAGGGTGAGGACCGTGTCGGTGCAGGCATGGGCCGGCGTCCCCGCGTTCGAATGCACCGTGGTCGACAAGAGCGGCGCTCTCACCATCGTCTTCCTCGGTCGTCGCTCCGTGCCTGGCATCGAACCGGGGACCCAACTGGCCGCCGAGGGGATGGTGGGAAGTCACCGGGGACGCCTGGCCATGCTCAATCCGGGCTACCAGCTCCTGGTGCCATCCCCGAGCGCCACCCGGGGGGCGGCGGCCTCGTAGCCAGGCCTGACCCGTCAGGCGTCAGTGGACGACGCGGAGGGGAGGGACAGGAGCGGGCGGCCTGGGATGGGTGGGGGGCGCGGGATCGGGTGGCGCGGGCTCCGGGGCGGGAGGGGCCGGGTACGGCGACGGATTCGGATGCGGCGACGGCGGTTCGGGATGGGAGGCGTGACGCCGAGGAGGGGGGCCTTGCGACATCAGGGCCGCGCCCACCTGGTCGGCCAGGGTGACGGCCACCAACAACCGTTCCCTCACGAGGGGAACGCCGGGCGTCACTTTCATCATGAAGCGGCCGATCACGTCGCCGTGGCCCCATACGGGCAGGATGACCTCATCCCACCGGCCGGGGTAGGGGCGCAGGCCGGGGTAGCGCTGTGGCGGGCGACCCCGCCCGCGCTGGGGCCGCTGGAGGTCGCCGTCGCGGCCCACCCACACCGCGCCTGCGGGCACGCCTTCCGCCTCGAACCAGCAGTCCCGGAGGCCGAGCAGGAAAGTCAGCTCGGCGGCCACTGCGCCGATGACCACGACCAGCTCCTCTCCGGTGGCGAGCAGGGTCGCCGCGTCCCGCACCCTGCTGAGGTCCCCGATCCCCTTGCGCGTGGCCAAGCGCTGGCGGGCGACGCGAACGGCGAGCTCACCGCCCGCCAGCCCCACCGCCACCAAGGCGATGGTCGTCTCGACGTCGGGTTGGCGGGACATCACCAACCGCTCGTAGGGCTGGGTGTCGAAGTAGGCGAACGACATCGCCGACGAAACGGCGCCCATCACGACCGCCACCCGGCGCCGCCCCGCTCCGACGACCATGACCGCCACGACCAGGGCCAGGGCCACGTCAACGTTGGGGAACCTGCCGCGGATGGGGATCCATGCGCCGGCCACCGCCACCGGCAGGACGGCCGCGGCGGCCATCCACATCCAGCTCTGAAATCCGGCCGTCGCCGCAATCCGAGCGCGCCCGCCGGCCGGCTGGTCGGGATACGACGGCTGCGGGGGCGCTGACCGCACGGGGCGAGTATACGGCCGACCTGCGAGGCGCCCCCGGGAAGCTCTGCGGGTCAGGTGCAGCAGCGGATAATCAGGTGGAGCACCAGAGTCTCAGGTGTAGTAGCGGAAGAGGACCTCGGCCACGCACGACGGCTTGGGCGAGTCACGGACCTCTACCGCAAATACCACCGTTGTCTGTATGGCGTTGTCTCCGACCGGGTCAACCCCCTTGAGCTCGGCGCCCAGGCGGACGTCGGAGCCGACGGGCACCGGCGCCGGGAAGCGGACCTTCTCGCAGCCGTAGTTGACAGCCATTTTGATCCCTCGCACCGTGTAGATCTGCGGGGCGAGGAACGGGATCAGAGACAGGGTCAGGTAGCCGTGGGCGATCGGACCACCGAAGGGGCTCTCGCGCGCCGCCCTCTCGGGATCGACATGGATCCACTGGTGGTCCCCGGTGGCGTCCGCGAACAGGTTGACCCGCGCCTGGTCCACCGTGAGCCAGTCGCTGTAGCCGAGGTGCTGGCCCACGTTGGCGGTGAGCTCTTCGATCCCACTGAGGGTCGTGACCACCGGGCTCAGTCCTCGATCCGGATGGCCTGAGTGGGACAGCGGTGCACGGCCGCCTCCACCTTGGGGCGCAGATCTTCGGGTGGATGCTCGTCGAGGACGTAGAGGAAGTCGTCGTCGCGCACCTCGAAGACCTCTGGTGCTTCCTGCATGCACAAGGCGTTGCTCTCGCACAGCTCAAAGTCGACGACGACTCGCACACCCACTCCCTCGTGTCGGCGTCCCCGGCGGCCCGGGGATGGTGGGCAACCAGCGTAGCGGCCCCGGCGGCCCCGGCGGCCCCGGCGGCCCCGGCGGCCCCGGCGGCCCCGGCGGCCCCGGGCGCCGAGGTCGACTAAGCGTCGATGTCGACGGGAGTACCTGTCGGGATAACCGAGAGCTTCTCGAGGTCGGCGTCGTGGAGGCGGATGCAGCCGTTCGACACACGAGCGCCGGTCGTGCCTATCAGGGCGTCCGCGGCAGAGTCGATGGGTCCGTGAATGGCGATGATGGCGTCTCCGGCCCCTTCCCAGCTCCTGATGGCGTCGGAGTGCGCCGAGAGGTCGAGGATCACCGGTCCGTACACAGGATCGCTGTGGGGTTCGTGCACGGCCACGAAGTAATGGCCGGTGACCGTTGGGGTGGCGGCCACCCCGATCCCGACGGGGAACGCCATGATCGGGTGGCCGCCCTGGTAGACGGTCAAGTGCTCGGTGCCGAGGTTGACCACTATCCAATACGGCGTCGACGACACGGTCACGGTGTTGGATCGGACCCACGCCGTCAACCCGTTGGGTCGTTGCGGGAGCCGCACCTCGAACCAGCCAGGCTGCTCGGCGACGACCGGAAGGACGAGCGGGTAGGTGTACCAGGTCCCGACTGTCCCATCCGAGGGCGCCCCCGGGGACAAGTAGGTCGGCACGGTGCCGATCGGCGCAGCCAGGACCGTCGAAGCCGGCACGTGGACGGCGGCCGGCGCCGGTGGTGAGACCGCAACCGGGACGGGCGCAGCCGGCGCCGCCGCCACAAGCACGGCAGGCGCGACCCGCACGAGATGTCCGGCCAGAGCGGTCAGACCCGCGGCTCCGACGACCGCCACGAGACCGGCCGTGACGGCCACGCGCCATTTGCTGGCATTGCCGCGCCCGGACACCAAACCCAGGCTACCAAGGCGAGCGGTGCTACTTCGACTGCCCGAGCAGCAAATCCGCAGGTCAATGCCATCAACCGGGCATGAACTTGTCGAAGTAGCACCGCTCGTCTTTGTAGTTGGTGTGTAACCTCGGTGTAGGGTCTCGTCGACCGGCGCGACGCTCACGGCTGCCCCGGCGCCACCGCCGTCGACGAGCTCGTGTCTCCCAGAGGCTCGCCTCAGGAACGGAAGCCGCCGAAGCCGCCCCGGTAGAACAACAGGGGCACGCCGCCTCCCACCTCGAGGTCGACGACGCGGCCCACTACCACGAGATGGTCCCCCCCCTCGTGAATCGCTTCGATGTGGCAGTCCACCCATGCCAGGCAGTCGTGGATCCGCGGAGCCCCGGTGCGACCCGCCGACCAGCCGATGCCAGCGAACTTGTCGCCCCCGGACGTGGCGAATACCCGGGCCAGG
The DNA here is from genome assembly GCA_035552775.1 of Acidimicrobiales bacterium. Classification (GTDB taxonomy): domain Bacteria; phylum Actinomycetota; class Acidimicrobiia; order Acidimicrobiales; family Palsa-688; genus DASZKW01. Next base: position 14,308 of record DASZKW010000107.1, on the reverse strand, counting down.
GCCTCCTGGTCCTCGGCGAGCACGCTTACCGTGAACGACCCCGACGGGACCATCCTCGGCCAGCTCGTCGACGCCCGTGACGGGGCTATAGCGACAAGGGGCGGGTCGAGGGACAGGGAGAAGAACGATTGGCACGTGAAGCCGAGCGGTGTACCGCCGTCCCTGCCGGCGACCACCGCCACGCCGCTGGCGAAGTGGCCGAGGACGGTACGGAACACCCCGCGATCGATCTCGCTCTCCGACACCGGGCGGGAGTCCCCTACGGCCCAAGCAAGCGCTCGAGCGTGTCTCCCACCGCGCCGGCCACGGCCGGCGCCGGATCGGATTCGGAGAGGTGGCCGAGGAACATCAGCGAAACCTGACCCCGCTCGATGGCGCCGCCGTCGGTGTCGGGGGGGAGTGACACGGCGTCGCCCCATGTCATCCGCACCCGGAACGATCCCGGGTGGCCCGCCTTGGGGACGAGCGCAGCCGCCGCCATTGACCGCGTCGGGATGATGGCAAGCCTGGTGTGACGCCAGCCTTTGATCTCTGCGAGGGGAAGGTTGGGCAGGTTGACGTTGGCGACCACCGGCATTGCGGGTGGGTCGCCGAGCAGTGTCCTCGCCACCGCCTCTGCGACCGCTGCCGCAGACGACCAGCACTGCCCCTCCAGCATCTCGTCGGATCCCTGACCCTCGACACCGAAGTCCTTGACCGCCTGGCTGACTGCCAGCGCGCTGATGCCGCTGTTGCGGGCGGTGACGGCAGCGCCCACGGTGCCGGAGTGGTACACAGAACGGCCGACGTTGGCACCGGGGTTTATCCCTGCCACTACCAAGTCGAACGGAGGACCAAACGCCCCCAAGCGGGCAAAGGTGACGCATAGGGCGGGGGGGCCGCTGACCGCCCAAGTCTCGGGGATGCCCGCGATGTCGAAGTTGTGCACTTCGGGGTGGATGCTCTGGAGTGACCCGAGAGCAGCACTGGCGCCGGAATACTCCTTGTCCGGCGCCACCACTACCACGTCGCCCGCGGTCTGCATGCGACGGGCAAGGACGTGAAGGCCCTCCGAGTCCACCCCGTCGTCGTTGGTGACCAGGATCCGCAGGCTCACCAGGACAGGGCCGTCCCAAAAGCGTCGTTCGCGGCTCTTGGCGGCAGGCGGCTCGTGCTCACCCTCCCACGCTACGCCAGAGCGCTATGCCCGTTCCCACGGCGGCGAGTCGTCCATTTTCGCGTAGTACTTGGCCAGGTGGCTCTTCACCCGGTCGATGTCGTCGCGGGGGAGATCGACGCCGCCACGCGATCCCTGCATCACCGCGCCTGCGGCCATCACACCCCGGGGCACGGCCTCGAGCCGGCCGTCCACCACGTCGGCGATCAGAAGCTTGTATGCGCCAAAATTGTCCTTCTTGTCCTTGTCGTACCACACGTGGGCGTCCCGGTATTTCTCGTTGGGCTCGTCGGTCGCACCGGACCAGTCCCGTACCCGCTTCTCGGCTGCGGATCCGTCCCACTCACGTTCCCTGTCGGCGAGAGGCAGATCTTGGAAGGCGGTGACAGACATGACGTCTCCTTTCGTCGAGAACCCCGACGTAAGGCAAATACCCAATCAGGCGGCCGCAAACCAACCTCGTGCCTCATCCTCGCCTCATCCCAAAGAACTCAGAAAGATCGCCGCCACCGTCGGCGCCACACGCCTTCGTAGTCCCTGGCTCATCTGGCGCGGTTCAAGAGCAGCCGCTGGTTGTCCCGCAGGAGGGGCAGGCGTGGCAGCTCCCCGCCCGCTGCATCTGCACCCCACACTGGTAGCAGTACGGCGCGTCGGCGGTGTCCACCATCGACAGCGGCAGTGAAGGCTCGACGACCGACGAACTCGGCGTGGTCGTCTCCTCCACCCCCGGAAGCGTCGGCTGCATGCGCTCCCCGGTGGTCATGACCCCGAGCTCGGCCCGCTCCTCGGGGGAGAGGTAGTCCACCGCCAGGCGGCGGAAGATGTAGTCGACCAGCGACTGGGCGATGCGCAGCTCGGGGTCGTCGGTCATGCCTGCGGGCTCAAACCGCATGTTGGTGTACTTCTTGACGTAGGTCGCCAGAGGCACCCCGTGCTGGAGACCCAGGCTGACCGCAATAGCGAACGCGTCCATGATCCCCGCCAGGGTCGAGCCCTGCTTCGAGACCTTCATGAACACCTCGCCGGCACGCCCGTCGTCGTACTCCCCGACCGTCACGTAGCCCTCGCAGTCCGCCACCCGGAACGCGAAGGTGGTCGAGCGGCGCCTCCTCGGAAGTCGTTCCCGGACCGGTTGCTTGACCACCACTGTGTGACGCTCCAAAGCCGTCTCCAGCTCGGCCACCTTCAGGGCCAGTTGGGCGTCGTGGACCTCGGCCTCGGAAGCGTCGGGATTTGCCAGCGTCTTTTTTGCGGTGGCCAGCGGCTGGGCAACCTTGCAGTTGTCGCGGTACATGGCGATGGCCTTGATCCCGAGCTGCCACGCCTCGATGTGGATCTGCTCGACCTCCTCGACCGTCACTTCCTCTGGAACGTTGACTGTCTTCGATATGGCACCGGAGATGAACGGTTGCACGGCCCCCATCATCCGGATATGACCGCGGTAATGGATTGTGTTGTCACCCATCGAGCAGGCGAACACCGGCAGGTGGTCGGCTCGGAGGTGGGGGCTCCCGATGATCGACTTGTGCTCGTCGATGTAGGCGATGATGGCGCTCACCTGGTCGTCGGTATAGCCGAGCTGGCGCAACGCCCGTGGCACCGTCTGGTTGACGATCGACATCGTCCCCCCGCCCACCAGCTTCTTCGTCTTCACCAGACCGAGGTCCGGCTCGATCCCGGTCGTGTCACAATCCATTAGCAAGGCTATGGTTCCGGTCGGCGCCAACACGCTCGCCTGTGAATTCCTTACGCCGTATTCTTCGGCTATTTCCACGGCCACATCCCACGCCTCCTGGGCGGCGGACAGTAGCTCGGGTGGTACCAGTTCCTCGTCGATATCTGCTGCTGCTTCCCGGTGCATGCGCAGCACCCGGAGCATCTGGTCACGGTTTTCGGTGTACCCGGCGAACGGGCCCATCCGGGCCGCCGTACGCGCCGAGGTGGTGTACGACTCGCCCGTGAGCAACGCGGTAATCGCTGCGGCCCACGCCCGGCCCTCGTCCGAGTCGTAGGGCACACCCTGGGCCATGAGCAGGGCACCGAGGTTCGCGTAGCCGATCCCGAGTTGACGGAACCGCCGCGACGTCTCTGCAATCTTCGCCGTGGGGTAATCGGCATTGCCGACCAGGATCTCCTGGGCGGTGAAGATCACGCCCGTGGCCGCCTTGAAGCCCTCCACGTCGAAGGACCCGTCGGCCTGGAGGAACGTGAGGAGGTTGAGGCTCGCCAGGTTGCACGCCGAGTTGTCGAGGTGCATGTACTCGGAGTTGTGGACGATCACCGCACCGAGGCCGGTGGTGGCCACCGCGAAGTTGTGGGTGCCGGCCACCTCGATGTCGTAGACCGCCACCTCCTCGTCGAGCACGAGGCTCTCGCACGATACGACGGAGTCGGCGTCTCCTAACGCCCGAAGGGCCATCCAGGGCAGAAGATCCCGGGCCTCCACCCATTCGCCGCTCGCGGTCAAGAATCGGTGCTCGGGAGTGCAGCGCAGTTCACCGCCGCAGGCCGTGCGGACCACCACGAGCTCATTGGTGTGACCCGCCACCCATGCCTTCACTATCGGGCGTTGGATGGATGCGTCCTCGATGACGTCCAGCGTGGCGACGACGGGCAGCGCCAGTCCGGCGTCGCAGCGCGCCGCCAACTCGGCAAGCGACACACGCCCGTCGACGGTGACGATCTTGGTCTCGCCCACGAAACAACATGGGTTGCTGGCGTTGATCCGGCCCGTCGCCGCCGCCGTGTGCCACTTGTTGATGGTGGTGTCGAACTGCATGCCGGGATCAGCGCACTCCCACGCCGCCTTGGCGATCTGGCGGAACAGGTCCCTCGCCCGTAGCGTGTGGACGACCTCGCCGGTCGTCACCGCCCGCAGATGCCAGTCGGCGTCGTCGAGCACCGCCTCCATGAACTCGTCGGTCACCCGCACCGAGTTGTTGGCGTTTTGGTACTGCGTCGAGTGGCTGTCCTTGCCGTCGAGGTCCATATCGAACCCGGCGTCGCGCAAGGCGCGCGCCTTGCGCTCCTCGATGGCCTTGCACCAGATGAAGTCCTCGACGTCGGGATGGTCCACGTTGAGGATCACCATCTTGGCGGCGCGGCGGGTCTTGCCCCCACTCTTGATCGTCCCAGCCGAAGCGTCGGCGCCGCGCATGAAACTAACGGGGCCCGATGCCGTGCCCCCGCCACGCAAGCCCTCCTTGGAGGAGCGGATCTTGGACAGGTTGACCCCGGCACCGGAGCCTCCCTTGAAGATCGTCCCCTCTTCTTTGTACCAGTCGAGGATCGCGTCCATGGAGTCGTCGACCGAAAGGATGAAACACGCCGACGCCTGTTGGGGGACGCCCCTGACCCCGATGTTGAACCACACCGGCGAGTTGAACGCGGCCTTCTGATGGATGATCAGGTACTTGAGCTCGGCCGTGAAGGCGTCCGCCTCGGCGTCGTCGACGAAGTAGCCGTCCTTGCGCCCCCATCCGGCGATGGTGTCTACCACCCGGTCGGCCACCGCCTTGAGGGACTGCTCCCGTTCGGGGGTGCCGAGCGTCCCCCGGAAGTACTTCTGGGCCAGGATGTTGGTGGCGTTGATGCTCCACGTCGAGGGCACCTCGACGCCGGCCTGCTCGAAGGCCACCGCGCCCGTGGCCCAGTGGCTGATCCTGGCGTCGCGCCGTTCCCAAGTCACCGTGTCGTAGGGGTCCTCGCCCGGCGCGGTGAAGTGACGCCCGATGCCGATCCCTATCCGCTCAGGTGCAATGGCCATCTGTAGAAGTCCTCCTCGTTGCCGGGCTGCTGGTCGCCCGGTGGGCGACACCACAACCAGTAGTGGTAGGTGTCCAGGGAGACACAAGATCGTGGATGTAATTACACCACCGTAACTACGCTGGCGCAAGCGAAAGGTGTTCGCGAAGTTGCTGGTCAGAGGGTGCTCGCGAAGGTTTGCACCTCGGTCCTCCCGCCAAGGTACGACTGGGCCCGTGTGGATCGATAGTGGGGGAACCCTGTGGATGACCTGCTCCGCCCTGGGACCGTCTGTGGATCTCATCGAGATCTTGGCCTCAGCTGGACGTTTGGCGCTGAGAACCGGCTGAAAGGTTGCCCAAAACACGAGAATCACGGTTTGGGTTCGAGTGCGGTCGGGTACTCTGTTCGAAGCCGCCGAAGCTGCCCCCTCGGCGGCCTAGCCCTAGCGCCGGCCCCCCACGTCCCCGCCCCTTCGACGGGGGGGTCGCGCTAGGGACACTCTCCTCGTGGGAGGATCTGTCTCGTGGGTGTCCGCGTGGACATAGCATCGTGCCATGATCCCGGCTCAGCGTGAACGACGGTCCCTCGCCGACCTCCTTCACGATCTCGGGCCCGACGCCCCGACGCTGTGCGAAGGTTGGCGGGCACGCGATCTCGCCGCCCACTTGGTCATGCGAGACACCCGACCAGACGCGTCGGTGGGCATAGTCGTCAGCATGCTGTCGGGCCACACTGCGAGGGTCCAGACTGCGATCCGCGACGGGCAGCCGTGGGACCAACTGGTGAACCGCCTCCGCAGCGGACCCCCTTTCCCCTTCTCCCTTCCTGCCGTCGACGGGTCAGTCAACACCGTCGAGTACTTCGTCCACCATGAGGACCTGCGCCGCGCCCAGCCGACGTGGGCACCCCGCGATGTCGGCGAGGACAGCGAATCGGCCCTGTGGCGAAGCCTGGGCCGGCTGGCCAGGGTGCTTACCCGCCGGTCCCCGGTCGGGGTTCGCCTGGCGGCCCCCGGGCGCGACGACGTCGTTGCCAGGCGCGCCACCCCGAGCGTCACCGTCACCGGGACACCGGGCGAGCTGGTGTTGTGGGCGTTCGGGCGGGGGGACGCAGCCACCGTTGCCCTCGACGGCGAACCCGATGCCCAAAGACGCCTGGCCCGCGCCCGGCTCGGCTTGTAGCGCCGATCATTTTGGGGACCCGTCGCCGCGGCCGGCCGCCGCCCTCGGGTCGGCCGGACCGGCGCCTCAGGTGGTGACGCTCGGGTGGAGCAACATGGCGGGACGGGTAACCAGTTCGGTCCAGCGGTGGTCGGCGATCCTGCCCACAGCGGTCAGCTGACGGCGCTCCCTGGCACGGTACGGCCGGCCCCTGCGCCCGATCACCACGACCAGGTCGGCTCCGCTCAGGTCGGCCCACACGACGTCGTCGGGCCCGGAGTCGTCGCTGCGCGACGCCATCGAGACCCGGCTCCCGGCCACGAACGCAGCCAACCACGGTGCGGGTGGCACCGGGCCCACCGCCACCACCGGGAGCGGGGCGTGGAGGTCGACCACCGCCGCCCAGTCGGCCTCCAAGTCGTGGGCGCTGCGCTCGGCCAGGGCCGTGAGCAGGTCCGAGACGCTGGTCCGCGTCACCAGGTAGGCGGCCGTCTCCAAAGCGTCCAGACGGGGATCGAGGGCGTCGACCACGGGACGAACATCCTCGACATCGACGCCGTCCACCTGGGCGATCTCCCGAGCGAGCAGCGGGACCAAGCAGGCGTCGGCGAGGTGGACGACGAGTTCGTCGATGGCACGGCCGCCGCCCCTCTCCAATATGTCGATGCCGATCAGGTCGCCGCGCACGGAGCCGATACGGCTGGCCACCGCACCGAGGGCGCCGGGACGGTCCGGCATCCACACACGAACGACAAAGGTGGGCATGATCGCCAACGTAGGGGACGGACATGAACGGCCTGTTTCGGGATAAGCACGGCGGCGTTACCAAAGGCGAGCGTTGCTACGTCGACTCCCCGAGGAACGAAGGTCCAGGTTATCCGACCGAGTCGGCGACAACACTGTCGACGTAGCAACGCTCGCCTTTGTACGGTTCGGCCGCCTCAGCCGAGCTTGGTGAGGGCGCGGCGCAGGTTGCGCACCCCCTGCCCGATGCGCTGCTCGTTCTCGATCAGGGCGAAGCGGACGAAACCCTCCCCTCCCCTACCGAAGCCGACCCCGGGGGACGTGGCCACGCCCGCCTCGGTCACCAGGTACTTGGAGAAGTCCAGCGAACCCATCTCCAAATACGGCTCCGGCATCGGGGCCCACACGAACATGGTCCCACGGGGTTTGTCCAGAGTCCATCCGACTCGATTGAGCCCCTCGCAGAGGGCGTCTCGTCGGGACTGGTAGATCTCGTTGACCACCTTGGGGTAGTCGGGTGCCTCGTTCATGGTCACGATCGCCGCTATCTGGATGGGCTGGAAGGTGCCGTAATCGAGGTAGCTCTTGAGCTTTGTCAGGGCCTGGACGATCTCGCGGTTGCCCAACAGGAACGCGACCCGCCAGCCCGCCATCGAGAAGCTCTTGGTCAGGGTGTAGAGCTCGACGGCGACGTCGGTGGCCCCGGGCACCTGGAGGATCGACGGGGGCTGGTAACCGTCGAAGGCAGTGTCCGAGTAGGCGAAGTCGTGGACCAACACCACTTCGTGCTCACGGGCGAAGTCCACCAGTCGCTGCATCCACGCCAGGTCCACGCACTCAGTGGTCGGATTGTGGGGAAAAGAAAAGACGATTACCCGCGGCCGGGGCCACGTCGACTCCCAGCTCTCCATGAGGTTGGCGAAGAAGTCCTGATCGGGACCGAGCCGCACCTGTTGCACGTCGGCGCCTGCGAACAAGGGGGCGTAGATGTGGATGGGGTAACTCGGTGTGGGGACCAGGGCGGTGTCGCCCGGGCCCACCAAAGTCCACATCAGATGCGACAGGCCCTCCTTGGCCCCGATGGTGGTGACGACCTCGGTCTCGGGGTCGAGCTCCACGCCGAAACGACGCAGGTAGAGGTTGGCGACGGCCAGGCGCAGCTTGGGGATGCCTCGCGACGCGGAGTAGCGGTGGTTGCGGGGGTTGCGGGCGGCCTCGGCCAGCTTCTCCACCGCGATGTCAGGGCTCGGGATATCGGGGTTACCAAAGCCGAGGTCGATGATGTCTTGACCCCCTCGGCGGGCTTCGTCCCTCAGCTGGTTGATGATGGCGAACACGTAGGGCGGCAGCCCGTTGATCCGTCGGAACTCCACGCCGCGAGGCTAGTGCAGGCGCCCGCAGGGACCGGCAGGTAAACAACCCGCCGGGACTATGCCTTGAAACAGAACGAGTCGGTGGAGCAGTCCCCGCCCTGGAGGCGGACCTGGTGGGAGCGCCGGCGAAGATCCGCCGGCCGTCGCGGCTGACCTCGATCATCTTGGGGCGAAGGGGTCAGCGACGTCGTATTGACGAAGCTCGCCCGTCCCCCAGCACGACACGTATAGGTACCGGTCGTCGAGCGACAGGTCGATGTCTGTCGGGGAAGCCAAGCTAGCGGAGCGTCATCGGGCGCCCCAGCGCGGTTGGGGGGGTCAGCGCGCGCGCCCTCGCCGGCGGGGCGATGGCCGGCGTTGGAGGTGTCAGAGCAAGCGGCGCTCGGTCGCCCACCGCGTCAGCTGGTGGCGACTCGACAGTTGCAGTTTGCGAAGCACGGCCGACACGTGCGTCTCGACCGTCTTGGTGGAGATCGTCAGGCGCTGGGCGACCTCCTTGTACGCATACCCTCGGGCGATCAGGCGCAGCACCTCACGCTCGCGAGGTGTGAGCTGATCCAGTTCGGGGTCGAACGTCGGGGTCGCATCGCCCGAAAGCGACCCGGATGCGAAAGCGTCGAGCACGAAGCCGGCCAGGCGGGGCGAAAACACGGCGTCGCCCCCCGCCACCCGCCGTATGGCGTCGCTCAGCTCCGGTCCCGAGATCGTCTTGGTCACGTATCCTCTCGCCCCCGCCCGGATGACGCCTATGACGTCCTCGGCCGCATCGGATACCGACAGGGCCAGGAACCGGACCTCAGGATGGGTCCCGAGCACGCCGTCGATCACAGCCCGACCGCCGCCGTCGGGGAGGTGCACGTCGAGGAGGACCACGTCGGGGAGGCGCTCGCCGATCAGCTCGATGGCCGCTGGGACCTCGTCGGCCTCACCCACCAACTCGACGCCGTCACCCAGCTCCGCCCGCACGCCGCTTCTGAACAGGAGGTGATCGTCGACCAGGAACACCCGTGTCCGGGCGCCGCTCACGGCGCCGGCCGGCGTGGGATGATCAGCTCCACTTCCGTTCCCGCCCCCACGACGCTGCGGATAACCGCCTTGCCCCCCCGGCGCTCGATCCGTCCCAGGATCGACTCCGTCACCCCGCGACGGTCGCCGCCGATGCCCTCGAGGTCGAACCCGCGCCCCCGGTCCCTGATGAAGACCGAGGCCCTCTGCGCCTCAACCTCGGCGAACACCGACACGACCTCGGCGCCCGACCATTTCGCGGCGTTGACGGTCGCTTCGCGCGTCGCAGCCAGGAGCGCCCTGAGGTCGTCGTCGAGGGCAGCGTCGCCGACGACAACGGCTTCCACCGCCACGCCGTAGCGCAGTTCGACGTCCCGCTCGACCAGGTCGACGCCGGCCGCGACTGTCGTTGCTTCCCCCGGGAGCCGTCCACTCGGTACGCGCTCCTCGAACAACCACGCCCGCAGCTCGCGTTCTTGGGCGCGGGCCAGCCGGGTGACCTCGCGGGGGTTGGTCGAGGAACGCTGTATGAGCGCAAGGGTCTGGAGGACCGAATCGTGGAGGTGGGCGGCGAGGTCGGCCCGCTCCTCGGAGCGGACCCGCTCTCGCTTCTCCTCGGCCAGGTCGCGCCCCAGGCGCAGCCACCACGGGCCGAAAACGATCACCACGCCGGCCATCACTCCCAGGGTGGCGACCACCACCCAGCCTGTCGCCCGGGTGTGGCGGATGGTCCCGAACAGGCCGGCGACGCCCCCGAGGACCAGGATTGCGCCGGCGACGACCCGGGCCACCATGGCCTTGGTGCGCCCGGGCCCGCCCGACTCGATGAGGGCGAGCTGGGCGGCGATCCGGCGCAGCGCCTCGCGATCGTCGCCCTCGGCGTTGCGCCACACCAGCACCATCCCCGAGGCGGAGACGCCGGCGGGCCACAGCAGCCGACTCGGACCCTTGAGGCCTACGGTCTGGATGACCACGGCTGTCGCGATGACCGCGCCGAGGACCCCGATGGCGAGGCCGAGGCCCGGTAGATCGGCGATGGCCCGGCGCCCGAGGGGCTCGTCGTCGCCTTCTACCGGCACTATGAGCCACGCCAGGACGTACAGCACGGCACCCACCCCGCCGAAGACCGTCAGCAGGACCAGGCCGATCCGGGCCACGGTGGGGTCCACCCCGGCCCGGGCGGCCAGCCCACCGGCCACCCCTGCGACCATCCGCTCGTCGCGGCTGCGGCGCAGGCTGGCAGGATCGGACAGCAGCCGGCGCAATCGCCCGCGGTGCTGGGGCGAGGGAGTCGGTGGAGGGGCAGCAGGCGCGATACATGATGATCCCACGACTGGCCGCCGCGGGCCATGCCGGACCCCCCAGGTGACCCTGCCCTCCTCGGTGGAATCTCGGGGACATCCCCGATGGCCCGCGGGCCCACCCGCCGGGGGCTAGCGCCTCAGTCGTGCCCGCCAGCCGCTGGGTTGACCCCGGAGTCGAGTGCCGCCACGGGCGGCGAGGAGGCCGGCGCCTACTGCACCTGCTCGCTCCCCGAGGGCGGCGACCACCAAGGCCAAGCCGGGGCGGTGGCGATGGCCCTCGACAAGACGGGCGAAAGCCTCACGAGCGGGGGCGATCAGCACCTCCCCCGCCTCCGCCAGTCCGCCGCCGACGACCACCAGCCCCGGATCCAACACGTTGGTCAGGTTGGCGAGCCCGAGCGCCAGCCACCATGCGAGCTCCCCCATCAGTTTGATGGCGTCGCCGTCACGGGAGGCGGCGGCGGTGGTGACGTGCTCCCCTCGCACCGCTTCGGGGTCACCACCCGCCAGCGCCACCACTCCCGGCGCCCGTCCCGCGGTGGCCCACTCCCGAGCCAGGCGCCCGAGGCCGCTTCCAGAAGCCATACGCTCCCAGCATCCCCGCTGCCCGCACGGGCACGGAGGCCCGTTGGGGTCGATGATGATGTGCCCGACCTCGCCGGCGTAACGGTGGGCACCTTCTAGCAGGCGCCCGCCGGCCACGATCCCGCCACCGATGCCGGTTCCCAGGGTGACCATCAGCAGGTCGTCGACCCCCACGGCGGCCCCTAGGCTGTGCTCGGCCCAACCCGCGCCGGTGGCGTCGTTGCCCACCCAGACCCGGGCGTCGGGGAAGCGGGCCGCCAGGTCCCGGGCAATGGGGAGGCCGACGAGGCCGGGTAGGTGGGGCGAAGAACGCAGCCCGCCGGTCGAGTCGACCATGCCCGGTACCCCCAACCCGACCGCCCCCACTGCGCTGGGCGCCCCCGCCAGGTCGCTCACCACGCCGGCCATGGCGTCGATGAAGTCGGCGGCCGCGGGGGTAGGGAGCTTGCGCTCGGCCACCACCTCGCCGGCGGAGTCGAGTCGCACGGCAAGCATTTTGGTGCCGCCGACATCGACGCCGACGGTCGCCCCCGCGCCACTGTTCACGTTGCGACCACGCGGGCCACCAAGCGTCTCATCCCCTCACCAACGTCACCATCAAGGCCACGTCGCGACACTATGGCCGTGACCCGCTGTGCAGTTCCGGGGGTTATAGCCCAGGTTTCTGCACAGTCCGTACCGCCGGCCACCGTTTCAGCTGGGCGCCGTGCCCGGTTGCCATGGGTGGATCCCGTCGGCGCCTCCCAAGGCCTCGGCCAAGCGGTGCAGGGCGATGGCGGCGGCGGCGGAGACGTTGATCGAGTCGACGCCGGCCGCCATGGGGATCCGGGCCGTGACCGTCGCCGCCCGGAGCGCTGCCGCCGACAGGCCGGATCCCTCTGCTCCCACCAAGACCACCAGCCGGCGCGGCCGGCGCAAAGCTACCGAGGCCGCCAACACGGCGATGGGCACCGCTGCGGCACCGGCCGCCACCCCACCGACGGGCCCGCCGGCCGGCCCACCTGGCGTCAGTGCCACCACCTCGACCCCGGCGGCGACCGCCGCCTCGACCGGCGCCGGCCAAGTCATGGCTTGGGCCACACGGACATTGAGGGCGTGACCGACCGACACCCGGATGGCTCGGCGCGAGAACGGGTCGCAGCACGTCGGATCGAGCAACACGCCGGAGGCCCCGAACGCTGCCGCGTGGCGCAGGAGCGCTCCCATGTTCTCGCCGTCGTTGACGCCCTCGATGCCGAGGACGATGCCTGGGGAGCCGATCAGATCCGCGGGTTCGGGACCGGGTAGGCGGTCACCCAAGGCGAGGACGCCACGGTGGACGTCGTAGCCGGCGACCGCCGCCATGACGTCGGGACGGGCCACATAGACGGCTGCACCAGCTCCGCCGGCCGCGTCGATCACGCCCGCCAGGGCACCGGCGCGCGCCGTGGAGACAAACACCGAACGGGCAACGTGGGCTGACGCCAGTAGCCGCCGGACGGCCAACTCTCCCTCGGCTACCAACAGGCCTTCGCAACGTTCAATGCGTGAGCGATAGCGGGCGTCGTTGAGCGCACGGTACCCCTCGACGCGAGGATCCGCAGGGTCGTCGACCAGGCGAGTCGGTCCCACCCCGTCCCGCTAGGCGGTGCTCTCGACGCGCGCCTTGAGCTCCCGGAGGGCGGTGCCCATGATGCGCCCCTCGGCGCGGCGCTTCACGAACCCGGGCAACGGCACCTTCAGATCGACGATCAGCTGGTACGCCACCTCCGAGTCGCCTCCTTCCGACGCTTCGATGACGTAGGAGCCGTCGAGGCGTCGGGTCAGGTCGCCACCCACCTGCACCCACGACAGCTCCCGGGGCGCCCCGCTGTAGTCGTAGCGCAGCGTGTAGGAGGTGCTGCGCCCGAACGCTGCCGCCCGGAAGGTGACGAGCATGGCTCGCCCGTCGGCGTCGCGCTCGTCGACCGCAACCTGCTTGATGTCGGCCGCCCATTCCGGGTACCGGTCGAAGTCGGTCAGGACATCGAAGCAGTGCTCGGGGCTGCTGCGGATGGTCATTCGCTCGATTACCGAATCCTCCACGCAGGGCAACGTAGCGTCCTCACCGAGCCCGCGCACCCTCCGGGCCGATTCAGGTGGCCGGGGGGGCGCCCATTGCATCGATGGCGCGGCCCAAGCGAGCCGTCAACTGCTCGTAGCCGTACTCGGTTTCCGCCCGGCGACGGGCGGCTTGGCCCTGGCGGCTGGCCAAGTCGGGGTCGTCGAGCAGGCGGCCGATGGCGCCGGCCAGGGCGTCGGGATCGTCCGGGCGGCGCACCACCACGCCGGTCTCGCCGTCGACCACGGCCTCCGCCGCCCCACCGCTGTCGCCGGCGACCGAAGGCACCCCGGCTGCAGCCGCCTCCAAGAACACGATACCGAAGCCCTCCTGCTCGAGCCCTCGCCAACGGGTGCGGCACGACATGGCGAACAGGTCCGCGCACGCGTACAGCGCCGGCAGGTCCACATCCGAGACTCGCCCGAGGAGGCGTACGGGTGCCCCGCGACGGCGGATACGGTGCTCGAGGCGACCACGGTCGCGACCAGCGCCGGCGATGGCGACGAGCAGGTCGGGGTGCGACGGCGCCAGCACGGCGGCAGCGTCGACGAGGGTGTCCATCCCCTTGCGGGGGACGAGGCGGCTGACGCTGACCACCAGGTGACCCGACGCGGGCAGGCCGAGCCGGGCCCTCGTGGCCAAGCGGTCTATGTAGGGCAACGGCACGAACCGTGCGGTGTCGACACCCGGGGGCACCTGTACCACGGGTGGCAGCGAGCCATTAGGGCCGACGGCCCGGCGAGTCTCGGCTTCGGGATAGGTGCCGGCGGCGATGAGCAGCGACGCTGCGCCGACCACGCGCGCCAGGAGGTGCCGGCTGGCGGGGAGACGGCCGGGCACGGCGACCTCGGCCCCGTGGAGGACCACCCCATACGGCAGGCCCAGCCCGGGCCCGACGAGGGCGAGCGGAAGGGCGGGGTCGAGGACCACGGCGGCCGCGCCGACCTCGGCGGCCAGGTGGCGGATGCGCCGGGAGAGAAGCGGCGAGGGCAACAGGACAGGCTCGCGCACCCGCTCGATCCGGAACGGCTGGTTGGCGTCGAAGCGGTCGGCGTCGGCGTGCGGCGAGGTCAGCACCGTGACCTGGTCAGCCGGCAGGCGCCGCCACAACTCCCAGAGGTAGGACTGGATGCCGCCGACCTTGGGCGGGAAGT
>DASZKW010000106.1:0-19371 GCA_035552775.1 Acidimicrobiales bacterium | reverse complement strand
ACGCGCACGGTCGTATCTCACCACGATGAGCTGCTCGCTGTCGCCGACCCGGTCCTCAGCTCCCTCCAGGAGCGTCTCCTCGACCTGCTCAAGGTGTCCGTGAGCGCCTACCGGCCCGAGCGATGACCGAGATCCGGGCACCAAGGACGGCGCTGCCGATGCAACGGCGCGGGTCCTTATTGTATCTTCCGACCAGCCTGACGGCGTTGAGCGCGGTTGGGCTGCGGGCTCGAAGGAACGGCTGGGAGTTGGGGCTGTTGTGGAGGGCCCAGCGAAGATAATCCCAGGCGACCCCGAGAGCAACCAGGCGTGGCCGGTGCTGTTCTCGATGAGCTTGAGCACGGCCACACCCCGCCAGGCTGAGTTGTATGCCGTGCCAGGCGCTCAGCACCCGGTCTTGAAGCTCGCCCGCGTCGTCCTCTAGGAGCGAGACTCGGACACCGCTCCCTACTGTCCCGGTAGCGGAGAGACTTCCCATGACTGCGGGACCGGGCGATCGGGCGACGGCGTGCTGGTGGAGACGCGTGTTCGCGGGGTTCGTATTGGGTCAGAGTTGGGCTGTTTGGCGGGCTTTGAGAGCGGCGTAGGCAGCCCAGTCGGCGCCTTGCTCGGCTGCTCTTCTTGCCGTGGTCTGGGGGTGGTAGCCGAGGGCTTCAGCGAGCAGTGGCGCAGGAACTTCGGAGATGAGTTGTTTCATGGCGGCCTGTCGACCGGCGGCGGTGATGCCGAGGCGGCCAAGGCGGTGGCTGAGCTGTTCGGGGCACAGCGGCCGGCCCGGTGCTGTGCCGGGGAATAGCCACGGCGAGGTCGGGTTGGCGGCGGTGGCCAGGTGGGGGCGCTGGTCGATGAGGGCGACGATGACGCGGGCGAGGGGCTGGGGAAGAACGATGGGGTGTTCGCCGAGGCGGACGCGCAGGTCGTCGTTGTCATAGTCGATGTCGGCGAGGCGGATCGTGGTGATGCGGGTGACGGGTTGGGCGAGGACGAGCACCATGCAGCCGGCGACGCGGTCGACGAGATCGATGCGGTCGTCGCTGAGCAGGCGGATCAGGGCGGCGGCGCGCTGGTCGGCGGGCGCGGCGGTGGGGCTGCGGCGCCGGTGGGTTGGCAGGGTGAGATGAGGACAGCGCTGGTGGCGCATGGCCCAGACCAAGAAGTCTGTTGCTGCTCGCGGGTTGGATGCGGTGGCGAACCAGTCGTCGAGATCGGCCTGGGCGCAGCGGCCCAGTTCGGTGTCGCGCGCCCGCAGCCAGCCGAGGAACCGAAGAGCGGCGTTGGTGCGCATCCGGGCGGTGGCGACGACCGACCCCGTCAGCGGGGCGGCCTCGGCGCGAGCGGCGAGCTCACGGTGGTGCCGCCAGCGCAGGTATACGCGGATGTGGTGGCGGTCGTCGGGATTCTCGATGGTGTCAAGGCGGGTGGCCTCCCAGCGCTGGTAGGCCATCAGGTACTTGTCCGCCGAGGCCAGGATGCCATGGGCGACGAGCAACTCGCGCAGGTACTCGCGTCCTTGGCCGGCCGGGAGGGTGTCGACACCGTCATGGCTGAGGGCCACCTCGCCGGTGGCCAGCGCGCCGAGGCGCTTGCGGACGTGGGCGGTGTTCAACCAGGTCAGCCCCGGCCAAGGATCGGCCATTGCGGCCATCGCCTCGAACAAGGGCATCAATTCGGCTTTGACGTTTCCTGTGCCGTCGTCAAGGGCTGTGGCGAGGCGACGGCGCAGTGAGCAGCGCAGGCACGTGCGGGCGAACCACAGCTCGCCTTCAGTTCCACACGTGGCGCATAGGAACGATGTAGCGATCCCGGCGCAGTCCACACAGACCGGCCGCCCGGCGCCATCGAGGCCAGGCAAGCGCCGATGGTCGCCACAGTCCGGGCAGGCGCCCCGGCGGCGCACGCCGTGGCGGACACAGCTGACACAGACGAACCCGTCCGGCCAGTGCCACCCGACGATCACCGAGCGACCGCAACGCCCGCAGACGCGCACCTGACGGCGGTAGGTCATTTCCGGCCAGGGTCGACGCGCGCCCGGCGGGGGCGCCCCACGGTGGCCAGGTCGACCACGTTGTCCTTGGCCGGCGCTTCCCCAGCGGCAGTTCCGTTGCCGAGCTCGATCAGGTCGTTGGGGGTGCATGCGAAGATGTCGCAGAGCGCGCTCAAGGTGCGCAGCGACAGCCGTTCGGGGATCTGGGCGGCGAGACGGTATACCTGGGCGGCCGACAGCACCACGCCGCGCTCGGCCAGCAGCGGACCCAGATCGCTGGTCTTCCACAACCCGTGGGCGGCCATCACCGGGCGCAGCCGCCAGCTGTAGCCGGCCGGGGGTTTCACCGCCCTCCTCCACCCTCGTCGGTGACGTCGACCGCCCGGTCGAGCGCGGCGCGCAACGTCCGGGTCCGGTAGTCCGACGACACGGAGGTATAGATGGCGGTCGTCGACGCGTGCTCGTGGCCAACCTGTTGCTGCACGAAGAGGGCATCGAAACCATCCTCGATCAGATGGCTGACATAGGAGTGGCGAAGACAATGGGGGCTTTGGCCGACAGGAAGACCGGCGTCCGCGGCGGCCGCCGCGAAGGCGGCGTTGACCCGGTCCTCGCTGACTCGACAACCGCGCTCGGAAGGCCACAGGCCGCGCCCACCGGGCTCACGGACCTGGGGCCAGATGTCGTTCACCCACTCGCCGATGACTTCCACCGACCATCCCATCACCGTGAGCACGCCGCGCCGGCGCGGCTCTGACCCCTTCGCCGCCTTCCCCCATCGGACCTGGCACACTCCGAACCGGCCGAACTCGGCCGCCTGGGGGTTCGACCCGAAATCGTGGTCCTCGAGCATCAACAGCTCTCGGCGGCGCAGCCCCCACCCGTAGGCCACCTTCAACATGGTGGCATCGCGAAACGCCGGCACCCAGCCCTTGCGCCCATTCGCCCGCACCGCCTCCACCCGGGCGTCCGCCGCGTCGAAAAGGTCCTGGCACTCGGCTCGGGTCAGCGAACGGCGCCCCGGGCGGCCCTCGTAGTCAGCGGCGTGCGCGGCAAGGTTGGCGGCGCTGCAAATCTGGGTCGGGTGCGTCCCGAAGCGGTCCATGCAGGCCCGGTCCCACCCGTATGCCGGGTCGCAGACATAGGTGAGGAACGACCGCACCGCCAGTTCGTAAGAACGGACCGTGGAGCGCGCACGGCGATCCGTGACTCGTAGCCGCCCGGCCCACTCCTCCAGGTCTCCCGCCGTCCACCCCCACGGGAACGACCTGGCGTCATCCTGGAACCGCCGGACCACCCGAGCGCCGGTGTCGATCGTCGCAAACGACAGGTTCCGCGACAACTGCTGGGCTCGCCACCCGTCCAGCATCGCCGCGAACACCTCCATCTCGGCTCGATCGGCCGGCTCGTCGCCGACCAGCTGCAAGCGGGCTGGGCCCACCGCGTCGATCCCTCGCTGCACCCGAAAACCGCCTCTCACCGAAAGACCGATCCAAGCATCAAATGCGAAGCCGCTGGTGGATGCCCCCAAAGCCCGCCTCGCTCACTCCCGCAGCCGCTACCGGTCGCGACCGAAACCTCAACAACCACAACGCTTTTGGATCTGGAGGCTCGATTTCACCGAATATGCATCAGATGAAATATGCGTGATTAGCGGCCATCACCGAAGCTCGATGCAACGCTCACGCGGGAGGGTCCGTGGCGGCGCTGGGAGCTGCCGGCGCCATCAGCGCGTCTACCACGCCGCCGATGGCGGCGGCCCCCTCCCGGTCGGAAACATCGAGGAAGTGGGCTTAGGTTCGCAGCGTCAGACTCGGGTTGGCGTGCCCGAGTCGCCCGGCAATAGTGCGGATGGCCGCGCCCTGGCCGGCGAGGGCGGTTGCAGAGAAGTGGCGGAGAGCGTGGAACGTAACGCCGCGCAGGCCGAGCCGATCGGTGAGAATCCGAAAGGCGCCAGTGACGCGGTCCGGCCGCCACGGAACGTTGGCGGCAATGTCCTGGGACCACACGTACGCCGCCGGTCCAAGGGCTACGCCGGCCACCGCCGCCCGCTCCTCGGCCCGGGCCCGTTGGCTTCCCAGTACTGCGACGCTCGATGGGTCGAGGGCCAGGCGTCGAGCCTGATGGGTCTTGGTGTCCTTGACCTCGACCACACCTGCCGCGTCGGAAATAGACCGAGCCACCAGCACCGTCGCCCGCCCCAGGTCGATATCGCCCCACCGCAGCCCGCACAGCTCTCCCCGGCGGCATCCGGTGGTCACGGCCAAATAGATGAGCGTGGCCAGGTCCGGGTTCGACTGCTCGCACTCGTCGAGCAACCGCCGCAGCTCGTCAGGAGTCGGCGGCACAATCTCCTTTGAACGCACTCCGGGAGGAGTGGCCCGCACGATGGGGTTGCGATCGAGCCAGCCCCACTTGACCGCCTGGTTGAGCGAGGCCGAGAGGATGGCGTGGCACTTACGGATGCTGAGCGGCCCGAGTCCCCGCTTGGCCAACCGGGCGTAGTATGCGTCGATGTCGGCGCCGGTCAGCCGGTCAATGTGGGTCGTTCCCAGCAACGGGACGATGTTGGCCTTGATGGCGGAGCGGTAGCGGGCCAGGGTCGACGGCGAACGACCGAGCGTCTCGATGTGCTCCATCCATCGCTCTAGATCTAGAAGCTCGGCGACGGTGTGTTCGGCCCGGTGTCGGGGTCTCGACGGAGCGAAACCCGGATCTGCCAGCGATCAGCCGACTTCCGACGGATGCTCCCCTGCATGGCCTCTCATGCTGGTCCACGTCACAAAATTTAAGGACCAATTATGGACCTTTTATGGACCTAGGCGCCTCGACGGCTCCCGATCAAAACCCAGAAAGTACCTCTGACCTGCGGAGGGAGTGGGATTTGAACCCACGGGGCTGTGACACCCAAGGCTTTTCAAGAGCCTCGCATTCGGCCGCTCTGCCATCCCTCCTGGGCTGGTGACGATAGTCGTTCTTTGCCACTTCTCAGTTGAGTCCCAGAGATCTCTCACGCTGACACGCTGTAGTGGTCAGCAGCGCCGAGCGTGCTACGCCTGGCGAATGGCACGGAGACCGAGCACGGGAGTCGAAGGAGTCGGATGAGCTACCAAGACGGGATCTCGATCGAGGTGGTCGGCAGCCGGAGGTCCTGCTGGGTCTGGGTGAGCGGCGAGATCGACACCGCCAACGCCTGGCGTCTCTCCGACGTCGCCGCCACACTGGTCGACCTCGGCGTCGACGATGTCGCCCTGGATTTGGCCGATGTCACGTTCGTCGATGCCGCCGGCTGGCGCGCCGTGAAACGGGTAGCTCACCTTTTGGAGAACGCCGGCGCCGAGTGCCGCCTGGAACAACTGAGCCCAGTGGTGAGGCGTACGTCCCGGTTCCTCGCCGGCCACCCCGCCGGTTCCGACCTATACCATCGCGCTCACGCCGCCTGAGAGCACCCTGCTCCCCCAGCTCTCGAAGCACGGCGCGGGCGAGAGATCGGGGCGCAAACCCGCAGCCATTTCCGGGTTTGCGCCCCGAGACCAACTCCGGGTCTCATCCAGCGCCGGCCGGGACACAGCGACGCCAGTCAGCCTGGCGGACCACGGGGTCCTTATTCGTGTACGGAAGCCCGCAGGCCTTGGATCCACTCGTCGGCTGCCGCCCAAGCGGCGTGCACGTCCCTGCGGATCTCCGCGCTCATCTCGCCGGCGGCAGGGTACGAACCGAGGAACTTGACCGCCGGCAGGGTGGCGTGCAGGTCCCGCAGGCAGTCGGCCACGACCTCGTCGCCGACATGGCCGACGAGGTCGATCACGAAGCAATAGTCCCCGAGCGCGCGCCGAGTGGGGCGGGACTCGAGCTTGCGCAGGTTGATGTCGCGAGCGGAGAATTGGCCGAGGATGGCGTGCAGGCTCCCCGGCCGGTCGGCCGACTGGAAACACACGATGCTCGTCTTGTCGTGGCCGCTCGGGGCGGGGATTCCTGCGGTGGGAGAAGCGACCAGTACGAAGCGGGTGGCGTTGTCGGGGTGGTCCTCGATCCGGTGGGCGAGCACGTCGAGGCCGTACAGGGAGGCGGCCAGCGCCGTGCCGATCGCCACCGTGCCCGGCTGACGGTGTTCGCCGACATAGCGCACCGCGGCGGCGGTGGATGTGCTGGCCACCTCTTCGACTCCGGGGAGGTGGGCCCGGACCCACGCCCGGCACTGCCCGATGGCGTGGGGAAACGACACCACGGTGTCGACCTCCGCCAACTTGGTGCCCGGTAGAGCGACCAGGTTCTGGGTCACCGGCAGGACCACCTCGCGCACGATGAGCAGATCGCGTTCGAACACCAGCTCGTCGAGGGTGACCGAGACGGTTCCCTCTATCGAGTTCTCCATGGCCACGAAGCCGTAGGCGACCACGCCTGCCTCGACGGCATCGAGCACCTCGATAAACGATCCCATGGCCTGCGGCTTTGCTCGGGCCAGGTCTGGCTGGCTGCGAAGAGCCTCCTCGGTGAACGTCCCAGAGGGGCCGAGGAAGCCGACGGTGGCATCTGGGTCGACGGGGTTGTGCATCCCGGGAGGATAGCGACGAGGCTCGAGGCGTCCTCCCGGGTGGGCTTTCGGCCGCCCATTGACCAGCGCGGACAGGTTGCGGCCAGATCGTCCGTGCGCCGTGCCGCCGGTTGCGGGCACCATGGGAGGCGCCATGGACGAATCTCAGCTGCGCCGACTGCTTGACGATGTGCGCAGCGGCGCCGTCGACCCGGACGAGGCGCTGCGGCGCCTGCGCCGCCTCCCGTTCGCCGACCTCGGCTACGCACGAGTCGACCACCACCGGGCCCTTCGCCTGGGTTTCCCCGAAGCCGTCTATGCGCCCGGCAAGACCCCCGAACACTGCGCCGGCATCGTCGCCGAGCTCCTCGGAGACCAGGGGGGCGGTCCGGTGATCCTCAGCCGGGCCGACGACGAGCAGATCGCCTCTGCCCTCGCCGCCAATCCAGGCGGGGATCGCCGCCCCGGCACGGTCGTGTGGCGCCCGGCACCGAGGCGACCCGAAGCGGTGCTCGTCGTCACCGCCGGAACCGCCGACCTGGCGGTGGCCGACGAATGCAGCTCCACACTCGGAGCCCTGGGTTTCCGACCACGCCTCCTGGCGGACTGCGGGGTGGCAGGGCTGCACCGGCTGCTCGGCCACGTCGACGAGCTGGCCGCCGCCGACGCCCTTGTCGTGGTTGCGGGGATGGAGGGCGCCCTGGCCAGCGTGGTGGGCGGCCTGACGCCGGCACCCGTCGTGGCCGTGCCCACCAGCGTCGGCTATGGCGCCTCATTGGCGGGGGTCACCGCTCTGCTCGGCATGTTGGCCAGCTGCGCATCGGGGCTGGTGGTCGTCGGCATCGACAACGGGTTCGGCGCCGCGCACGCCGTCGCTCGGGCCCTGGGACCGCCCACGGCCCACCGCCCACCGCCTACGGAGGCACCGACCCACACGACGAACCCGTCAGCGGTTCGCTCCCGCCCGGCGGCCCCGGCAGCCCGTCGCCTGTGACAACCCTGGCCTGGTGGCACTGCTTCTCCGGTATCGCCGGCGACATGGCGCTCGGCAGCCTCGTCGACGCAGGCGCCGACCTCTCTCTCATCGAGAGGGAACTGGTCGCACTCCCCATAGGGGGCTGGTCGCTGGAGACCCACAGTGTCCTTCGCGCCGGGCTGACCGCCACCCACGTCGACGTGCGGACGCAGGAGAGCGGCGTGGTGCGCACCCACTCACACATCGTCGGTCTAATCACCGAGGCCCGACTGGCCGAGCGGGTGCGGCACAGGGCGCTGGGCGCATTCGCCGCCCTGGCCGAGGCGGAGGGGCGCCTGCACGGTCGCCCTCCTGGCCAGGTGCACCTCCACGAGGTGGGCGGAGTCGACGCCATCATCGACATTGTCGGCACATGCGTGGCCCTCGAACTGCTCGGGGTGGACCAAATCCACTCCAGCGCGGTGGCCCAAGGCCACGGCCGGGTGCGCAGCGCCCACGGGCACCTCCCCGTCCCCACCCCCGCAGTGGTCGAACTCCTCCGGGGGGCGCCTACCTACGGCACGGATATCCCCCACGAACTGACCACCCCGACCGGCGCGGCCCTGCTCGCCGCCCTGGTCGAGGGTTGGGGTCCGATGCCGGCGATGACCGTGCAGGCGAGCGGATTCGGCGCCGGCACCCGCGACCTCGAGGGGCTCCCCAACGTGGTCCAAGTAGTCATCGGCGAGACCGTCGGCGCCCGCTCCCTGGCCGGCGAGCCCGCCAGCGGCGCCGACTTCACCCGCGCCGGCGACCCCACCGGCGCCGACGACTCCGGGCGCGCCGCGGGGTCGCCGCAGGGCCAGCCCGTATTTCTCCTTGAAGCCAACGTCGACGATGTCACCGGCGAGGTCCTGGCCGACACCATCGCCTCCCTCCTCGCCGCCGGCGCCTACGACGCCTGGGTGACACCGGTGATGGGCAAGAAGGGTCGCCCCGCCCACGTGGTCAGCGCCCTGACCGATCCGGTCCTCGCCGGCCAGGTCCGTGACCTGATGATGGCGGAGACGGGCACACTCGGGGTACGGGGGCAACAGTTGACTCGGTGGGCAGCCCGCCGCCAGATCAGCGAGGTCGAGGTGGGTGGCTACCCGATCCGTATCAAGACGAGCGCAATGCGGGTGAAGGCCGAGCATGACGACGCGGCCCGCGCCGCCCGCTTGCTCGGCGTGCCGGTCCGTGATGTTATCCGCCGGGCCGAAGAGCAGGCCCACTTATTGACCGCCGACGCCATAACGACCGACGCCGAAACGACACCGATCTCGCCCTCTGAAGCACCCCGGCGACCCGATGGCGACAGCGCCGGCTAACTGGTCCCCCGCCGAAATCCGCCTCCCTCCGGCTCCCGAGTCATCGACCGGCCGGGACGAACGTCCCAGCCGGTCGACGCACGTACTGCTCAGTTAGATGTGGCCGTGGCGAGCGAAGGCCATGCCATTGCTTTGGTTGGTCGCCTTGCTCATCTGTCCGGGCGGCACGCTACCGGCCCGGGGGCCTGAGCCGAGGACGCACGGCTGGTTAACGGTCTGGAGCACGTTGTGGCTCCAGATGTTGTTGTCGCAGCCCGGGGTCTGGTCCTCGCCGTCGAAGACCTTGTTGCCCAAGCCCACGTTGTGGACCAGCACGTTGTTGGATGCTCCCGACCCCGGGATCGTCCCGATAACAGGGTAGTCGGGGGGGCCGCCGTAGATGTCGCCGATCTGGAGCTGGATGCCGTCGCCAGCATTGTTGTCCACGGTGTTGTGGTCGACGGTGTTGTTGTTGGCGCCTGAGCCCAGCGTGATGCCGTTACCGGGACTGTTGCCCTGCTGGACGCTGAGGTATCCGTTGTGGAGTGACGTGTTGTGGCTGATAACGTTGTTGGTGGCGGCGCAGGTTATGGGGCTTGTCGGCGAGGGATTGTTGGTACACCCACCGCCGAACAGGCTGATGCCGTCACCAGTGTTGTTATCGGTCGTGTTGCCCGTGATGGTCTCGTCGGTGGGCTGGTAGACGTACGAGGTACCCATGGCGAACAGCACGATGCCGTTGGCGCCGTTAGTGTCAGCCACGTTGTCCCGGATGATGGTACCTGTGTTGGCCACGTTCGGGACCCCGTTGGCCATGCACTGCAGCGGTAGGGAAACGCTGGTGAAGATGTTGGTGCACGACGGCAGGACGGCTATCCCAGAGTTGTAGGAACCGGTCACGGTGTTGCCCTGGACGACGTTGTTGAGGGCGTTTGGCCCCTCCACCCGGATGCCGAAGTTTCCGAAGGCGATGTTGTTGTCCGCCACCTGGTTGTCGGCCACCATGTTGTTGCTCGAGGCGTCAACGATGGAGATCCCCGAGTAGACGCCGTTGTGATCGGCGACATTGCCGCGGATGGTGTTGCCATTGGAGAAGTCGGCGGAGATACCGTCACCCCAGTTGTCATTGCTTCCGGCTCCGACGTTGTCATGGGCGTCGATGCCCGTGACCGTGTTGCTGGAACCGTGGTCGATGAGGACCCCGACGGAGAAGTTGAACACCTCGCCGTTCCCGAGCGTCGATCCTGTCACGTCGGCGAACCGTACCCCGGCGGGGCCATTCCCGGTGTTGTTGCCAGCGAAGTTGACGCCGGAGCTCGCATTGTGGGCGAAGGGAATCCCGTCGGCCCCCGCGGGCGAGAAGGTCCCGAAGACCTTGTGGCCGTTCAGGTTGAGATGGACGTTGTTGGCGGCGATGGTGAGGCCGTCACCGGCGCACGGTCCTACATCGCCGGTCAGTGTGGTGCTGTGGGTCACCACCGACCCGCAGGCCAGGGTCTGGGCAGGGGCAGCAGCCGCTGGGTACACCCAAGCACCCGTGGCCACCATCGCCACCGCTGGTACCGCCGTCATGACACGTCGAAATCGCATAATCCATGGTCCTTTGTCTGTTCGACTGGATATCTCGGTTAAGGCCGCCGGAGCGCCCGATCTCTAGGCAGACGTCGAGCGTCGTGGGAGCACTCTGACCTGTCCCGCCTACACGCTGGGTGGCTGAACGCTCCCCTCTTCAGCACACGCCGCCCTGGCACGCACCCCTCTTATCCCAGCCAAACCCGTTTCACCTATGTCTATCATGCCCGGTTTTATGTAACAACTCGTTCATACATTTACCGCTGTAGTGGGCGAACCTGCGCGATCTCGGTCTAGGCGGCAACGGCTCTGGCACCAGGCAACAGCAACGGGCGTCCGGCCTCCCACGCCCCCAGCAACCGGGCGGAGAAGCGCGCCTCGACGGCGGACAGCACCTGCGCCCCCCACAACACCTGGGCGCCGAGTTCGGGATCGGACTCGAGCAGGCCTGCCACGAGTTCGTCGGCCGCCACGTGGCGGTGAACGGCGTCAGCGGCGACGTGCACGGCGTAAAACGCCCTGCCCTCCTCCGCGACCCCCAAGCGCCCGAGCCACGCGTCGTAGCGGCCCATGGGTACCACCGACGTCATCTCGAACAGGGCGAGGTGCCCGACCAGCGCTCCCCGTAGGCGGCGATGAAGACCGAGCAGGGAAATGAGATTGATGGTGGCAAGTGTGGCGGCCGGCAGGTAGTCGAGGTAGGCGCCGTAGCGGGAATCGAGCCCCAGTGCCTCCATGGTCTTGGCGAACAACGACGAGTGCATCCGGGCGGCGGTCCCGTTGCCGTACTCGTCGGCTTGGATGGCGACCATGGCCGCCTTGGCCCGGCCGTCGAGGCGGGGGATGGCCCACGTGTGGGGGTCGGCCTCCTTCAACTGGTAGGCGGAGCGGTGCACGGCGAGCTCACGGGCGTGGTGGAGCTCGCCGTTGGCGAGCACCCACCCCGACAGGGAGGGCCCCGAAGGCACGGGGGCGCCGGCAGTCCCGCCGCCGGCGTTGGCCGCCCACCCGCTGGCGTCGCCGGCGAGGACCCACAGCGCCGGCACCACGTCGCCGGCTACCACCCCCGGAAGAGGCACCTCGGCGAGGAGGCGGTCCTCGAACCGGCGCTCGAGGACGCCGCGCCATCGCAGCAGCGACGGCTCCCACTCCCAACCCTCGGGAGCGCCGGGCAGGCCCCGGTAGTGCAACTCGTAGCAGCAGTACAGCGCCAGCTGGAAGTCGTCGTCATCGAGGGGGTCGCAGGCCGCCGCCGCCGGTCCTGGGGCCAGGAGGTGGGGCGGGCGCCCCAAGCTGGTGAGAAGGTGCTCCGACAGCGGCCCTCGCGGGCGCACCTCGGCGGTGACAGGAACCAATGTGAAGACTCCACGAATTGGGAAAGAGAAGCCTCCTCGGCTTACCCCCCGTCGCCACCGTTCACTCCTCGCGTCGAAACTGCCTCGCCGGTCGCGGCCATCCCCGGCCATCATGGGAGCGTGCTGCAAACCCGCGAGCTGAGCGTGGAGGTGGGCGGGCGCTTCACCCTGGTGGAGGCGTCGTTCATCGTGCGCGCCGGCGACAAGGTCGGGCTGGTGGGGCGCAACGGGGCCGGAAAGACCAGCCTGCTGAGGGTTCTCGCCGGCGACGACGAGCCGGCGGGGGGCACCGTGGTCCGCCAGGGGCGCCTGGGCTTCCTGTCCCAAGAGCCGCGGCGGGCCAGTGAGGACACGGGGACCACCGCTTTGTCCCACGTCCTTTCGGGCCGCGGGCTCGACGAGGCCGTTGAACGCCTGGAGAAGTTACGCCTGGCCATTGAAGAGCACCCGTCGGAGCGGGCCATCCAACGCTTCGCGCGCGCCGAGGATTCTTTCTCCGCCGCCGGCGGTTACGCGGCGGATTCCGAGGTGCGCCAGTTGGTCGCCGGCCTCGGGCTGACCGCTGATCGGGTCGACCTGCCCGTCGGGGTGCTGTCCGGCGGGGAGCGGCGCCGGGTGGACCTGGCCCGCATCCTGTTCGCCGGCAGCGACGTGCTCATGCTCGACGAGCCCACCAACCACCTCGATAGTGACGCCAAGGCGTGGCTCATGGGCTTCCTGCGCAGCTATCGTGGTGCCCTGCTCGTGGTCAGCCATGACCTCGATCTGCTCGACGAGGCCATCACCAGGGTGCTCCATCTGGACGAGGGGAGCATCGTGGAGTACAAGGGCACCCACAGCCAGTACCGCGACGCCCGGGCCAAGGACGAGGAACGCCAAGCCAAGCTGGCCGAGCGCCAGTCCGCGGAGATCAAGCGCCTATCCGACCTCGCCAACTCGATGCGGCACCAGACAGCCAAGCGGGCCCGGGTGGCCAAGAGCATCGACAAGCGGGTGACCCGCCTGACCGCGGGTGCGGTGGTCACCCCCCGCCGGGGCGAGCGCGCGTACAAGGTCCGCTTCCCCGAGCCGCCCCACTCGGGGCGCCTCGTGCTCGACGTGGACAGCCTGGCCAAGGCCTACACGACCGAGGCGGTGTTCGCCGACGTGGGTTTCAGTGTCGAGCGGGGTGAGCGCCTGCTCGTCATGGGCCTCAACGGCGCCGGCAAGACCAGCCTGCTGCGCATCCTGGCCGGGGTGACCGACCCGACCGCGGGCTCGTTCCGCACCGGTGTGGGGGTCAGCGTCGGCTACTACGCGCAGGAGCACGAGGGGATCCACGCCGGCCGCGCCGTGCTGGCCCACATGCGCGACCAGTCGGGGGCGCCCGAGACCGAGCTGCGGGCCCTGCTCGGCATGTTCGCCTTGGTGGGCGACAAGGCGTTCCAGGACGCGTCGACGCTGTCGGGCGGGGAGAAGACCAAGCTGGCGCTGGCCCAACTCGTCTCTGGGCGCCACAACCTGCTCCTGCTCGACGAGCCGACCAACAACTTGGACCCCCCGTCGCGCGAGGCCATCGGCAGGGCCCTGGCCGACTGGCCCGGGGCCATGGTGCTGGTCAGCCACGACGCCGGGTTCGTGGCCGAGCTGGCCCCCGACCGGGTGCTGATGATGCCCGAGGGGACCGAGGACTCCTGGAGCGACGACCTCCTCGACCTCGTGGCCATGGCCTGATCGTGGTCGGCGGCGCGGCGAGCCTCGACCCGGCGGGGCGATGACCCTCGAAGCGGCGCGACGGTGACGCCGGGGGACGCCGACGCCGACGACCTGCGCCTGGCCTTGGAGCTTGTCGACGTGGCCGACGCCATGACCACCGCCGCCTTCCGCCGCCCCGACCTGGTGGTGGAGGCAAAGCCCGACCTCACCCCGGTGACCGAGGCGGACAGGGGGGTCGAGGAGGCGGTGCGTGCCCGGCTGGAGGCGACCCGCCCCGGCGACGCGGTGATGGGAGAGGAGTACGGCGCCAGCGGCGGTCCAGGCGGCGACGGCAGCGGCCGGCGGCGCTGGATCATCGATCCCATCGACGGGACCAAGAACTTCGTGCGCGGCATACCGGTGTGGGCCACCCTCCTCGCCCTCGAGGTGGACGGCGCCCTGGTCGTCGGCGTGGCCTCCGCCCCTGCCCTCGGCCGGCGCTGGTGGGCGGGACGGGGCCTCGGGGCGTACGCAGGGGCGCCCGGCGAGGCAGGCGTCCCGATCGCCGTGTCGGCCGTTGCCGAACTGGGGGACGCCCAGGTGTCGTATTCGGGTACGGCGGATTGGGCCGCCCGCGGCCGCCTCGATGGGCTCGTCGCCCTGGAGCGGCGCTGCTGGCGGGGACGGGGGTTCGGTGACTTCTGGTCGCACGTCCTCGTCGCTGAGGGCTCGACCGAGATCGGCCTCGACCCTGTGGTCTCACTGTGGGACCTGGCCGCCCTCCAGGTCATCGTCGAGGAGGCAGGTGGGCGTTTCACCGACCTTGCCGGCGCGCCACGCCCCGACGGTGGCAGCGCCATCAGCACCAACGGCCTCCTCCACGACGAGGCGCTCCGGGTCCTCATGGGCCGGGGACCGGGACCGGGAGCGGGACCGGCGGGCGGCTACGGATAGGCCGGGGATAGGGTCGGAGCATGGGCTACCTGGCGCCCGGCGTGCTCGAGGTCGACACCCTTCTCGGGGGCTGGGAACGGGTGACCGCCGGCTACCTCATCGAGGGCCCCGAGCCGGTGCTGGTCGAGACCGGCGCCCAGAGCTCGGTGCCCGCCCTGCTCGCCGCCCTGTCGGCGCACGGCGTGGCGCCCGGCGACCTCGCCGGCATCGCCGTGACCCACATCCACCTCGACCACGCCGGCGGGGTCGGTGACGTGGCCCGGGCGTTCCCCCGCGCCACCGTCTACGTCCACGAGCGTGGCGCCCGCCACCTGGTCGACCCCGAGCGCCTGGTGCGTTCCGCGGCGACGGTCTACGGGGACCTGCTCGACTCGCTGTACGGGCGCCTCGACCCCACGCCGACCGAGCGAATCCACGTCCTGGCCGACGGCGAGGACATCCGGGTCGGGCCCGACCGCTCCCTCACGACCATCGACTCCCCCGGCCACGCCAAGCACCACCTCGCCCTCCACGACAGCGCCAGCGGCATCATCTTCGCCGGCGACGCGGTCGGGGTGCGCCTCCCCGACGCCGGCGTGCTGCGCCCTGCCACGCCGCCGGCGGACTTCGACCTCGACCAGGCGTTGAGTTCCCTCGGCAAGTTCCGCGACCGGCGGCCCGAGGGCATCGCCCTGGCCCACTACGGCCTGGTCCCCGACCCCGTCGCCATCCTCGAGGAGGCGGAAGGGACCTTGCGCCAATGGGCGGAGGTGGCGGAGCGGGCGTGGCGCGCCGGCGCCGACATCACCGCCGCCCTGGAGGAGGCATTCGCCACCGACTACGACGGCATGGACCCGGCCCAGAGAAAAAAACTCGAGACCCTAAACGGCGTGCACTCCAACGCCGCCGGCCTCAAACGGTGGTTGGAGACGACCAAAGGAGAAGCCCCATGACACTCACCCAGCCTCCCGGCGGGCCGACGTCGATCGACGAGATCGCCAGGACCGCCTCCGACGACGAGAAACGGGCCCTCATCCGATCGGTCGAAGCCAACTTCCCCACCCTGTTCACGTGGGACTACGAGAAGGGTGAGCGCAAGCAGCTCAACACGCTCTACGAGAGGGCGAAGGCGTCCCAGTGGAACGCGGAGACCGACATCGACTGGTCGGTCGGCGGCCAGATCGAAGGCGCCCGCGACCCGTCCAACCCGCTCAACACCCTCGCCCACACCGACGAGGGCGTCTTCGGCACGATGACCGCCGAGCAGCGGGCGACCATGGGCCACGCCGGCCTGGCGTGGACGCTCAGCCAGTTCCTCCACGGCGAACAGGGCGCGCTGGCCTGCACGGCCAAGATCGTCCAGTCCGTCCCTTGGATCGACGCCAAGTTCTACGCAGCCACCCAGGTCATGGACGAGGCGCGCCACGTCGAGGTGTACGCCAAGTACCTGCACGACAAGCTCGAGTGGGAGTTCCCCATCAACGTCCACCTCCGGGATCTCCTCGACGACGTGGTCAGCGATTCGCGCTGGGACTTCACCTACCTCGGCATGCAGATAATGGTGGAGGGCTTGGCCCTCGCCGCCTTCGGGTTCCAGTACCAGCTGAGCCCCGACCCGCTGCTCAAGCAGATCACCCGCTACGTGATGGCCGACGAGGCGCGCCACGTGGCGTTTGGGGTCCTGTCCCTGCGGGAGGCCTACGCCGGCCTCACGGGGGCGGAGATCCACGAACGCCAGGAGTTCTGCTACGAGGCCGCCGTTCGTATGCGTGAGCGCTTCTTGGCCCAGGAGGTGTGGGAAGCCCTCGACATGCCTGTCAAGGAGTGCACCGAGATCATGCTCCACAACCCGGTGCAGCTCGAGTTCCGACGCGTCCTGTTCTCCAAGATCGTCCCCAATCTCAAAAAGCTTGGACTCCTCGACGCCGGCGACGGCTGGCTGCGCACCAGGTTCGGCGAGCTCGGCGTGCTCGAGTACGAGACGTGGGAGGACACGGGCTCCGAGTACGAGCGCATGCAGGTCGACGCGCCCATAGAGATCGGGTAGACAAGGCGACGGAGGCCGAAATGCACGCCTATGCGCGACCCTCCGGACGAAATGTAGCGGAACGCACGGTTTCCGTGCGTTCTGCTACAGCGCGGAGGCGGCCCCGCGCGTAACCATGCATTTGGGTGGACCGCCGGCGGGGGCGAGCCTTCAGCCGTCGGCGGCCTGGGATGCCCGGGATGCGGCCCGCCAATGGCGTTCCATATCGGAGGCCAGCGCCAATGTGCGCGGGCGGGGCCAGCCCGGGTTCACCGCCAGCCACGCCGCCTCACCATCCCCGGACGCCGCCTCACCACCCCCGGACGCCGCCTCACCACCCACCCCGGCCGCCGCCTCACCGCGCACCCCCGCCGCCTGCACGCCCCCGTCTCCCGGGTCGGCCGGTCCCGCCTCCCGGTACGCCAGCCACACCACCGTGCGCCGGCCGGTCAGCCGGTTACCCGTGGCCCGCACCTCGATGCGGTACACCTGCGCCCACCCGATCCATCCCCGGGCACGGGAGTAGAGACCCTCGGCGTCGAAGCCGGCGAGGATGGGCGCCTTGGCCAGGCGCTGGATCCCGACGGCTCCGCCGATCAGCAAGACCATGGCGATGAGGGCGCCGGCGGTCCCGTCCTCGGATCCTCCCCGCCCGGCAGCGATGGCCAGGACGAGGGCGACAACCACCACCGGGGCCACGAAGCGAAGCAAACGGGACGGCCGGCGCACGACGAGGAGCGGCCGGAGCCGACCCTCGACCATGACCTGCTCGCGCATCACTGCCCGCCGGCCACCGAGCCGGGTAGCGCAGCCACCGAGCCAGGCCGCGAACTGGGCGGCGTTCCCGCCGGCGCCGAGCCGTCCTCCACGCCCCGAAGGTACTGCCCTGGTAGAGGTGGGCGCAGAGACCGGCCTGGCGGGGCGCATCGACCACGTGACGGTGGCGCCGGCGGAAGCGGTAGGGGAAAGAAACCTGCCGGGGACGTGACGAAGGACCGGCGGGAGCCGGTCCTTCGTGTGACGCTCGACGGCCAGTGGGGGGTTCCGACCGGAGCAATTACCAGTATGCCGCATCCGGACCCATCTGTAAAGGCGACATCGGTCACAACGCCTATCTGAGACGGAGATGGGGCGGAGGCGGGCGATGGGGCCGATTCCACCCACCCTCGCCCCCGCCGGTTCATCGCCACGGGCTGCGGAGGGAGTGGGATTTGAACCCACGGTGGGCAGGACCCACAACGGTTTTCGAGACCGTCCGATTCGGCCGCTCTCGCATCCCTCCTGTGCTGCTCAGAGCATATATTGCCTGCTCTGCCTCTGCCACCTGGACTAGTCTAGGACTAGTTCTGGTATAGTCGGACTAGTCCAGGGCTCCGGGTGACACAAGGAGCGTAGCCGTGGCGAGAGGGACGAGGAGCGAGATTCGACCGGGAGTGTGGCGGCTACGGGTTTTCATCGCCGCCGACCCAACGACCGGCAAGCCCCGCCAGATCAGCCGTACGATCAGGGGCGGGGTGCGGGCCGCCGAGCGCGAGCTTGCTCGCTTCGTCACCGAGGTGGAGGGCGGCGACGTGGCCATGGGACCGGATCAGACCCTGGCCGAGTTCCTCGACGCCTGGCTCGCCTTCGTGGCCGACCAGCGGTCATCGACCACCATGCGCGGATACCAGGACAAGGCGCGCCGCTGGAAGGCAACGCTCGGTCGCGTAAGAGTTTCCAAGTTGACCGCCCAAGACCTCGATCGTACCTACGCCCGCTGGCTGGCCGAGGGCGCGGCCCCGATGACCGTGCGCCACTGCCACCGTGTACTGTCTGCCGCCCTGCGCCAGGCCCAACGCTGGGGGGTGGTCACCCGCTGCGTCACCGACCTGGCCCGACCTCCCCACGCCGTTACCCGTCCCGCTCCTGACGTCGACCCGGCGAGCTGGCAGGCGGTGGTCATGGACCTCAAGGCCAGGGAGCCGGTGACCGCAATGGCGGTCCTGCTCGCCGGTGTCACCGGAGCCCGCCGGGGCGAGCTGTGCGGGCTGCGATGGTCGGACCTGGACCTGGGGCGATCGTCGCTGACCATCGCCCGCTCGATCCGCCATGGGGTGGACAAGACCGTACTGGTGGTGGCGCCGACCAAGACGGGCCGGGACCGACGGGTGTCGCTCGACGTCCGCATCCTGGAGCTATTCGCCGAGTACCGGCGCGGGGCGGAGCGCTGGGCAGCCGAGGCATGTGTCGAGCTGGCGCCGGACGGCTACATCCTGACCCTGGACCCCACCGGCGCCGTGCCGATGAAGCCGGACTCCATCACTGCGGGATTCTCTCGAGCCGCCCGACGAGTCGGGGTCAGACTGCGGTTCCACGATTTGCGTCACATGAGCGCCTCGCTTTTGATCGGGGCAGGCACCGACGTGCGAACCGTCGCTGGCCGGCTCGGCCACGCCGATGCCTCGACGACGCTGCGCATCTATGCCCACCCTTCGAGGCGAGGGACCGTCAGGCGGCCGAGGTGCTCGGCGCCCTACTACCAGCCTGATCGGGGGCCCTCGACAGCACCGGAGGTGGCAGCCACGAACGCTCCCCAGTTGATGCGCATGAGACGCCCGATACGGAACAGGCCGGCGATCTCGTTTCGCCGGGCGGCCCGGTAGCCGGCGTCGAGCGAGCAGCCGACCCGCCGACACCATTCCGGGACGCTGACGAACTCGACTCCGCCGCCGTTTAATGGTGGATCGGTTCCATGCCTGACCGATGCGAAGGTCAATCCCCGGGACGTCGTGGCGTCCACGCTGTTGGGGTGGCCACGGGGAGGTGTCTCGGTGCCGAAATGAGGCTGTCGTTCGCTCGTCATCGTTCCTCCCAGGCGGTGCGCCGGTTCTGTTGGCGGTTCGTGTGTGCGTTTTGGGCGAGCCAGGTGTCGCCTCGGGTGGCGTGGCCAATGCCCCGGTAGGTCCAGTCCCCGATGCGGACGGTGTCTTCGGTGTCGGGGTGGTGGCCG
>DASZKW010000105.1:0-69927 GCA_035552775.1 Acidimicrobiales bacterium | reverse complement strand
CGGCATTGTGGTCTGCCCCCGCCACCACACCATGCTCCACGGCGGCTTCACCGCCGACGGCAACGCCAACGGCGTGCTCAGCTTCCGGCGGCCGGACTCCACCGTCCTCGGCACCACCCCGCAAGCAAGGAGGAGTCCGTTCTCCTTTGCCGGGCAAGGCCACGAGTCCCCGGAATCGAGCGAGCCCGAATCTGGCGCCAGCGTCATCTGAGCGGGGATCGGCGCGCTCGCCCCGGCCGGAAGATGTTGCCCTCGCTCTTGCGCTTCGCGAATGGATGTTGGCAGTGTGGAGAGGAGGATAGGGGCAGCTGGCCGTGGCCATCAGTAGATCGTGCTCCGCGGGAATGAGGGACCTCCTCGACAACGTGCTCGACAAGAGGACCGTCGAAGGTGACACCCCGTCCGTCAAGCGGCCGAACGAAGGCCTCGTGCGCTTCCGGACGCTTGAGCGGTCCAATCTCCTCCCCTCGGAACATTCGCTCGGCATATGTCCTGGCTCGATGGAAGGAGATTGGCACGCAGAGTCGGCAACCCGCATAGGACGGATGTCCCATGGGCGCTCCTGGCAGAGGACACTCGACTGGCGGTGATCTTCTCGCCGGGTTCGGGTTGCCCGCCGGCGTCGGCAGGGCTGGGAGAGGAGGCGGGGGCATGGTCTGGCGGCTCAGCGAAGACCCAATTCGCGCAGCTTGACCTCGGCGTGAGGGATGACCTGGAGAATCCGACGACGCATCTCCTCCAGGGTGGAGCGTTTTGGCTCCTCGACGTCGGTGACGTAGCGGTCAACGTCCGCGGTCGTCACAGAATCCTCCTGATGGCTGTGCCTTGAAGCGCTATTGGACGACCATGAGGGTGTTGCCCTCGGGGTCACGCAGCCAGAACATCGGCGGTACCGGGTCGCCCAAACGGCTGACCTCGGCGTCGACGTCGACTGCCAGCTGCTGGAGTTGGGCGTGATAGACGTCGATGTCGTCGGTCTGCAGGGTGATGCCGGTCTCGCGCTTGCCGGCCACACCGTCGTGCGGCGGTGGCGCCAAGGCGATCGTGGTCGCCTCAGATCCAAGGCCGACCTCGATCCACCGGTAGCCGTTGCCGAACGGCACGTCCACCCGCTTTTCGAAGCCGAGCTTGTCGACGTAGAAGTCGACCGCGCCGTCCTGGTCGGCGACCGGGATGATCACTGTGGCGATCTTGTTTGCTCGGGTCGTGGTCGTTGACATCGAGTCCTCCTTGGTCTTTGGGGTGCCTTCGCCCATTCAGACGGTGGGGCCAGGCGAAAATCATCGGCCATCCCCGCCAGGACCGCTCCGGACTCGTCTCTTGCTATCGCATCCAGTTGGCCTGGGTGCGTTCGACGGTCAGACCC
Source organism: Acidimicrobiales bacterium (assembly GCA_035552775.1). GTDB lineage: Bacteria > Actinomycetota > Acidimicrobiia > Acidimicrobiales > Palsa-688 > DASZKW01. The sequence goes on along the minus strand of DASZKW010000105.1, from coordinate 68,561 downwards.
TCGGCTCGGGGGCGTCGGTGGAGTGCTCCCACGCCTGGCGTATGGAGGTCGGATCCTTCCGCGGTCGGGGACGTCGAGCCCCTGGGTACGGCGAGGGGGTGGGTCTCGCAGAAGACGACTCGCACCGGGGGTCACTCGCCGGCTGATCAACGAGTTCGCCTCGCAGCAGCGCCCACCGAAGACGACCTCCACCGCGCTCCGCCTTCTGACACCGCGTGAGACCGGGGTGCTGCGCCTCGTTGCCGAAGGCCTTCCAACGGCGAAATCGCAGGACGACTCATCGTCACCGAGGAAACGGTGAAGACACATGTCAGCCGGATGCTCAACAAGCGCGGGCTGCGCGACCGCACACACGCAGTGGTCGCTGCTTACGAATCCGGCCTCGTCGTACCGCACAAGAACACCTGAGAGATGGGGACGAATGCCCCCCTTCTACGCCACCGCTCAGCGTCCGTGCCCTACAGCGATATGCAGACCGTGGTCGAGCGGGGCCTGGCGTGGCGGGTCCGAGCCGTCGCCCCTCCGCGCGGGCGGCTACTGCGGGCTGAGGACTTCGATACCCGCGGACCGGGCAGCGGAGCGAAGGTCTTCGTCGTAGACGACCAGCGAGCGGGCGCCGACCCGCAGAGCGGTGGCCAGGTGGATCGCATCTGCGGAGCGGAGCCGGCCGGGCAGCAGCGGGGCGGTCATGAGGTCGCCACTCTCGACGTCGACGAGAGCCAGCGCGGACAGTACCTGGGCGACCGACTCGTAGCCGATGTCCTCCGGCCGTCGGTTCGACGCGCAGTGCAACTCGGTGTGGAGGAGCAGGGATGCCACCAAGGTGTCCGACGCCCGTCGACACCGTTCCAAGTGCTCGGCGAGCGCCTCCGACTCGGACTCCTCCACGAGGAGTTTCATCGCCGCCGACGTGTCGACGTAAATGATCATCGATCGCCACGGACGTCGGCAATGATCTCGGCTGCGGCCTCGCCGGACCTCACCCGCCGGATGTGGCGCAGGTCGACCTGACGGTCCGTGGGCTGGCGGACCTTGCCTGCCGCGACCAAGCGCTCGTAGGGCGTGAGCGACGGCGGCACCAGCACCGCGGCAACCTCACCATGGTTGGTGACCTCGATGATCTCGCCCGCCTGCACCTCACGCAGGACCTCGGAACTGTTGTTGCGCAGCTCTCGGTGGCTGATGGTCCGCATCAGTACTTCCTTCCTCGTCGCGTAGCAATCGTAGCATGTGATCTGCGGGGCCAACGACCGCGCCGGGACTGGCTCGCGCCATCAGACGTGTACCGGGCGCTCGCCCTGCCGCCCCGAACTGCGATAGGAGCCCCGAACTGCGATAGAAGCACCGAACTGCGCTTTCCCCTCCTCGATCCGAGCGACTGCTGACGCCGCCATTTCCCTCGCGCAGTCCATGGCAGCCCTCTGCCTGGGGCCGTCATCTCTCAAGCATGGTCAGGTCCCAGTCAAACCCGCGACCTTTACCGACCACTCCGTTGCGGCAGCGTCCGGTCCGACAACCCGGACTACGACGTCCCTCCCGGGCCGGCCAGTACCACTCGACGGCGCGCCGGCCCTTGGCCGGCGTCACCCACTCTTGCCTCGACCAGGCGATCACTCGGCCATCGGGGGAAACGGCGGCGTCGTTTATGCCGGGCGTAGTCAAGCGCTCCCTCACCTCCCACCTCCCGTATCGGTCGGTCGGGGAAAAGAACCGGATCTCGTCGTCGACGATCAGCCCCACCTCCGCCCGTCGACGGGGAACAGGCGAAGGCGCGCGTGGACGGTGTCGGAACCGGGCAGCTCGCTCCACGAGCCGTCGATCGGCCGCGACGGACTGCGTATTGACCGTCCCCGCCGGGAAGAACGCTCGGAAGTCAATCCCTGGCGCCATCGCGCCTCCGGCGGTCCATTCCCTCGACCTCGGGCGGCCAGCGGTATGGCGCCGCAGATGCGTGGCCTCTTCCATTTTCTTCATGGTCACGTCTGGCCCCTTTCCGAACGCCCAGCTGGCGCCGCGTTACGCTCCGATGACCATTGTCAGCGTTTCTTCTGAATACCGCGGGACGAGCCGGCCACCAACAGCTCGTACACGGGCCGCACCAGGTCGGTGAAGCTGGCAGCTCCGATGGCGACGTCGAGCGCCTCGAGCGTGTCGAGGACGGCACCGGGACGCTCGGGGGCCGCCGCCGCGGTGATCCGTTCGGTTTCGGGCAGCGCCGGCAGGGCGCCGGGTGCGAAGGGCCACCACGGTGCGATATCCGTCGATGGGTCGGCACCGGGCCGCACGCTCAAAGACCCGAATGCGGCGAGAACCGCTTCGCGGCTCCGTCCCCTCAGGCGCAGCACGAGCCACGGGTCGACGTCGAGTTGGTCGGCGAACACGTACAGGACTGCGGCGATGTGTTTGCAGGGGTTCTCCCAGTCCGGGCAGCTGCACGTCGAGCGCAGGTCCTCCCACGCCGCCGGGAACAAGCTCACGCCGGCCGCGGCGAAGACCTCCTCGAGGTCGGGAGGCACCTCGCCGCCGAGGAGGCGGGCCACGAAGCCGACCTTGGCCTTGATGGCGTCGTCGATGCGTTTCCACTGTTGCTCGGTGGGCTCACGAAGCTTGACGGTGACCAGGTACGGGGTGCGGCGCGACCCTTGGACCTGGGCGGCGATCATCCCTTCGGCGACGTCGAGGCTGACGACCTGGCCGCTGCGGGCGTAACGCCGGCCGCGCTGCATCCGGGTCCCGAGACCGTAGGACTCCAGGACCTCGGTGAAGCGGCGGGACCACCACGTGGTCGCCATCGGTCCCCGCCGCTTCGAGGTGGCGATCCCGCCCTCGGCCTGCAACGGGACCGAGGGAGGGTAGCGGTGCCAGGGGTCGTCCCAGCCCCGGGGCATCAGGCTCCGTCCCTGTCTTCGCCACCGTCGGACAGGGCCACGAGACTGCGCAGGTCGCTGGTCGACAGCTCGGTCAGCCAGTCCTCACCGGTGCCGACCACCCGCGACGCGAGATCGCGTTTGGCGGTGACCATCTCGTCGATGCGCTCCTCGACGGTGCCGGCGCTGACCAGCTTGTGCACCTGCACGTTGCGGCGCTGGCCGATCCGGTAAGCCCGGTCGGTGGCCTGGTCCTCCACGGCCGGGTTCCACCACCGGTCGAGGTGGATGACGTGGGAGGCCGCGGTCAAGTTGAGCCCGGTGCCGCCCGCCTTCAATGACACCAGGAAAAGCGGCGGACCGTCCGGCTCGCCGAACCGCTTCACCATCTCGTCGCGCGCCGGGCGACGGACTCGCCCGTGCAACCACATGGCCTCCACCCCCAGACGACGCTGGAGGTAGGGAAGCAGCAGGCTTCCCCAGGCTGCGAACTGGGTGAAACAGAGGACCTTGTCGCCTTCGGCCACGATCTCCTCGAGCAGCTCCTCGGTGCGAGTCAGCTTCCCCGAACGGCCCGGAAGCGGGGAGCCATCAGCCAAGAAGTGGGCGGGGTGGTTGCACACCTGCTTCAGTCTGAGCAGCCCCGCCAGGACGATCCCACGGCGCTGTATACCCTCGGACTCCTCGGCCTGGGCGAGCATGTCGTCCACCACCGCCTGGTAAAGCGTCGCCTGCTCACGGGTCAGCGGGCAGCGGTCCACCGTCTCGATCTTGTCGGGTAGGTCGGCGATGATCGACCGGTCGCTCTTCAGCCGGCGCAAGATGAAAGGACCGGTCACCCGTCGCAGCAACTCGGTCGCCTCTTGATCGTGGTCCTTCTCTATCGGCGCGGCGAAGCGCTCCCGGAAAGCGCGGGCGGGGCCGAGCAGTCCCGGGTTGAGGACGTGCATTATCGACCACAGCTCGCTGAGGCGGTTCTCCACCGGTGTGCCGGTCAGGGCGACGCGACGTCGCGCTGAAAGCGAAGTGGCCGCTCTTGTCTGCGACGAGGCGGGGTTCTTGATCTGCTGCGCCTCGTCGAAGACCACCCTCGACCAGCTGACCGGGGCCAGGTGTTCCAGGTCCCTGGCGAGCAGCGAGTAGGTGCTGAGCACCACGTCGTGGTCGCCTGCGCGCTGGCACAGCGGTTGGTCGCCGGCGTGACGGGCCGGGCCGTGATGCACCAGTACCCTCAGCTGCGGGGCGAAGCGGGCCAGCTCCCTCTCCCAGTTCCCGAGGACCGACACGGGGCAGACCACCAGAGTCGGGCCGTCGGCTGGATCGACGAGCACGGTGGCGATGAGCTGTGCGGTCTTGCCGAGACCCATGTCGTCGGCCAGGCAGGCGCCGAGGCCGAGGCGGCCGAGGAAGGTCATCCATCCCACGCCTCGCTCCTGGTAAGGGCGCAGCGTGCCTTCGAAACCGTCCGGCGTGGCGACGGGTTCGACGCTGGCGTGGAGGGCGTTGTCGAGCAGGGTGCGCAGCCAGGCGACCGACGTGGCGTCGACGTCGGTGACCTCCACCCCGGCGGGAAGAGACAGGTCGTCGAGGCCGAGACCGGCCTTGAGCACGGCGGCCGCAGTGGCCTCCTCCCGCCTTCCGACCCGGTCGAGGAGCTCGGCGATCGTTCCCGCGTCGACCTCCACCCACTGGCCTCGCAGCCGCACCAACGACTGCTTGGCCTGGGCGGCTCGAGCCAAGCCGGCCAGGTCCGCCTTGGTGAGGCGCTGGTCGCCCAAGGCGGCCTGCCACTCGAAACCGACGATCGTGTCCATGCCCAGGCCGGCGCCGGCCGCCGCTCCTGTGGATCCGCTCGACTTGGTGGCCCGGGCCCGCAGCCCCAGCTTGGCTGGACGGGACCACCACGACGGGAGCAGGACGCCGATGCCGGCGTCCTCGAGAGGCCCAGCGCGCTCGCGCAGGAGAGCCACGACCGACCGGTCGTCGACCTCGACGTCGGCGGGAACGGCCTCGTCCAACACACCGGCGAGCTCCGGCGCCAGGCGAGCCATGCGCCCGAGCGCGGTCAGGATTTCCTCGAGGGCGCCCCGAGCGAAAACGGAGGTCCCCGCCCACAGGTCGGAGAGAGGCGCCACCATGCTGGGCTCGTCGCGGTCCTGCGCCAGGACCTCCACCCGCCAGGACTGTCCCGCCCCCTGCCGGCCCTCAGGCTCGTGCAATCGCAGGCACAACCGGGCCCTGCCGCCCATGACCGCGCCACTGCGCACCCAGGCTTGGACGCCCGCGGCCAGCGCCGCCACCCTCTTCGGATCTAGCGACGGCGGGAGCCAGGGGTCGGCCGACACCAGTGCCCGGGCCCACGCCTCGGGCACCGTCGGCCGCCCCGGCCGGCGCGAGGCGATAGACGCTCCCACCTCGACCAACCTCCGGCGGACCAGGTCGTCGACCTCGTCGGCCAGGCGATCAGCGGCGAGGCGCTGGGCCTCAGGCGAGGGACCGCTTACCAGCGCGGCGACGAGACCCCGGTCCGAGGCGGCCGGCAGCGGCCACCACCACGAGCGGGCGCGCCCATCGTCTGCGACCGCAAGCCCGGGCACCACCCGGCCGGCGTGCACGAGAGCAACCGCCACCTCAGCCGTCGCCGGGTCCGACCCAGCGAGGGCGCAGGCTGTGTCGGAGGCAGGAGCGGAAGGCAGGCAACGATTATGACATCAGGGCGCGGGTCCACCACGCCGTCCGAGAACTTCGAGCCCGCAATGCCTAGCATCTGTCCCAAGGTGCACAAGCTCATCTCGCTGGTCGCCGTATTGGCGGCACTCCTGGGGCTGCTGGCGGTCGCCGACATCGTGATCCGCCACCAAGTCGAAGACGGCATCACCGCCCGCGTCGAGCGGAGCAACCCAGGAGCGCATGCTTCGACCACCATCTCGTCGTTCCCCTTCGTCGGCAGGCTCGCCGTGTCAGGCACCATCCCCGAGATGCGCGTCGATGCCACGGGGGTCAGGGCCGGCCCGCTGGTGTTCTCCCGGGTGGATCTTGACCTCACCGACCTGCGGGTCCGCCGCGGAGCGCTGTTGCAAAGGCACGTGCAACTCATCGGGCTTCGCCGGGGCGTGATCACCGCCGACATCAGCCAAGAGTCGGTCGACCACTTGACCGGGTTGCCGATCACGTTCGGCGCGGGCACGGTGGGCGTGGGTGGCGTGGAGCTGCCCGTCCAGTTCAGCATCCACGGCTCAGCGGTGACGATACGCTTCGCCTCGTTGCCGAGCGTCACGGTGCCCGTCCCCCCGCTCAATCTGTTGCCCTGCGTCGGCGCGGCGGTCATCGTGCCCGGCGCCCTGCAGGTGTCGTGCAGCGTCACCAGCCTTCCCTCTGTGCTGGCCCGAGCCACTGTGGGGGCCTTGTGAATCGAAGCCGCGGGTGCACGTCGAGGCTCCGAAGGTACCCGTGACCGACGAACAACTGGGGGGGAAAGAAACCCGGCCGGCTCAAGCGTGCATGGAAAAGGATCAAGGGCCTATTCTGATGAGCGACGCCGGGCGACCGCCGGGGATCGCCCGGAACGCGACCGTGGTCGGTGCCGGCGACCACCGGGTGGTGCGCGCCGTGTGGCATCGCGGCGATCAGGAGGGCACGGGCGAGGTCGACGAGACGAGAGCCGCGGGCGGCACACCCTGGAAGGCTCCGTCCCAGGGGGACATCTAACTGTCGTCGTCGCGGGGAGCGCCGTGGTGCTTGCCAACCGACCGCGGCGACTGCACGGTATGAGTACCGTCCTGTCGCCCGACGGGTCGCCAAACCCAGCACTGGCGGGTGGAACCCGGACCGGTCGCGCCGAGACACGCTATGGTCAGCACTACAGAGGGGTCGCTGTCGCGTCGATGCGACGACCGTGCAGACCAACCGAGGGCGGCCAGGGGGAGGCACTGATGGCGTGTGACCGGTGTGGGCAGCACGAGGCGTGGTGCAGTTGCGACCAGCCCGACGCGCCTGAGGGCCCGGCGGCGTCATCGCCGCAAGTCCCGTGGTACCTGCCCCCGCCCCCGCAGGGTGATGCTGCAGTCCCTACCGAGCCGCCAACCCGCCCGCACCGAAGGCGCAACGCAGGCATTGCCGCCGGCGTCCTGGTCGCGGTCGCCGGCCTGATTGCTGCGGCCGTGACCATCCTGCCGGCGGGCACCAAGACCGCCGAGGCCACCGTGGTCGGCTCGGTGCAACGGACCCTGGCCGACCGGACCGCCCGTATCTCCATGACCATGAAGGTCGTGAGCTCGGCGACGAGTTTCGGGGGAACCGGATCCGGTGCGGTCGACTTCACCCACAACGCGGGCCGTATCGAAGTCGGCATTGACAAGGGCGCCTCGGGCATGACCATGACGGTCCTTTATATGGGGGGCACGATCTACGAGAACGTTCCTGAGCTCTCTGGTCTCCTGCCGGGCAAGTCGTGGGTATCGATCGACCTGTCGTCGCTCGTGGACGCAACCGCCGGCGAACCGGGCATCGTGGGTTCGGACGACAACCCGGTCGCCATGTTGAAGCTGTATGCCGAGCAGGGCAATACCGTTAGTCGGTTGGGCCGGTCAACGATCAACGGGATCGCTGTCGATGGCTATTCGGTAACCGTGAACCCCGCTGCGGTGAGCAGGAGCCTGGCCCGAGCAAAGTTGCCGGCATGGATACGCCAAATGATGGCGTCGGTCGACCTTCAAAAGGTGACCAGTGACCTGTACATCGACAACTCGGGGTCCCTGCGCCGCTACAGCATCCAGATGCGACTAACCGTTGCCGCCGGCCAGACCGCCACGCTCAACGAGGTGGTCGACCTCTCCGACTTCGGGGCGCCGGTGGAGATCGCCGTCCCCCCGTCGGGCCAGGTGGCGAGCTTCCAGCAGTTCTTGCAAGCCGTCAAGGCTGGCAGCCCACAACAAGGCGCCCCCACGCCGGGGTCCCAGACCAGTTCTTGCATCACCGCCATCCCCCCCGGTGTCTCACCGCAGGCGGCCGACTACTTACGGGCCGCAAACGCCGACTATCCGGCATGGGAGCAGGTTACCCACCTGATCACCGCCAACGGCGACAAGTGGGACCCCCAGATCGCCGAGCTGGAATACCGGGTCGACACCCAGTTTCTCCAACAGCTGCGGGCCATACCGTTCAACGGTTCGGCCGTCCAGCAGGCCCAGATGCTCGAGACCGACCTCAGCAGATACCTCGCCGACCTCACGCTCGCGTCGAAGAACCAGGTCGACCAGGCGGTGCAGTCCGAGATGAGCGCGATCGACTCCGAGCGAGCCGCGGCATCCGCTGGATTGCGGGGTCTGCTCGGAGTGCAGCCCGCCTCCTGCTCAGTGCGCCGCCCTTAACGCTTCTACGGCTCCATGGGCAACAGGCCCGTCCTGGCGCCCTGAACGCTTACCGCTAGCGGGAAGCGTGGGATTACGGCCTGCCGGGATTCCAGAGTGCGGCTGGCAGTGAAGACACCACTCGGTCCGGACGTCATGATCGGTTGATAAGAACGACGTGAGCTAAGGGTTAGAGCAGGGTGAGCATTATTCACCCACGCAGCTCGACCCCGGGGCAGCGGAGCCGGAAGAGCCACCGGCAGGACCTCCCGACAGGGAGCAACCAAATTAGTCCCATTTCCAGGGACTCCCAATGAGAAAGGAACCATACCATGCCTCTATTAGCTCGTCCGCGCTCAAAGCGCAGGTGGGTCGCCCTCGGCGCCAGCACCACTGCTGTGGCTTCCCTGGGACTTGGTCTGACGCTGGCCGTGCCATCCTCCGCGACTCTCGCCGCCAGCGGGTCGGCCGTCGCCGCGTCCGTTAGGATCCCCGCAGCGGTCAGTTCGCCGAACCCGAACCTGTACCCGTTCGGTCAACCGCCGCCCACGCCCGACTTCCAGGCCACGCCCCCGCCCCAGGATCCCAGCCTGGTACCCAACTACGCCACCAAGACGACGATCCGGCTTTGGGGCACCGACCCCTTCCAGGAGGCGGTGTCGGTCACCCAGCACCAGTGGCCGGCCGTGGTACCCGAGAATGATCCGACAGAGAACAACAACGTCCCAGACCGCCCTTGGGGTCTCACCCTTGTCACCCCGGACGACCCGCTGGCGGACATCGCGGCCGTGCCACTGCTGCACTTCCCCGACGACGCCCCAGTCCTTTACGTGACGGCCCAGGGCATCCCGGCGGTCACCCTTCATGAGATCCAGCGCCTGGGTGACACGGGGATCTCCCGATTCAACAACGTCGACTCCTTCCTGGTGGGCGCGGCGGCCAACCCCGCCGTCGAGGCCCAGCTCAAAGCGATCGGCGTCACCTACTACCCCATCACCGCCAACAACGACTACCAGTTAGCCAACAAGATCGACCAGGTCTATGGCAGCATCCAGAACCCCGACACCGGTGTGCCCCAGATGGAGACCAGCGCCAGCACCGGCGGCAACGGCATGCAGGATGTGATGATCGGGTCGGCCCAAGGCACGGACTACCAGTACATCCTGCCCGCCACCCACTGGGTGTCCCATATGCCCGGCGGACTGTTCTGGGTCAACCGGACCGGACCGATCCCCGGGCCCACCGTGGCCGGCCTCCAGCGCCGCGGCGGCAAGGCGATGATCTACGTCTGGGGCGGTCCCGCCCAGGTGTCGGCCCAGGTCGTAAGGGAGCTGAGCAAGTACGGATCGGTGACTCGCATCGACAACAACGACAACGTCGCCTTCAACACGCCTCCCACCGACAACCCCATCGACACCGCCATCGCCTTCGCCAAGATGTGGGATCCGGCCGGCATGGTGGGCTGGAACATCAACGGTCCGGGGCACGGCTTCACGCTGGTCAACCAGAACGACTGGCAAGGAGCGGTCGCCTCGGCTCCCCTCTCCCATATGGGCTTCCACGCCCCCCTGCTACTCACCGACAGCAACACCACGCTGCCGACCAACGTGGAGAACTACTTCACCGAAGTTGCCCCCACCTTCCTCACCTCTCCCGCCGACGGTCCGTACAACATGACCTACGTTATAGGTAGCTGGGACCGGATCAACTGGCTGGAGCAAACCCGGGTGGACTACATCTCCGAAATGGGGAACCGACGGGTGTACAACCAGACCACCGGCAGCCGCTACACGGACTCAGGACAGTCCTGACCACCCAGACACAAAGCTAGAACCGGCAAACCCGCCCCCCCGGCGTTTCCCGCTTCCCCCACGGGGGGAGCGGGAACGCCGCGTCCGGTCTCTGTGGTGGAGATTGGGCGGGGGACGTATAGTCGCGGGCAGAGGCTAGAGCCCGGTTGCGCTTGAGCGAGCGGAGGTGCGATACGGATACCACCGGGAGGTCCGTGCAGGTTGCTGGCACACCCCTCGGCCGGCATCGTCACGTGTGCGCATTTTTCAACAGCCTGGACGAGCAGCACAGGGTGCTCGGCTCGTTCATCAAGGACGGCCTCGACCAAGGGGACAAAGCCCTCCATCTGGTTGACCCGGAGGAAAGGGAGGACCATCTCTGGCGGCTCGGCGCAGCCGGCATCGATGTGGGCGAGGCCATGGGCAGGGGTCAGCTGGAGGTGCGACCGTGGCAGGAGGGGCCGCTGCGGGGCGATCGTTTCGACCAGCACACCTGGCTAGCGTCGTTCGAAGAGCTCCTTCGGTCCGGTTCCGTCGCCGGGTACGCCCAAACCAGGTTCCTGGTTCACATGGAATGGGCGCTGGTCGACTTGCCGGGGGTCGACGACCTCATCGAGTTCGAATCCTTGGTCAACTACGTGATTGCCAAATACCAGGACGCGGTCATCTGCGCGTATGACCTGGCGAAGTTTGGTGGCAGCGTCGTCCTCGCTGCCCTGCGAACCCATCCTATGGTGATCATAGGCGGGCTGCTTCTGGAGAATCCTTTCTTCGTCCCGCCTGACCAGTTCCTGCTCGAGATCCGCGAGCGGCGGTCGGACGACCAGGCCATCGGGCCGGCGTAGTAGATGCCCATCGATGTGGATGCGGAAGCCCTGGGGCAGCGTACCGTGCTCCGGGATCTGGTGGCCCTTTCCGCCATGCCGGTGGCGTGGATCGGCCGGGACCCGGGTGGGGTGGCTGCGGGCCTAGCCGACACGCTCATCGGACTGTTGCAGCTGGATTTTGTGTGCGTGCGCTTGGGTGATCCCCGCACCGCGGAAGCAGTTGACGCCACCCGGGGGGATGCCTGGAAGGCGTTTCCGGAGTGGATGGAAAGGTATCTAGCCGGGGCCGCTGGGCTGTCGGGGACGGAGATCGTTGCCGGCGTCGAGGGCTCAGGGCGGGGCCGAGGCGTTGTCATGCCCCTCGGCGTCGATGCCGAGGCCGGCGTCGTCGCTGCGGTCTGTGACCGGGCCGATTTTCCAACTGTGACCGAGCAACTGCTGCTGCGCCTGGCCGCCAATCAGGCCGCCACCGCGTTTCGCAACGCCTGCCTCATGGTCGAGCGCACGAGGGCCGAAGACGCGCTTCGCCACGCCCGAAACGAGCTCGAGGTGAAGGTAGCTGAGCAGACAGCTGAGCAGTCGGCGTTGCGGCGGGTGGCGACGCTGGTGGCCCGGGGGGCACCCCCGGAGGAGGTGTTCTCGGCGGTCAGCGAGGAGGCCGGGCAGCTCCTCGGTGTTGACTTGGCAAGCATCTGCCGCTACGAGGGCGACGGCACCATCACCTTCGTCGCCGCCTGGGGTAGGGCAGCAAGGCTCTTTCCCGTTGGGACCCGGCAGATGCTGGGGGAGAACAACCTCGGCGCGATCGTGTTCGAGACCGGCCGTTCCGCTCGTGTCGACCGCTATGCCGATACCGCCTGGGGCCCGATCGGTGTCGCCGCCCGCAAAGCTGGCATCAACTCGTCGCTGGCGGCGCCGATCACGGTCGAGGGACGCCTCTGGGGCGTGATCGCCGCTGGCTCGATTCGGGAGCTGCCGCTGCCGGGCGACACCGAAGCGCGCCTGGCCGAGTTCACGGAGCTGGTGGCGACGGCCATCGCCAACACCGACAGCCGCGCCGAGCTCGCCGAGCTGGCCGAAGAGCAGGCGGCGTTGCGGCGGGTGGCGACGCTGGTGGCGCGCCGGACACCGCCACTCGAGGTGTTCGCGGCGGTCGTCGAGGAGGTCGGCGGGCTGCTTTCAGTTGACTTCGCGAACATGGGCCGCTACGAGCCCGACGGTACCGTCGCCTTCGTGGCCACCTGGGGCAAGGCCGGTCGCCGCTTCCGCACTGCGTCCCGGGTGATGCTCGGGGGGCACAACCTCGCCACACTCGTCTTCGAGACCGGCCGTCCGGCACGGATGGACGACTACGGCGAGGCCTCCGGCCCCCTCGGTGTCACCCTCCGCCAGCTGGGCCTCGCCTCCGCGGTCGCGACACCGATCACCGTCGAGGGCCGCCTGTGGGGACTGATGGCCATCACCTCCACCGGAGAGCAACACCTGCCTGCCGATACTGAAGGGCGCCTGGCCAACTTCACCGAGCTGGTGGCGACGGCCATCGCCGACGCGGAGAGTCGGGCCGAGCTGACCGCCTCGCGGGCGCGGATCGTGGCCGCCGCCGACGACACCCGCCGGCGCATCGAGCGCGACCTCCACGACGGCGCCCAGCAGCAGCTTGTGACATTGGGGCTGAAGCTGCGGGCGTTGGCCTCGGAGATCCCCGTCGACCTGGAAGACCTGCACGCCGACGTGGGCAGAGTCGCCGCTGTGCTCGAGGACGTCCTGGGCGAGCTGCGTGAGTTGTCCCATGGCATCCACCCGGCCATGCTGTCCCGGGGCGGGCTGGGATCGGCCCTCAAGACGCTGGCCCGCCGGGCGCCCCTCCCCGTCGAGGTCGACGTGCGAGTGCCAACCCGTCCGCCTGAACCCATCGAGGTGGCCATCTACTATGTGGTCGCCGAGGCGCTCACCAATGTGGCCAAGCACGGGCAGGCCTCTGGCGTGGTCATAGAGGTCCAGGCCCTCGACGGCGGCATTCGCTTGGCGGTCGCCGACGACGGTGTGGGCGGCGCCGACCCGTCCCGAGGCTCCGGGCTGCTCGGCTTGCGAGACCGCATCGACGCCCTCGGCGCCACGATGACGGTCACCAGCCCCCCGGGAGCGGGGACATCGATCGTCGTCAACTTTCCGATGTCGTCCGAATAGACGGGTTTCCTGCTAGCTGCCATGCGGTCGCGCCCAACCAGCGGGCATGCTGCACCCCGCATGCCACCCCTGCGCGTCCTCATCGTTGACGACAACGCCGACTTCCTTGCAGCCGCGCGTCGTCTGTTGGAGCACGAGGGCATCAACGTCGTCGCCGTGGCGTCGAGTGGGGCCGAAGCACTCCGCCACAACCAGGAGCACAAGCCCGATGTCATTCTCGTCGATGTCGACCTGGGACAAGAGAATGGCTTCGATGTCGTCGAACATCTCGCCGCCGAGACGGAGAGCCACCAGCCGGTGGTTCTCATCTCGGCCTACCCCGAGCAAGACCTCAAAGACCTCCTCGAGACCAGCCCGGCGATCGGATTCATCTCCAAATCTCAGCTGTCCGCCAACGCGATCGTCGAAGTACTCGACGGCCGTGGTCGCGAAGAGGGATCAGGGTCGAGTTAGCGCGACTCCAGGAACCGCAGGACCGCCAACACCCGTCGATGATCAGATTCGCTCTCCGGTAGGTCAAGCTTCATGAGGATGCTGCGCACGTGCTTCTCGACCGTGCCTTCAGAGACAAAGATCCGACCAGCGATACCCGCGTTCGACGCTCCCTGGGCCATGAGGGCCAGTACCTCGCGCTCGCGCGGCGATAACGCGTCGAGAGGGTCACGCCGCCGGTGGGCCTTGACCAGCTCCTGCACCAACGTCGGGTCCACTACCGAGGCGCCACCAGCGATCGCCTTGACGGTGTCGACGAACTCGGCGACGTCGGTCACTCGACTCTTCAGCAGGTAACCCACGCGCTCCCCTCCGGACAACAGCTCCATCGCCTCGTCCACGTCGACATGCGCGGACAGCAAGAGGATTGCCGTGTCTGGCATCTCCTGGCGGATGACCCGCGCCGCGTCAGGGCCCTCGGTCATGTAACCCGGCGGCATCCGGATGTCGATGATCGCCACGTCCGGGCGGATCGAACGGACCAAGTCGAGTAGCTCGATCCCGTCACCGGTTTGCCCGGCCACCTCGAACCCCGAACGCGCGAGCAAGCTGGCGAGGCCTTCCCGCAGCAACACATCGTCGTCGGCGACGACCACCCGCGTGGGTGGTCGGTTCTCTGGACCCGTTTCGGTGGTCTGAGACTGTGACGGCATCCGACCATTGTCCACCCTCTCGCAGCGCCGTGTCGCATCGTCGCCTCCCAATGCGATCGAGCCAGGCGCTTCAACTCTCTTCCTGGCGACCCGTATGGGCGTTTAGGGCCGCGGCGCTGCGCTTTCCCCTTTTGATTCTTTTGAATAATCGGCAGTGCTGCCAGACGGGCGAGCGACAAACGACTCGTAGACGGGCCGCACCAATTCGGTGAAGGGCGTCGCGCCGATGGCGACGTCGAGCAGCGTCACGGTGCCCGTCCCCCCGCTGGAGATCGCTATTTGCTGGCGCTCTTCAGCAGGTTGGTGTAGAGGCTGGGGTTGAGTGCCGGGCCGGTGGTGATTTTCTTTGCCCCGTCGTCGACGTAGGTCGCCAGGTCGGCCAGTACCTTGGCGAGGTCGGGGTGCAGCTTGTACTTGCGGATCTTGTTGACGCCGCCCGAGGCCGCACGGAGGCCGTCGCCGAACTCATTGAGGTCACGCTGGAGGTTCGGCCGGTAGCTTTGCAGGAACTCCGCGGCCGGCAGCGCGCGTTGCGCCTGGCTGGGCGTCGGCTGGCCGTCGACTGCGAGCCTGAGGCTGCCAACAAGGTTCGAGAGCTGCCCAGCGGAGGCCGCCGTCCGTACCGCTCCCGCGCCCAGAGTGTAGGTGTCGGCGACGAACTTGCCGGCAATCACCCGGTTGCGCGGCAACTCGGACTTGGACAACAAGCCGCGGCTCTTCTTACCTAGCTGCGCGACCTCGGACCTGGCGTCCTCCGCCGCTTGGATGACAGCCGCGAACCTCTGCGGGTTAAGGGTGAACTTGTTCTCACCCTTGATACGGGTGAGCTCGCGGGGGGCCGGCAGGGCGTTGATACGGTCGAGCGAGGCCGTCAGCACTTCGCTCGACGGCACCCTGGCGACGTTCCAGGAGTACCCGTCGTCGGGCACCCGGACCGACGTCGGGTCGAACTCAGCCAGGACCCTCAGCGCCGCGTAGCCGGCCGGATTGCGGCTCGCCTCTTGGTGGGAAGCGCCTTTCGCCTTGGCGCCGAGGTACATCGCGTTCACCTTCAGGGCCGAGTATGAGACATTGCTCGCCCCTTCCTCGCCTCCGACCTCCTCGGTGAGGCCCTTCATCTTCTTCCTACCGGTCTTCGTGGCGACAAGGTCCCGCACGGTCTGCAGGCCCGAGTTCCAACCCGCCTCGAAGTTGGCGAGCGAGGCCTCGCGGCGCACCTGGTACGCCTCGGCGAAGATCTCGGCGGGCCCCGGCTGCAAGCCGCCCTGAGCCGCTTCCTTCATGACGTTCCCGATGAACCTGAAGAAGCCGTCGAGGGTGTCAGTCGGCGAGTCTTCGAACGTCCCCGCCGTGCTCGTAAAGCCGCCTTGGAGCGACGACGACGCCGAGCCGCTGGAGAGGATCTTGTCTGGCTCGAGCTGTCCCAGCACGGCGTTGGAGTCGATCGCCCACAACTTGTGCGTCCCGTCTTGAGACGACACCATCAGGTTGCCCAGGTTCATCGCCCGGGCAACCATACGGTCGTTGTTGCCGATGAGGAGGTCTGCTACGCACATGCGTCCGAGTTGCTTGAGAAACCCGGCGTCGAACACTGCCGAATACAGCTGCGCACTTGAATTGGCGTCGGTCCCCGCCTTGTGTGCGAGCGAGCGAACCGACAAGCCGTTGGGGACCTCGGCCATGATCGCTGCGAAGCGGAGCTGGCGACGAGTCGCGACACTGCTGCGTTTCCGACGAGGCGCTGCATGGCGAGCATTGGCGCCAGCTTGACCTGCGGAGCCTGAGCCCGAATGGGCCGGCGCGCCCCCTCCTGGCGCGAGACCCGTACCGCTGCCCCTGAGTGGTCGGCCACCTAAATGGCCCCCTTCAAAATCCCGTTTGCGATAACCGTACACCATCACGCTAGCAACTTTGGCCTCGACAGAGGGGCGCCAGGTGGTTGACAGGAGTTTCATCCGTCGGCCAAAACTCACGCCCGGAAGAAATACGATGCTGCGGCGGAGGGTGCTCATGAGGTCTGTTCGGCTTGCTCGTACCACGCGGCGTGCCACGCGGCGGCGACTTTGAACGATAGAAGGCGACGTCAGACGGCAACGACTTGTAGGAGTCCGGCGAGGCCGCGGAAGTCATCAGGATTGCGTGTGTAGAGGGGAAGGTTCGAAGCGCAGGCTGTGGCGGCGATGAGCAGGTCAACGGCCCGGGGTCCTCGGGCTTTGCGTCCAGCAGCGACGACTGCCGCATAGACGCGCCCGTAAGCGCGCGCCGCTTCGCTGTCGAAGGGAAGTGGATCGAACGCCGCCTCCGTGCGCTGTAGCCGGTCTTGACGGCGCGCTCGCTCTTCGGTGTCGATGGTGGCATGTGGTCCGGCTGCCAACTCTGCCAAGGTGACCGCGCTCACGGCGACCTCGGCGGGCAGCACCGTCGGGTCGAGCTGTTCCAAGTCGATGACCACCGACGTGTCGATAATCCCGCGACCTGCGCGTTGTGCTGGTTCAGGCACGTGGGGTCAGATCCTGAGAGCTGACGCGGTCGAGGTCTTTACGGAATCTCGTGAGATCGACACTCGGTGCGTTGCGGAACAAGGCGACGGCGGTATCGGAGCGGATAAATCGATGTCGTCGGAGCGGAGACAGTTCGCCGACCGGAACTCCGTTGCGAGTCACGACGAAGGATTCGCCCTCATCCAGTCGTCGCATGATCTCCCCACTTTGGTTTCGGAGTTCCCGTTGTGTGATTTCCCTTGCCATAAATACAAGTGTAGCATGGTGTGCTACAGCCTCGTCCCCCGACGGGCCGGGTTTTCTTTCCCCTCGTCTTTTACAATCCATCGGGCGTCGGAATCCGACGACACCGGAGTTGGCTGCCGCCGGCTTGTCGCAGCTAGCATCAACGAAATGGAGCCTGTCCGGGCAGGGACGCAGGCGGTGACAGCGCAGGGCATGAGCCCGACGACCAACCACGGCGCCGCCATGCCTGTTTCCGTCGCCGCCGCCATGGCTCTCGGCGAGGCCCTGGTGACCAACCTGGGCGCGGTGCTGCTCGGCGCCCGGCCAGCGCTGACGGCCGCGGCCATCGCCGCCCTGTCGGGGGGCCATCTGCTCATCGAGGACGTCCCCGGGGTCGGCAAGACGGTGCTCGCCCGGGCGCTGGCGGCGTCGCTCGGCACCGAACTGTCGAGGGTCCAGGGCCACCCTGACCTCCTGCCGTCCGACGTCACAGGTGTTTCGGTGTTCTCGCCCGACACCGGCGCCTGGAAGTTCCGCCCGGGGCCGGTCTTCGCTCACGTGGTTCTCGTCGACGAACTCAACCGCACGCCGCCGCGCACCCAGTCGGCGCTGCTCGAGGCCATGGAGGAGCGCCAGGTCACCGTGGACGGCGAGTCGTGGCCGCTCCCCCGCCCGCACCTGGTCATCGCCACCCAGAACCCCCTGTCTCATAGGGGTACCTACCCGTTGGTGGAAAGCCAGCTCGACCGCTTCGCCGTCGCCACTTCGATTGGATATCCCGACGCGGCCAGTGAGGCCCGGCTTGCTTTACAAGTTGGGGGAAAAGTCGCCCTCGACGGCTTGCACCCGATTTGCACCAGCGATTCGTGGTGGCAGGCTCAGCGGGCGATCGAGCTGGTAACCGTCAAACCGGTTGTCGCCGAATATGCCGTCGCACTTTGTCGGGCCAGCCGCGACGCGCCCGGCGTACGGCTGGGGGCCAGCCCCCGTGCCGCCATCTGGCTCATCCGCTCCGCTCAGGCCCACGCCGTACTCGCCGGGAGGGCTTACGTCGCGCCCGATGACGTGAAGGCAGTCGCTGTCGGTTGCCTGGCTCATCGCCTCATTACCGAAGAGGGCGAAGGGAGTACTCAGCAGGCAGCGAAGATCGTGAACAATCTCCTCGAAGCCACGCCCAGCCCACGGCCATGACCCTTCGGGTCCACCCGGCGCGCCCGCTGGCGCCGATCTTTGTGGCAGCGGCGATCGTCGGGACGTGGTGGGTCGTCGCCCACAACAGCGGGTCGGGTTGGGTGCAAGCTCTCGGTGACGTCGTGTTCGGGGTGTTGTTCATCGGGATCGTCGGTCCATCGTTGGTCCTCGCCCGGGCCAAGATCCATCTGGCCGCGGCGCCGCTGGACGGCACCGCCGGGCTGACCCTGGACCTAACAATCCGTGCGTCCACGCGCCTGCGGGTAAGTCCCGCCGACCCGCCGGGGCCGGAGGCATTCATCGGCCCGACCCGGCGGCGGGGCGCCGGCGAGGAGCGGGTCACGGTATTGCCAGACCAGCGTGGGGTGCATCACTTCGTGACGCTGCGGGTCGCCACCGCGGCACCGTTCGGTTTGCAGTGGTGGGCGCACCGGGTGCGTGTCGGTCTGCCGGCGCCGCTCCACGTCGCGCCGCGCCGGGGTCAGCCCGAACCGCTGCCGCGTTGGGTTCACGAGCAACTGGGTGAGAGTGTCCAACGGGTCCCGACCGACTCCGGCGAGCCCAGAGGTGTGCGGCCCTACCGCTCCGGCGACGACCGCCGCCACGTGAACTGGGCGGCGACCGCCCACGCCGCCGAGTTGATGCTACGAGAGCTGGAGGAGCCGGCGGCCGAGCCCGTCAGACTCACCGTCGTTCTCCCCCTGGACCCCGAACAAGGCGAACGTGTCGCCGAGCGGGCTCTCGGCACCGTCGTTGTCCTCCTGGAGCGCGGCGCCGCGGTGATCCTCGCGACGACCGAGAGTTCGGGACCGGTCGTCGCCTCGGTCGCTGATCGACGGGGTGCAGGGCGGCGCTTGGCCCGCGCCGTGTCCCAGCCTGGCGCGTCGGCCGGCGCTGGCATCGCCATGTCGCGATGAGGCGGCTCGGAGCGCGGGCGTGAGGGTGCTCGAGGCCATCCGGCGGGCCAACCAGCCGCGGGCGCCGGAGCACTCCGTCAGGCTCAGGGTGGCCACCACCTGCGCCGTCCTCGTGGCGATTGGAGCCTCCGTCGCCGAATCCACGCTGGCGCCCGCCACCGCCGTGCTCGCGGCGGCGCTGGTAGTAGCCGGCATGGTCTTCTCCCACGCCACGCGGGAACGGCCGCCCTGGTGGATCAAGGTGCTCGTCGCCATCGCCGCCGTCGCCGCCCTGGTGTGGTTCACCCGACAGCTGAGCGCCATCGCCGGCGAAGACATCACATCCGTCGAGGACTTGCTCACCGGCCTTTTCGGGGCGATCCTGGTGGTCCACTCCTTCCACGTCCCCTCCCGCCGCGACCTCATGTTCTCGCTGGGTTCGTCCGGCGCCCTCATGGCGGCGGCGGCGGCCCAGGCCGTCGACCTCCACTTCGCGTGGTACGCGCTGGGCTGGGCGGCCCTCAGCCTGTGGACCCTGGTGGAAGGGTGGGTCTCGGCCAGCGGTGGAGGCCAGACCTCGATCGCCGGCCTGATCGCCGCGCTGGTCGGCGTCACCGCGGTGGCTGCCGCCGTATTCCTCGTACTTCCCGCTCCTAGCTTCGCGGTCAGGATCGACTTCTTGGCCCGACAAGGAAGTGGGGGCAGCGTCGGCATCCCCGGGACCCTCGCCGGCGATGCCGGCGGCGCCGGGCAGGCCGCCGAGCCATCCCGTCCGGGAAGCCCCGCCGGTCGGACCCGCGTCGGCGGCTACCTGGGCTTCGCCAACCGTCTCGACACCGCCCTGCGAGGCAACCTCAGCCATACCGTCGTCATGCGGGTGCGGGCCCAGCGACCCTCCTACTGGGTGGGAGAGACCTTCGATTCGTGGGATGGCCAAAGCTGGGGCGCGACCAGGATCGCGTCACATGCGGCGCAAGGATCTCCCTTCACCGTCCCCACACCACAAGGCGACATCGCCGGCAGCCAGACGGACCTGCAGACCTTTTACGTCGCCACCTCCACGCCCGACCTGGTGTTCCACGCCGAGAACGCCACCGAGCTGTGGTTCCCCACCTCCACCGTCTTCTACGGCGACGACGGCACCATCGTGTCGCCGATCGGGCTGGGAAAAGGCACCATCTACACCGTCGAGTCCTCGGTGAGCGCCGCCGCGCCACAGCAACTTAGGGAGGCTGGGGGCGGGGACCTGGGCAGGGTTTTCGGCGGGGGGACGCTGCCGCCGGCGCTCCAGCGGCGCTACACCCAACTGCCGCACGCCTACCCCCGGGTTCAGGCCCTGGCACAAGCGATCACCGCCGGCGCCCCCACCACATACGACAGGATCCAAGCGCTAATCGCGTGGATGGGGGCCAACACCCACTACTCGACCGACACACCGCCGTTGCCGGCGGGGGCCGACACCGTGGACGAGTTCCTCTTCGGCAACCGGGTCGGTTTCTGCGAGCAGATCTCGACGTCCTTGGCGGTCATGTTGAGGACGCTCGATATCCCCGTGCGTGAGACCGTCGGCTACGTACCCGGCCCCTACAACCCGGTCACCGACCTCTACGAAGTCCGGGCGAGCGACGCCCACGCCTGGGTCCAGGTGTGGTTCCCGGGCTACGGATGGCAGAGCTTCGATCCCACCGCCGCGGTACCGCTCGCCAATCCGGCCCCCGGTGCCACCGCCCTAACCGAGGTAGGCCACGCCCTTCGCTCCATCCCGGTGGTCCCGGTTGTCGTCGCCGTGGCCGGCGCTGGTCTCGCCGTCGCCGTCGGGCGCCGGCGCCGCTCCCGTCCTCGCACCTGGGCCGAACAGGTGTCACGGCGCATCGAACGGGCCGGCCGGCGCGCCGGGCGCCCCCGCCGGGCGTCGGAGACGATCACCGAGTACGCAACCGACCTCGACCACATCTCCGGGGACGGTTCGCTCACCTGGAGCCGCCTGGCGGGGGCGGTGGAGGGCAGCGCCTACGGCGGCCGCCAACCGCCGCCCGGCGACCGGCGTGAGATCTTGGCTTCTGCGAGGCGAAGCCGAGTGCGCTCAGCGGCAGCGGGCCGGACGATAGGACTAATCACATCCCGTTCCTTCGGCCAGAAGGTGGCCGCCTCCGAGCAGCGCCGGTCACCGTCCGGCGGCGGCCACCGGCCGGGCGACCCGGCGTGAACCGCAGCGCGCGGCGGGTCTGGAACCGTGAACCGCTGGTACTGCCAGGCGCGCGCAACGGTTCACGACGCCGGGCCGAGCGCGCGCAACGGTTCATGAAGACCCTGCGGAGGTGGCGAAGCGCCACGCAAGTCTAGCCTGGGCGCCGGCGCCTTTTAGCCCTCGCACGGAGGGAACGCGAAGCTGACCGAATTGACGAAATTGCGGACCGATTGCAGCTGGGACAGGTCGGCCAGGTTGGCGTCGATGCCGAGGGCGTGCTGGGCGTTGATGGTGAGCCGGGCCTGTACCAGGTACTTCCCCGGTGTTGTCCCGACCGCCGCCGGGGCGGTCGTGGCCGGTGAGCCGGGCGGCCCGTAGATGTCCAGGTAGGAGGTGGCACCACAGATCAGGATCTGCTCGGACGTGTTGAGCACGAACCCCGGGCGCCCTCGACCGAGTTGGCCCACCTTGGCCGCGGTGGTCACCACAACGGTCTCGTCGCCGGAAGGTGCGCTGAAGGTCACGGTGGTCGGCGGTGATTCGACGACCTTCCAGCCCTGGGGGTAGAGAGCGTCGAACTGGCCGGTGCTCGACACGTAGCCGGCGAACGTCCCGGGGGCGCTGAGCGCCGGATTGTCACTGATCCAACCGGTGGCGGTGGCACCCTTGACCTGGAACCATCCCCCCGACGCAGCGGTGTGGCCCAACACGGCGAGGACCGCGCCCTGGGCGGCGGTGCCGAGCACCGCGGCCGTTTTGACGGGCTGGGCCCTTACGTTGAGACCGATCGGGCTGAGGACGGTCCGTGGCCCGCTGGTCTGCAACCCCGGGGGCGTGGTGGTGGTCGTTGAGGAAGACACCGGGGTCTTGGTAGTCGGACGCGACCTAGAACCGCCGGCTGATCGCCCGCTCGGCGAGCCGCACGCGCCGAGCACGAGGTCCAGAGCTAGGAAGGCCATCAAAAGAAGCCAGCGATGACGGGTACCCGTCTTCATGCTTTCGCATCCTCCTACGAGGTTATTCTTCCCCTACCCCCAGGCGCGACTGTTTCGCACTTGGCGAGCTGCGTCCACGAGATTGACGAGCGCCGGCCGCACTTCCTCCCAACGGCGGGTCTTCAGCCCGCAATCAGGGTTGACCCACAGCCGGTCGGCCGGTACCACGTCGAGGGCAGCATTGAGCAGGTCCACCATTTCCGACGTCTCGGGCACTCGTGGCGAGTGGATGTCCCAGATGCCCGGCCCGATCTCGTTGGGGTACTCGAAGTCGGTGAAGGCCGCCAAGAGCTCCATTTTCGATCGCGATGCCTCTATGGAGATCACGTCCGCGTCGAAGGCGGCGATGGACTCGATGATGTCGTTGAACTCGCCGTAGCACATGTGGGTGTGGATCTGGGTCTCGTCGCGGACCCCCGAAGAGGCCGTGCGGAAAGCCCCGACCGCCCATGTGAGGTAGTCGTTGCGCTCCGCCGCATGCAGGGGCAGCCCCTCGCGCAGCGCCGGCTCGTCGATCTGAATGACCTTGATGCCGGCGCTTTCGAGGTCGGCCACCTCGTCCCGGATGGCAAAGGCGAGCTGGCGGGCGGTTACTTCGCGGGTTTGGTCGTTGCGCACGAACGACCACTCCAAGATGGTGACGGGGCCCGTCAGCATCCCCTTCACGGGACGGTCGGTCCGGGACTGGGCATAAGCAGCCCACCCGACGGTCATCGGGTGGGCGCGTTTGACGTCACCGAAGATGACGGGCGGTTTTACACACCGGGAGCCGTAGCTCTGCACCCAGCCGTTGGCAGTGACGGCGCAGCCCTCGAGGAGGTCGCCGAAGTACTCGACCATGTCGTTGCGCTCCGGTTCGCCATGCACCAACACGTCGAGGCCGACCTGCTCCTGGAAGGCCACGGCGTCGTCTACGTAGGAGCGGAGGCCCTCCTCGTAGGCCGCGGTGTCAATGCTGCCCCGCCGGTATTGGGCCCTGAGCGCACGGACTGCCGGCGTTTGCGGGAACGAGCCGATGGTGGTCGTGGGTAGCACCGGGAGCCCCAGATGCTCCCTCTGGGCCTTGCGGCGACCCTCGTACGGACTGGCCCGTCGCTCCAACGACGGATGGTGCTCGGCCAGGCGCCGGGTCACGGCGGGATCGTGGACGCGTGGCGAAGCCGCTCGGGAGGTGCAAGCCGCCCCGGCCTCTTCGAGCTCGTGGTGGACAGCCCGCCGGCCCTCGTTGAGCCCGCGGACCAGGGTGCCGACCTCCTCGAGGCGCTGGACGGCGAAGGCCAGCCAGGTCCCAAGCTCAGGATCGAGCGACGGTTCGAGGCCGAGGTCGACCGGCAGGTGGAGGAGAGAGCACGAGGGCGCGACGAGCAGGCGTTCGGAGCCGAGGGTGTTGCGTGCCGCTTCGAGCCGGGTCAGCGCGGCATCCAGGTCGGTCCGCCAGACGTTGCGGCCATCGACGATGCCGACCGAGAGTGCCAACGTGTCGGGGGCCTCGGCAACGGCGGTCTCCAACTGTCCGGAGCCGGCGACGGCGTCGAGGTGCAGCGCGTCGACGGGCAACGCCAGCGCCGCCGGGAGGTTGTCGCCGAGGCCGGCGAAGTAGGTGGCCACCAGGAGACGCACTCGCGGCGCTGCTTCGCGCAGCGTCGCGTAAGCCGGGGCGAACGCATCGCGCTGGCGCGAGTCGAGGTCCATGCTGAGCACCGGCTCATCGATCTGCACCCAGGACGCGCCGGCGTCTTGGAGGGACTCGAGCAACTCGGCATAGACCGCGCACAGCCCCCCGAGCAGGTCGAGGTTGGAATCCTTGTCATCGGTCCGCTTGGAGAGAAGGAGAAACGACACCGGCCCGAGCAGCACCGGTCGGGTGGTGATCCCGATGGCCGCCGCTTGGCGGAACTGGTCGAGGGGCTTCGTAGAAGAAAGGGCGAATCGCTGACCGGGCGTCAGCTCAGGGACCAGGTAGTGGTAGTTGGTGTCGAACCACTTGGTCATCTCGAGCGCCGTGACATCTCGTCCACCGACTGTCCCACCCCGGGCCATGGCGAAGTACCGGTCCAGGGGGTTGACGTCGGATCCGAAGTCGTATCGCTCGGGCACTGCGCCCACCAGCACCGAGGTGTCGAGCACCTGGTCGTAGAGCGAGAAGTCGCCCGAAGGGATGTGATCGATCCCGAGCGCCGCCTGGAGCCACCAGTTACGCTCCCGGAGCTCGGCCGCCGTCGCCTCGAGTTCGCTCGCCGAAGTCTTCCCCGCCCAGTAGGACTCGAGCGACTTCTTCAGCTCGCGGTCGGGACCCATGCGGGGGAAGCCCAGATTCGAGGCGAGTACGACCATAAATGCCTACCTTCCGTAACTCTTGCACCGGAAAAACGGTACCAGGGGAGCCGGAAGCGTGGGTCAGCGCCGGGCTGAGCTGACGGGGACTGGGCCGGGGAGCCACGCGATCGGGACGCCCGGGTCGGGCAACAGGTAAAGCGGTCCGCCATGGCTGGCGGCCAGCACCCATTGGGTCGTCTGGCGGGGCCCCAAGGCATTGGGGCAGATGATCCCGGTGGCCTGCGGTGACCACAGGCAGCCGCTGAACTCGTCACCGTGATCGGGGGCGACGCGCACATCGGGCGCCCGACCGGGTGTCCACACAGCCAGACCCGCGCCCTTCGGGCCGAAGGTTGTGTAGGCGATGGAATTGCCGTCCGGCGACCAGGCGGGCGTCATGTTCTCGGTCGGACCGAGGTCGGCACCGACAGCTCCGAGGAACCGGCCGGTACGGGCGATGACAACCAGGGGGACGTTGGCATCACCGACACTGCTGAAGTCGAGGGCCACGGCCAGCTTGTCTCCAGCGGCATCGGGGAGTACGGCCAGGTGGGCAACAGTGGTAGGGCCCTGGCCGGCGTCTGCGTCGAGCCTGGCAGCGGTGGCGACCACGACAGGCGCCTGGCCCGGGCGTCGCAGCTCCACCCGACTATCGACTTTGCCAGCAGAAACCTCAGGTGGCGCAATCGTCGGCTGTTGGGTGGCGGCGACCGATACGAAAGCGCCCAATGTCCGCGGGTCGCCAGCCGCGTCGTCGCCGCTTCCAAGCGGGATGGGCGCGCCGTCGCCGACGACGAGCAAGGCGATCGCGTTTGTGTTCTCAGTCCCGCCCGGTCCTACCACTACGAGGGCGCGGTCACCGTCCGCGAACGGCTCCGCACCCGCGATGCCCATTGCCGCTGTCAGGACTCGGACCGGAGCGAGCACTGGGCGGTCCTCGATCAGAGCCACGAGGCGCCCCTCGGTGCTGACCGCGAACAGCTTCTGGTCGGGGGCGACGTCCACGGTCGGGTCCTGGAACGGGCCCACACCCGGGATTGCCAGGGCGTTCTCACCGTCGGGAGCTGTCGTTTCGACGGTGGCGGCGGGGGTCATCACCAGCACCCGACCGCCGAAGCCAGCCAAGGCGCGGGCCAAGGCGCCCGGGGTCGGGCTGGTGATGCCCTGGGATTGTGACGTCATCTCAATGCCGGCGACGGTGCCGGCGGTAGCTAACACGGCCACGGCGATCGTGACGACGAGCCATCTCGGCACCCGGCTCCGTGCGGTCGCGGCGCAGGGATCGGCGACGTCCGGGCTTGGCTCGACGTCGTCTGGGCTTGGTACGGCGTCGCCGGTGGTACGCCCGCAGACCGGACAGCGCGCCGCCCACTCCGAAACCGGCTCACCGCAACCCGCGCAGCGCAGCATCGACACAAGCTACTCAGAGCTCGGGACGGGAGCCGACGGCCCGGGCAGTCGTGGCCCCGCTTCAGCGCGGCGGCAGGTACCCTGACAGCCCGTCGCTGCAACAGGCTCTTGGCATTCTTCCCAACTGGGTCGAGTGGACCGCAGCACGGATAGTTTGCGCAATTCGGATATCGGCCGGCTCGTAGCGTCGGGGACCAGAAGGGTTTATCTCGAGTGTCACTGAAGCCTAGGTACCTCGCTCAATACAAAGACATCGGGGCGCTGCTGATCAAGCACGGCCGCTCAGGCCTGAACCATCGATCCGATCCCGCCGCTACGGACGGTTCCGCCGCCGCAGACCACGATGCCGAGGAGCTCGCCGCGGATTTGGAGGCCAAGGGACCGACGTTCGTGAAACTCGGTCAGGTCCTTTCGACCCGTGCCGACCTTTTGCCCACGCCGTATCTGAAGGCGCTTTCCCGCCTGCAAGACAAGGTCGAGCCGTTCAGTTTCGACGAGGTCGAGCAGATAGTGGCGGTCGAGCTCGGGGTGAAGGTGTCCAAGGCGTTTGCCAGCTTCGAGCCAACGCCAATTGCTTCTGCGTCCCTTGGACAGGTCCACCGTGGCGAGCTGCGTGACGGCCGGCCGGTAGCAGTGAAGGTTCAACGCCCGAACATCCGGGCGCGGATAGTCGACGACATGGACGCCATCGAGAGCATCGCCGAGTTTGCCGACGAGCACACCGACGCTGGTCGGCGCTTCGGGTTCGTCGATATGGTGGCCGAGTTCCGGCGATCACTCATGGCTGAGCTCGACTACCGCCAAGAGGCCAGGAACCTCGTAACTCTGGGCAGCAATCTGGCTCACCATGCTCGCATCGTGGTCCCTCAACCCGTCGAGGATTACACGACCGGCGTCGTGCTCACCATGGACTATTTGGCCGGACGCAACGTCGGACGCCTGGGGCCACTCGCCCTGATGGAGCTCGACGGACCCCGGATGGCCAGGGAACTGTTCTCCGCCTATCTCGACCAGATCCTCGTCGACGGCTTCTTCCACGCCGACCCCCATCCCGGCAACATCCTGGTCACCGACGACGGCAAGTTGGGCCTGCTCGATCTGGGGATGGTGGCGCGGGTGGCTCCCGAGATGCAGGACAGCCTGATCAAATTGCTTCTCGCAGTCAGCCAGGGTCACGGACTCGACGCCGCTGAGATCTCCATAGAAATCGGCCAGAAGCTCGACGACTACGACGTGGACCGGTTCCGCAGGGAGGCGGCCGAGCTGGTAAGCCGGAACCAGGGCTCGACGATCGATGAGATCCAGGCGGGCGCCGTGGTAGGCGAGCTCACCCGAATCTCCGGGGGCTGCGGGCTTCGCCTACCGGCCGAGCTGACGATGCTGGGTAAGGCCTTGCTGAATCTCGACGAGGTCGTCCGGGTGCTCGACCCCGATTTCGATCCCAACGCCGCCATCGAACGCGAGGGCACGGACCTGATGCGGCGCAAGCTGACCCAGGCCGTGTCGCCCGGCAACGTCATGGCTGCGGCGATGGAAGCGAAAGAGTTCGCCGAACGTTTCCCGGGACGCGTGAACAAGGTAATGGACGCCCTTGCCGAGGGTGAGCTGAAGCTCAGGGTGCAAGGCATCGATGAGCAGGACATCATGCGCAGTGTCCAGAAGCTGGCGAACCGCGTCACGAGCGGTGTGGTCATTGCCTCGCTCATCATCGGGGCGGCGCTTATCATGCGCGTGCCAACCACGGCGCGGCTGTTCGGCTATCCGACTGTGGCGATCGTGTTGTTCCTCCTGGCCGCTGCGGCCGGCGCCTGGCTTCTCGTCAGCATCCAGTTGCGCGACCTGCCGCAGCGTAAGCGCCGCCGGCCATAATCCAGCCGAACTGTGCTATTTTGATTTCTTAGAAGTCCGGGCGTGTACTTCGGAGGTGCCGCGGGCACCGGACTCAGGCGGGGAGTAGGGGCAAAATGTATAGGTTTATGGCGCCTCGATGCCTCGTGACTACGCGACATACGGCACCCGGCGAAACCCGACAGTACAAAGGATGACTACCCATGCATCGACTTCAACGCGCTGTTACCGCGGTACCAGCCTTGGCGATGGTTGCCAGCATGACCATGCTGAGCCCTGCTCTTGTGAGCTCGGCGTCAGCGCAGGCGGCCCAGGACCTTGCCTGTGGGGCGGTGCTGACCCAAGACACGGTGCTGGCGAACGACCTCGGGCCGTGCCCGGGCAACGGTCTCACGATTAGCGCAAAAGACGTGACTCTCAACCTCAACGGGCACAAGGTGTTCGGGGCTTTGAACTCGTACGGGACGGGGCCGCCCGCCGACTCGGTCGGCATCCACCTCGACGGCGCGACGGACTCGACGGTCCTCAACGGTGAGGTATCCGGCTTCGCGGCCGGCGTGCGGATCGACAACGGCCAGGGCAACACGGTCACCCGGCTCAACGTGCACGACAACATCAGCCCCATCGGCGGCAACAACAACGGCGACGGCGTCAGCGTTTGGAACTCCAGCTACAACGACATCACCCACAACGTCGTCACCCACAACGGCCAGTACTCCGGGATCACCTTGGTCACCGGCCCGTACACTGTCACCAACGGCGTCGTCAGCCCGGCTATGTCTGGCACCGGCAACAAGATCCTCGACAACCAGGTGGCCGACAACAACGTCGCCCTCTGCGGCTCGACGACATGCACGCCCGCCGCCACCGGCGTGGCCGTCCCGCTGGGATCTCAGATGCCCGGGATCGTCGACGAGGGCATCAGGGTGGAGGGTCCCAACATGACCAACACCGACGTCGAGCGCAACGTGGTGACCGACACCGGCAACAACGGCATCCTGGTCGACGCGTCGTGCCACGACGCCTTCCTCGTGCCGCTGACCCAAGTCACCTGCACCGGCGACGTGGGAAACATCAACACCCTCGTCAAGGACAACACGTCCAACCACAACGGCTACGGGCGGACTCAGGGGTTCGGGATCAACCTGTTCGGCATGGGGGTCTCCAAGGCCGTCCAGGCGAGCTTCGAGACGGTGGTGGGCAACACCACCGAGTACAACAAGGACAGCGGCATCATCCTGTACAGCACCAGGGCGGGACCTCGTGGGCCCGGCCTGTGGTCCACCCCCGGTAGCTGCAACGACTATCCGCCCAACAGCACGGTGCTGTGCGCGGCGACCGACGACACGGTGATCCACAACACCTCCTCGTTCAACGGCTTGACCCTTCCGGGGAACACCGGCCAGGGAGACGGCATCGAGCTGTCGCCGGGCGCGGACCGCAACACCGTCAGCCACAACACGGTCAACGGCAACGGCAGCGACGGCATCGGGGTCGAGATGGCCCAGCTTTACGACCCCAGCCACCACCCGGTCTTCGGCTCCAACGGCCTCCCCGTCTACGTCCCGGGTACCGGCGCCTCGAACAACGTCCTCGTCTCCAACAAGGGCACCGGCAACCGCTACTTCGACGCCGAGGACCAGAACCCGGGATGCGGCACCAACGACTGGAGCCACAACTCGTTCCGGACGGTCAGCCAGCCGTGCGTGCTCGACTGGAGACCAGCCGACGCCAGCAACTAGCTCTTCCGACGGCGCCGCCGAGCCTGTAACAGCGCGGCGGCGCCGGCCAGAGCCAGGACAGCGGCGCCGGCGAGCGCCGGCACCAGCAGCGACGTGCCCCCCGCGGCGGGGCGGTGGGGCGCGTCGGCCGGCGAGGCCACCGGTCGAGTGCTCCGCCCTGGGCTCGTCACGCCCGGCCTGGTCGGCGTGCTCGTCTTGGCGGCGCCGGGGGCCGGCACCGTGCGGCTGGTCGCCGGCTTGACCACCCCGGACGGGAGGGTGCTGCCACCAGTCGTCGCCGTCGCCGAGGGGGGCGCCGTGCCGCCGGGGGGCGTTGCCCCCGTGGGGGGTTGGACGACGGATGGGGTCGGGTAGCTGGTGGGCGCCGGGGTGCCGATGGTGACTGTGTAGTTGGTCTGCGCTCGGTTGATTGCCCCGTTGGCCTCGGACTGGGATGCGACGACCGGTACCGCACCGGGACGCACGGTTCCGGGGACGCGCACGAAGGTGGTGAAGGTGCCGTCGGGGGCGACGGGTATGGCGCTGGCCACGTAGAGGCTCCCCAAGGCGATCGCCACCGGCCCGCACGGGCGCCCGCAGAAGTGGGCGCCGGTCACCTTGATGGTGATGAGCGGCGGCCCGTAGGTGGGGTCGACCGCCACGCCGGGCGCGCCGGCCGCAGCCAAAGCCCCGCCAGCCCCGGCCGCAGCCCCGGCCGCAGCCCCGGCCGCAGCCCCGGCCCCGGCCGCAGCCCCGGCCCCGGCCGCAGCCCCGGCCCCGGCCGCAGCCCCAACCACTACGGCGCCCGCCGGGGCGGCAAACCAGGTGCCCACCGTCGCGCCGGACACGGTGGCGAACACCACCGAGGCGGCAACCGTCGTCGAGCGGCACAGACAACGCACCCGGCGGCGCCCGCTCATCGAATCCGAGCCCGGGGTGACACGCGTAATGGCTACTTGACGGTCACCACCCGAGTCGAGGAGTTGTTCGACGCCACCGGGTCGGTGGTCGCCGACGTCACCGTCACGGTGCTGGTGATGGTGCCCTTGTTGCCGGTGATGTAGAAGTTTACCTGCCATGTCACCGACCCCCCGGCGGGGATGGTAGCCAGGGCGGCCACCGATGGCGACTGGCACACCAGGGTTGTCCCCGACGGCGGGGCGCAGCCGATGTTGTTGGACACGTACTTGCCCTGCTTCACCGTGGGCAGCGCCTGGGTGACTACCACCTGCTGGGCGTCGGACGGCCCGGCGTTGGTGACGGTGACCTGGTAGTGGATGGTCGTCGATGGTTTGTACACGACCGCGTCCGAAGTGAGCACGACGGCCAGGTCCGCCCGCGTCTGGACGGGTGTGGTGAGCGAAGCGGTGGCGTTGGGGCTCGAGGTGGCGCTCGCCGTCACCGTGTTGGTGATCGACCCAGGCGGCGTCGACGACTTGACGGTGGTGTAGATGAACACCGACTCGCTCTGGCCGGGGTCGAGGTTGGCCAGCTGGCAGGTGACGGTGTTGCTGCTCGTCTGGAAGCCGCAGGTGCCGGACCCACCGGTGGAGTTGAAGGTGACCGCGGCGGGGAGCACGTCACTCAGATACACGCCGGTCGCCGTCGACGGGCCGGCGTTGGCAACGGTTATCTGGTAGCTCAGCGCCATGCCGGCGGTGGCCGTGGTGGGAGTGGCAGCCTCCGTCACCGACAGGCCGGGTTGCACCACCACAGTGGTGTCGCTGTGGGCCAGGTTGTTGGTGCTGTTGTTGTCGAAGGTGGCGCTGCTCACGTCGGCGTCGTTGTGGAGGATCCCCGTCGTCTGGGGGTTGACGGTGGCGTTGATCGTCATCGTCGACGACGTCGCCGAGGGTGCGAGCGAACCGAAGGTGCACACCGTGGGCCGGGTGGAGTCACCCGGGACGCCGGCCGTGCACGATGACCCCGGCATCGTCACCGAGGTGATCGACACTCCGGCGGGGACGGTGTCGGTGATCGCCACGTTGCTCGCCGTCGACGGCCCGTTGTTGGATGCGTGCAGCGTCCAGGTGATCGGCGTGCCCGCCACCACCGATGCCGGGCCGCTCTCGGTGAGGGCCAGGTCGGCCACCGCGGTGACGGTGAGGTTGACCTGGGCCTGGTTGTTGGTCGCGTCCGGATCGGGTGTGTCGCTGCGAACAGAGGCCACGTTGTCTATGTTCTGGCCCTGGTTGGCGTTGATCGTGTAGGTGAGGGTCACCCTCCCCGTGTGGGTGGTGGACGCCGGCGCCAGGTTGCCGACCGCGCATATGGTGGTCTGGCCCCCGCTGACCGGGCTGGTGTTGCAGGTGGTCGGTCCGGGCGAGATCGCCATGTTGGAGACGGTGAACGCCCCGTTGGACGAGGCGGTGTCGTCGAGTACCACGTTGCGGGCGTAGGAAGGCCCGTGGTTGTCCACGTACACGGTGCAGGTGATCGGCGTCCCCGCGTACACGGTGGTGTCGGGCGTGCACAGCTTGGTCACCGACAGGTCGGCGGAGTCGTTGACGACCGCGGTGTCCTCGGCGGTGTTGTTGGCCTGGTTGGAGTCGACAACCGCGGCGCTGCCAACCACCGCCGTGTTGGTGATGCTCGTGGCCCCGCCGGTGTTGACGACGGTGTCAGGACTGACCAGGGTCACTATCTCGAATGTGACGGTCTGGCCGCTGGCCAGGTCGCCGAGCGAGCACGTCACCACGCCGAGGTTGGCGCTGCAGCCCGCGGGCGGGTTGAGGTTGTTGGTCAGGTAGGTGAGCTGGGGCGGGAGGGTGTCGGTCACCGTCACGTCAGGCGCGGCGTCGGGGCCGTCGTTGGTGACGCTGAGGTCCCACGTCAGTTGGTTGCCGGCGAGCACCGGGTCGGGGAAATGGGTCTTGGTGATCGACAGGTCGGCGTGGGGGAGGTCGATCTCCCATTCGGCCCGGCCCCTGCTGGTGGCGTACGCCTTGCCCGTCTTCTCGTCGAAGAAGAAGGCGACGGCCCGTTCGACCGATCCCGAACCGTGGAGCGACGACCAGACCCCACCGCCGTTGGTGGAGGCGAACACACCCTCGTCGGTGGTGCCGACCAGCACCGTGGCGCTGTTGGGGTCGAACCCGATGGCGGTGACAAAACCGGGGAACGAGTAGGCACCGCTCGCGGTGATGAGGTTGGTGAGTTGGGAGTCGGCGACCCACGAGGCTCCGCCGTTGACGCTGCGCATCATGGCCCCGTTGTTGGCGTTGTCCTCGGCGTAGAGGAGAAGCGGGTTGGTCGGGTCGACGCCGATCAGGGCGGGGCTGGTCAGCCCGTTGTCGGTCGGGGTGAAGGTGGCGGTGCCGTTGAGGGACCCTGCCAGGCGCGAGACGGTCGGGGGGTTGGCGCCGACCGTGTTGAGCAGGTAGAAGCTCGGCGAGGCCGGCGTGCCCGAGGCGACCAGTTGGCTGGGGTTGCTCCCGGCTGGGAGATCAGCGCCCATCTGCGTCCACGAGCTGCCATTGTTGGTGGTCACGTAGACCCTCCACGTCGGCGTGCTGTCCGCAGTCAGCAGGGCGTAGCTCTGGTAGCCGAACTGGGCGCCGAGGATGTTGCCGAATGCGGGGAGGTTGCCGGGGGGCCCGCTAAACGAGCCCTCACTGCTGAGAGCCTCGTTGTTCTGTAGCAGGTGCGCACTCGGGGGGCTACCAAAGCAGCACTCCTTGTAGATCACCTGTGACGGCGGGCCGTCCTGGTCGGCGAATACCCCGTAGACGTCGGGACCCTGTACCTGCCAGTTGCTGCCGCCGTCGCCGGTGTTCCAGATGCCGTTGTCCTGGGTGCTGAAGTACAAATCGGTGTGGCCGGAGTACGACGTGCCGGCGCCGCCGGTCGCCTGGAGGGCGTGCAGGCCCACGTTGGCCTGGGTGAACGTCGGGCTCGAGTCGCAGCCGTCGGCGGTGGAGAAGATGCCGCCGTCGCCGGTGGACAGGTCCGGGCAGCCGTTGGCGCCGAAGCCGAGGTCGGAGGAGTCTGGGCCGTTGTGCACGGCCTTGATGCTGCCGTCGTAGTCCGAGAATGCCCCGCCGTCGGCGCCGTTGCCGACCCCGCAGGCGGTGGCGCCGGGCAGGTTGTTCAGGTCGCAGGTCTGGTGCACCCAGTTGGTGTCGGTGGCGAAGAACACCTCGAAGTGGTTGGCCAATCCGTCGAATCCGGGGGCGGTGATGACGTTGGCCGGGCGGCAGTTGCCGTCGCCTGTGGGATTGAGGCTGGTGAAAGAAGTGCCGCCGTTGTCGGACTCCAACAGCTGGCCCAGGCACAACCCATTGGAGGCCTTGGTCTTGGAGTACGAAGCCAGGAACACCACGCTGGCGTCACCCGGGGCAGTGGCTATGCGGCATGGCAACGAGCCACCGGCCAGTGCCCCCGTGTTCTGCACCCACGCCCCGCCGCCGTTGGTGGAGCGGAAAAAGCCCGAGCCACCGCAGGTGTCGACGCTGAAGTTCGGACCGGTGCCGCCAATGGCCATGCCCCAGAACTGGTTGCCAACCCCGTTGGGCAGCACATTGGACCACGTCGAGCCGGAGTTGGTGCTCTCCACCAGACCGCAGTCGGTGGCCACGAACACGGTCAGGCTGCCGGGGGTGCCGGCGCCGATGACGATCTTGTGGGCGCTGCGAGCCCCGTTGCCTCCACACGTTGTGGTGTTGGCCTGCGACCAGGTGGTACCCCCGTCGGTGCTGACGTAGACCTCCGCCTGGTGGTCGGCGGAGGCGCCGTCGTACTCCCCGGTGGCTATGACGAGGCTCGGGTCGCTCGTGGCGAACTTGACGTCGTCCATCGCCGTCAGCGGAAGCCCGTCCACGTGGGCCCAGTGGCCACCGCCGTCGTTGGATCGCCACAGCCCGCCGAACTCCTCGGCCGCGAGCACGATCTGGTTGTTCACGGGGTTGACCGCCAGGGCCTCGTTGCGGCCCCCGAACAGCACACCCGAGGTGACCGAGTTGGCGCTGATGTCCTTGACCACCGACGGCGCCGTGTACGCGTACGCCGGCGGAGCGGTCAGCGCCGCGCCCACCGTCACCCCGGACATGCCGGCAATGGTCATGGTGGCGGCCAGTAAAGCCACGCGCTGGCGCGCGCGCTTGAACAAATGGGAGGACATCTGCCCATACCTCCGAGTTTTTCGCCCTTAACTGGTGAGCCCAGTGCGTCCAACCATGCATCCACGGCGCCGTGTTGTCCAGCCCGGAGGCTTCAGACGGTCAGTATTTGTCCAATTGGTCAAACCGCAGGCCACGCCGTGTGACCAATGGCTCATTTGCCGTTGTAGCGGTCCTACACCGTGGCGTCTACGGCTCCCCTGATGACGGAGAGGATCTCGTCGTCGCCGACCAGCTCGTCGCGCTCGAGCAGGGCGTCGCGCAGCGCCTCGACGACGTGGCGGTTGGCCTCCAGCAGCGAGATCACCTCCAGGCGGGCGGCGTCGAGGAGGTGGGCGACAGCCTCGCGTCCCTCGTCGCTCGACAGGACCTTGGCCGACAGGTTGGAACCGCCAGCCTGGACCGCCTCATAGGAGATGAGGGTGTCGCCCATCCCCATGGTTCCCACCATCTGGGCGGCGAGGGTGGTGGCGTACTTCAAATCGGCGGCCGCCCCCGAGCTGCGCTCCCCGAAGAAGACGAGCTCCGCCGCCATCCCCGCCAGGGCGATCTGGACCAGGGCCCGCAGCTCGGACTCGGTCTGGGTCCAGCGCTCCTCGGTGTCGGAGTGGGCCAGGAGGCCGAGGGCGGAGTTGCGCTTGATGACCGACAGCACCTCGAGGCGGCGCGACGTGCCCACCAGCCAGGCCACGGTGGCGTGGCCGGCCTCGTGGGTGGCGATGGTGCGCCGCTCCGCCTCGGTGTACTCCACCGGCTGGGCCAGTCCCACCTCCTCGGTCATCTTGGCCCGCTGGATGTCGTCCCAGGACATGGCCGGCGCCCCCCGGCGCAGGGCCCACACCAGGGCCTCGTCCAGCAGGTGGACGAGCATCGCCGGGCTGTAGCCGAAGGTCTGCCCGGCCAGAGCGTCCATGCGCCCCTCGAGGTCGGGGGCGTGGGACCGGCGGGCCAGGTCGTGCTCGAGGATGTCGACGCGCCCCGAGCGGCTGGGCAGGTCGAAGGTCAGGGTGCGATCGAAACGCCCGGGGCGCAGCAGGGCGGGGTCGAGGTCGGCGGCCCGGTTGGTGGCGCCGATGACGAGGACGTTGGCAGGCTCCGGCGCCGGCTTGCGCAGGGTCCGCCCGGGGGGCAGCAGGCGGTTGAACGCCTCCACCCAACCCCCGGCCATCCGGTACAGCCAGGGGGGCTGGTCGAAGGACTGAAGCTGGATGAGCAGCTCGTTGACCACCCCGGAGATGCCTTCGCGCCCGCCCCCGCCGCCGGCCAGGCCCGCCCTGGTGGCGCCGATGGCGTCGATCTCCTCGATGAAGCCGATGGCGCCGCCCTCCTGGCGCGCCGCGGCGCGCAAAGCGGCGAAATAGGACCGGATCTTGCGGTTGGTCTGGCCGTAGAACATCGACTGGAATGCGGAGGACGACACGAAGAAGAAAGGCACGCCCGCCTCGCGCGCCAACGCCTTGGCCAGGTGAGTCTTGCCGGTGCCCGGCGGCCCTTCGAAGAGTATGGCCTTCCTCGGTGTCCCGCCCATCTGGTCGCGAAAGGTGCGGTGAGCCAGAAAGAGGTTCAGCGTCTTGACGGCTTCGTCGACGGCGACAGGTATTCCTTTCACATCCTCCAAACCAACATCGATCTCTTCTGGGCGGAAACGCACGTGCGGGGACCGCCCCGCGGCCAGCAGGGGCACGACCATGACCGCGCCGATGAGCAGGACGAGCCCGACGAGGGGCAGGGCCTGGGTCTCCCCCTTGGTCAGGCGGGGGAGGAACAGCAGCCTGCCGTCGAGCAGCGACGCCCACAGCCACGCGGCGACGACGCCGCCCACGAGGGCGAGGCGCCCCAGCCGGCGCCGGCGGGCGGTCTCGCGCGCCACGCCGACGTCGGCCACAGCATTGGGAAGCACCCCCAGATCGGCCAGCCTGTCGATGTCCATGTCGGCCTCCTCGCTGGCAGCAGTTTCGCAGGTCGGCGGCGCTACCGGCTGACGGGCTCCGTACCCCCGAATTACACGACGGGCACGGTGACGTCTCCCTGGTTGGCGAGGAGCTGCTCCCAGGTGGTGTAGGTCATGCAGAAACGGCCGCCCTTGGCGAACACCGTGCCCCAGCTGTTCCAGAACCACACCAGCTGGTTGGCGGCGTCGATGCCGTCGGCGACGAACTCGTGGCCGCCGCGGACCGTCGCACCGGGGGCGATCTCGACCAGCCCGGTTCGGGGGTCGGGGGTGTCGAAGCTCGTGTACCAGTTGACACCGGTGATGACCGGGCGCAGCACCAGGGCCTCCAAGGCGTGCTGGATGCCGAAGGCGTGCTGGTAGGAGGTGATCCAGCCCAGCTGCTTGGCCGCCTTGCAAACCATGAGGCCGGTGCCGCCGGGGTCGTTGGGCGGGTAGGGCTTGCCCTCCATCTTGGTTTCGAGCTCGTAGAGCTGCACCGCCTTGCTCTCGTTGTAGACGGTGCCGCTCTTCTCGTCGGGCGCCGAGTCGAGCGCCCCGCACAACGCGTTGGCCGTGCACGAGCCGATGTTGCCCTGGTCGAGGGGCAGGCCGGTGGCATTGTGGCTGACGCTCACGATCTGGGGGGCGCGGGGGGCGGCGAACTCCAGCGACCGGGGGTCGTGGAGGACGTGGCGCCCCAGGCGTTTGTCGACGACGACCTGCTCGGGGATCTCCTGGGATACGAGCTCACTTCCAGGCATTGACTTTCCTTTCTCTTATGGGCTTTTAGGGAGATTTGGCCGCGGTGACCTGGACCTGCAGCTGGTGGCGTTCGCTGACGAGGGACGCCGCCGCCGCCGATATCGAGCACCACGGCTCGGCCGCCGGGTCGATGGCGCCGGCCAGGGCGTCAAACAGCGGGTTGCCGGCGACGGCCGACAGGACCTTCACCGGCGCCGGCTTGCCGTCCGCCGTCTGGTTGTAGAACCGCACCAGGACGGCGTTGAGGTCGTCGTCGAGGAGCACGGCGCCCCCGCCCTGCACGTCGACGGCCTCGGCGGTGTCGACCACCCAGCCGCCGGTGTTGAGGATCTGCACAGGGTTCGGGTAACCGTCCACCGCCCAGGTGTCGACGTAGGGCTTGTGGGTGTGGCCCCAGATGAACCCCACGTCGGGCGGCACCTCCCCCAGGTCGCTGCGCATCTGGCCGGCGAGGGGACCGCCCAGGTAGGCGCGCAGGCCCACCTGGCTCCTGGCGCTCAGGGCGACGTCGGGGGTGCCCCGCTCGCTCTTGGCCAGGTGGTTCACCTCGTGCTTGAAGATGGCGCAGAGCACCCGCGTCTCGACGGGGCGGAGCCACGCCGGGCCCTTGCCGTGGGCCATGAGGCCGGCGAGGAGGTTGGCGACCAGCGCGTCGAGGGCGGCCGCGCTGGTCAGGTCGGCGTAGACGAGGCCCACGTCCACCCCCACCTGGCCGCTGCGCCCGAGGGTGGACCAGAAGAAGTCGATCCAGGCGAAGTTCTCCTCCTCCAGGGTGGCGATCGACGCCGCCCCCGGCACCCGCTGGTCGGGGAAGAGCAGGTCGCGCAGGTGGGACATGAGCGTGTAGATGGGCTCGGTGAAATGGCCGTGGCTGACCACCCGGCAGCGCCGGCCGCCGCCGGCGGTGAGGGCCAGGTTGGGGTAGGCCACGTGGACCGACACGTCGCCGCAACCGGTCCGGTGACCGATGACGGCCGACAGCAGCCCGGGGGTCACCGGGGGCTGGCGCTCGGGGAGCAGCCGGGTGGTGTGCCACGGCGCCTCGAGGGCCTTACCCGGCGGCCATCCCTTCAGGGCCGCCACATATTGGGCCTCGCGGGCGGTCTCCCACAGGTGGTGGTCGTGGTTGCCGGGCAGGTAGTACACGACGGGGGCGAACAACCGGTCGGCCGGTGCGAAGGCCAGGTCCACGAACCCCTCGAACGCGGTGGCCGCCACCTCGTCGGGCGACAGGGCCAGGTCCAACACGTCGCCGGCGAGGATCAGCGTGGGCCTGTCGCTTTGGCCCGCGGTCAGCTCGCGCAGGCCGGCGACCATCCCCTCCAGCAGCGGCGTCGGTGCGGTCGGGTCCACCTGGAAGCGGCCGCCGCCTTCGGAGAGGACCGAGGTGAGGACGCTGTTGTCCGCCCCGAAGTGCAGGTCGGACAGCACGACATAGCGGATGTCAGCCACCCTCGCCGGGGCCTTTCCCTGCAGCCGGCTTGCCTGCAGCCGGCTTGCCTGCAGCCGGTTTGCCGGCGCCCGGGTGCCGGCGCAGGGGGTCGAACACCTGCCACAGCTCGCCCAAAAACAGGCGCCCGAAGGCGTCGAACGCCCGTAGCTCCCCCAGTCGCGACGGGCCCCGCACCCGGAAGGTGGTGAGCTGCCAGGCGAAGTCGAGGGGCCGGATGCGCAAGATCCCCGAGCCGACCACCCCGTCGGTGCTGGCCTGCCCGCCGTCGTCGACCGGCACGTGGCCGGCCAGGATGCGCGTGTAGAGCGTGGAGGTCTCGGGCCACACCCGGAGAAGGGGACCGGGGCGCACGTCCTTGTAGCCGGCCAGTGTCAGCGGCCTGCCGGTGGAGTCCGAGAAGTACAGCCGGTACAGCATGTGGCGCGTACCTCCGCCCTGCCCCCCGCTCTGGGGGCCGCTCGGGCCCTCGTCCACGAACAGGTCGAACACGCCGGCCTCCACCGGGAGGCGCCCGCCCAGGGCCTCGCAGCCCACATAGCCGCGGGGCACGGCCTTGTGGTTGGGATCGGCGATCATGGAGCTGACGTCGTCGGCGGCGATCGTGAGGCGGAACATGACCTCGCCGCCACTGGCGAGGCCTCCGCCGCCGGCGAGCCCGCCGCCGGCGAGCCCTCCGCCGGCCAGCCCGGCGCCGGCCAGCCCGGCGGTGTAGCCGGCCCGGTAGTCGGTCTCACCGAAGGCGAACGCCCCGTACATCTTCTCGGTGAACTGCAGGAGATAGCTCACGTTCAGGCCCCCGAGACGATGTGGGCCGCGGCCCGCTCGGCGAACGCGGCGATGGTGAGAGAGGGGTTGGGCCCCACCGGACCGGGCATGACCGACCCGTCGACGACGTGCAGCCCCGGGTAGGAAAAGACCTCGCCCCACCCGTCGACCACCCCGCGCCCGGGGCCGCTCCCCATGGGGACGCCGCCGAGGGGGTGGACGGTAATCAGGCGCCTGAAAAGCCGCATTGGGTTGTTGGCCAGCGACGCCCCGAGCACCCCGGCAATACGTCCCATGGTCTCCTCCACCCGGTCGAAGTAAGCAGCCGAGGTGCGCATCGTCCAGTCCAGGTCGAGGTCGCCGCCGCGCAGGCGCATGGTCCCATCGGGGACGTCCCGGCCCATGCACAGCATCGGCAGCATGGTCGCCGACGCGGTCCCCCCGCCGAGGAGGCCCGAGATGTCGGCGCTTATGTGGGAGCGGGGTTTGCCCCGCAGGTGCGACCACGCCCGGCGCAGGGCGAAGCGCGTGGCCCGGGCCAGGACGGACGGGACGCCGGCCGACTGCACCACCCAGTCGAGGAAGTGGGGGTTGCCGCCGTCTTCTATATAGAAACCGCGGCCAACGTCCCCGTTGCCGTCGAGGGTGTCGGGCATGCGGATGGCGCTGGTGATGACGGGGCCGTACTCGGGGTTGAGCGGCCGGGGGACCGCCGCGCCTTGGACGCGCCGACTGCTGTGGCGCAGGAACGTGAGCAGGTCCCCGTTGCCCGAGAAGTGGCTGCCGAGGGTGGGGCTCAGCGCCGGCAGGGCGCTGCGGTTGCGCAGCAGCAGGTAGGTCGAACCGAACGTCCCCGCCCCGAGGATCAGCCTGCGCGCACTCGCATAATGCAGCTCCCCGGGCACGGCCTCGGGGTCGTGGCGGACGTAGCCCACCCGGTAGCCGCCCCCGGCGACGGGGTCGATGCGGCGCACCTCGCACAGGGTCCGGATCTCGGCGCCGGCGTCGGCGGCCCGGGAAAGGTAGTTGTAATCGACGGTGTTCTTGGCCCCGTCGTTGCAGCCGATGTCGCACTCCCCGCACAGCCGGCACGTGCGCCGGGGCAGCCCGTGCAGGTTGGGGTGCGCCTCGACGATGGGCTCGGAGGGCACCGGTGGCCGCCCCGGGTTGGCGAAGGTCACCGCCAGGGGGGGCCGCTGCCAGTCGAGATTCAGCTCCGCCGCCGCGTCCCGCATGGCGGAAGTCTTGGCCGTGGCCGAATACGGGGCCACGTCGAAGGGGTAACGCTGGGCGCCGAGCATCGCCTCGGCCGCCTCGTAGTGCGGCTCGAGGTCGTCGTAGGTGATCGGCCATGGCTGGCGCGCCTGGCCGGGCGTGTCCTCCACGAACCACTTCGGGTCCTTGCGCAGCAACACGTTGGCGTAGATCAACGACCCGCCGCCGAGAGCCGAGGAGACCAGCGACTCGATGCCCCGGAAGGCCCACACGTCGAACATGCCGTAGAGGCCAGAGGACGGGTCCCAAAGATTGGCGCCGATTCCGCTGGGGCTGCGGGGAAAAGAACCCGGCGGGTAGCTGCGGCCTCGTTCGAGGACCAGGACCGACCGCCCGGCTTGGGCGAGGCGGCAGGCGGCGGCCGACGCGCCGAAACCGGAGCCGACCGCGATGGCGTCGAAGTGATCGGCCACGTCGCTCAACCCCTCGCGGCGCGCCACACGCTGCGGGCCATGTAGGTCCTGGCCCGCCAGGCGGCAGCGCTCGACGCCGCGTTGGTCGCGTGGATCGAGGGCAGGGCGGCGGCGGCCTGGACGGGGCCGAAGGGGAACGTCGCCGTGCCCGTCACCTTGGCGTCGGTCCCGTGATGC
This sequence comes from Acidimicrobiales bacterium, assembly GCA_035552775.1. Classification (GTDB taxonomy): domain Bacteria; phylum Actinomycetota; class Acidimicrobiia; order Acidimicrobiales; family Palsa-688; genus DASZKW01. The sequence goes on along the minus strand of DASZKW010000105.1, from coordinate 27,211 downwards.
AGCGTGGCGGCCAGGCCGCCGGCGGCGCTGACCGCCCGCAGACGGTAAGGCTCCGCATGATCTCTCCACCCCACGTCCAAGATGAGCGCCGGGCCGGGTTGATGGGCCGGCTCCTGGCCTCCGGCGCCGGCCAGGCCCGGCTCCCGGCCTCCGGCGCCGGCGGGGGCCGCTGCGACGGTGGCCGTGCCGTCCTCGATCAGGGCGTGGGGGGCGACGCCGGGCACGCTGACGTCGCCGGCCACCGCCATCACCACTGGCCCCCCCGTCCGCCACGCGGCGGCGGGCGCCTCGAGGCGCAAGTCGGCGCGCAGGACGCCGTGCCCGACCGGTCCGGCCTGCCCGTCGTTCGCTGTCCGCCCGCTGTGCTCGACCGGTCCGCCGCGCTCGGCAGAGAACGGGCCCTCCAGGTGCAGGCGCACGGTCGCACCTGGCACCGCATCGTTCATGCGGGTGATCGCCGGCCCCCACGGCGCCACCTGAGCGCGGGCGTCGCGCAGGTAGCGGCGGGCGTCCTGGTAGCCGAGGTCGATGAGGGTGGCGGCGGCGATGCGCCCCAAGAAGTAGTCGGGGTCGAGGGGCAGCGGCCGGCTCGGCTTTATCACGTGCAGGCGCAGGCCGCCGGCGGCCGGGCGCTCGCTCAGGCGGTCGAGGTCGGCGAACAGCGAGCCGCTGGCCGCCATCTCGATCATGTGGACGTACTGGCGGAACGAGCCGTTGGCATAGCGGGCCGTGTTGCCGATGCACCAAACCAGCCACACCTCGTCGCTGCCCCGCCGCTGCGCCTCGGGCACGTTGGAGTCCCGGATCCACACCGCGTCGGTGTAGGCGACGCCGGCGCGCATCACCGCGGGCATGAGCGCCGGCAGCGATACCCCCGCCACCAGCAGGTCGTCATCGACGTCGGGGTGTTCCCATACCTCGGACTGCTTGGTGGCGAAGTTTGCGACGTTGTATGTGCCGATCACCCCCTGCGCCGCTCTCACCGCCCGAGCGTCGATGCCCAGGTGGGGGAACACCTTGTCACGCATGCCCCCGGCGCCGCCGAGAGCCGGCCAGCGAGGCGAGCGCATGTAGTCGCGCCAAGGCAGGGGGGCGGCGAAATGTCGAGGGTCGAGGCTGCGCCAGCGCTCGCAGATCTCCTCGACCCCTTGGCCGGCGAGGACCATCGACAGGTTCATGGTCCCCCCCGACGTGCCGTCGACGTGGTGGAAGCGCAGGCCCTCCTCCTCCAAGGCGGCGAGCACGCCGGCCTGGTAGGAGACCCGCATGCCGCCGCCGGCCAGCACCAAGGACCGGCGGAAACCGGCGTCGTCGCCGGTGTCGGGGGCCAGGTATGGATGGGCCATGGTCTCCCGTTCGCCCTCAGCCGCCCGCGCCGAGCGGTAGGCGCAGGCGGCGCCGGTAGGCCAGGCAAGCCACGCCCGACACCAGGTCGAAGGCGGCGACGGACAACGCCAGCGGCGACATCAGCCGGCGCCTCACCCCGATCGCCACCGCCGCCGACGCTCCGAGCTTCTGGGCGCCCGACCAGGCGAGCATCGCCGGGTCCGGTCGGGCAGGACGCAGGGCCTGGTGCAGCGTCCCCCCCGACACGACCATGAACATCCCGACGGTGGCGAACAGGTGCCGGCCCAGCCGGTCGGCTCCCGGGGCGACGCCGCGCAGGACCACCCCGGGGGCCACCATCTGCATGGCGCCCGACGCGGCGGTGAGGGCGGCGACCGCCTCCAGCGTGCGTGACTCCCAGCCCCGGCGGCGGGGCCTGGTGCCGCCTCCGAGGGCCTTTGCATTGGCACTAGCCATCCCCGCTGCCGTCGCTCAACCGCCCGCCGGCCGATGGTGGGGGCAGCCAGCCCTCCCCCAGGCCCAGGTCGACCACGCTCTCCATGCCCTCGGGCTGCTTGTCTGGGGGATCGTCGTCGCTGAGGAACCAGCCCTCGTAATGGTCGTCGAGGATCCCCGCCGAGGATGGGAAGTAGGCGGTGAGCAGGGGGCGGGCGGCGACATCCAGGCTGCGAAGGGCGGCGGTTCGGGGATGGTCCCCTATCACCAGCTCTGCCGAGCGCTGCGAGAACAGCGAAGCGCCTATACGTCCGTGAAAGTAGATCGACGATTTCATCAACATTCCTCTAAAGGCGCAGAAATTGGCCGATGCCATTCGTACCGGCAGCCACGTCGTGCGGGGCCGGCGGATGGTTATGCGCATGGCCAGCTCGCCGTCCAGGTCGTACTGGCTGGACACCGTCGAGCGGTCCACGCGAAAATCGAGGTTGGCCTGGTGCTTGGGCATCCCCCAGATGCCCTTTCCACCCTTGACCGATATCTCGGTGCTCACCGGCAAGTCATAGACGTACTGGCCGACGTCGTAATGGCTGCGTAAAAGCAGGGGCAGAAAGGCCGGCGCCGGGCGCCGGCCGTGGGTGACATAGATGCCGATGCTGAACTCGATGTACTTGCCGATGTTGGTCGACGTGTAATCGATGACGGTGATCATCAGCACGGCGCGCCCGCCGGGCAGGCGTAGCGGGTACAGCTCGTGACCGGGCAGGAGTTTGGCGGCGGCGTCGGCGTCGATGGTGAAAGCGGCCATCAGCGCCGGGGAATGGTGCGACGCCACCGGGAGCTGGAATGGGATCCCATCAACCAGTGAATAGCGCCCCGTTTCGTCGTCGATGCGGGCTGGCACCCCCATGGTCTCCTCCTTGCTCAGTCGACGGCGAGAGCCGCAGAAATGATCGGGAACACATCTACGGCCGCGTCTTTCCCCATAAAAACATCGAGATGACCGTAACCGGGGAGAAGATGCATCTCGTACTTGCCCTTGCCGTTCGCCTTCAGGAATTCGTAGGTACGGCGCTGGCTTTCGGGGGAAAAGCAGCGGTTTCTTTCTCCCGCCAGCAGCACGACGCGGGCGTCGGTGCGCGGCGGGGCGGACCCGAAGCGCGCCGGCAGGTCGGACAGCCCGTCCACCGCCACCAGCTCGCCGGCCCGCACGCAGCGCGCCATCTGGTCGAAGAAGGTGAGGGGCACGGCGCCGAACTCGTGGCGCAGCCATTCGTGGGTGGCTTCGTTCAGGTTGGCGTGCGACCACAGCGTGGGCTTGCCGACCCCGTAGGTGAAGCTGGCCATCCGGCACACCGTGTTGTCGCACTCGTGGTGGGTGAGGCGGACCCAGCCCACCACCGCCTCGGCTATCAGGTCCGGCGCCTCGATCCCCCAGCGCGGGTCGAGGTAACGGGTCAGCGCCTTTGCCGGGCGGTGGACTGCCTCGATCTTCCAGCGGGCGAGCCGGGAGAGCACCGGGTGCAGGGACACGGCGTTGGTGACGATGGTGGTCACTTCGGGAATCAGGCCGGCGACCGCCGACATCATGAAGCTGGTCGAGCCCTGGCAGTGGATCACCGCCTTCAGCGAGTCGGCACCGGTGCGTCCCATCACCGCCTTCACCGCCTGGGGGTGGTCCCACGCCGCCGCCCGGTCGAGGGTCCACTGGTTGGGTGGCAGGTCGAGGCTGGCGCGCCAGTTCTCCATCCACACGTCGTAGCCGGCGGCGAGAAGGACGTCGACCAGGTTGGATTCGACCGGCGCCCGGAAGATGTTGGCCCGTACTCCGGCGCCGTGGACGAGCAGGACGGGCCCGAGCGTCGGCGAGGACTCCCCCACGACGTGCACCAGGCTGAGAGCCATGCCGTCGCCGGCGGTGAAGCCCACGACCTCGTCGAGAGCGCCGGTTGTGGTCACCGCGGGCGTCATCGACCGAACGCCCGGCTCAGGTCACCCTTGGCGACCAGCAGCCACATGATGGCGACCCAGGTAATGGTGGTGGTCACCCACCGGACGTCGTTGAGCGCCATCCAGCGGCGCAGGAGCTTGTCCAGCCCGGCCTGATCGAGGCGTTGAGCGGCGTCGGCGGCGACACCGGCCGCGACGCGCTTGTTGATGGGGATGATGAACACCTGCCCGACGAAGCTGGACACGCCGACGCCGGCCAGGCACACCGCCGCCTGCCAGAGCTGGGCGTGGCCCCACTCCTCGACGATGGCCACCACCGCGGCGACGAACATCAGGGGCACGACCACGGTGAAGAACCGGGTGGCGGCCCGGGTGGGCACGACGAAGTGGTCGAAGACCGTCGCCGGGGTCATTGAGCGCCAGCTCGGATAGAAAAAGAACCGCAACGCCCACATGGTCCCGACGTAGATGGTGGCGCCGAAGGCGAAATAGAGATCGTTCAGCATCAACAAGTTGTGATGCATGGCCCTGCCCCTGTTCCCCGTGCGGGCTGGTGCGCACGGTTACCCTTACCGCTCGGGTGAGACAATACGCCACCCGTCGCGATCCCGCTCAGAAAGTAGCCGAATGGTCATTCTCCGAGGTCGGAGAGGCCAGGCCGGGGCCGGCGCCGGCGCTGTGGCTGGGGCTTGGGCTGGCGCTTGGGCTGGACCGGGCCTGGCCGGGCGTGGCCGGGCGTGGCCGGGGCTGGCCGGGCGTGGCCGGGGCTGGCCGGCGCTGGCCGGGCCGGGCCTGGCCGGGCCGGGCCTGGCCGGGCCGGGGCTTTTAGTAGACGATGTCCATGCGGACGCCTTCGGCGTCCCATTCCGGGGGCTCCGTCAGGCGGGTGATGGCCCGGGCGAGGATGCGCCTTGCCGTCCACAGGTCAGCGGCGGCGTCGAGGAGCCTCGACTCGCGCACGCCGCGCCCACGCTGCTCCATGACCCGGTCGATGCCGGGGAGCTTGACGTCGAGGAGGGCTCGCCGTTCTTTGCGGCCGAGCTGGCTGCGCTTGGGGTGGGTGAGGGGGATGCCCTCGTTCATCTGCAGGTAGGCGAGCTCGGGGTTGACCTCCCACACCGAGCGCTGCCGCCACGACTGCACCTCGGTGACCGCCTCGGTGGCCTTGGGCAGCAGCAGCCAGCGCACGACATCCATGGTGGGGTCCACCTCCTGGGCCTCCTCCAGGGTGCGGGCGCCGAGAGCGGCACGCGGCGGGGCCAGGACGGCGGATCCCCCGCGGCGTCCGAGCACCCGGCGGGCGGCGAGGTCGCACGCCCGCCTGTCGCCCGCCTTGTCGGGCAGACCCACCGGCGCGTGCAGGGCCACGACGGTAAACGACGGCCGGTAGTCGAGTACTTCTGCCATGGTCGGCACCACGAACGGAGGCTGGGGGGCCATGGTGATCCCCTGGATGTTGCCCGGAACCACCAGCCACCCGCCCTGGCACGGCTCCACGCCGGCCAGCACGTCGTAGGGCAGAGGTGAACGCAGTGCGCCGCGCGGCGCGGGCATGGGCATCAGCGGGCCGAAGCGGCGACGGTGCCGTGTTTTCTCTCCGACCTCGAGAGTTGCGCGGGCGGCGGCTTGGGGATCTCCTGGGGGTAGAGGCTGGCGTTGACGGCGGCCTGATAGTCGATGACACCGGCGTCGATGAGGGTGGCGAGCGCCACTTCGAGGGTCTGCATGCCGTCACCGCGGTGGGTAGCGACGACGTTGCGCAGCTGGCGGGTCTTGCCCTCGCGCACCAGGTTGCGCACGGCGGGGACACCGACCATGACCTCGTAGGCGGCCACCATGCCCACGTCCACGCGCGGGATCAGTCGCTGGTAGATGACGGCGAGCAGGGTGCCCGCCAGCTGCACCTGGATCTGAGGCCGGCGCTCGGCGGGGAACACGTCGACGATACGGTCGAGGGCCTGGGCCGAGTCGTTGGTGTGCAGCGTGGTCAGGACCAGGTGGCCGGTCTCGGCGATGGTGAGGGCGGCGGCGATGCTCTCGGGGTCCCGGATCTCGCCGACCAGGACCACGTCGGGGTCCTCCCGCAGCACCGAGCGCAGGGCGTGGTGGAACGAGTGGGTGTCGGTGCCGATCTCGCGCTGGCTGATCGCCGCCAACTTGTTGTCGTGCAGGTACTCGATGGGATCCTCGATGGTGACGATGTGGCAGCCGCGGTAGCTGTTGACCACGTCGATCATGGTGGCGAGGGTCGTCGACTTGCCCGACCCTGTGGCCCCGGTGACGAGGATCAGCCCGCTCGGGTTGCGCATGACGCGCTCCACCACCGGGGGCAGGCCGATGTCGGTGGTGCTCGGGATGTGACGGGGGATACGCCGCAGGGCCACCGAGGGGCTGTCGCGCTGGTAAAAGGCGTTGCCCCGCACCCGGGCCTCGTTGCGCCACGAGAAGGAGAAGTCGAGCTCCCTCTGCTCACGGAAGCGGGCGAGAGGCTCCGCTCCCACCTGCGCGCCCAGGATGGCTTCGATGTCGTCGCTGTACAGCGGGGCGATGTCGAGGGCTTTCAGGTTGCCGTCGATCCGCAGGTACGGCGGGGAGCCGGCGGTGAGGAGGATGTCGGAGCCGTTGCCCGCCGCCAGCAGGGCCAGCCAACCGTCAAGGTTGGCCTCGACCGGGATCCAGGCCGGGGCCCCGGCGAGCGGGGCGAGGTTCGGGGCGGGGTTCGGGCCGGCGGGGTTCGGGCCGGCGGGGTTCGGGCCGGGGTTCGGGCCGGCGGGGTTCGGGCCGGCGGGGTTCGGGCCGGCGGGGTTCGGGCCGGCGGGGTTCGGGCCGGCGGGGGGGACTTCGACGGTGTCGTCGGACATAATCTCCATTGTTGATGACCGGGCTCAACGGGCGCCCAACGTGCTCCCAACGTCGCTAGTGGCGGCCGGCGGCGTGGTTACTCGGAGTGGGCGGCATCACGTCCCGTCCCGTGCGGCGAGGGTGTCGGCGTTCCTCTTGTGCACAAACCTGGCTATAATCCCATACTTCTGCATAGAGCATCACGAGAATGGTCGAATAGCGCAACCCCAGCAGCTCAACTAACCTAATCGGCCACGGTGAGTGACATTCGGTCCGTGGGCAGCGCTTGTCGCCGGGCAAGCCCGCAATGCCAATCGCGTCGCGTTGCTCTACGCAGCGGCTTCCAGCTGTAGGAAGACGGCAGGCTGACCTGGCTTGCTGTTTGCGTCCACGTCGATCACCAGCCCCCCGGACCAGTGGCCAGCGAAGTTCTTGGTCGCCTGCAGAGTCGACTGTTGCGTGGTGCCCTGCCCCACCTGCTGGACCTTCCAACCCGCCTGGCGAGCGCAGGTCGTGAGCGCGTCGAAGGTCGCCCCCGGGTCGGCGCCGGCCAGGTTGTAGGCCCGGGTGACGCTGAGCGGTGCCGAGCTCGTCGATGCCGAGCCCCGGGCCGTCCGATTCGTGGCCTGCCACGGCGTGAGGCCGGCGACCTGGCAATGCAACACCGGGTCCGACTCCAGCACATGTAGATGAGCGTCCGCAGTTCCCGATCCCCCGCAAGCGCCAAGTGCCAGCGCCAGCAAGGCCGCAAGCACGGCCGCGAGCAGCCGAGCGCGGCGCCCGGCAGGAATCCGGCATCTGATCTCGGCCACCGGCCGGCGCCTTGTACCCGGCCAAATATCAAGCCCTCTACGCAAGAGTTGTCGCCCTCTGTCCAAAGTCCACCAGACCCCCGTGGGTGGTGCAGTCGAAGAACTTAAGCACGGATTGGGACATCCTGGCACTTCAGAGTTGGGCGGACGTTGAGCATCCGGAGAGTTTCCGTTTAGCAGGAGGGGTCATAGTGGTGAGTGCGAGGGGGTAGCAACCGCCGGACGGTCAGCGTAGGGCGGCGCTGATCGTCCCGGCTGGCCCACCCGGTCCCGGCGGCCACCCGGCCCGGCGGCGGCCACTCGGCCCGGCCACCGGGGCACCGGGCCGCCGGCGCCGGAAGGTTCACAGCCCGTAGTGGATCAGGCCGCCCAAGGGGACGGCGAGCACCGCACCCATGGCCAGGAACACCCCGTACGGCATGGCCGTCTTCCGTGAGGTGCGCTTGGCGGCGATCAGCGACAGGCCTATCACCACTCCGAGCAGGTTGGCCGAGAGGAACCCGAACACCACGTATCGCGGTCCCAGCCAACCGAGGGCCAGGCCGATCACCGGGGCCAGGCGCACGTCGCCGAACCCGAGGGAGCGGGGGCTGGCCATGTGCAGGGCGAAGAAGGCGACGAACGCAATGGCCGCGCACAGCACGGCGATGGCCAGGCGGTGCCAGGAGCCCTGCACGCCGGCAGCCAGGATCAGGCCGGCGCCGACCAGGCCGGCGGTCGGGTAGACGATGCGCTTGGGCAGCACGAGGCGGTCGAGGTCACAGAACGCCAGCGCCACCAGCCCGCCCACGAACGCAAGCTCGGCGGGCAGGCTCCAACTCCACCCGAAGCGCAGGGCGACGAGCACGAACAGACCCGCCGTGAGCGCCTCCACCGCCGGGTAGCGCACGGAGATGCGCATGGCGCAGGAGCGGCATCGTCCCCGCAACGCCAGCCAGGACACCACGGGGATGTTGTCCCGGTTGGCGATCGGCGACCCGCAACCCGGGCACGACGAGGGTGGCCGCACGATCGACAGCCGCTGGGGGACGCGGTGGATGACGACGTTGAGAAAAGAACCGATCACCAGCCCGTAGACCGCGGCGGCGACTACCAGCACCGTCACTGCGAAGGGGGGCGGTCACCGGCGGAGCGCACAACCAGCAGGGCTATGTCGTCGTCGGACTCCCCGATGGTGCTGCCGATGACGCTGCACACCTCACTGGCGCCAAGGCCGGCGGTGGTGGCAGCCAGTTGGCTGAGCCGAGCGAGCCCCTCGCCGAGGGGAAGATCCACGCTCTCCACCAGGCCGTCGGTGTAGAGGATGAGGGTCCAACCCGGGGTTAGGGCAGTCGTCTGCTCGTCCCGCTGGGGGTTGTCCACGGCCCCGATGAGCGGGGAGGGCATGCCCTCGAGGTAGCGGGCACCGTCGGCGCCGACTAGCAGCGGCGGGGGGTGGCCGGCGTTGGCCACCACCAGGCGTCCAGACCCGTCGGGTTCGAGGGTCAGCGTGCCGTGCACGACCGTCGCCAGGTCCGCCTGGTGGAAATGGTCGACCAACTGGTCGAGCTCGGAGAGGACCCGGGCGGGCCCGGCGCCTTGCCAGGCGCACACGCGCACCACCGAGCGCAGCTGGCCCATCGCGGCGGCCGCGGTGATGTCGTGTCCCATGACGTCGCCGATGGTCAGGCTGATCCCGCCATCGGGCAGCTCGAACACGTCGTACCAGTCGCCGCCGACGTCGGCGTCCTTGCGCCCGGGCAGGTAGACGGCGCAGACGTCGAGGGCCTCGATGTCCGGAACCTCGGGAAGCAGGCTGCGCTGGAGGGACGTGGCTCGCATGTGCTCGGTGGTGTAGAGGCGGGCGTTGTCGATGGCGACTGATGCCCGGCTCCCGATGTCGGAGATCAGCTCCAGATCGTCGGCCCCGTACCGGCGGCCCGAGCGCGTGGTGTTGGCGAAGGTGAGCACCCCGAGAGGCTCGCCCCGCCCGGCAAGGGGCACCGACACCATGGACACCAGTTGGAGCCGGCGGTATAGGTCGAGCTGGGTGTCGTCCACTGAGATCCGGCGCAGGTGGGCGTCGTCGACCTCGGTAACCATGCGGGCCCGGCGCTCGGTGACGGCCTGGTAGGCCAAGCTGTTCGGGGCCTGGGCCCGGGGGCGAATCTGTTGCGCCAGGTCGAGTAGGCGGGCGGCCTCGGGATCGGCGCTGTGGACGACGAGAAGCCCGGGGCTGATCCCGCGGAGGAAGCCGAAGAGCTCCACCGCGCACAGGTCGGCGAGGGCGGGGACCAAAAGGCGCGACAGCCGGTCGAGGGCGGTGCCCAGGTCGAGGGTCTCGGACAGCGCGGTGGTCACCGAGTTGACCAGAGCAAGGCGCCTTTCGGCTCGGCGGGCGTCGGCGGCGGCGGTGGTGGCGCGCACCACTGCCTCACGCAGGTGGATCTCCGCGGTGACGGCGGCGGCGATGTCGGCCACGAGGGAGCGTTCGTCGTCGGTCCACTCCCGCGGCGACATGTCGAGCACGCAGAACGTACCCAAGATGTGGCCGTCCGAGCTGAGCAATGGCACTCCCATGTATGAGCGGGCCGACATCTCGTGCACGGCGGCGTTGAGCCAGTTGCGGTCGTCGGCCTGCGTATCGACCACGACGAGCGGCTGACTGCTGACCACCACGGGAGCCCGCACCGAGTCATCGACGGGTATCTCCCGGCTTTCGTCCCACTCGGCTGCCAACCCCACCTGGCTCTTGAAGTAAAGGCGATGGGCGTCGACGAGCGCCACCACGGCCACGGGGGCGTTTAGGGCACGCGCCGCCAGGTGGGTCAGGCGGTCGAAGCTGGCGTCGGGGCCTGATTCGGTCAGGCCGCTACCCGCCAGGGCGGCCAGCCGGAACGGATCGCGTAGGGCCTGCCCAGTGTAGGGAGGCGCGGTCACACCGTCGGCCCACCCGAGTCGCCGGGGGCACCCAACGAGTTCGCCAGGTTACCCTCAGCTGACATTGCCACAGCTTCCCAGATCCACGCATCTTGCATCGACCGAGGGCGTCGAGTCGGCCGAATTTGGGTACATGCAGATGACTAGGACATGAGGAGGTTCGTGGTGGCTTATGCGCTTGACCAACCTCGTAGCCGCAGCCGTGCCGGCTCGCGGGCCGGGACTACCACTGCTCGCTGGCCGAGGGGTCTGGCCCTTATCGGCCTCAGCTCCGTGCTGCTGGCCGCCTGGGGAGGTGTCGTCCCCTTCGTCGGCCCCGCGTTCGGGTACAACTCCAACGGGTCGCCTTCGTGGCACTGGTCGTTCCTGCACGCCATGCTCTACGTGGTCCCCGGAGCGGTCGGCGTGGTCGCCGGTCTGTTGGTGCTCACCCGGGCTCGTGCCGCCGGAGCGGCGGCGCGCGGCGCGCTCGGCTTTGCCGGCCTGCTGCTCATCGCGAGCGGGGCGTGGTTCGTGGTCGGTCCTGCGGCGTGGCCGGCGCTCGGTGGCGCCGGGGCCGTGTTCGACCCGGTGGCGAAAAGCAGCGCCGACTTCGTCAACCAGGTCGGATACAACCTTGGTGTCGGCGTGCTGCTCGCCGCCCTAGGGGGTATGGCCATGAAGGCCTCGACCGGCGAGCGCGAAGTGGTGCTGGGGCGCAGCGCCCCAGCCGCTCCCATGGAGCGTGAAGCCACCCGCCAGGGAAACGCAGGGCCGGCAGAGGCGGGCGGCGGGGCGCCGGCCGCGGGCTCGTGGGGCCAGCAGGGCGCCGGCACAGGGCCCGGTACCTCTCCGGGGTCATGGCCGCAGGGCTCAGGGACAAGAGGAGAACCGGATACGGCCACGACCGGGTCGTGGCCGCAGGGTGCCGGCGCACGGGAGCAGGACGATGCGGGCGCAGGAACGTCAGGCGCAGGAACGTCAGGTGAAGGGGCCGGCGATTCGGGGGCCCCGACGGGCACATGGGAGCCCACCGTCAGGCCCTGGGAGAAGAACACCGGAGCCCGAGGCAGGAGGTAATAAACGGCCCGCTCATGTCGCAGGCTGGTCGCCCGAGCGAGGGTGGGTGACCCCGTGTAGTCCCCGGCGGAGCCGTGCCCCGAGCCGGGCGTTCACGGTGGCCCGGTCGAAGATGGCGTCACGGTAGTCGGGGACCTTTTTGTCCAAGAGCCCGGGGAAGTCGATGGCGTCTTGGGGTGTGTCACCCCAGTAATGGAGGAACCGGTACCCGGCGTGGGCCGCGAATGCCTTGCAGTCCGCCGTCGTGAAGCCGTGCTCGGGCAACTTGACCAGCACCTGGTGGGGGGGTTGGGGGTCGGTTGCGGCCATGAAGATACTGGTCATGTCCCTCGGCAGCGGACCGGCGTAGCCCGACGTCCAGTTCTGCCAGACGAGCAGGCAGCCCGGCGGGGGCAGGGCACGGCGCTGGCCGTCGGCGTCGATGAGGGCAGGGCCCGACTCGTCAACGACGAGCGCCCCGTGCTCCCACCAGCCTTTCCACCTCTCCGGGTAGCTCGCGACGCTGGCCGGGGCGTTGGAAGCACGGGGCCGGACACGAAACGGAGCTGGTGTCTCGGAGGCGGGAAGGCTGGAGCCCGGCGGGCTGATCGGACCGCAGTAGGCGCAGGACCCGTCGGGGCCCAGGAGACCACGGCCGCAGTGGGGACAGACCGGTGTGGCCACCTCAGCCTTCCCAAGGCTGGGTGACCCGTCGCAGGCCCCGGCGCAACCTCACCCGCACCCGCGAGTCCAGGGCGGCGCGATCGTGGATGGCCTCGCGCGGGCTCGGGGTGTGCCGGTGGCTGAGGCCGTACGGGTTGGCGAAGGTGCCGTCCGCTTTCTCGAAGCGGTACCCGGCGCAACGGGCGAACGCCTCGAAGTCGCCGGCGGGTGAAACCGGCGGACGGCAACTCCAGATTGCCTGGTCGGGCGGCGAGGGCGAAGCCAGGTCGGCGTCCGAGGGGCGGGGACGGGCGCGAGACGACGCCGGCGGGAGTGGCGGGACATCCGGATCGGTCCCCGGACCGTCGGTCACTTGGCGGTCATCCAGCGTCGATACCGCTCACTTGGGCAATCCCTTCGCCGGGCTCAGTTTACGCTGCCATACCCGAATCGGAGCTGTTGTAGTTGCCCGACGCGCCCACGAGATGATCAGCGACGTGGTTAAGCCTCGATGGGCTCGTCGTCGTGGTTGAAAAACCTGAATGAGCCGACGACGGCATCGAGCAACTCGACGGCTGAGCGACTGTCCCCCCCGCCAGGCGCCGTGCATGTGACCAGGGCGACCGACTCGCTGCGCGGCACGGGGATGAAGTACTGGACCACGACGCCTTCGACCGGTCCCCCCGCGGCGGCGAGCTCCACTACCTGGCGGGCGTAACGGCGCACCGCGCGCCCGGCGTGGGTGAGGTCCACGGTGGTCACCTCGGGCGCTTGGAGGTTGATAACGGCGGCCGGGTCGACCTGCTGGCGCACCTCGGTGAGAAGGTCGGCGGTGGACCGAAGCGGTTGTGCGGTCACCAAGATGTTGGCCGCCAGCGAGCCGGTCGCGCTCAGTATCCCCATCTGCGACGAGAACACTGCGCCGCCGCTGGTGGCGTCCTCGGAGAGCTGAAACAGCAAGTCGGTGACCTCCCGCGCCCGGTGCGCGAGTTCGGGCGACTTGGCCGCCCAGCGAGAGACCAGCTCGGCGATCTTGTCGGTGCGGGTGGCGGGGTCGAGGGGCAGGTCCCACCAGTCGGGCGGGGTGACCATTCCGATGGCGGCGACGGCGCGAGGGTCAGGGACGGCCGACGACGATGCCATCTCGGGCGCTCGCGGCTCAGGAGCCGGGCTTGCGGTTGCGTTTGAACTGGCGGACGAGCCCGGCGCCCCGGACCAGATTGGCGATCCCGGTGATGAGGATGCCGATGGCGAACAACCTGCCCGCCGTCGAGTGCTCGTGGCTGAACAGCACCCAGGTGAGAGCCACCAACACCACCTGTATCCAGAAGTGGATGGCCAGGGTGCGGCGAGCATTGTCCACCACCGGAGCCAGCCGGGCCTTGGTGGCACGGTTGTCGGCCGTGAGACGTTCGAGGGCGGCTTTGCGCTTTTCTACGTCCCGGTAGAATCCTTCGCGGGGAGCGCAGAGCAGGCAGAGCCCGTCGACACGAGCGATCTCCGCGCAGCGCCGGCACGTCGGCTCAGGTCCCCGCCGGGTAGGCGAGGCGACCACCTGAAGCTCGCCCTTCGCGGGGCCCGAGCCGGTGGCGCCAATAGCGCCGCTCCGACCGCAGTAGGCGCAGGACCCGTCGGGGCCGAGCACCCGGTGGCCGCAGCTAGGACAGCCGAGCGGCGGGGGCGCTGCCGTGGGGTCGACCGTCGCACTCATGTCGTCGAAGGATCGTTACCGCCGGAACCAGGATGGATCACCCGGCGCAGGCCGTGGCGGAGGTGGGCGCCGACGCGGTCATCGCGGACCGCCTGCTCGTAGATGACGTCCCGCAGACTGGGCGTGTGCCGGTCGTTGACCCCGAAATAGTTTTGATCGTCGATCCCTCTTGCCGTAGTGAACCGGTATCCGGCGCGAGCCGCGAATGCTTCGTAGTCGTCCTTGGTGAAACCCTCCGCGGGCAACTGAACCATCGCGTGATGGGGGGGAGCAGGCTGGGCCACGAACCCTCGGGCCCATTGCCTACGTACACTGAACCCGTCGCTGTTCGTAGATCCCGTCTGCCATACCAGTAGACCGCCAGGTGGGGGGAGCGGCCGGCGAACCCCATCGGCGTCGATGATGGCGGCACCGGCGCCGTCTACGATCAGCGCGCCGTGGTGCCACCATCCGTTCGACGGCGACAGCTTCGAGGAGAGCGGTCCTTCCACCTCCCGTTTGGCCAGTATCTCCCGGTCGTGGTCGTTGGGCCGGGGCCCGTATCTCGAACGGGGCCGCCTCCTGACCCGCCGGCGCCGGCTGGTCAGCGCGTCGCGGGTCACCGGACCAGGGCAGGTCGGTCAACCGGACCCAACCGCGGCGTGGGCGTCGGTGGTCAGGTGGAGAGCCTCGTTCACCGTGTCCGGGACTTGGACCACGTATGTGGCGAAGTGGTAGGGCGCCGCTGGACCGGTGAGATATCCCTTGTAGTACTGGGCCCAGGTTCCGGGCTTCGTCAGGGCTGAGAGTCCGCCTCCGCCCGCTTCGTTGGGCACGTAATTTGTCAGCCCGCCGTCATGAGCGATCTGTGCCTGCACGTTCTGGAGAGGTCGGAGCCCCGCGTACTGCGAACCGCCGACTGCGTTGGGATTTGCACCCAGGTCGTCGATGGACTGGGAGGCCGCGTCCTGGGCAATACTCAACTGGGTCTCGGCGGCGGCCTGCGCCTGGGCTGCCGCGTTGAGCTCGTCTTGGGCCGCGGATTGCGCGCCTCGCAGGTCCCCGGCCTGGCTGCTCAAATCTGCGGACATGCTGTCGAGGCTAGGGCTGATCCCCTGGGTGAGGGCGGCGCCGGCTTCGGCGTCACTGGCCTTCGTGGCCAGTGACCCGACCGCGGCTTCGGCGTCGGCGACCTGGGCAGATCTGGAGGTGACCAGGCTGGTCGCCTCGGTGAGCTCGGACGCCGCCTTGTCGGCGGTGGCCATGTCGCCAGCGCCGGCCAGGATGCGGCTCTCGCCGCCGGTGGCCAAACCGAGGCCGTCACCGGCGAGGTCAGCGACTGCGCCCTTGTAGCCGTCTGCGAGCAGGCCGAGGTCCGCTCCCGTCTTGACCAGGAGCACCCCCTCGTTGGCCAGGTCGGCGATCTCGCCCAGAGCGGGTACGAACCCGACGATGGCCAAGGCGAACGAGACGACCCCGAGGACCCCCGAGACGATCTTGAGCTCCGGTTCGACGGCCTCGAGGGCGTGGCCGATCATGCTGCGGCCTTCGGGGGTGAGCAAAGCCCCGGCGGGGCCAAGCGCCATCACCGCGGCGACGGTGAGGATGTCGCCCTCGTGGTGCTCGACCCAGTGGAAGGCGCCGGAGGCGAGGTGGCCGACATCGTCGAGGCCGTCGACGACCGTGTCGTACCAGTGGTGCACGGGGTTTTGGATGCCGGCGGCGCTGGCTTGGTGGAGCGCAGCGGCAGCACCGCTCGACGCGGTGTGGGCATTGGCGACCGCGGTGTCCTTCATGGTGTGCGCCGCGGCCATCTGGGCGTTGGCCGCTCCCAGGGCGGCGTTGGCCACCGATACCTGGCTCTGGGCCTGCTGGTAACCAGCCTGGAGGGTCTGGATCTGAAGCTGCGTCTGCGCGGCGGCGGCCGGGCTCGGCGGCGGCGGCCCGGTCACCGCCACCAGCGACGCCTGGTTGTAGCTGCCCGCCGCGGCGTTGGCACTGGCGTTGGCCGACGCCACCTGGCCCTGGGCGGCACCGATGGCACCCTGGGCGCCCTGGGCCTTGTAGAGGGCCTGCAGGGCCAGATCCTGGGCGTCGCGAAGGCGCGGCCAGAACCCGTCGAGGGCATCGGCGGCGTCGTGATACGACCTGGTCAGCACGTCCAGCTGCCCGGCCAGCTTGCCCACGTGGGGGCGGAACTTGGCCGCCGCCGGACCCACCCAGATCGACTCGGAGTCGGCCCCCACCGAACGGACCAGGCTGTTTTGCTGGGCCACCCGGTCAGCCAGGTCCCGCAGGCCCATTGCTATGCCCCGCTTGCTATGGCCCGCGCCGCGTCGGGATCGCCCGGGACCGGGTTGGCGCCGAAGACCGACCAGTCGTAACCGTCGATACCGCTCACTTGGGTAATCCCTTCGCCGCCCTCAGTTTAGCTGCCATACCCGAATCGGAGCTGTTGTACTTGAACCGTTGCGCGCGCCGGGCGCTGAGACGTGAACCGTTGGTATCGCTATGCGACACCAACGGTTCACACTATGAGGGCCAGCGCGCGAAACGGTTCAAAGCACCGCCTCGGGACGGCCCCTCGGGCCGGCAGCCCCAGCCCAGGCCGGCCGCCAGTGGAGCCCGACTGCGCCTCGGGCCGGCAGGTCCGGCGGGCCGGCCGCCAGCGGAGGGAGGCCGGCCGCACCCGGCGCTAGTTGCTCTCCTCGCCGGCGCCGAAGGCGCCAAGCCCGCCGCCGCCGCCGGCCTCGCCGTCGAAGCCGACCGCGGCCGACAGCCCGCCGTCGCCGTCGTCGGGCTCGGCGGTGCCGATCGACGCCAGCCAGGCGGCCAGGTCCTCGGTGCTGCCGGCGCCGTCGTCATCATCGGACGACCAGAACGGCATGCGCTCCGCCTCGGGGGCGTCCATGATCAGGTCCCGGTAGCGGAACATGCCGGTGCCGGCGGGGATGAGCTTGCCGATGATGATGTTTTCCTTCAAGCCGAACAGTTGGTCGGACTTGCCCTCGATGGCCGCCTCGGTGAGCACCCGGGTGGTCTCCTGGAACGACGCCGCCGACAGCCAGCTGTCGGTGGCGAGAGATGCCTTGGTGATACCCATGAGCTCGGGGCGTCCCTCGGCGGGACGCTTGTCCTCGGTGACCAGGCGCCGGTTGGCCTCGGCGTATATCCGCGAGTCGACGCGCTCGCCGGGAAGGAAGGCGCTCTCGCCCTGCTCGGCGACGAGCACCCGGCGCAGCATCTGGCGGACGATGAGCTCGATGTGCTTGTCGTGGATGGACACGCCCTGGTCCCGGTACACGGTCTGGACCTCTTCGACCAGGTACTGCTGGGTCTCGCGGATGCCCTTGATCTCGAGCAGCTGCTTGGGGTCCTTGGGGCCGTCGACGATGGCGTCTCCGGCGGTGACCTCGGCGCCCTCGCGGATGCCGTCGGCCAGCTTCGCCCTCAGGTTGACGTTGTAGATCTCCTCGGTGCCGTCGTCGCCGACCACCGTGATCCGCCGGGCGTTGTCCTCCTCGACCATGCGGATCACCCCCGAGGTGCGGGCCAGGACGGCGGCGCCCTTGGGGGTACGGGCCTCGAACAGCTCGACGACGCGGGGCAGGCCGTGGGTGATGTCCTCGCCGGCGATGCCGCCGGTGTGGAACGTACGCATGGTCAGCTGCGTGCCGGGCTCGCCGATGGACTGGGCGGCGATCACGCCGACGGCCTCACCGAGCTCGATCTCGAGGTTGGTGGCGAGGGAGCGGCCATAACACGTGGCGCACACCCCCTGGTGTGCCTCACAGGTGAGGACGGAGCGGACCACGACCTCGTCCACCGCCTCGTCGTCGCGGAGGCTGGCCATGAGGATGGGGTCGATGGGGGTGCCGGCCTCGATGACGGTGCCGTCGGCGAGGGTCACCTCCCTGGCCAGGCTGCGACCGTCGATCCTGGTCTCGAGGTACGAGCGCTCGTTGGCCGTGTCGCGGCGGACGCCCCCGACACGCAGGCCCCTGACCGTGCCGCAGTCGGTCTCGCGGATGATCAGCTCCTGGGCCACGTCTACGAGCCGGCGGGTCAGGTAGCCGGAGTCGGCGGTGCGCAGGGCGGTGTCGGCCAGGCCCTTGCGGGCGCCGTGGGTGGAGATGAAGTACTCCAGGACCGACAGGCCCTCCCGGAACGACGACAGGATGGGGCGGGGGATCATCTCGCCGCGGGGGTTGGACACCAGGCCCTTCATGCCCGCGATCTGGCGGACCTGCTGGGGGTTACCGCGCGCACCGGAGTCGACCATCATGTCGAGGGGGTTGAAGGCGATGGCGTGGAGGTTGTCCTCCATGGCCTTGCCCACCTCCGAGTTGGCCGCCGTCCAGATCTCGATCTCCTTCTGGCGGCGCTCGTCGTCGGTGATGATCCCCCGCTTGAACTGGGCCTCGGCCTTCTGGGCGTCGCCCTCGTGGCGGGCGATGATCTCCGCCTTGGTGGTCGGGGTGACCACGTCGTTGATGGAGATGGTGAGCCCCGACTTCGACGCGTAGGCGAAGCAGAGATCCTTGATCTTGTCCAGGCTCTCGGCGACCACGGCGCGGTCGTAGCGGTCGGCGAGCACCTCGACGATGGAGCCGATGCTGCGGTTCTTCTTGCCGACTATCTCGTTGACGAACTCGAAGTCGTCGGGCAGCGCGGTGTTGAAGATCATCCGCCCGGGCGTGGTCTCGATGGTCTCGAAACCGGCATCGTCGGCCGAGCCAGCCGCGCCGTCGGCCGCGCCGGTTGCGCCGCCCTCCCCGCCGCCGGCCGAAACCGTGGGCCGCCGCCAGATGATCTTGGCGTGGAGGTCGACGTCGCCGTTGTCGTAGGCCCTGGCCACCTCGTGGAGGTGGCGGAAGACGCGTCCTTCACCGGCTCCGCCTTCTTTCTCCAACGTCAAGTAGTAGGCGCCGTAGACCATGTCCTGGGTCGGCGTGACGATCGGCCGGCCCGTTGCCGGGGAGAGGATGTTGTTGGCCGACAGCATCAGGATGCGGGCCTCGGCCTGGGCCTCCGCCGACAGCGGCAGGTGCACGGCCATCTGGTCGCCGTCGAAGTCGGCGTTGAAGGCGGTGCACACCAGCGGGTGGATCTGGATGGCCTTGCCCTCCACGAGCACGGGCTCGAAGGCCTGGATGCCCAGGCGGTGCAGGGTGGGGGCACGGTTGAGGAACACCGGGTGCTCCTTGATGGCCTCCTCCAGCACGTCCCAGACCTGGGGGCGCCGGCGCTCGACCATGCGCTTGGCCGACTTGATGTTTTGCGCCAGCTCCAAGTCGACGAGGCGCTTCATCACGAACGGCTTGAACAGCTCCAGGGCCATCTGCTTGGGCAGGCCGCACTGGTGGAGCTTCAGGCTGGGGCCGACCACGATGACCGAGCGGCCCGAGTAGTCGACGCGCTTGCCGAGCAGGTTCTGGCGGAACCGGCCCTGCTTGCCCTTCAACATGTCCGACAGGCTCTTCAAGGGCCGGTTGCCGGGCCCGGTGACCGGGCGTCCCCGCCGGCCGTTGTCGAATAGGGCGTCCACCGCCTCTTGGAGCATGCGCTTCTCGTTGTTGACGATGATCTCGGGGGCGCCGAGGTCGAGGAGGCGCTTCAGGCGGTTGTTGCGGTTGATGACCCGGCGGTACAGGTCGTTCAGATCGGAGGTGGCGAAGCGGCCACCGTCGAGCTGGACCATGGGGCGCAGCTCGGGGGGGATGACCGGCACGGCGTCGAGGATCATGGCCCGGGGGTCGTTGACCCGGCGCCCGTTGTCGTCGCGGCGGTTGAAGGCGGAGACGATCTTCAGGCGCTTGATGGCCTTCTGCTTGCGCTGCACCGACAGGGGCCGGCGCCCGTCGACGGGGTCGATGGCGTCGCGGAGCTTGACCTCCTCCTCGTCGAGGTCCAGCTCGGCGATGAGAGAGGCGATGGCCTCGGCGCCCATGCCGCCGCGGAAGTAGTCGCCGTAGCGGTCCTTCAGCTCCCGCCACAAAAGCTCGTCCTCGATGATCTTGCGGCCGTGCAGGTCGCGGAACTCGTCGAAGGCCCGCTTGACCAGCTCCAGCTCGGAGTCGGCCCGGTCACGGATCGACGTGAGCTCCTTGTCCGCCAGGCGCTGGCGGGCCTTGATCTCGGAGTCCTTGGCCCCGTCGGCCTCCATCTTGGCCAGCTCGTCCTCGAGCGCCTTGAACCGGCGGTCGATGTCGACGTCGCGGGCCCGCTCGATCTCGGCCAGCTCCTCGCTGAGCTCGACCTCGAGGCTGGAGAGGTCCTCGTGACGCTTGTCCTCGTCGACGAAGGTGACCAGGTTGGCGGCGAAGTAGATGACCTTCTCCAGCTGCTTGGCCTTGAGCTCCTCGCGCGCCTCGGTGCCCATGAGCAGGTACGCCAGCCAGCTGCGGGTGCCGCGCAGGTACCAGATGTGGACCACGGGGGCGGCCAGCTCGATGTGGCCCATCCGCTCGCGGCGGACCTTGGAGCGGGTGACCTCGACCCCGCAGCGCTCGCAGATGATCCCCCGGAAGCGCACCCGCTTGTACTTGCCGCAGTAGCACTCCC
Source organism: Acidimicrobiales bacterium (assembly GCA_035552775.1). GTDB lineage: Bacteria > Actinomycetota > Acidimicrobiia > Acidimicrobiales > Palsa-688 > DASZKW01. The sequence continues at coordinate 6,952 of DASZKW010000105.1, read as the reverse complement.
AGTCCTTGGTGGGACCGAAGATCTTCTCGCAGAACAGCCCGTCCTTCTCCGGGCGCAGGGTGCGGTAGTTGATGGTCTCGGGCTTCTTGACCTCACCGTTGGACCAGGTGCGGATGGCGTCGGCCGTGGCCAGGCCGATCCTCAGCTGTTCAAAGTTGTTTACGTCGAGCATCGTTTCAGGCCCCCGATCCGCAGCTGTTCGCTGTCACATTCAAAGTCGTGTTTACGTCGAGCATGTGGTTAGAAACCCCTCTCCGCGGCGCGCCGTGCGTCTTCTTCGTCCGAGCCTCGCTCCGGGCGGCTGATGTCGATGCCGAGCTCCTCGGCCGTGCGGAACACGTCCTCGTCCAGCTCGCGCATCTCGATCTCCTCTCCCGTTTGGGAGAGGACCTCCACGTTCAGGCACAGGCTCTGCATTTCTTTGATGAGCACCTTGAAGCTCTCGGGGATCCCGGGCTCGGGGATGTTCTCTCCCTTGACGATCGCCTCGTAGACCTTGACCCGGCCGAGGACGTCGTCGGACTTGATGGTGAGCAGCTCTTGGAGGGCGTAGGCGGCGCCGTAGGCCTCGAGGGCCCAGACCTCCATCTCCCCGAAGCGCTGGCCGCCGAACTGGGCCTTACCTCCGAGGGGCTGCTGGGTGATCATGGAGTAGGGGCCGGTGGAGCGGGCGTGGATCTTGTCGTCGACCAGGTGGGCCAGCTTCAAGATGTACACGTAGCCGATGCTGATCCGGTTGTCGTAGGGCTCCCCCGTCCTGCCGTTGAACAAGGTGGCCTTGCCGTCGCGCCCGATGAGGCGCCCGCCGTCGCCGTAGGTGGTGCCGGGCGCTTCGGGTGTGAGGCGCTCGAAGATCTGCTGCATGGTCAGGTGTTTGCCCGACTCGGTATCCTCGTCCCAGTGGGCGCCGTCGAACACGGGCGTGGCGATGTGCACCGCCGGCTCGCTCACCGGACGGGTGGCCCGCTCGATGCCCGTCGGGGCAACCTTGGCCAGCTCGTTGCCCTCCCAGCCCCAGCGGGCGGCCCAGCCGAGGTGGCTCTCGAGGACCTGGCCCACGTTCATACGCGACGGGACACCGAGGGGGTTGAGGATGATGTCGACGGGGGTGCCGTCCTCCAGGAACGGCATGTCCTCCAGGGGCAGGATCTTGGAGATGACCCCCTTGTTGCCGTGGCGGCCGGCGAGCTTGTCGCCCTCGGAGATCTTGCGGCGCTGGGCGACGTAGACCCTGACCAGTTGGTTGACGCCGGGCGGCAGTTCGTGGGCGTCCTCCCGGGAGAACACCCGGACGTCGATGACCTTGCCGGACTCGCCGTGGGGCACCTTGAGGGAGGTGTCGCGCACCTCGCGGGCCTTCTCGCCGAAGATGGCGCGCAGCAGGCGCTCCTCGGGGGTCAGCTCCGTCTCGCCCTTGGGGGTCACCTTGCCGACGAGCACGTCGCCGGCCTCGACCTCGGCGCCGATGCGGATGATCCCGCGCTCGTCGAGGTCCTTCAAGATGTCCTCGGACAGGTTGGGGATGTCCCTGGTGATCTCCTCGGCGCCGAGCTTGGTGTCACGGGCGTCGACCTCGTGCTCCTCGATGTGGATCGAGGTGAGCACGTCGTCGCGCACCAGGCGGCTGGAGAGGATGATGGCGTCCTCGTAGTTGTAGCCCTCCCAGGGCATGAAGGCCACGAGGAGGTTCTTGCCGAGGCCGAGCTCGCCGAGCTGGGTGGACGGCCCGTCGGCCAGGACCTCGCCCTTGGCCACGGTGGCGCCCTCGTCGACGATGATGCGCTGGTTGAGGCAGGTGTTTTGGTTGGACCGGCGGAACTTGGCCAGCCGGTACACCTTGCGCCCGAGGGCCTTGCCCGTCCAGTCCGTCTGCCCGGGCGAGTAGTCCACGGTGACGTGGCCGCCGGAGATCTCGACCACGGTGCCCTTGCCCTCGGAGAGGAGGACGTCGCCGGCGTCGCGCGCGGCGCGGCCCTCCACGCCGGTGCCGATGAACGGCGCCTCGGGCTTGACGAGGGGGACCGCCTGCTTTTGCATGTTGGCGCCCATGAGCGCCCGGTTGGCGTCGTCGTGCTCGATGAAGGGGATGAGGGCGGTGGAGATGGACACGATCTGCTTGGGCGACACGTCCATCAGGTCGACCTCGGCGGGGGGCACGAAGTCGACCTCGGAGGTGGAGCCGTAGCTGGTCCCGCCGGCCTGGACCCGCACGGCGGCGTCCTGGGGGGCGCGGCGCACGAGCACCCGCTCGTCGACGAGGGTGCCGTCATCGGCCAACTTGGCGTTGGCCTGGGCGATGACGAACTCCTCCTCCTCGTCGGCGGCCAGGTAGCTGATCTCGTCGGTGACCCTGCCCTCGACGACCTTGCGGTATGGGGTCTCGATGAAGCCATAGTCGTTGATGCGCCCGTAGCTGGCCAGGTGGCCGATGAGGCCGATGTTGGGGCCCTCGGGGGTCTCGATCGGGCACATGCGCCCGTAGTGGGACGTGTGCACGTCCCGGACCTCGAAGCCGGCCCTCTCACGCGACAGGCCGCCGGGCCCCATGGCCGACAGGCGCCGCTTGTGGGTGAGGCCCGACAGCGGGTTGGTCTGGTCCATGAACTGGCTCAGCTGCGAGGTCCCGAAGAACTCCTTGATCGCCGCCACCACGGGGCGGATGTTGATCAGGGTCTGGGGGGTGATGGCCTCCACGTCCTGGGTGGTCATGCGCTCGCGCACCACCCGCTCCATGCGGGACAGCCCGACGCGCACCTGGTTCTGGATGAGCTCGCCGACCGAGCGGATACGCCGGTTGGCGAAGTGGTCCTGGTCGTCGAGGCGGTAGCCGGGCTCGCCCTGGGCCAGGTGGAGCAGGTAGGTGCACGCGGCGAGGATCTCCGAGCGGGACAGCACGCCCTGGCCGGCGGTCGGGCGGTCGAGCTCGATGTCGAACAGCTCCGAGACCTTCGCCACCTCAGGCCCGAGCTTGCGGTCGAGCTTGTAGCGCCCGACCCGGGTGAGGTCGTAGCGCTTGGGGTTGAAGAAGGCGTTCTCGAAGTAGGCACGCGCCGACTCCGCCGAGGGTGGCTCGCCGGGGCGGGCCCGCTTGTAGATCTCGAGCACGGCCTCCTCGGTGGTGGGAGCGAGGTCGCGCTCCTTTTCCCACTGACCCTCGAGGAAGTCGAAGTGGCGCACGAAGCGCTCCAAGAAGGCCTCGTCGGTGTAGCCGAGGGCGCGCAGCAGCACGAACAGGCTGAGGCGGCGCTTGCGGGCGACCCGGGAGCCGGCGGTGATGTCCTTGCCGGGCTTGGCCTCCACGTCGAACTCGATCCATTCACCCCGGTAGGGGTGGATGGTCCCGGTGACGATGGTCTTGGCGTCGCGCCCGGGCTGGAAGATCACCCCGGGGGAGCGCACCAGCTGGGAGACCACCACCCGCTCGGTGCCGTTGATTATGAACGTGCCCTTGTCGGTCATCATGGGGAAGTCGCCCATGAACACGGTCTGCTCTTTGATCTCGCCGGTGTTGGCGTTTTGGAACTGGGCGCGCACGAAGATGGGCGCCGCGTAGGTCATGTCCTTCTCTTTGCACTCCTCCACCGTGAACTTGGGAGGGGGACGCAGGTCCTGGTCATCGGGTTCGAAGTCGAGGATCAGCTTCAGGGAGCCGGAAAAATCCTCGATGGGGCTTATGTCCCGGAACGTCTCGGCCAGACCCCGTTCCAAGAACCACTGGAAGGAGTCACGCTGGATGGAGATCAGGTCCGGAAGCGGAAGGACCTCGTCCAGGTTGGCGAACGAGAAGCGCTCCCGGAGGGCGGGACGAGAGGGCAAGGGCCTACTCCTCGTAGGAGGTGGGTGCGGACGCCGTCAGGGCGCGCTGAGGCCAGGAGGGAAGAGCAAGGGCGCAGCAGGCGAGCACGGCAACTGCCCACTATAGGGCAGACGGCGTCGTTTGAGCAAGCGCCTTCGAAAGCACGGCGCGGAGTTACCCACAGGGAGGGTAAGGCAAGCGACACCGCTGGTCAAGGGTTTGTCTGCGGAGAGGTGGGGAAATGGCAAACCCACCCCCCTGCTGCCCCCTCGGTCAGGCTCAGAAGATGCTGTTGATGAGGTCCTCGCCGATACCGAAACCGGCACCCATCCCCGCTCCGGTGGCCAGGGAACGGCCGAAGCCCCCGCCGAGGAAGCGGGACAGCATCCCCCCGCCGCCCTGGGCGTACTGAGGCTGGTACTGGGGTGCCTGCTGGTACTGCGGCTGCTGGTACTGCTGCTGGTACTGAGGTTGGGCCACCACCGGCGCCTGGAGCTGGTTGGCCACGAAGCCGTGGAGGGCCTGGAGGAGGGCCGCCACCTGGCTCTGCTCGTCGCGGATGCCGATGGCCAGCTCCTTCAGGTCGAGGATCCACTCCCTGGCATTGTCGTCGCCGGCGCCCGCCGCCGCCTGGAGCTTCGTGGCCAGGTTGGTGAGAGCGGTGGTCGTCTGCTGGCTCTGGGCCTGGAGCTGACTGAATTCCTGGTCGATGGTCTCGATGTCCATGCACCCTCCTCTGTTGGGGAATGGTCTCGTGTCGCGGGGTGGTCTCGACGCTAACCCGCCTGGGAGCGCCCCGGGCGACAGCCGTGGGTTCGGGTCGCGCACCAAACAGGCCCCTGTATCCTCGGGGGCTGTGGCGGCCGAGGACACGTTCAGCTATCTGGGGATGGACGTCGACGGCGCCGAGGGGACTCTCGCCTGCCACTACGGGCTCGGCCTGTACAGCTTTACCGAGCGCATCTCGCTGGGCGAGGGCCTGGAGTGGGGGCCGGTTGCGAGGGAGGCGGCGCGCCTGGTGTACCTCCTCGCCGGCGTGTCCTACTACAAGGCCGCGCCGGCGCCGGTGCTGGACCTGGGTAACACGCCGGTGAGGGATGCCGAGATCGACTTCCTGCGGACGTTCTACGTGGAGGGCCTCGGTGAGTACGCCTACCGCAACCAGCTCGACCTGGGTGCCTTGCGCGTCGAGGGAGGGGTGCGGATCGCGGGCGGGGGGAGCGGCGCCGGCGCGGGCGGGGGGAGCGGCGCCGGCGCCGACCCGCCGTCCCCGTCGCGCCCGCTCATCCCTTTCGGCGGCGGCCTCGACTCCATCGTCACCGTGGAGTCGATCCGCCACCGCGTCGACGACGCCGCGCTTTTCGTCCTGTCCCGGCCGGGGGACCGCTTCGCCGCCATCGAGGCCTGCGCAGCGGTGAGCGGCCTCCCCGTCGTGCGCGCCGGGCGCGAGCTCGACGGCCAGATTCTGCGGTCAGCGGAGCTCGGGTGGCGCAACGGTCATGTCCCCATCACGGGGATCCTGTCCGCCATCGCCGTGCTCAGCGCCGCCCTCCACGGTCGCGACGCTGTGGTCATGTCCAACGAGTGGTCGGCGTCGGTCGGCAACGTCAGGGTCGACGACCGCTGGGTCAACCACCAGTGGTCCAAGAGCCTGGAGTTCGAGGAGCGCTTCGCCGCTGTGGTAGGCGTGGCCTTGGACGCCTCGGTGGGTTACTTCTCCGCCCTGCGGCCCCACACGGAGCTGTGGATCGCCGAGCGCTTTGCCGCCCTCGAGCGCTACCACCCGGTGTTCCGCAGTTGCAACCGGGCCTTCGCCGTCGAACCCAGCCGGCGCATGGACGAGTGGTGCGGGGTGTGCGACAAGTGCTGTTTCGTCGACCTGGTGCTGGCACCGTTTCTTCCTGCTGAGCGCCTGCGCGCCATCTTCTCGGGCCGGGAGCCGCTTGACGATCTCGGGCTCGCTGAGCGTTTCCGCACCCTGGTGGCCCTTTCCCCGGACATCAAGCCGTGGGAGTGCGTGGGCGACACCGACGAGAGCAGGGCCGCCCTCGTCCTCGCTGCGGCGCGGCCGGACCGGGCGGCGACACCCCTGCTGCACACCCTGGTCGCCGAACTCGGCGCCGGCGCGGCCGCCGCCCGTGCCCTGGTACCCGCCTTGCTGCGCCCGGCCGGCGCCCACCACGTCCCCGCCGACCTCGTCCTCGCCGCCAGCTGAAACGGCTCAGGCCGGCGGGCGCAGGCGGGCGACGGCGGCCACGCGCCCGCACGGGCGGACGGCCCTGTCGCTGTAGAACTGGGGCCCACCGGTGGCCAGCGCCGATCGATGGGTGCGCCCGGGGGCCACGCCGGCCTCGGCCAGGATGCGCAGGTTGGCCGCCCACAGGTCGAAGGTGAAGCGGCCGGTGCCGTCGGGGGCCACCAGCCCGTCGACGTCGCCGAACGCCGCCATCGCCGCGTCCGCCACCTCCGGCCCCACCTGGTAGCCCTCGGCGGCGACCGCCGGTCCCACTGCGGCGATCGTGCGCCCCGGTTGGGCGCCCAGGGTGACCATGGCCTCGAGCGCGGCGTCGACCACGCGGGTCGTGGTGCCCCGCCAACCCGAGTGCACGCAACCCAGCACGCCGGCCGCAGGGTCGTAGAGGACGATGGGGGTGCAGTCGGCGGCCATCATGACCAGGCCGACGCCAGGTTCGGTGGTCACCACGGCGTCGGTCCCCTCGATGGCGTCAGCGCACGAGCGGGCACCACGGCCCCGGTCGACGCCGGTCACCGTCGCCACCCGGCATCCGTGCACCTGCTCGCAGAAGACCAGGTCGTCGAGGCCGGCGCCGACCGCCGCCGCCGCCCGCCGGCGATTCTCTTGCACCGATGCTGGGTCGTCGCCCACGTGCAGCCCCAGGTTCAAGGTGGCGTAAGGGCCCTCGGACACGCCGCCGTGGCGGGTCGTGACGATCACGTCCACGGGATGGTCGTCGAACACCGGCCAGGTGAGCACCTCGATACCGGCCCGGCGCTGCAGCCGCGAATCCGCCGGAACGGGGGGAACGTAGCGGGCCACGGCCGGTGTGTCGACGCTGGAAGCGTCGCGGGTCGGCGGGATCGTCACCGCGGCGAGCTTAGGAGGGGTTCGCGGAGCTGTCTCGGGGGGTGACCGGG
>DASZKW010000104.1:0-79818 GCA_035552775.1 Acidimicrobiales bacterium | reverse complement strand
GACCGCCTCGCCGCCGAGCAACGGATGCGCCTCGACCAGTTCGGCGAGGGGTACGTGGCGTTCGAGTGAATGGCGTACGAGGCCACCGACGATGGTGTGTGCCATCCGAAATGCGATTCCCCGCTCCACCAGCCATTCGGCCAGGTCGACCGCGGCGGCGGCGGGGATGTCGGCAGCCTCTTGCATCCGGTCGGTGTCGAACGTCGCCGACGCCAGCATGCCACCGACCGCGCCGAGGCCCAAGGTGACCTGGTCGAGGGCGTCGAAGAGGGGCTCCTTGTCCTCCTGGAGGTCCCGGTTGTAAGCGAGCGGCAGTCCCTTGAGGGTGGCGAGAAGCCCACACAGGTCGCCGATGAGGCGACCCGCCTTGCCCCGTGCCAGCTCGGCGATGTCGGGATTCTTCTTTTGAGGCAGCATCGAGCTGCCTGTCGAATGGGCGTCGTCGAGGCGGCAGAACCCGAACTCTTCGCTGGACCACAGCACGACCTCCTCGCCCATCCTCGAAAGGTGGATTCCGAGCAGGGCCAGGTCGAAGCACGCCTCGGCCACAAAGTCCCGGTCGGACACGGCGTCGAGGGAATTCTCGAAGCGGGCCGCGAAGCCGAGGTCGCGCGCCACGCCGTCGGGGTCGAGGGGCAGCGAAGATCCGGCCAGGGCGCCGGCGCCGAGTGGGCTCACGTCCAGGCGGCGCCTGGTGTCGAGGAACCGGTCCACGTCGCGCCCGAGGGCCCAGCCATGGGCCATGAGGTGATGGGCGAGAAGCACGGGCTGGGCGCGCTGCAAGTGGGTGTAGCCGGGCAGGTAGGCGTCCTCGGCCGCGAGGGCCAGCTCGAGCAGAACCCTCTGGAGGGCCAGCACCCGGCGGGCCACCCCGGCCAGTTCACGTTTGGTGAAGAGGCGCAGATCGGTCGCCACCTGGTCGTTGCGGCTGCGCCCGGTGTGCAGGCGCGCGCCGACGTCGCCCGCCACCTCGGTGACCCGGCGCTCCACCGCGGTGTGGATGTCCTCGTCGCCGGGCCGGAAGGCGAAGGCTCCGCCCGCCATCTCCTCGCCGACGCGGTCGAGGGCGGCGAGGAGGATGGCGGCGTCGTCCTCGGACACCAGGCCGACGCGCGCCAACCCCCGCACGTGGGCCGCCGACGCGGCGAGGTCGTCGTCGGCCAGGCGACGATCGAAGGGCAGGCTGACGGTGTAGTCGAGGAGCTCGCTCGCCGGGTCACCCCCGAAACGGGACGCCCACAGGGTCATGGCCGGGGATCCCCGGTCCGAGAGGACGCCTCGGCGGGGGTTGGAGAGTTGACCTGGCGGGCTGCCCAGGTCTCGACTCCGAGGCCCCAAAGGCGCACGAAACCCTCGGCGTCTTCATGGCGGAAACGGTCGGCCGCCTCGTAGGTGGCCAATGAGTAGTCGTACAGGCCGACGTCGCTACGCCGGCCGGCGACGATGCAGCGTCCCGGGGGCTCGCAGTGCAGGCGGACATCTCCGGTCACGTACCGCTGACTCTCGGTGACGAACGCGTCGAGCGCCTCCTTCAGGGGCGAAAACCACAACCCGTCGTAGACCAGCTCTGCGTAGCGCGGCTCCAGGCGGGCTTTCTCGTGGGCCAGATCCCGCTCGAGGGTCAGGTCCTCGAGGTCGGCGTGGGCCATGAGCAGCGCCAGCGCACCGGGACACTCGTAGATCTCGCGGCTCTTGATCCCGACCCGTCGGTTTTCGACCATGTCGATTCGACCCCAGCCGTAGCTCCCCACGATCCGGTCCACCTCGCCGATCAGTTCGTGCAGGGGCAGCGGGCGCCCGTCGAGGGCGACGGGGAGACCCTGCGCGAAGCCAATGACGAGCTCCGTGGGCGCCGTCGCGGTTGGCGTGGTCAGCTCGTAGACCTCCTCGGGTGGCGCGGCCCAGGGGTCCTCGAGGATGCCGCACTCGATGGTGCGCCCCCACAGGTTCTGGTCGATCGAATAGGGGCTGGCCTTGGTGACGGTGATCGGGATCCCGAATCGCGCCGCGTAATCGATGGATTCCTGCCTGGTCAGGCCCCAGCCCCGCACGGGGGCGATGGTCTCCAGGTCAGGGGCGAGGGCGCGGGTGGACACCTCGAATCGAACCTGGTCGTTGCCCTTGCCGGTGCAGCCGTGGGCCACCGCGTCGGCGTTGAAGGTCCGAGCCATTTCGACCAGGTGCTTGACGATCACCGGCCGGGAAAGTGAGGAGATCAGGGGGTACTTGCCCTCGTACTTGGCGTTGGCCTTGAGGGCGGGTGCCACGAAATCGTTGGCGTACTCCTCCCGCACGTCGAGCACCACCGCCTCCACCGCCCCCGCAGCCAGCGCCCGGGATTTGATGGCCTCGAAGTCACCGCCCTGGCCCACGTCGGCGGCCACGGCGATGACCTCCACCCCGAGCTCCTCTCGCATCCATCGCACCGCCACGGAAGTGTCCAGGCCGCCGCTGTAGGCCAGCACCACACGCTTCACCACTTTGCTTTTCTCCTTCGTCGGGTACCTCTTCAAGACGGCACGAGTTAAAGACCGGCCAACCCTGACAGGTGCCGGGCCACCTCCGCGCCGCCGACGGCCTCGGCCGCGACCACCACCAGGGTGTCGTCGCCCGCGACGGTACCCACGATGTCGGGGTGCCCGGCGCGGTCGAGCGCCGATGCCACCACGTGGGCGGATCCGGGGGGAGTGCGCACCACCACCACGTTGCCCGACGAGGCCACTTCGACCACCCAGTCGCCGAGGACCCGCCGCAGGTGGTCCGCCGGAGCTACCCGATCGCGGGGCAGCTCGGGGACGGCGTACACAGGTTCGCCGCCGACCCGGACCTTGACCGCCCCGAGCTCCTCGAGGTCGCGCGACACGGTGGCTTGGGTGGCCTCGACCCCGGCCGCGTCGAGCAGCTCCACGAGCTGGGCCTGGCTGGTCACGGGCTGAGCGGCCAGGAGCTGGGCGATGCGGTGCTGGCGTTGATTCTTGGTCAGCTTCAAGCGAGCAACCACCACAACAGGCCGCGGGCGGCGTGCAGACGGTTGGCCGCCTCCTGCCACACCCGGCTGGCTGGGCCGTCGATGACGTCCGCGGTGACTTCCTGGCCGCGATGGGCGGGGAGGCAGTGGAGAAAGACCGCCCCCGGCGCGGCGAGCGCCATCAGGCGGGAATCGACCTGGTAGGCGGCGAAAGCGTCGACCCGGGCCGTCGTCTCGGCCTCCTGACCCATCGACACCCACACGTCCGTCACGACGGCGTCGGCACCGGACACCGCCTCGACCGGGTCAGTGGTCACCATCACTTCGGCGCCGTGGGCCCGGGCGCCGTCCACGGCGACGGGGTCGGGGGGATGCCCGGCGGGCGTGGCCACCCGCACATGGACCCCGGACATGGCACAGGCGAGCAGGAGGCTGCGGCCGACGTTGTTGCCGTCGCCTACCCACGCCACGCTCCGGCCCGCGAACGCCCCCCAAACCTGACGCAGGGTGAGCAGGTCGGCCAGGGCCTGGAGGGGATGAGCGACATCGGATAGCAGGTTGACGACCGGTACCAAACCGAGGCCGGCCATGCGCTCGAGGGTGGAATGATCCCGAACCCGGGCCCCGACGCACGCGTGGTATTGCGCCAGGGTCCGGCACACGTCCTCCACCGACTCGCGCACGTCGAGGCCCACCTCGTCGCCGCCGATCGACACCGGGTGGCCGCCCAGGGCCACGGTGGCCAGCTCCATCGAGTTGCGGGTGCGGTTGGACGCCTTCTCGAAGATCAGGGCCACGCCTTGGCCGTGGAGGAGGGCCGGAGGGTCCGGGCGTTCGGCGAGGTCGAGCACGTACGCCAGTTCATCGATCTCTAGATCGTCGACCTCGAGGAGGTGCCTCATCCCGCGAGGACCCGACCGAGGATGGCCACGGCCTCGTCGATCTCACCTTCGCTGACCAACAATGACGGGGCCAGGCGCAACGCCGAGGACGTCACCGCGTTGACGACGAGACCGGCGTCGAGGGCGGCCGCAGCCACCGGGGCGGCCCCTTTCCCCTCCCCCAGTTCGGCGGCGACGAGCAGTCCCATCCCCCGCACCTCACTCACTGCCGGCAGGGAGCGCAAACCCTCCGCCAGCCGGTCACCTCCCGCCACGGCGCGGGCGGGCACATCCTCGGCCTCCATGACGGCCAACGTCGCCCGGGCCGCGGCCGCGGCCAGCGGTTGGCCCCCGAAGGTGGTGGCGTGGTCGCCCGGTACGAACGCCGACGCCGCCTCTTCGCTAGCCCAGCACGCTCCGATGGGCACTCCGTTACCCAACGCCTTGGCCATGGTCACCACGTCGGGCACCACGCCGTAGTGCTGGTGGGCGAACCACCGCCCCGTGCGCCCGAGCCCTGTTTGGACCTCGTCGACCATCATGAGCGCACCCCTCTCGTCGCACAGTTCGCGCACCCCGGCGAAGTACTCGTCGCCGGCGGGGTTGACGCCGCCTTCGCCCTGCACCGCCTCGAGGAGCACGCCGGCGACCGACGGGTCCATGGCGGCGGCCAACGCGTCGAGGTCGCGCCAGGCGACGTGGCGGAACCCCTCCGGCAGGGGTTGAAACGCCTCGTGCTTGGCGGGCTGGCCGGTGGCGTGCAGGGTGGCCAGCGTGCGGCCGTGGAACGAACCGTAGGCGCTGGCCACCACGAAACGCCCCTGACCGCCCCACTTGCGGGCCAGCTTGATGGCGCACTCGTTGGCCTCGGCGCCGCTGTTGGCGAAGAACACCCGGCCCCCGCCGCCGAGGAGGCGGTCGAGGGTGGCGGCAACTTCGTGCTGGGGTTGGGTGCCGTACAGGTTGCTGACGTGGACCAGGGTGCGGGCCTGGGCGCACACCGCTTCAGCCACCGCCGGGTGGGCGTGGCCGAGCGACGTGACGGCCAGGCCGGACAAGAAATCGAGGTACTCCTTGCCCCGGTCGTCCCACAGCCTGCTGCCCTCACCGCGCACGAAGGTGACCGGCGGATCGGGGTAGGTGCGCATGAGGCGGCTTTGGTTCATGGTGGGGCTGTCGTTCATGACCTCGTGTTACTCCTGGACCATGGTGCCGACGCCTTCGTCGGTCAGTAGCTCGAGCAGTAGGGCGTGGGGCGCACGCCCGTCGAGGATGTGGGCGCGCCCGACCCCGGCCCGTACCGCTTCTATGCACGAGAGGGCCTTGGGGATCATGCCGGCGCTCACGGTGCCATCGGCCACCAGGGCGGCGGCTTCATCCGCGCTGATCGACGAGATCAGGGTGGATGGGTCGTCGCGCCGGAGTCGGATGCCCTCGACGTCGCTCAGGTATACGAGCTTGGACGCCCCGACGGCGGCAGCGATGGCGCCGGCGGCGGTGTCCGCGTTGATGTTGAACGCCTGCCCCGTGTCGTCGGCGCCGATCGTGGCTACGACCGGGATCAGGTCCTCGGCCAGCAGCCGGGTCAGCAGGTCGGGGTTGACTTGGCCGACGTCGCCGACAAAGCCCAACTCGGGGTCCCTCGCCGTCGCAATCAACAGGCCGGCGTCCTCCCCCGAGACGCCGACGGCGAGGGGCGCGTGGACGTTGATCGCCGACACGATGTCGCGGTTGACCTTCCCCACGAGGACCATGCGGGCGATGTCGAGGGTCTCGGCGTCGGTCACCCGCAGGCCGTCACGGAACTCCGGCGTCTTGCCCAGCCGGCGCATGAGCTCACCGATCTGGGGGCCCCCGCCGTGCACGACGAGGGGGCGCATGCCGACCGAGCGCATGAGGACGATATCGGTGGCGAAACTCGCCAGGGCCGGGTCGGTCTGGGCGTGGGCGGGAGCGGCGGTAGCGGCGGTAGCGGCCGCGGCGCCCGCGGGCGCGGCGTCGGCGGGGCGAGGCGCGGTCGGGAGACGGACTTGGGCGCTACCTCCGTATTTCACCACGACGACCTGGCCCCAGAACCGGCGGATGTATGGGAGCGCCTCGACGAGGATGGCGGCCCGAGCCGACGGGTCGGTATCCGTGGTGGCCGCGGTCACGGGTAGAGCCCGGCCAGCGGCAGGCCAGCCGTCTCGTCGAGGCCGAGGGCCAGGTTGGCGCACTGCACGGCCTGGCCCGCTGCGCCCTTGGTCAGGTTGTCGAGGGCGGCGAGCGCCACCACCCACCCCGTACGCGGGTCGTGGCGCGCCGTGAGGTGGGCGCAGTTGGACCCGAGCGTTGCCTTGGTCGACGGTGACCGCTCGCTGACCACCACGAACGGCTCACCCGCATAAGCGGAGGCCAGGGTCGCCAACGGATCGGGACCGGCGACCGCAGGCCGGGCGTAGACAGTGGCCAGGATGCCGCGGTTCATCGGCGCCAGGTGCGGGGTGAAGATGACCTGGGCACCGGTGGCCTGCTCGATCTCGGGCGTGTGGCGGTGGGTGAGCAGCCCGTAGGCACTGAAGTCCTCGTCGACTGCGTTGAAGTGGGTGTTGAGGCGGGGCGCGCGCCCCGCCCCCGATGCCCCGCTGGCCGCGTCCACCACCACGCCGGTGGGCTCCACCACCCCGGCGCGCACCAAAGGCGCCAGGGCGAGGGCCGCAGCCGTCACGTAACAGCCGGCGGCGGCCACCAGGGTGGCGCCGACCAGTTCGGCCCGAAACAGCTCAGGTATGCCGAACGCCGCCTCCGCCAAAAGCTCGGGGTGTCGGTGCTCCTGGCCGTACCACACCGGGTACAGAGCAGGATCGCGAAGACGGAAGTCGGCGCTCAGGTCGACCACCACCTTGACCCGTCCCCGCAGGTCGGGCACGAGCTCCTGTGACGCCCCGTGGGGCATGGCCAGAAAGACGACGTCGCAGCCCTCCGCCGCCGCCGGCCCGGTCGCGGTGACGCTCAGCTCGGGGTACGCCGCCGCCAGGCTCGGGTACAGGTCGGCGACCGGTACCCCGGCGTGGCTGTCTCCCGTGGCCGCCACCACGTCGACGTCGGGATGGCCGGCGCAGATGCGAAGCAGCTCCGCGCCCGCGTATCCCGAAGCGCCCAGCACCGCGGCCCTGACAGTTGGGGAAGAGTTTCCCATCGCCCTACTATACGTGATCGTGCATAGCTATGCACATCCCCGTCTCGTCGACAGCTGGAACACCAGACGGCCACGGTGATCCCCGGCGTCACGGCCGATCTAGTGGCGTAGCTCACCTCGGTGTGCGCCGGCGACGGCGTCGATGACCGCTCGGCGGATCTCGGCGACCTCGGCGTCGGTGAGGGTGCGATCCGCCGCCCGCAAGCGCAAGCGGTAGGCCAGGCTCCTGGCCCCTGGGCCCCGAGCGGGCATCGGGTACACGTCGAACAGGTGGATCGACTCGAGCAGGTCCCCGCCGCTGCGCTCCAACGTGGCGGCCACCGCGGCGGCTGGCTCCTCGGCGGGCACGACGAATGCCACGTCGAAGTCGCTGGCCGGGAAGCGGCTCACCCCCGGGGCACGCTCGATCCGCCGGGGAAGGGCCAGCAGCGTCGTCAGGTCGGCGTGCCAAAAGCCCACCCGGCCACTCAGCCCGTAGGCGGCCACCACCTCGCGGGCCACCTCGCCGACCGTGCCCACCACCTCACCGCCAGCAGAGACGATCATCGCCGACCTGGTCGGGTGCAACCCGCCCGCCGGCGCAGCTTCCAGGGTGACCCCGTCGAGGCGCAGGGCGCCGGCCAGCACCATCCAGATGCGAACGGCCAGGCGGGCGTCGGCACCGGCACCGGCGACGACGACCGCGATCTCCTCGCGCTCGAGGGGCAGGACATCTTCTCCGGCAGGTGGGGCGAACACCCGGCCGATCTCGAACAGGCGCACGTCCGGAGACTGGCGGTCGGCGTTGTAACGCAGGGCCTTCAACAGGCCGGGCAGCAGCGACGTGCGCAGGATGGACTCCGAGCTGTCGAGTGGATTCGCCACCTCGACTGCGACGGCGTCCAGACCGGCGCGCTCGAGGTCGCTGGGGGCCAGGAACGTAGTGGTCCACGCCTCGGAGAGACCGGCCCCGGCGAGGATGTCGCGGACGAACCGGCGCCCGCGCTGGTGGCGATTCAGGCCACCGCCGCTGCGCACGCCGGGGGGCAGCGTCCGCTTGATCCTGGAGTAGCCGTGAAGACGGGCCAACTCCTCGATGACGTCGATCTCCCGGGTGACGTCGGGGCGCCACGAAGGCACTGCCACCCGGGTGACGCCCTCCACGACGCCAGCGCCGGCGTCGTGGGCAGCCGGGTCGTCGGCGCCGACGCCGGCGCCGGCGTCGGCGAAACCAAGCGGTGCCAGGATCCGAGCCACATCGCTGTCCGCAAGGTCGATGCCCAAGATGGCTTTGACCCGGGCAGTGCGAACCGGCACCACCGGCGGTACCGGCAGGTGTGCGGGGGACCTGACGTCGGTCGTCGGGCCCCGGCGCGCTCCTTCGAGCAGTGAGACGAACCTGGACACTGCCGCCGGTGCGATCTCAGGGTCGACACCCTTCTCGAAACGGCTGCGGGCCTCGGTCGACAGACCGATGCGCACGCCGGTGCCGACGATGGCGGCCGGCGAGAACCACGCCGCCTCCAGGAGTACGGTCGTCGTGGCCTCGGTGATCTCCGCCGACGCCCCACCCATGATCCCTCCGATGCCGACGGGTTCGCCGTCGGCGTCGCAGATCAGGCAGTCGTCACCGCCCAGGGTGCGCTCGACCCCGTCGAGGGTGGTGAGCGTCTCACCGGCGCGGGACCGGCGCACGAGAAGGCCCCGGCCGGCGAGCTTGTCGAGGTCGTAGGGGTGGTTCGGTTGACCCAACTCGAGCATCACATAGTTGGACGCATCGACCACCCGGTTGATGGGACGCATCCCGGCCAGGATCAAACGACGCGCCAGCCACGGGGGGGACGCGCCGGCCGGTAAACCGGTGACAACGGTGGCGGTGAAGCGGGGGCATAGGTCGGCTGCAGACACCTCGACGCCCGCTGCTTCGACCCCGGCGGCCTCGATCCCCGGCGCCGGCGGAAGCGAGAAGGGCAGACCGAACGCCGCCGCCAGGTCACGGGCGACACCGGCGACGGACAACGCGTCGGCCCGGTTGGGGCTGACCTCGAGGTCGAAGACCACGTCGGGACGCAGGTCCAACGCGTCGACGAGGGGCGTCCCCGGCGCAGCCAGGCCCGCCGGGAGGACCAAGATGCCGTGTCTGGCTTCGGGCGCAGAGCCGGGCTCAGGACGGGGCTCGGGAAGGCCGAGCTCGTCGGCCGCGCAAAGCATCCCGTTTGACCACTCGCCCCGCATCTTGCGCCGGCCTATGACGGTGGGCGCCCCGGCGGGACCCCCCGGCAGAACCGCCCCGACGGTCGCCAGTGGGACCAGGTCCCCGACCTCGAAGTTCCACGCCCCGCAGGCGACCTGCAACCGGGCCGGCGCACCGCGGCCGGCATCCCCACCGGCGACATCTTCGCCGCCGAACCCGCCGGCGTCCACGTCGACCAGCCGGATCCGGTCGGCGTCGGGATGGGGCCGGATGGCCGCGACGCGAGCCACCACCACGCCCTCGAGGCCGCCGCCGACAGCCTCGACGCCTTCGACCACGAGGCCGAGATTCGACAGGGCGTCGGCGATGGCGTCGTTCGGAGCGTCGAACGGCGCGAAGTCGCGGAGCCAGGAAAGCGGGACGCGCAAGACGACAGCCTCTCAGAACTGGGACAAGAACCGCATGTCGTTGTCGAGAAGGGCGCGCATGTCGGCCAGGCCCGTGCGCACCTGCGCCAGGCGGTCGATCCCGAAACCGAAGGCGAAACCGCTGAAGATTTCCGGATCGACACCGACGTTGTCGAAGACGTTGGGATCGACCATGCCGCAGCCCCCTAGCTCGATCCACCCCGAGCCCGAGCACGTCCGGCACCCGGCGCCGGCGCAGATGGGGCACGTGACGTCGAACTCGGCGGACGGCTCGGTGAAGGGGAAGAAGCTGGGCCGCAGGCGCGAATGTATGCCAGCACCGAAGAACGCGGTGGTGAACGCCTCGATGGTCCCCGCCAGGTCGCCGAAGGTGATCCCCCGGTCGACCACCAGCCCCTCGATCTGGTGGAACACCGGCAGGTGCCGGGCGTCGGGAGTGTCGCGGCGGTAGCAGCGGCCGGGCATGACAGCGTAGATAGGTGGAGCCTGGGCCTGCATGAGACGGATCTGCACAGGGGAGGTGTGGGTGCGCAGGAGCACTGTCCGGGGCGGGCCGACCCGCAGGTAGAGGGTGTCGAACATGCCCCGGGCCGGGTGGTCGGGGGGCATGTTCAGCGCCTCGAAGTTGTACCAGTCGGTCTCCGCCTCGGGCCCTTCGGAGACGGTGAAACCCATGGAGACGAAGGTGTCCTCCAACTCGTCACGGACCTGGGTGACCAGGTGGAGGTGGCCGCGGTCGGGCACACCGAGGCTCGCTCCAGCGGAGCCGAGCGCGGCCACTTCGGTGAGGTCGAGGCGCTCCTCGGCATCGAGGCGGGCCCGGTCCCCGGCTTCCAGTTCGCGACGACGGCGCTCTGCCATGGTGGCGAGGCGCGCCTTGGCCTCGTTGATCGCCGCCCCGGCCGCTCGCCGTTGATCGGCTTCGAGTCCCCCGAGGCGTGTATGCAAACGGGCGAGCGGCGAGCGCTTCCCGAGGGCCCCCGCCTCGGCGGCTTGCAACTCGGCAACCGTGCTCGCGGCGGCGAGCGAGGCGGCGGCGCACGATTCGACGGCTGCGAGGTCGTCTGTCGGGTGGGTGTCGGTGGTCATGTGTCGGGAACGTCGCGCCTCATGCGGAGCCGGGGAAAGTGCGGGTCAACTGGTGAACAGAGCGTCGCGGTCGGCTCGAGGCAGGGTGAATCGAAACGAGGTGCCCTCTCCGAGTTGGGAAGCGGCAATGAGATGCCCGCCGTGGGCTTCGACCAGTCCTCGGCTGATCCACAGCCCGAGGCCGGATCCCGTGGGTTTGCCCTCGGACCGCCGGAAGAACTTCGTGAACACCTTGGGAAGTACGTCGTGCGGTATGCCATCGCCCCGGTCGGTTACCCGGACCGATACCTCCTCGGCACCGGAGTCACCGTCGACGGTCAAACCGAGGGGTGAAGCGTACTTGCACGCGTTCTCCAGCAGGTTGGTGAGCACCTGCTCGACTTTGTCGGCATCAGCCCACGCCGCCGGGAAGCCTTCCGGGAAACGTAGCGAGGCGTCGAGGTCCGGGTACTCGAGGCGGACCTTGTTGACCACCGCCGTAGCCAGGGAGGCCAGGTCCACCGCCTGGCGGCGCAGCATCAACCGCCCCGTCTCCAGCCTGCTGATGTCGAGCAACTCGGTTATGAGGCGGGTCACCCGGTCGGCGTCGTGGTTGACCTGCTCGAGCATCATCCGCTTCTGGTCGTCGGTCAAACGATCCCAGCGGTTGAGCAGGAGGCTGGTATATCCCTTGACCGAGGTGAGCGGCGAGCGCAGCTCATGGCTGACGGTGGACACGATCTCGATGCCGCTGATCTCGTGGTGTGCTCGGCGTGCCGGGTCCCTTAGGGAAAGCAAGGCGCCCGTCAGATCGCCGGCGGCACCGCGAAGGTAGGTCCCGGTGACGAGGGCTCGCAGGTCACGGTCGTCAGCCCGGCGCAGCATTACCGGCTGCTCGGCTATGGCGCGCACGTGGCGCAGGCGTACCGAGGGGTGCCAGCCGAGCTCCCAAACCGGCCTTCCGTCCGGTCCCCGCACCCCCAGGGTCTCGGCGCAGGGGGCCCCGTAAAGCACGTGGGACGGGTAGCCGGTCAGGCGAACGGCGGCGGCGTTGACGGCCACGATTCGCCTGTCCGAGTCGACCTCCAAAACCGCGTCCGGGAGCAGGTCGAGCAGGCCGGCGCCGGCGACAGCTGTCGCGGTCACGGCTGTACCGTCGCTCGGGTGGGGGCCGTGGGGCGGACTGCCCCCTGGACCGTCTGGGGCGCCCCCGGAGTCGTTACCGCCGCGGCGCGACGCTGGCGAGCGGCCTCGAAGCAGATCACCGCCGTGGCCATGGCCACGTTCAGCGACTCGGTCCGCCCAGCCATAGGGATGGTCACCCGGGCATCCAGACAGCCCTCCAGGCCGGGCGCCAGTCCTTCCGCCTCGTTGCCCACCACGATGCTCACCGGCGCCGCGAGGTCGACGGTCGTGTAGTCCTCACCGGCGCGCACGACGGTGGCGAGCCTGCGCAGGCCCCATCGCCCCACCACCTCGAGCACCTCCTCCGGGGGACCGCCGGCCACTACCGGCACGTGAAAGATCGCCCCCGCCGATGCTCGTACCGTCTTCGGGTTGAACAGGTCGACCGAGGTTCCGCACGAGACTACTCCGCCCGCCCCTGCCGCCTCGGCTGCTCGCAGGACGGCGCCGGCGTTACCGGGGTCACGAACGTCGACGCAGACCACCAACAGATCCGGCGCCAGGGCGCCCAGGTCTTCGAGGGTTATGTCGGTGGTGGGTACCACGGCAAGCACCGCTTGGGGGCTGACCGTGCCCGCCACCCGGGGCAGGACGCCCTCCTCTAGATCGAAGACCCGGGCGCCGGCATCCACGCAGCGCTCGACGAGCGCGGCGACGGCATCGCCATGGACCATCTCGGGGGCGACGTAGACGGACTCGACGGTCGCCCCCGCGTCCAGGGCGACCCCGAGCACCTTGGCGCCCTCCACGACGAAGCAGCCCTCCGCCACTCGTGCGCTTCGCCGGGCAACGAGGCGGCGGAGCCGCTGGACTCGCTGGTGCCGGTAGCCCAGGCGGCTCGGCGCCATCCTCCGCTCAGTAGCGCTTTAGCTGGCCACGGGCGGTGTCGCCCGCTCAGATGCACCAGGTGCCTGGCTGTCATTGCCGGTGGCCGCCTTGGCCACAGCGACCAGGGAGGCGAAGGCCTCGGCGTCACGCACGGCGAGGTCGGCGAGGACCTTGCGGTCGACGGTCACTTCGGCGACGCGAAGCCCCGCTATCAGCCGGCTGTAGCTCGTGCCGTTGACCCGAGCTGCGGCGTTGATCCGCTGGATCCACAGCTGGCGAAAATCGCCCTTTCGCGCCCGGCGGTCCCGGAACGCGTACTGGCGCGAGTGTAGGACCTGCTCGTGCGCAGCCCGGAAGCTCCGGCTCTTGTTGCCGTAGTATCCCTGAGCGTCCTCGAGAACGGCACGACGGTGCTTCTTGCTGGCAACGGCGCGCTTGACCCGGGCCATCGTTGCTCCTTTTCGGGGTTGGGGCGGGACCCGAGGGTCAACCGCTCGCTGAGACGGGTGTGTTCAGCGCCCGAGCAGGCGCTTGACTGCCTTCATGTCACCGGGGGCGACCTCGGCGGGGCGGGCCAGTCGGCGGGTGCGGGTGGAGGACTTCTTCTCCAAGATATGGGATCGGAACGCCCTGCGCCGGCGCAGCTTGCCGGTACCGGTCACCTTGAACCGCTTGGCGGCCCCTCTGTCAGTCTTCATCTTCGGCATGCCTACGACTCCTCTGTGACCGGTACGGTGGGGGCGGGCGCGGCCGGCCCGGACTGCTCGGTAGTTGCTGCGATGACGGCCGCGGGAGCGGCGAGAGCCCCGTTGGTGGCTCCCGAAGCGGCCGCCTTGGCCGCCTTGGCCGCCGCCTGCTGAGCCCGACGGTCGGGCGCGAGCACCATGATCATGTTGCGGCCGTCGAGCTTGGGAGCGGCCTCCACCTTGGCCACAGGGCCCACGGTCGTGGCGACGTGGTCGAGGATCTTCTTGCCGAGCTCGGGGTGGCTCATCTCTCGGCCTCTGAACATGATCGTGATCTTCACCTTGTGTCCCTCGCCGAGAAAGCGGGCCACCTGCCGCGTCTTGGTGTCGAAGTCGCCGGTGCCTATCTTCGGCCGGTACTTCATCTCCTTGATGCTCGTGCTGGTGGTCTTGCGGCGCGACTCCTTGGCCCGCTGGGCCGCCTCGTACTTGAAGCGGTTGAAATCCATGATCCGGCACACCGGCGGGTTGGCCTCGGGGGCCACTTCCACCAGATCGAGATCGAGCTGACGGGCGATCGAAAGGGCTTCGGGCAGCGGCTTGACTCCGAGCTGCTGGCCGTCGGGGTCGATCAGGCGGACCTCGCGAGCTCGGATCCGGTCGTTCGTCCGGTGCTCGTTATGGTCTGTTGCAGCGGCTATGCGGCATCACTCCTTGGTCGGGGGCCCCCGCCGCACACGCGACAAGGGCAGGCGTCGGGAAGCAACGCCCGCCCTGTGCGGTCGAACAACCCGACGCACCAACCCCCGGCCGGAGCCGGACGGTAGTAGCCGGGTGGGAGCCGAGGCTCCGCTTCCGTCTTGTTGATTTCATCGTAGGGTAGCGCAATGAGTTCGCTGTGGACGCCAGGCGGTGAGCGGCCGGTACCCCGGGAACCCTCGCCGGCCCCCGCCGCCCCTGGAGCACAACCCACTTCGCCGCCCGGCGCCGGGGCCGAGCAGCCCGCCGGGAGCGAGCCCACCGGGGAGGAACTGGCCGCCCGCATGGCCGACCTCCAAGACCAGCTCGCCCGCACCCCGGCCGAGGTGGTGGTGGCCAACCACGCCTTCGGCCTCTTCGAGCTGGCGGCGCTGCACCTGTCGCTCCAGCCGCCGCAGCTCGACCAGGCCCGACTGGCGATCGACTCCCTCGGCGCCCTGGTGGAGGGGATGGCCGGTCGCCTCGGTGAGCCCGAGGCCCAACTGTTGGAAGGGCTGGCCCAGCTACGCCTGGCGTTCGTGCAGATCCGCGGCACCCAGCAGGACTAGCGCACCCGCCTCCCACTGGCCGTTTCTGCCCGGCTTGAGCCCGAAGGCGACCCGGGAGCCGACCGTGATCGTCCGTGAGCCGCCGGCGATCTCCGTGCAGTGGAACCGGTAGCGCCGGCCGTCCTCGCTGCTCACCTCGCCGAGCCCGACATCTTGGTCGAACGCCACCACTTCCCCCCTCGACCGGGAAATGCTCACGGGACGATCTTGGCGATGGGAAGCTCGATGATGTCGCTCGCTCCGTGATCCTTGAGCTCGGGGATCAGGGTGTTGATGATCGCCTTGGGTACCACCGTCTCCACCGCGTAGCCGCCCTGACCGGACAGTTTGGAGACGGTCGGGGCCTTCATGGCGGGCAACAGCGCCACTACGGCGTCGAGCTCACCCTCCTCCACGTTCAGCTTGACCAGGACCCGCTCCCGGGCAGACAGGGTGCCGAGGAGCAGAGTCAGTACCTGCTCCATGGCATGGCGGCGGTCCGGGTCGGCATGGGCGTCGGGGTTGGCGATGAGCTCTGTGTAGGACACCAAGACCGTATCGATGATGCGCAACCCGGCGGCACGCAACGCCCGTCCGGTCTCGGTGATCTCGACCACCGCGTCGGCGATCTCGGGGACCTTGGCCTCGGTCGCCCCGTAGGAGAGCCGGATGTCGGCGGCCACCCCGTGACCCGACAAGAAGCGACCGGTTAGTTCGGGGTACTCGGTGGAGACCCGAACCCCCTCCGGCAGGTCGGCCGCGGCGCGCCAAGGCGAGTCGGCCGCGACGGCGAGTACCAGCCGGATGGGTTGGGAGGTGGTCTTGCTGTAGCGCAGCTCCCCGAGGGAGATGACCTCGCTCGCCGTCTCCGAGATCCAGTCCCTCCCGGTTATGCCGATGTCGAAGAGGCCCTCGGACACGTAGCGGGGTATCTCCTGCGGGCGCAAGATCCGGACCTCGTCGACGCGGGGGTCGTCGATGGTGGCCCGGTAGTCCACATCCGAGCTGCGCCGCACGCCCAGATCCGCGGCCTCGAACAGCTCCAAGGTGGCCCGCTCGAGCGAACCCTTGGGTAGGACGAGGCGCAGCACGGCCCGAACCCTACCGGGCGCCCCCGCCCGGGCTACCATGATTGCCGGGCGCCGCTAAGTGAGGGTTATTGATGGGCGATTTCATCATCCGCACAGGAGACATGTTGAAAGTGACGATCGCGCCGCCGGCGATCGTCCCCATGCTGATCCCTCCGGTACCCATGCTCGGCACGGGAACGACGGTGCTGGCCGCGGGGCCGCCCATCTGCTTGATGGGTGACCAGATCCCCCCGGAGCTTCTCGAGCCCATGCCCTACACGGCTCCGCCGTTCGTCACCCCGGGGATGGGAACGCTGCAACTGATCCTCATGCCCAACAACTGGACCATCAAGACCCTCAATGGCAAGGTGATCCTGCTGAAGGGGGCGATGTTCGAGGCCATGTTCAACGTGACGGTCCCTGCCATCCAGCCGTCGGTGCCGCCGGTCCCCGACCCCCTGGTCGTCAAGCCGGGCACCGCGGAGTACATCACCACCAACGTGACGGTAATGGCGGGCTGACACGGCGCTGTCGCCTCCCGGCTGGCTACAGCTGACGCAGCACGGCCGCCATCTCGATAGCCGCCAGGGCGGCCTCGAAACCCTTGTTGCCCCCCTTGCCCCCGGAGCGCTCGATGGCTTGGTCGACGTCGTCGGTGGTGAGCACGCCGAAGATGATGGGGACACCGGTATCGAGCTGGGCTCGCTGCACTCCGGCTGCGCACTGACCGGCGACCACGTCGTAGTGACCGGTGGCCCCGCGGATGACGGCGCCCAGGGCGACCACAACGTCGAAGCGGCCGCTGGAGGCGGCCCGCTGGGCGGCGAGTGGGATCTCGAAGGCCCCCGGCACCCACACCACCGATACCGAATCCCCCGCTACCCCGTGGCGGCGCAACCCGTCGCGCGCACCCGAAAGCAGCGCGTCGGTGATGAAGCGGTTGAAGCGCGAACAGACCAGCGCTACGCGCAGGCCCGCTCCCGACAAGTTCCCCTCGACCACCGCGCTCCCGACCATGCCACCCTCGACGGCGCCGCCCTCGATGCCCTTGTCGCTCATTGCAGGCCCTCCAGCCGGTGGCCCATCCGTTCTCGCTTGGTCCGCAGGTAGCGGAGGTTGTCATCGGTGACATGAGGGGGGACGGGCACCTGCTCGACGATCGTGAGGCCGAAGCCCTCCAACCCGCCGAGCTTGGCCGGGTTGTTGGTCATGATCCGCATGGTCGTCAGTCCGAGGTCGACCAGTATCTGGGCACCGATTCCGTACTCTCGGCTGTCGACTGGCAACCCGAGGGCCACATTGGCGTCCACGGTATCGAGGCCCGTGTCTTGAAGCTCGTAGGCCTCGAGCTTGTGGGCCAGGCCGATGCCGCGTCCCTCGTGCCCTCGAAGGTAGACGACCACCCCGAGGCCCTCGGCGGCGATGGTGGCCATCGCCGTGCGCAGCTGGTTACCACAGTCGCAGCGAAGCGACCCGAACACATCGCCGGTGAGGCATTCGCTGTGGACCCTCACCAACACGCCGGCCCGGCCGGCCGGCTCACCCATTACGAAGGCTACGTGGGTGTCTTTGTTGAGGACGCTCTCGTAGGCGACGCAGCGGAACTCGCCCCACTCGGTTGGCAGCCGGGCCTCTGCGAGCCGCCGTACCAGCTTCTCCTGCTGGCGACGGTAACGGATGAGATCGGCGATAGACGTCAGCAAAAGGCCGTGCTCGGCGGCAAAGCGCTCGAGATCGTCGCGCCTGGCCATGCCCAGACCGTCCTCGGTGACCACCTCGCAGAGCACCCCGGCGGGCTCGAGCCCGGCCAGGCGGGCCAGGTCGACGGCGGCCTCGGTGTGCCCGGCACGCTTGAGGACACCGCCGTCCCTGGCACGAAGCACGTGGAGGTGTCCTGGTCGGGCCAGGTCGAACGGTCCCGTCGCAGGGTCGACCAAGGCCCGCGCGGTGGCTGCACGGTCGGCGGCGGAGATACCGGTGGTGGTGCCGTGGCGGGCGTCGACGGTGACAGTGAAGGCGGTCCGCTGTGATTCGGTGTTGCGCGCCACCATCAACGGCAGGTCGAGGGCGTCGGCCCTGTCGCAGGTGACCGCGGCACAAATCAGCCCCGACGTGTGCTTGACGAAGAACGCCATGGCCTCCGGCGTGGCGGCGCCGGCGGCGACGATGAGGTCCCCCTCGTTCTCCCGGTCCTCGTCGTCGACGACTAGGACCATTTCCCCCCGCCGGATGGCTGCAACGGCGTCTTCGATCGGTGCCAGGGGCACCCCTCACCCCTCCCCTCGGGCGGGCTCAATCACCACGCCTCGCGTCGCCGGCTCTTTCGCCGAGGCTCGCTCGGTGCACGGCGACCTCGCCCAGCCGCGAAGCAACCGCTCCACGTATTTGGCGATCATGTCCACCTCCAGGTTGACCCCATCCCCCGGACGGCGCCGTCCCAGGGTAGTGACCTCGGCGGTGTGGGGTATGACGGCCACGCTGAAGCTGTCAGCTAGCGCTTCCAGGACGGTGAGGCTGCAACCGTCCACCGTGACCGAGCCCTTGGCCACGAGGTATGGCATCAGGCTCCCCGGCACGCGTACGCTGAGGTCGGGAGCGGCGCTGGATACCTCCCCGACACCGTCGACGTGTCCTTGCACCAGGTGACCGCCGAGGCGGTCGGCTAGGCGCAAGGCGCGCTCCAGGTTGACCGGATCACCGGGCGCCAGGGCGGCGAGGGTCGTCGTGGCGAGCGTCTCGCCCACCACGTCGGCCGCCCACCATCGGTCGGCCAGGTCGACAACGGTCAGGCAACAGCCGTTTACGGCGATAGAGTCGCCCACCGCGCAGCTGGCGGTGACCACGGGCGCGTCGAAGACAAAGCGCTCGACGCTGCGGCCGGACCCGCTGCGCCCTGTCAGGCGCCCGAGTTCCTCGACTATGCCCGTGAACACCGCTTCTTCTCCTACGCCGCCGCCAGCTCAACCCGGAGATCCGGGCCGAGACGGCGGACGTCGACGACGGTGCCGCGCCATACGTCGGCGACGGTGGCCGCGCCCGGCCCGGCGAAGGCAGGGCGCCCGTCGTCGCCGCCGAAGAGGGCTGGGGCGAGGTACAACACGTAGCGGTCGACCAGGCCGGCGCGGTGGAACTGGTGGGCGACGTTCGCCCCCCCCTCGACGAGGAGCTGGAGCACGCCTCGGCCGCCCAGCGCGTCGAGGACGCCGGCGAGATCGCCGGAGAGCTCGAGGGCGGGGTGGACACGGGCCCCCGGCGGTGCGGCACCGAGCACCACGCGCAGGGGGTCCCGGCCGTCGGCGTGGCGTACGGTCAAGGCGGGGTCGTCGGCGCGCACCGTCCCCGCGCCGACCAGCACGGCGTCGCTCTCGGCGCGCAGGCGGTGGGCGTCGGCCCTCGCCTCGGGACCGGTAAGCCAGCGGCTGGACCCGTCGGGCGCGGCGATGCGACCGTCGAGGGAAGTGGCGAGCTTGAGGACCACCCAGGGCCGCCCGGTGCGGCGCTGCTTCAGGTAGGGGCCGAGGCAGTCCGTGACCTCCCCGGCGAGCACCCCGACTGTTACGTCGATCCCGGCTTGGCGCAGGCGGCGCAGACCGGCGCCGGACACCCGAGGGTCGGGGTCCTCGATGGCGACCACCACCCGGGCCACGCCGGCGGCGATCAGGGCGTCGGCGCAGGGAGGGGTGAGCCCGTGATGACTGCACGGCTCGAGGGTGACGTATGCGGTTGCGCCTGCGGCCGACCTGCCGGCGAGGGCGACGGCGACCGCCTCGGCGTGCGCGCCGCCGGCAGGCTCGGAGGCGCCCTCGCACGCGGGGGCGTCGCCGTCGGGGACGATCACACAGCCGACCCACGGGTTGGGTGAGGTGCACCCGCGCACGGCGGCGCCGGCCGCCAACGCCTCCCCCATCCACGCCTCGTCGTCGCGAGTGGCCCCGCTGACGCCGCTCCCGAGGTCGCTCACGGGTGCGGTGTCGGCTGTCCGACGAGCAGGTCGAGGGCGTGGGGGATGACCTCGAGGACGGCGTTGACACACTCGACCGCCCCGGTGGGCGACCCCGGCGTGTTGAGGATGACGCTGTGGCCCCGGATCCCGGCCACGCCTCTCGACAGGCGCCCCAGGGGATTGACCAGGCGCATGGCCTCGGCCAGTCCTGGAGCGTCGCGCTCGAGGATCTCCTTGGTGCCCTCCGGCGTCTGGTCCCGTGGCCCGAAGCCCGTGCCCCCGGTGGTGACCAGCAGGCCGGCGAAGCCGGAGGTGAGGCGGACCAGGGCCCCGGCCACCGCGGCCACGCCGTCGGCGGTGGCCGAGCGTTCGACCACCTCGTAGCCGGCGGCCACCAGGGTGTCGGCCAGGGCGGCACCGGACAGGTCCTTGCGGGTACCGGCAACCACGCCGTCAGAAACGGTTAGGACCTTGGCCTGCGGTTTGCCGCTCACCGCAGGCAATCTACCGGCGGGACCACCCTGACTCAGCGGCTTTGTCCCGTCGCATGCAGGGTGAGCATGAACATCCCGTCGGTGCCCTCTGTGTGGGGGAAAAGGATGGCCCCGCGCCCGGCCGGGCGCCACGGCGCCTTCGGCGGAGGCAGCGCCACCAGGTTGCAGTGGGCCCGCGCCAGCCAGCGATCAATGCCCGCGGTCTCCACCCGGGTCATGGTGCATACGCAGTACACGAGGACCCCCCCGGGACGCAGCAGCCCCGCGGCCGAATTGAGCAGCCGGCGCTGCAGGGCGGCCAGGCGAGGAAGATCGTCGGGCCGTACCCGCCATCGGGCGTCCGGTCGCCGGCGCAGCACCCCGAGCCCAGAACACGGCGCGTCGACGAGTACCCGATCAAAGCTCGCTGGTGCCAGCGGCGGGTGCTCACCGTCGGCCACGACCACCGAGACCCCGCCCAGACCGAGACCCGCGGCGTTGGCCGCCAATCTGGTCGCACGCGCCGCATCGATGTCCACGGCGACGACCATGGCTCCGGAGGACGCCAGTGCCGTCGCCTTGCCTCCGGGTGCGGCGCACAGGTCGAGCACCCGCTCCCCCGCCCGGGCACCGACGTGAGCGGCGACGAGCTGGCTGGCCCGGTCCTGGATGTAGCCGTCCGCTCGCACCGTCGCCGAGGCCGCCTGGTCCATCTGGACCAGCGCGGCGCGCCCGTCGGCGGCCCCCAGGTCGGCGCAGAAGAGCTCGACTATCCAATCGGGGTAGCTCAGCTCGGTGGCCAGGTCCGGCCAGCGGAGCGGACCGGCGGCCAGCCCCTCGGCTACCCGGCGCAGCACGGCGTTGACCAACCGGCGGCCGGGGCCGTCGACCTCGGCGACGGTGGCTGACACCGCGGCGTGCGCCGGCGTGTGGAGGAAGGCCAACTGGTAGGCACCGACACGCAGGGCGGCGCGCACGGGCGGGTCCAGGGCCCGAGCGGCCCCCTTAGCGGACGACCCAGCCCGAGCGGCCCCCTGAGCGGACGACCCAGCCCGAGCGGGCGGGCCGCCCACGCGGACGTGACGGCTCACCAGCCAGTCGCACGCCCGGCGCATTCGCACGGTGCCGTACACCAGCTCGGTCACGAAGGCGCGGTCCCTGCCGTCGAGCCCACTGGCAGCCAAGCGGGCGGCCAATACCTCGTTGGCGCGGGCGCCGGCGTCCACGTCTACGAGTGCGTCGATGGCCACCCGGCGAGCGCTCGCAGTCGGGCTCATGATCCCAGGATCTCGCCCGGGCGCGGGCGGGCGCCGCGCAGCCAATCGCCGGCGGCGAGGGCGTGGCGCCCCTCGGGCTGGACGGTGACGAGGGCGAATCCTCCTTGACCTGTCCCCACCACGGCGCCGTCGAGTGCGCCCGGAACCACGCCCGGGTCGGGCGCGGGGCGCCCGTCGAGGAGGAGGAGCCTTTTTCCCCGCCACGTCGTCCACGCCCGCCCGACGCGCACCACACGCCCTATCTGGGAGGCCGGCTGCGCCCAGTCGACCCGGAGCTCGTCGGGGGTGACCTTGGCCGCGTAGATCGCCTCGCCCCGCTGGGGCTCGGGGGTCCCGAGCCCGACAGTGAGGGCGTCCACCAGGATCGACGTACCCAGCTCTCCGAGACGCTGTCGCAGGCCGGCGACCGTCTCGTCGGGACCGATCGGCGTGGCGACCTTCCGGTACACCCCACCGGTGTCCAGTCCCTCCTCCACGGCCATCAGGCAGACCCCCGTCTCGGTGTCACCGGCCAGGACGGCCCTCTCCACCGGCGCCGCGCCCCGCCATCGCGGGAGCAGGGAGAAGTGGACGTTGACCATCGGGACCGCTTCGAGCACGGGTCGGCGGATGACCTGGCCGTAGGCGACCACGACGCCGAGGTCCACCCCGGCGCCTATCACGTCGCCGACCCGCTCGGTGACGGGAAGGCCCAGATCGGTCGCTACCGCCTTGACCGGGCTCGGCTCGGGCGTCGTCGCCCTGCCCCGGCGCTTGTCGCCGCGGGTCACCACGCAGGCCACCTCGAAGCCGGCGCGGGCAAGGCCTCCCAGGGTCGCTGCGGCGACGTCAGGCGTCCCCAAAAATGCCAGGCGCCCCGGTCGTCCGGCGGGCGCCTCGGCTAGGGGCGCAGGGTCGGGGCCAGCGATGGGACTAGCCGACCGGGGCGGAGCCGGCGAGATCGGCGCGCCGGCGCAACTCTTTCATCGCGGTCTTGCGCTGCGGTTTGTCGAGCATGTCGACGAGCAGCCGCCCGTCCAGGTGATCCAACTCGTGCTGGAAGCAGCGGCTGAGGATCTCATCGGCCTCGATTGAGACCTCGTGGCCGTCCAGGTCGTAGCCCGTGAGATGGATCTCCTTGGGGCGAACGATGGGGAAATAGAGCCCGGGGATGGACAGGCATCCCTCCTCGTACTCCCATTCCCCCCGCGCCTCGGAGAGGACCGGGTTGACGATGGCGCGGGGCTCACTGTCGTCCTCACGCATCTGGTAGACGAACAGGCGCTTGCCCACCCCCACCTGAGGGGCGGCCAGACCGAGGCCGCGGGCCTCGTTGAGAGTGTCCACCATGTCGCTGGCCAGCTGCACCAGGGCCCCGTCGACGTCGCTCACCTCAGTCGCCCGCTGCTTGAGCACCGGGTCGCCGAACATTCGGATCTGGTACTGCGCCATGCTCAAAGGATACAGGGCGTGAGCACGGTACCCTCGGCTGCTGCGATGTCTCCGGCGCAGTACTTCGAGACCGACCCGGCCGTGCCCTCCCGGCCCGTCGAGGTCGACCTGGCCCTTCCCGGCGGGAAGGTGCGCCTGGTCAGCGACCGTGGGGTGTTCTCGACCGGGCGCCTCGATCCCGGGACCTCGGTCCTCCTCAAGGCGGCACCGGCCCCCCCGGCGGGCGGGGACCTACTCGATCTCGGATGCGGCTGGGGACCGATAGCGGTGACCCTGGCTTCGGCCGCGCCGGCGGCGGTGGTATGGGCGCTCGACGTCAACCGCCGGGCCCTCGCCCTGGTGGCGGACAACGCCGAGCGCCTGGCATTGGCGAACATCCGCCCGGTGACCGAGTCCGATGTTCCCGCCGGCGTTCGCTTCGCCGAGATCTGGTCCAACCCGCCGATTCGGGTCGGCAAAGATGCCCTTCACGATCTGCTGGGGACCTGGCTTCCCCGCCTGGCCCCCGGCGGCCGGGCGTGGCTGGTCGTGCAACGCCATCTGGGCGCCGACTCGCTGGCGACCTGGCTGTCGGCCGGCGGGTGGCACGTGCGCCGGGCGGCGTCGAAGTCCGGCTACCGCGTCCTCGAAGTCCGCCCCACGGCTGCAGGTACGGGTCCGGCAGTCGACCCCGGCCCGGGGCCGCTTCCGGATCCCGGCGTGGCGACGCCGTGAAGCAGCTCGGCGCAACCGACCTCAAGCGTCTCCACCGCGAGTGGAACCGTCGCACCACTGGCCGCCTGGCCCTTCTCCTCGACGGGATCCAATCACCGTTCAACGTGGGGGCTATAACCCGCACGGCCGCCGCCTACCGGGTGGACCACGTCTACCTGGCCGGCGACAGCACGTCACCCGCCCACCACAAGGTGGGCCGCACCGCCATGGGGACGGAGCGCTACCTGTCCTGGACGGCATTCGAGCGCGGAGCCGACGCCGCCGACGCGGCGCGCGAGGACGGGTTCACCGTCGTGGCCCTGGAACTGGCCGACGCCGCCGTTCCCCTCCACCAACTCAGCGCCGGGCCCGACATCTGCCTGGTCGTCGGTCACGAGGACCACGGGGTGGCGGCGGCAACCCTGGCCGCGTGCGACACGGTGGCATTTCTCCCCCAGCTCGGCAGAGTCGGTTCGCTCAACGTAGCGACCGCCACCGCTATTGCCATCTACGAGCTGCGCCGGCGGGAGTGGGCATAAGCCCGACACAATCAATCAGCAGTTAACATCCATAGTTCGTCAAAAGTTTCCTCGCCCTTGATATCGCCATTGCTACGGAACCGTTCGACCTCGACACTTCCATCCGTCATAAATTCAATTTCCCAGCGTTCTCCCGGAATCGATACCATTATCATTAATGCATTTTTCCGAAATGAGGCGAAGGAGTAATGAAGGTTTCGAGAGTCAAGTTCTCGCGCGAAATGTAATAGCTTTGCCAAATTGTCATGCCCAGTACCGTGATTTTGGCTCATTTATCAAACCTAGTATCGGTGAGAAGCTTGAGGATCGTCTTGTAAACGGAATCATTGGCCCGAGCACGCTGTTCAATCTCCGACAGCGGGAGGTCCCGAACCTCACTCCAACTCGGGGACCCCTTGGGCAATGGTGCCCTTGTAATGGAACCCTTCTTGCCCTTGAGTACTTCATCGACGGTTGGACCGCGATCGGTGCCACCTTTAGAGCTTCCGGCGTTGTTGGCGTCTTCGGCCATGTGGGTGAGGTTGTGGCCCATGTCGGTGGCGGACACGGCGGTCATCCCGGCGCCGGCGGTGATAAGCGCGGCGCTGGCCACGTTGACCGGCACCCCGATCACCGCCCCGACGCCGGTGGCGTCGAGGAGGCCGCCGCCGACCTCTCCGCCGGCGCCGGCCGCGATCGCAACCAACCCGAGCGCCATGCCCCCGGCGTCGGCCGCGGCCTTGAGGGCGTCGGGATTGTCCACCGCGTGCCACGCCCACTCCCCGGCCCCGGCGATATCACGGCCGGCGTCGCCGGCCCAGCGCCCCATGTGGTGCTCGCTCCAGTCCCACGCCCCCGACGCCACGTCGCCGATGTCGTCGAACACCCCGCTCAGCCAGCTGTGATGAGGGTTCTGGATGCCCGCCGCGCTCGCCGCATGGAGGGCGCCGGCCACCGCCGCCGACGCCACGTGGGCGTCGGTGACGGCGGTGTCTTTCATGTGGGTGGCGGCGGCCATGTCCGCGTTCGCCGCCGCCAGGTTGGCCTGGGCCGCCGCCACCTGGGTCCGGGCGCCCTGGCAGCCGGCCTGGAGGCCCTCGACGTTGGACTGGGCGGCCGCCGCAGCCTCCGGTGTCGGCGCCGGCGTGAACGCCGCCGCCAGCGCCGCGGAGTTGTAGGCCGCCGCCGCCGAGTCCGCCCCCGCCGATGCCTGCTCCACCTGGCCCTGGGCGGCGGCGACCGCGCCCTGCGCCGGCTTCGCCTTGGCCAGCGCCTGCACCGCCCGCGCCTGGGCGTCGCCCAAACGAGGCCAGTAGCCGTCCAGGGCGCCGGCCGCGTCATGGTACGACGAGGTCAGCTTGGACAACTCACCGGGCAGCTTGGCCACGTGGGGCCTGAACCGAGCCGCCGCGGGGCCCACCCAGATCGACTCGGAGTCAGAGGCCACCGAACGCACCAGGGCGTTCTGCTGGGCCACCTCATCGGCCAGGTCCCGCAGACTGACAGCGATGGCGCGCACCGCGTCAGGGTCACCCGGCACCGGGTTCGCACCGAACACACCCCAGTCGTATCCGTCGACACCCGTCACAACCCGCCCGACCTCGCAGTCTGGCCGCCATCGCCTTCCGCCTCCGTCCGGCGGCGCCGCCAGCACCGCTGCTGCCTAACATGCACCGGAATACTGCCTCACCGTCGTTGTTCCCTCCCCGGGACAAGCCGGCACTAAGCAGCAGTGCCGGTTCTGTCTCTGTCACATGATAGCACGTAAGTCATCCAGGACCTTGGGGTGCGACTAACCCCTCCGGGTGTAGAGCTATTGGCGTGAACCGTTTCGCGCGCCCGACGCTGAGTTGTGAACCGTTGCGCGCGCCAGGCAGGCCCGGAGGTTCACGGCGCCATCATCGCCGCGCGCAACGGTTCACAGAGCAGTCGGTCAGACCCCGTCGGCCCCTCACACCCGGCGGGGGTCGACTTCGACCCGCAGCCGTCCCGCCGGCCGGTCCACGCCGGCCAGGGCGTCGGCCAGAGCCGCGGCATCAGGAGCCTTCACGAGCCAGCGGTCCCGGTCGGGTCCGAGCACCTCGATTCCGGCACCGACCCCGCCGCTCGCCCCGCCGTCCAGGGCGCCGGCGTCCCCCACGCCGCCAGCCGCCGGCGGCGCCAGCCGGGACACGAACTCACCGGCCGCCGGCCCCGACACCGCCGCGAGCGCCGCGTACGGAGGGAGGCGTAGGCGGGCCCGGATGTCCGCCTCGGCGTCGGTGAACAAAGCAGCATCGGCGTGCAGCGCGGCGGCGATGGCCGGGTGGTCCGGCAGGCGGGTCTGCACCAGCACCCGGCCGTCGCGCCGGCGCCCTCCGACCAGGCGAGAGGCGCTCGCCATCATGGCCAGCGCCTCCTCTCCGGCCCGGAAGCGGGGCGCCAGCAGCTCCTGGTCGAAGTCGACGAAGACGACCGCGTCGAGAAGACCGCCCCGGTGAAGCACCGCCTCGGTACCGATGACGACGTCTGCGCGCCCGACGTCTGCGCGCCCGACATCTAAGTGCCGGCCCGGCCGCCCGCTCACCTCCTCGACCGGGCGGCCGGCGAGCGCCTCCAACTCCTCGCGGGCCCTGCTCACCCCGATGCGCAGCAACCGCAACGCTGTCGAACCGCACGCCGCGCACACCCTCGGCCGCTCCACGCCACACCTCGGACAGACCAGCCCCCGGGCGCCTCGGCCCGGGCGCTCGCCACCGCCCCCCGCTCCCTCGCCGCCGCCCCCAACTGCCCCGCCAGCTCGGCCTGCTCGGGACACGCCGGCGACCACCTCATCCGCCACCTCGGCCACGGCGGCCCCGCACGCTTCGCAGCGGCCCAGCCCCCCACACGCCCGGCACGCCAGGAGCCGTCCCCTTCCCCGCCGGTTCAGGACGCACGCCACACGACCACCGTGGCGGACCGTTTCCACCAGGCGCTCGGACCACAAACCGAGGCGAGGGTCATCGCCCCGACGGTCGATCACCTCGAGCGGTGCCCAACCCCGCCGCTCCAGGTCCCGGCTGGGACGGAACAGGGGGCGGTGGGCCAGCAGGTCCAGCGTTGGGCACGCGGAGACCACCACGCATGGGGCCCCGGCGCGCCTCGCCCGTTCGGCCGCCACCGCTACTGCGTCCCACGTCGGCGCGGGCTCCTGGACCAGGCCCTCGTCGTGGCCGTCCACGACCACCACGGCGGCCATGCCGGGGCATGGTGCCCACGCCGCTCCGCGGGTGCCGACAACCACTTGGGCGCCGGCGCGTGCCTGGGCCCAGTTCCCCGGCACCAGGGCCACCTGGAGGCCGACCGCACCCAGCCGGGCAGCAAGGTTGGCCGCCCGGGAGGCCGAGGGCACCACCACCAAAGCCGGCCCCAACGTGGCCGCGGCGAGGATGGCCGGCGTCGGGTCGATCGCCGGCGGGAGGCGCAGCACCCCGGCGCCGCGTCCGCCCCCCGACGCCGACCCGCCGCCGCGCCCGAGTCCCAAGTCTTCGGGCCGTCCGCCGCCCGAGCCGGAGCCGCCCGCAGCGCCGGCCAGGACCTCGAAGGCCAGGTCCGCCACCTCCCCGCCGGCGACCACCCCCGCCACCTCCCCGCCGGCGGTGCTCGGAGGCAGGCCCCGCACCGCTACCTCAGCCGATGCGGTCCGCATCAGCGAGGCCCGACGGCCCGCCCAGCGCCACGCCGCCCACCCGGCCAGGTCGATGATGTCGGGCGAAGGACCCCACCCGGTCACCTTGGCCACGTGCCGTAGGGCGACCCCCTGTGGCGGTTCGACCCCGTCGGCGACCACCCAGCCCCCCACCCTCCTGCCGTGCAAGTCGACGCGGACGAGGGTTCCGACGCGGACGT
This sequence comes from Acidimicrobiales bacterium, assembly GCA_035552775.1. Taxonomy (GTDB): domain Bacteria; phylum Actinomycetota; class Acidimicrobiia; order Acidimicrobiales; family Palsa-688; genus DASZKW01. The sequence continues at coordinate 51,862 of DASZKW010000104.1, read as the reverse complement.
GTTGAGCCCATATGTCGGGGACCAGGTAGTCGAACTCCTTGTCGATGGCGGCCACGTCGGGCAGGACACGAACGACCCGCGCGCCGGGCGAGGGGAACACCGGCCGGCCGCGGCCCCCGGCCCCCCCTTTCTCCAACGGCCTTTTAGCTCCCGATGGCGCCGCGGAAGTCATCCAGCCTGGTGGTGTGCTCCCAGGTGAACTCCTTCTCGTTGCGCCCGAAGTGGCCGTAGGCGGCCGTCTTGCGGTATATCGGGCGGCGCAGGTCGAGGTCACGGATTATCGCCGCCGGGCGCAGGTCGAACACCTCGTCGATGGCGGAGCGGATCCGGGCCGGGTCGACGGTCTCGGTGCCGAACGTCTCGACCATGATCGACACCGGGCGGGCCACGCCGATGGCGTACGCGACCTGGATCTCGCAGCGGGTGGCGGCGCCGGCGGCGACCACGTGCTTGGCCACCCAGCGAGCGGCGTAGGCGGCGGAGCGGTCCACCTTGGACGGGTCCTTGCCGCTGAACGCCCCGCCGCCGTGGCGGGCCGTGCCGCCATAGGTGTCGACGATTATCTTCCGCCCGGTGAGGCCGGCGTCGGCATGGGGACCGCCCTTTTCGAAGTTCCCCGTCGGGTTGGCCAGGATCTGGTACCCGTCGCCGGCGAACTGGGGGGGGACCAGGGGTGCGATGACGTGGTCGCGCAGGTCGGGCTTCAGCAGGGTCTCGAGGTCGACGATGGGGCCGTGCTGGGTGGAGATCAGCACCGTGCGCAACCGGACCGGACGGCCGCCCTCGTACTCGAAGGTGACCTGCGTCTTGCCGTCGGGGCGCAGGTACGGGAGCACGCCGGCCTTGCGGACCTGGGACAGGCGCTGCGACAGGCGGTGGGCCAGCCAGATCGGCATGGGCATGAGATCGTCGGTCTCGTCGCACGCGTAGCCGAACATCATCCCCTGGTCCCCGGCGCCCTGCGAGCTGAGGAGGTCCTCGCCGCTGGTGCCCGAGCGCACCTCGAAGGCGGTGTCCACTCCCTGGGCGATGTCGGGCGACTGGGCCCCGATCGACACCGTCACCCCACAGGTGCGCCCGTCGAAGCCCATCTCCGAACTGGTGTAGCCGATCGAGGTGACGACCTCGCGCACGAGCTGAGGGATCTCCACGTAGGCGCTGGTGGTGATCTCGCCGGCGACGACGACCAGCCCGGTGGTCAGCAGCGTCTCGCACGCCACCCGTCCCATCGGGTCCTCGGCCAGGATGGCGTCGAGGACGGCATCGGAGATCTGGTCGGCCATCTTGTCGGGATGACCCTCGGTGACCGACTCGGAGGTGAAGGTCCAACTGTTCACAAGCGCTCCTCGGCGGTTGGAGGGGTCGGGGAAAGGGCCGCCCCCTCGAGGGTCGGCCCGGTGGTGCCGCCGGCTCGGTGGTGGCCCGAGCGACGGGACATGATGGCATCCACGACGCGCAACGCCACAACCGACTTGTCGGCCAGAGGTACTTCGGTCGTGATGCCGTCGGCGTCAACGATGACCACCGCATTGGTGTCGTGGCCGAAACCGACGCCGGGAGCGGCCACGTCGTTGGCCACGATCAGGTCGAGGCCCTTGCTGACCAGCTTGGCGCGCGCCGCTTCCGCCACCTCCGTGCCACCCCCGGCGGCGTGGGTGCCGGCGGTAGCCGTTCGGGGGCCGGCGGTCGCCGTTCGGGGGCCGGCGGTCGCCGTTTCGGCCGCGAAGCCGACCAGCACCTGGCCGGGGCGGCGCCGGGCGCCCAGGGCGGCCGCTATGTCGGGGGTCGGCTCGAGGACCAGTTCGGGGACACCGTCGGCCTTCTTCAGCTTGTGGTCGGCGACGACCTTGGGTCGGAAGTCGGCGACGGCGGCGGCCATGACCACGATGTCGGCGGACGAACTTCTCGCCATCACTGCGTCGTGCATCTCCGCGGCGGTGTCGACCCTCACCACCTCGGCGCCGGGTGGCCCGGGAAGCTCCACGGTCGTGATCAGGCTGACTGCTGCGCCGCGGCGGGCGAGTTCAGCGGCGACGGCATGGCCCTGCTTGCCCGACGAGCGGTTGCCCACGTAGCGCACAGCGTCGATCGGCTCGCGGGTACCGCCGGCGGTGACCAGGGTCCGCACCCCGCTGAGAGCACCGGCGGCCGGCGTGGCAGCGGCCGGCGGGGCAGCGGCCGGCGTGGCAGCGGCCGGCGTGGCAGCGTTGAAGATCGCGTGGACCGCGGCCACGATGTCGGCCGGGTCCGCCAGGCGTCCCGGGCCCACGTCGCCGCCGGCCAGCCGGCCCTCCCCGGGCTCGACCACGTGCACGCCGCGTCGGCGCAGGGTGGCCAGATTGTCGACCACGGCGGGGTGTTCCCACATCTCGGTGTGCATGGCCGGGCACACCATGACCGGGGAGCGGGTGGCGAGCAGGGTGGCCGTGAGCAGGTCCGAGGAGATCCCCGCCGCGTACGACCCGAGGAGCCGAGCGGTGGCCGGGGCCACCACCACGAGGTCGGCCCATTGCCCGAGACGGGTATGAGGGATGGGGGCGGCTCCTCGCTCCCCGTCAAGCGGACCGCTCGGCCCCTCCCACAACGAGGTGCGCACCGGTTCCGAAGCCAACGCCGACAGGGTCAGGGGGCCGACGAACCTCGTCGCTCCGCGCGTCATCACCGGGGCGACGTGGGCGCCGGCGTCGACAAGGCGGCGGCACACCTCGACGGCCTTGTAGGCGGCGATCCCGCCGCTCACCCCGAGCACGATCCGCCTGCCCGCGAGCGGGAGTGGCGGCGTGGCCGGCGAACTAGGCACGGGACTGCGCCCCCGGCGCGACCGGACACATGCGGCCGGCGTCCGGCGGCGGTGTGGGAGCGGCGGTGGCTATTGGCCGGCCTCCTCGCCGGCGCCGGCAAGGGCGGCCTCCTCATCGGAGGGGCGGTGGTAGGTGATTTTCCCCTCCGAGACCTCTTCGAGGGCGATGGACAGGGGCTTGCGCGACACCGAGGTCACCTGCGGCGGCACGATGGTGCCGAGCCCCTCCCCGAGCTGGTTGAAATAGGAGTTGATCTGACGTCCCCGCTTGGCGGCAAGGGTCACCAGGGTGAACTTCGAGTCCACCCTGTCGAGCAGCTTCTCCACTGGTGGGACCATCATCGTGGGGCGGTGTTCGGCCATTTGCAGTTGCTCCCTGCTCGGTTTGGGCGTACTGGCCCCGGGGCTTTGGTGGGTCCGCAGGCACTGGGTCGGGCCGCGGACTAGCGGCCCGCAGCCAGGCGGGCGGCCACGAGTATACCTTCCACCTCCCGCGCGGCCCGTTCGACGTCGTCGTTGACCACCACCGCGTCGGCAAATGCCCGGCCCGTCCGTTCCTCCTCGACCCCCACCGCCACCCTGGCCGCCACGCTCACCTCGTCGTCACCCCTGCCTCTCAACCGGTCTTCCTGGGCCTGGCGGGACGGCGCGACAACCAGGACGACCACGGCTTCGGGGTGGGCCGCCTTCACCTGCTGGGCGCCGTCGAGCTCGATCTCGAGCACCACGTCACAACCCGGTGGAGGCTCGAGGGACGGGGTGCCGTAGAGGCAGCCGTTACCGGCGAACTCCGTCCACTCGAGAAAACCGCCGGCCGCGATCCGAGCCTCGAAGCTCTTGCGGTCCACGAATACGTACGCGTCCGGTGGCTCGCCGGGTCGCGCCGGACGGGTCGTCCACGAGCGCGACACCCACAGCCGATCGTCGAGCTCGACCAGCCGGGAGACCACCGTGCCCTTGCCCACCCCGCCGGGGCCGGAGATGACCAGTATGACCGGTTGCGACAAGAGCCGGCCGCAGCTCAGCCCAGCTTCTCGAACAGCTTCTTGCGCTGCTGGTCCCCCAGTCCCTGCACACGGCGGGTGTCGCTGATGCCGATCTCCTCCATGACCCGGCGGGCCTTGACCTTCCCCAAGCCTGGGAGGCTCTCGAGCACGGACAGCACTTTCATCTTGCCGATGATCTCGTCGCTGTCGGCCTCGTCGACCAGCTCCCTCAAGGTCAGCGAACCCATCTTCAGCTTCTCTTTCAGCTCCGCCCTCAGGCGGCGGGCCAACGCCGCCTTCTCGAGGGCGGCCTGTCGCTGATCTGGCGAGAGGGCGGGGGGCAGCGGCATGGCTCAGACCCTAGCCGAGCCCCTGCCGGGGAGCGCCCCGAAACGAGGCGGTTCACGGCCCCAGCAACCAGTGGCCGGGAGCCGGCAGGTCGCCCGCCGCGTCGGGTCCCCACGACCCTCGTGGGTACACCAGCGGTTCGGGCTTGTCGCCGAGGAGCGCCCCCGCCACCTCCCAGACGTGGGCCAGCCCGTCGGGGCGGGTGAACGTCGAACGGTCGCCAATGAACACGTCGTGTATAAGACGCGAGTACGCCGGCAGGACTGGTGTGTGGAAGGCCTGCCCGAGGGGGAGGTTGGCCGACGCCGAGCCCAGGCACAGCTCCACCCCGGGGCGCTTGGCTACGAGGGAAAGCTCGATGCCTCCGTCGCCGGCGAGATCGAAGGTCAACACGTTTCCCGCTACGGGAAGGTCGCCCAGCGCCTGGGGTGGCGCCCGGAAGATCACGCTCACGTGTTGCTTGGACTGCGCCAGGCACTTGCCCGTACGTAGGTAGAAAGGCACGTCACGCCAGCGGTCGTTGTCGATCCATAGGCGGAGCGCCACGAAGGTCTCCGTATGCGACCCGTCGGCGACACCGGCCACGTCCGTGTACCCGTCGTACTGGCCGAGCACCACCTCGCTTCGAGACAGGGGCCGGAAGGCGCCGATGACATCCTCGCGTGCGGCTGCGATGTGCTCCGCATCCATCGACGCGGGGGGCTCCATGGCAACCTCGGCCGCCAGCTGGAAAAGGTGGGTGACGATCATGTCCAGCACGGCCCCCGTGGCGTCGTAGAAAGACCCCCGGGTCGACACGTCGAGGCTCTCGGGTACGTCTATCTGGACGCTTTCTATGTGCTGGCGGTCCCAGGCCCCCGCGAACAGGCCGTTGGCGAAGCGCAGAACGTGGATGTCCTGGGTCGCCTCTTTGCCGAGGAAATGGTCGATGCGGTAGATCTGCTGCTCGTCGAAGACACGGTGGGCGGCCCGGTCGAGCTCGGTGAAGCTCTCCAACGACGTCCCGAAGGGCTTCTCGTACACCACCCGGCTCCGCTCGGCGAGTCCGTGCTCGCCGATGGCCTTGGTCAACTCGGTGAAGGCGACAGGGGGCACGGCCATGTAATGGATCCGCTGTGGCTCGCCTCCCAGAGCCCGCTCGGCGTCGCCGACCACGTCGAGCAGGCAGCCTGGGTCGTTGGTGTCGAAGCCACCGCCGGCGAAGAGCAGGGCCTCGCAGAACTGGTCCCACGGACCCTCCGACGGCTTCGGGCCGAACTTCTCCAGGCTGTCTTTTGCCCGGGCGCGGAAATCCTCGTGGGCGACGTCGCCCCGCCCGTTGCCGACCAGGCGCCACTTCTCGGGCAGCAGGCCCTCTATGGCCAGGCGGTATATGGCGGGCAACACGAGGCGGTGGGCGAGGTCGCCCGTCGCGCCGTACAGGACGAATACCGTGGGCTCGGGTACGAGCCGGGGGTCCACCATGGGCACGTTCTCCTCGTCCTGGCCTGCTGGGCCTCTTGGGAAGCCAGGCACCGGCGGCTGGCCCCAGGGACGATACCCGTCCCCGGTAGACAACACGCCTGGCTGCCTGGCGGCACACCGGTGAGCGGCCTGGCTTGAATCATCTGCACAAGTGCGCATCATTGCCGGGCGCAGGGCATTTGATGCACAGTTAGGTATGATCGGCGATACCTACAAAGACGAGCGGTGCTACTTCGACAAGTTCATGCCCGGTTGATGGCGTTGACCTGCGGATTTGCTGCTCGGGCAGTCGAAGTAGCACCGCTCGCCTTGGTAACTCGACATCGAATGCCACTCGGCCTGATTTGATGTCGACTTGGGCGGAAAGCCGCGCCGGCAAAGCGCCGGCGCCGGCCCAGCCCAAGCGCCGGCCCAGCCCAAGCGCCGGCGCCGGCCGGCGCCGGCCGAGCTATCCAGAGATGCTCCGCACCAGATCGGCGGCCGCCTTGGCCCGGTCGGGGGCGGCGGTCACGGGTCGGCCCACGACGAGCAGGTCGGCGCCGGCCGCCAGCGCCTGTGCCGGCGTGGCCGTACGGGCCTGGTCGTGCTTCGCCGAGCCGAGCGGGCGGATCCCGGGCACCACCGCCAGAAGCTTGGGTGCCAGGGTCTTGACCTCGACCACGTCGCTCGCGGCACACACCACACCCGAACAGCGGGATTCCACGGCGGCCTCCACCCGCTTGGCGAGGATGTGGGGCGGGGCATCCGCGTCGCTGGTGAGGACGGTGACGGCCAGGACGGCCGGCGGGTCGAGCCCGGCGCGCGCCGCCCCCTCCGCCAGTCCCCTGACCCCGGCGCGCAGCATCGCGGGGCCGGTGAACGCGTGCATCGTCAGGTACGACACCCCCAGGGCCCCGAGGACGCGGGCCGCCTTCTCCACGGTCGTGGGGATGTCGGCCATCTTCAGGTCGAGGAAGACCCGGTAGCCCTCGTTGGTCAGCTCGGCCACGATGTCGGGGCCGGCGGCGCTGAACAGCTCCAGGCCCACCTTGGCCACCGCGAACCACGGCTTGAGCTGGTGGGCGAGGCGGGTGGCCTCCACGACATCGTCGACGTCGAGGGCGAGCGCGAGGCGCTCCCGCGCCAGCACGGGCGCCATGTCGTCGGTTGCCATATCTGAGTCCTTCCTAACACGTGGCCCGGTGGGCACGGCCCACGAGGTCGGCGAGACTGCTGACCCCGTGCCGCCGGCACCACCCGGCGAGCTCGCTCAGCACCCGGGCCGGAGCGCGGGGGTCCGCGAAACTGGCCGTGCCCACCTGGACGGCGTCGGCACCGGCGGCGAGTAGCTCCGCTGCGTCCTCCCCGGTCGCCACCCCCCCTACTCCCACGATGGGGGCGGCGGGGTGGGCGGCCCGGCAGTCGTAGACGGCCCTGACGGCGACGGGGTGCAGGGCGGGACCCGACAGGCCTCCGCCGCCGGCGCCCAGTCGGGACCGCCCGGTGGCCGGGTCGAGGGCCATCCCCATGAGGGTGTTGGTGAGCACCAGGGCCGAGGCGCCGGCGCCCAAGGCGGCGCCGGCGATGGCGGGAAGGTCGGTGACATTGGGACTGAGCTTGACCCACAAGGGGAGCGCGCCGTCGAGGCCGCGGGCGGTGGCCTGCACCGCGGCCTGCGTCCCCGCGCACGAGTGGGCGAACACGTTGCTGCGGTCCTCGACGTTCGGACACGAGATGTTGGCCTCCACAGCCACGATGGCCGCGCCCGGCGCACCGGACACCCCTGCGCCCGACCGGCCCGCACCGCCACCCGTCCCCGACGCCCCTCCGCCCGACCCGGACGCGCCACCCGCCACCGCCCGGGCGATGGTCGCTCCCACCTGCTCGTACGCCGCCGTGCTGAACCCCCAGACGCTCACCACCACCCGGGCGCGCGCCGCGGCCAGCGCCGGCAGCTCCTCGGCGAGCCAGGGGTCCACCCCCGGGTTCTGCAGGCCCACGCTGTTGAGCATGCCCGCCCCGGACTGGTGGACCCGGGGGGCGGGGTTGCCAGCCCACGGGGCGGCGGAGAGGGATTTGACGACCACCGCCCCGAGCGAGGCCAGGTCGAGGTAGGGCGCCAGTTCGATGCCGTAGCCGGCGGTGCCCGAGGCGGTCATCACCGGGTTGGGAAGTGTCACGCCCCCGACCCGGGAGGTCAGGTCGACGTCGTCCCCACCCACCGGCGCGCTGCGCCCTGGTCTCACGCCAGCGGGAGCTGTTCGACGGCGTGGTACTCCTGCAGGCTTCGCACCGCGAAGGGGCGGTCGCCCCGGTCGGCTATGCCCGCGACCGCGGCCCGGGCGGCTGCGACCGTGGTGAGGCAGGCGATCCGGTGGGCGCTCGCCGCCCGGCGGATGTGGGCACCGTCTGCCCGCGGACCGCGCCCGCGTGGGGTGTTGACCACCATGCTTACCTGGCCCGAGCGGATGAGCTCCACGGCGTCGACGCCGGACTCCTCACCGACCTTGGCCACCACCGTCTCAACCGGAACGCCGGCGGCGCGCAGGTGGGCGGCGGTTCCGGACGTCGCGGCGATGGAGAAACCGAGCTGCACCAACCGCATGGCAACCCTGAGCCCGGCGTCCTTGTCGCGGTCCGCGAGGGACCAGAACACCGTCCCAGCGCCGGGAAGCTCGTCGCCGGCCGCGGCCTGGCTCTTGGCGAACGCCAGCCCAAAGCTGGCGTCGATGCCCATGACCTCCCCGGTCGAGCGCATCTCGGGGCCGAGCAGCGTGTCGGCGTCGGGGAAGCGGGAGAACGGCAGAACCGCCTCCTTCACCGACACGTGGCCGCCGGCCACGGGCGGGCGCAAGAGGCCCTCGGCGCGCAGCTCGTCGAGGGTGGCGCCGGCGATCACCCTGGCGGCCACCTTGGCCAGAGGCACCCCGGTGGCCTTGGAGACGAAAGGTACCGTCCTGCTGGCGCGAGGGTTGGCCTCGATCACGAACACCCTGGGGGCACCGCCGGCGCTCCCCACTACCGGGTCGCCCCTTTCCCCGCCGCTTCGTTGACCACCACCTTGGACCGCGTACTGGACGTTTATGGGGCCCCGGACGTCGAGGGCGTCGGCGATGGCCCGGGTGTGGCCCTCGATGGTGGCGATGGTCTCGGCGTCGAGCGTCGGCGGGGGGATGACGCACGCACTGTCGCCCGAGTGGACGCCGGCCTCCTCGACGTGCTCCATGACCGCGCCGATGAGCATGGCGCCGGTGGCGTCGCGCACGGCGTCCACGTCCACCTCGACGGCGTCCTCCAAGAAGCGGTCGATCAGCACGGGCCGTTGCGCCGCCAATCCGCCCTCCCGACCGAGCGAGCCCGAGGCGGCCATCTCCTTCATCGCCCGGCGCAGGTCGGCGCCGTCGTAGACGATCTCCATGGCCCGCCCGCCGAGTACGTAGCTCGGCCGCACGAGCGCCGGGTAGCCCACCCGGTCGGCGACGGCGGCGGCCGCCTCCGCGCTGAGCGCCATCCCGCCGGCGGGCTGGGGGATCCCCAGGCGGTCACACAGCGCCGACCACCGCTCCCTGTCCTCGGCCAGGTCGATCGAGTCGGGCGACGTGCCGAGGACGAGGCCCGACCGAAGGAGACCGGCCAGCTTCAGAGGTGTCTGGCCCCCGAGGGACACGATGACGCCGACCACGTCACCGGTGGCGGACTCCACGTCGATGACGTTGGCCACGTCCTCCCAGGTGACGGGTTCGAAGTAGAGGCGGTCGCTCGTGTCGTAGTCGGTGGACACCGTCTCGGGGTTGCAGTTGACCATCACCGTCTCGAAGCCGGCGGCCCGTAAGGCGAAGCTGGCCTGGACGCAGCAGTAGTCGAACTCCACGCCCTGGCCTATGCGGTTTGGCCCGGATCCGAGGATTATCACCTTCGGCCGGTCGCTGTCGCTTACCTCGTCGGTGTCCTCGTAGGTCGAGTAGTGATAGGGCGTGCGGGCTTCGAACTCGGCCGCGCACGTGTCGACGGTCTTCATGGTCGCCCGGACCCCAGCGGCGAGGCGCGCCGCCCGCACCTCCTCCTCGGCGGCGTTCCACAGCCACGCGAGCTGGGCGTCGGCGAACCCGAGGCGTTTGGCTCGGCGCCAGTCAGCCCGCCGCATGCCGGCGGCGGAGCCGATGGATGCGAGGTGCCCACGCTCGTCGACGATGCGCTCGAGTTGGTCGAGGAACCACGGGTCCACTCCCGTCGCCCGGTGCAGGCGCTCCACCGAGACACCCCGCAGCAGGGCGGCGGCGAGCTGAAAGGGACGATCGGGCGTGGCGACCGCCGCGTGGCGGACCAGCTCATCGTCGCTCCAAGCGTCGAAGCTCGACTCGGCGGGGTCGCAGCCTAGCCCGAACCGCCCCGTTTCCAGGGACCGCAAACCCTTCTGAAGCGACTCGGCGAACGTGCGCCCGATGGCCATCGCCTCGCCCACCGACTGCATTCGGGTGCCGAGGACGTCGGGTATCCCGGGGAATTTCTCGAACGCCCAGCGGGGAAGCTTGGTCACCACGTAGTCGATGGCTGGTTCGAAACTCGCCGGCGTGGCCCGGGTGATGTCGTTGACTATCTCGTCGAGGGTGTATCCGACAGCGAGCCTGGCGGCAATCTTGGCGATGGGGAAACCGGTGGCCTTCGATGCCAGCGCGCTCGATCGGCTCACGCGCGGGTTCATCTCGATCACGACCATCTCGCCGGAGGCCGGGTCAATGGCGAACTGGATGTTCGAGCCGCCCGTCTCGACGCCGATGCGCCGAATGCACGCGAAGGCGGCGTCGCGCATCTGCTGGAACTCGACGTCGGAGAGGGTCTGCGCGGGAGCGACGGTGATCGAGTCCCCGGTGTGCACGCCCATGGGGTCGAAGTTCTCGATGGAGCAGATCACCACGCAGTTGTCCGCCCGATCGCGCATGACCTCGAGCTCGTACTCCTTCCAGCCGGCGATGGAGCGCTCGATCAGAATCTCCGACACGGGGCTGGCGTCGAGACCGCCGGCGGCGATGTCGGTGAAGCTGGCCATGTCGGTGGCGATCCCGGTGCCCGCCCCGCCGAGGATGTAGGAGGGACGCACTATCAGCGGGAAGCCGATGCGCTCGGCGACACCGACGGCCTCGCCGAAAGTGTGGGCGAACCCCGAGTCGGGCACCGCCAGCCCGATCCCGGTCATTGCGTCCTTGAAACGCTCACGGTTCTCGGCGGTGGCGATGGCCGTGGCGCTGGCACCGATCATCTCGGTGCCGCAGCGTCGGAGCACGCCGCGCTCGTGGAGCTGCATGGCCAGGTTGAGCGCGGTCTGGCCGCCGAGGGTGGGCAGCACCGCGTCGGGACTTTCCCGCTCGATGATTGCGGTCAGCACCTCGACGGTGAGGGGCTCGACATAGGTCCTGTCGGCAAAGTCCGGGTCGGTCATGATGGTGGCCGGGTTGGAGTTGGCGAGGATGACCCGGTAGCCCTCGGCGCCGAGGACCCGGCACGCCTGGGTGCCCGAGTAGTCGAACTCGCAGGCCTGGCCGATGACTATCGGCCCGGAGCCGATGACCAGGATCGACTTCAGGTCGTCTCGGCGCGGCATCAGCGGGCGCCGGTCATGAGGGACCGGAACCGTTCGAAGAGGTAGCGGGCGTCGTGGGGACCGGGTCCAGCCTCGGGGTGGTACTGGACGCCGAACGCCGGCGCGTCGCGGCAGGCAATGCCCTCCACCACCCCGTCGTTCAAGTTGACGTGGGTGACGTCGGCTCCCGGGACGGTGCCGTCGGCGAGGGCATAGTTGTGGTTCTGGCTGGTGATCTCCACCGCCCCGTCGGCCATGCGCCGTACCGGGTGGTTGCCCCCGTGATGGCCGAACTTGAGCTTGTAGGTGCGGCCCCCCAGGGCGGCTCCGAGGAGCTGGTGGCCAAGGCATATCCCGAAGACGGGGACCTCGCCGAGCAATGCGGCCACTGTGCCGGCCGCCCCGGCGACGGCTGCGGGGTCTCCGGGGCCGTTGGACAGGAACACACCGTCGGGGCGGCGGGCCAACACCTCGGCCGCGGGGGTGGACGCCGGGACCACCTCCACCGCGGCCATGGCGCTCAGGTGGCGCAGGATGTTGCGCTTGATCCCGAAGTCGTATGCCACCACGCTGAGGCCCTGGGCGCCCCCCTCGGGCCCGGCACCGTTGGCCGGCTCGTAACGGTAGGGAGCCGAGGTGGTGACCTCGGCTACCAGGTCGACGCCTTCGGTGCCCGGAGCCTCCCTGGCCGCGGCAGCGATGTCGGCGGGATCGAGCGCTCCTTCACCCTCCACGGCGCCGAATGCGCAGGGCATGGCGCCGGCGGTACGGATGTGGCGGGTCAGGCGGCGGGTGTCCACCCCGGCCAGTCCCGGCACCCGGTGGCGGTCGAGGAAGTCGTCCAGGCTCTCGGCCGCCCTCCAGTTGCTCGGGCGCTCCGACAGCTCCCGCACGATGACCCCCCGGCAGAACGGGCGCCGGCTCTCGTCGTCGTCGGGCGCGACGCCGTAGTTGCCGATATGGGGGCAGGTGAAGCAGATGACCTGGCCGGCGTAGGACGGGTCGGTGATCACCTCCTGGTAACCGGTGAGCACGGTGTTGAACACCACCTCCCCCGTCGTCGGAGCTCCGCCGGGCGCCCTGTGCCCGATCGTCTCGCCCTCGAAGGTCGTGCCGTCGGCGAGGACGAGCAGGCCGGCGGCCCTGACCCGGGGCCGGGCCGGGAGGCGCGCGATGCCGCTCAACGCTGCGCCTCGTAGTTGACCACCACGGGCTCGCCGCGCAGCACCGTGTGGCGCACCCTGCCGGTGAGGGCGCGTCCGGCGTAGGGCGTGTTGCGGCTCAGGCTGGCCAGGCGGGACGGCTCGACCGTCCAGCACGCCGCCAGGTCGATGACGCAGAGATTGGCCGGCGCACCCTGGACCACCGGGCCGCCGTGGTCACCCTCCAACCCGGCGATGCGCGCCGGCTGCCACGACATGAGGGCGATCACCCGCTCGATGGGCAGGTCCAGCTCTCCCAGGGCCAGGGCCAGGGCGGTCTCCAGCCCGAGCATCCCGGGGGGGGCCTCGGCGAAGGAAGCCTCCTTGGCTTCGTCGCTGTGGGGGGCGTGGTCGGTCGCTATGGCATCGAGCATCCCGCCGGCCAGTCCCGCTCTGACGGCGGCGACGTCGGCACCGCTGCGCAGAGGAGGGTTCACCTTGAACACGGGGTCGAACGCCGCCACCTCGGCGTCGGTGAGGGTGAAATGGTGCGGGGTGGCCTCGGCGCTCACCGGCAGCCCCGACGCCTTGGCCGCCCCGACCATGGCCACCGACCCGGCCGTGGAGAGGTGGAGAAAGTGGATGGGCGACCCGGTGAGTCGGCACAGGGCCAGGTCGCGCATGACCATCAGCTCCTCCGCCTCTGCCGGCTGGCCGGGGATGCCGAGCCTGCTCGACCACTCCCCCTCGTGCATCTGGCCTCCCGCGGCCAGGGAGTCGTCCTCGCAGTGCTGGGCGAGGGTCACGTCCAGTACGGAGGCATACTCGAGGGCACGGCGCATGAGGCGGGCGTCTTGCACCCCGGTGCCGTCGTCGGTGAACAACTTGACCCCCAGGGCGGCCATCTCCGCGAGCGGCGCCATCCGCTTGCCCAACCGCCCGACGCTGATGGCGCCGGCCACCCGAACGTCGCAGCACGAGGTGGCGCCGAGCTCGAGGACATGGCGCACGACGGCGGCGTTGTCGACGGGGGGATCGGTGTTGGGCATTGCGACCACCGCGGTGTAGCCCCCGAGGGCGGCGGCGCGTGCCCCGGTGGCGACCGTCTCCGCCTCCTCGTTGCCCGGCTCGCGCAGGTGGGCGTGCAAATCGACGAGGCCGGGCGCCACGACGCAGTCCGCCGCGTCCAGGACCACGGTCCCCGCGGGGCCGCTGGCCACCTTGGCGCCCACCGACTCGACCATACCGTCACGGATCAACACGTCGGCGCGCCGGCTGCCGGTGGAGTCGACCACGGTGCCCCCCGCGATCACCACCATCTGGGGTCGGGCCACGAGCGGCCCCCTCGGGGGGAGGTGCGCCGGCGTGGGCGGCCTAAGCAGCATGCTCGACGCCCGACGTCGCGCTCAGGGGGCCGCTCGGGCCCTGGTTCCCGCTCAGGGGGCCGCTCGGGCCCTGGCCGAGCAGACGGAACAGTACGGCCATGCGCACGGCGACACCGTTGGCCACCTGGTGGACGATCACCGACTCGGGTCGGTCGGCGACCTCGGCCGCCACCTCCACCCCGCGGTTGACCGGACCGGGGTGCATTATGAGCGCCCCGTCGGCCATGTGGTCGGCCCTGGCCCCTGTCAGGCCGTAGTTGGCGGTGTACTCACGCAGCGACGGCAGGAGCGACTCGGTCATCCGTTCGCGCTGAAGCCGGAGCAGGTACACCACGTCGAGCTTGGGGAGCATGGTGTCGAGGTCGTGGGTGACCTCGACGGGCCAACCGGCTAGCGACGGCGGCATCAGCGTCGGTGGCCCGATCAGGCTGACCCGGGCTCCGAGGGCGCTGAAGGCCAGCACGTCGGAGCGCGCCACCCGGCTATGGCGGATGTCGCCGACGATGCCGATGTGCAATCCCGCCATCGGGTGTAGGCCGGCGGGCAGCGGGGCGCCCCGCAGCTCACGTTCGCGCCGGATCGTGTAGCAGTCGAGCAGCGCCTGTGTCGGGTGTTCGTGCCAGCCGTCGCCGGCGTTGAGCACGGACGGGCGTTGCCCCCCGCTCAGAGGGCCGCTCGGGCCCTGTAGCCAGCGGGCGACCTGCCAGGGCACCCCCGCTGCGGCGTGACGGACGATCACTGCGTGCACACCCATGGCCTCGATGGTCTCGACCGTGTCGCGCAGGGACTCGCCCTTGTTGACCGACGAGGAGGAGACGGTGAAGGTCATGGTGTCCGCCGACAGGCGCTTGGCCGCGGTCTCGAAGCTGAGCCGGGTACGGGTCGAGTCCTCGAAGAACAAAGACACCACGGTCTTGCCCCGTAGCGCCGGCACCCTCGGGATGGGGCGGGCACTCACCTCCACGAAGCGGTCGGTCAGGTCGAGGATCTCCGCTATCCCCCCGGCTCCGAGATCGGCGACCGACAGGAGGTGCCTGGAGGTCATTTCTTGACCACGTCGCCGATGAGCACGCCGGCCTCGCTCACGTCGACCATCTCGTCGCGCCGGGTGGGCAGGTTCTTCCCCACGTAGTCGGGGCGGATCGGCAGCTCCCGGTGGCCTCGGTCGACCATGACCGCCAGTTGCACCGACCGGGCACGCCCGTAGTCGGCGAGGGCGTTGAGAGCGGCGCGCACCGTGCGCCCGGTGAACAGCACGTCGTCGATCAGCACGACGTGGCGACCGGTCAGCTCGACGGGTATGTCGGTGGCCGCTTCGGGCAGCACCGGCCGCAGGCCGATGTCGTCGCGGTAGAAGGCCACGTCGAGGGTGCCGACCGGCAGGTGCACCCCGGTGGCGCTGTCTATCACCTCGGCCAGGCGGCCGGTGATCCACACCCCGCCGGTCTGCAGGCCGATCAGCACCAGGTCGTCGGTCCCGTGGTTGTGCTCGATGATCTCGTGCGCCATGCGCCACGTCGCCCGGCGCACATCCTCGGGGCCCATCACCGTGGAGCGGGCAACGAAAACGCCCCCGTAAGGGGGCGTAAGAGCACGTTCACGTTCGGCCAACATCCACCTCCTGCCGTGCTGGCCTCACCGGACCAGCTTCACGGTCAGGCAACAAGCATAGCGTCCAGGTGGAAGCATGATGAGGAGGACAAAGGTGTTCACACGCGTTGCCATCGTGAATCGCGGCGAGGCCGCCATGCGGTTCATCCGTGCCGCCCGGGAGATGACTCTGTCGGGCGCCTCACCGGTCACGACCATCGCGCTTTACACCGACGAGGAGCGTACGGCGATGTTCGTCCGCGAGGCCGACGAAGCCGTGGCCATATTCAGCGGGGACAAGAACGCCTACCTCGACTACGACCAGCTCGAACGGGCTCTCGTGGCCAGCCGCGCCGAGGCGGTGTGGGTGGGCTGGGGCTTCGTGTCCGAACAGGCCGACTTCGCCGAGCGGGTGGAGGCGATGGGCCTCACGTTCATCGGCCCGAGCGGCGCGGTAATGCGCTCGCTCGGCGACAAGATAGGCGCCAAGCGCCTGGCGGAGCGGACCGGCGTGCCGGTTGCCCCGTGGAGCGACGGGGCGGTCACCAACCTCGAGGAGGCCGCCGTGCACGCCGCGGCGATCGGCTACCCCCTAATGGTCAAGGCGGCGGCCGGGGGCGGCGGCCGGGGGATCCGCCGCGTCGACGAGGCCGCCGGCCTCGAGGAGGCCTTCGAAAAGGCGAGGCGCGAAGCGAGCAGTTCTTTCGGCGACGACACCGTGTTCATGGAGAGGGTGATCACGGGGGGACGCCACGTCGAGGTGCAGATAATCGCCGACGGCCACGGGACGGTATGGGCGCCGGGCGTGCGGGACTGCTCCATCCAGCGCCGCAACCAGAAGGTCATCGAAGAGTCGGCCTCCACCGCCCTCGACCAGGCTTCGGAGGAGCAGGCCAAGAAGGGGGCGATCGACCTGGCCCGGGCCGCCGGCTACACCGGGGCGGGTACCGTCGAGTTCCTGTACCAGCCCGAGGAGCGTCTCCTCGCCTTCTTGGAAGTCAACACCCGGCTCCAGGTCGAGCACCCTGTCACCGAGGTGACCACCGGGATCGACCTGGTCAAGCTCCAGTTGCATGTGGCGCGGGGGGGTCGCCTGGAGGGCGACGCTCCCGCTGCCCGGGGCCACGCCATAGAAGTTCGGCTCAACGCCGAGGACCCAGACCGGGGTTTCGCGCCCGCGCCTGGCAAGGTGGAACGCCTGGTGTGGGCCGCGGGGCCAGGTGTCAGGGTCGAGACGGGTGTCGCTCAGGGCGACGTCATACCCGCCACCTACGACTCGATGATCGCCAAGATCATCGGCTACGGCCAGGACCGGGAGGAGGCCAGGGCGAGGGTCAGGCGCGCCCTGCTGGAGACGACAGTGGTCATCCGGGGCGGCACGACCAACAAGGCGTTCCTCGCCGGGCTGCTCGAACACCCCGACGTGGTCGCCGGCGACTTCGACACCGCGTGGCTGGACCGGCTGATGGGCGGCGGGTACCGCCCACCCGAGCAACGCGCCCTCGCCCTCGTCGCCACGGCCATCGACGCCTACGACGCCCACCGCGACGTCGAGCGGGAGGCCTTCTTCGCGGCTGCCACCCGGGGGCGGCCACAGACCGACATGGGCCTCGGCCACCGGGTCGACGCGCGCCTCGGTGGTGACTCCTACACGATCACCGTGTACCGGACCGGCTCGCGCCGCTACAGGGTGCTGGTGGACGGTCATCGAGTCGAGGCCTCCAGCGAGCGGGTGGGACCGTTCGAGCGCCGGATGGTCATCGGTGGCCGCCCGGCGCGGATCGTGTCGATCCTTCAAGGGCCCGAAGCCCTCGTCGAAGTCGACGGCCTGCCCCACCGGGTGTCCCAGGACGACGGTGGGGTGGTGAGGACCCCGTCGCCGGGCGTCGTGGTCGACATCGCGGTCTCCGAGGGAGACACCGTGGAGGCGGGGCAACGCCTCGCCACCTTCGAGAGCATGAAGATGGAGGTCGCCCTCACCGCCCCGGTCGCCGGAAGGGTGAGGGAGGTACTGGTAACCACCAGCTCCCAGGTCAATGCCGGCGCCCCCCTGTTCCGTCTCGAGGCCGTCACCGGGCACGAACGGGCGGCCGGCGGCGATCAGCGGGCCGATTTCGCGGCACTCGTCGCCGACGAGGACGCAGGCGACCCGGCGACCCGGCTGTCCGAGCGGCTGGGCGAGATGCGCGCCATCGTCCTCGGTTACGACCACAGCCGGGCGGAGGCCCACCGAGTCGTCACCGCCTACCGGCGGGACAGGGCCGAGGTCGAGGCGCATGATGCCGAGATCCTGCGAGGCGAGCTCGGTGTGCTCGCCGCGTTCGCCGACGTCGCCCTGCTCAGCCGCAACCGGCGCACCGACGCCCAAGAGATAGCCGAGGACGTCCACAACCCCCGTGAGTACTTCAACGCCTTCCTGCAGACGAGGGACGCTCGCCGGGCCGCTCTCCCGGCGAGCTTCGAGGACAGGCTCTGCGCCGCGCTCTCCAATTACGGTGTCCAGGACCTGGACCCGACCGTCGAGCTCGACGAAGCGCTGCTGTGGATGTTCCTCGCCCAACAGCGCGCCGGCACCCAGGTGCTCGCCGTCCTGCCCATCTTGCAGTACCGGCTGCTCCATCCCGACTCCGTCCCCGCAGCGTTGGACCAACAGCTCCTCGACACCCTCGACCGCCTGATCCTGGCAACCCAGCTACGCCACCCGGTGGTGGGCGACCTGGCCCGCCGGGTGCGCTTCTTGAGCTTCGACGAACCCCTGATGCAGGCGTCGCGCCACGAGGTCGACGCCCAGATGCTCGGGCACCTGTCGGTGTTGGCGACCACCGACGACCCCGACGAGCGCGCCAGGTGCATGGACCTGCTGGTGTCGTGCCCCCAGCCCCTGATCCGCCTGATGGCTACATTGCGCGACGACCAAACCGCCGAACGCCGGGCGTTGATCGACGTACAGACCCGCCGCTACTACCAACTCCGCAACGTCGACGACATCCGCTCCTCTGAGCACTCCGGCCACTACGTCGTCACCGCTTCATTCGACGCCCACGACCAACGGGCCACCGGCCGGGCGTTGGTGGTGGCGGCCGACGCCACGGCCGAGGGTTTCGCCGCCCCCGACGGGACGCTCGCCGCGATCGCGGCGGCGGCCGGCGGCACGCCAGTCGCAGTCGCCGACGTGTATATGACCTGGCCCGAGGAAGCGATCAGCGCCGACGCCCTCAGCCGGCGGTTGGCGTCGGAGATCAGCGGGGCGGTGCTCCCCGAAGGCCTGCGCAGGATCACCTTTTCGGTCACCGCCGGCGGTCCCCAGCACGACCAGGTAGCCAGGTACACCTTCGAGCGCGACGGCGGCGCGGCGGGAGCACCCTTCGCCGAGAACCGGGTCCTGCGTGACCTCCATCCCCTGATCGCCGACCGCCTGCACCTGTGGCGCCTGGCCGATTTCGACCTGAAACGTCGACCCTCCCCCGAGGACGTGTACCTCTTCGAATGCACGGCCCGCGACAACGTCGACGACCGGCGCCTCATCGCCCTGGCCGAGGTCCGGGACATGACGCCGCTGCACGATGCCACCGGAGCGGTGGCCGCCATCCCGGCCCTCGAGCACGTGCTCGACAGTTGCCTGGACGGCATACGCCGGGCCCTGGCCGGGGTCCCGCAGGGCACGCGGCCGGAGTGGAACCGCATCGTCATGTACGTCTGGCCGCCCCTCGATCTGCGCAGCGACGAGTGGGCCTCGATAGTAAGGGCGCTCGCCCCCCGCACCCAAGGCCTCGGCCTCGAGCAGGTGATCGTGCAGGGCAAGCTGGCCGAGCCGTCCGGCGGTTTTCGGGAGGTCCGCCTGCGTATGTCCCGCTCCACCGGCGCGGGCGTGACCGTCGGGATGACCGACGCCCCCACGGAGCGCCTGCAGCCGCTCGACGCCTACGCCCAGAAGGTCATCCGATCCCGCCAGCGCGGCTCTGTCTACCCGTACGAGCTGATCCCCCTCCTCCTCGGCACGACGGGCCACTTCAGCGAGTACGACCTCGACGGCGAGGGGCGCCTCGTTCCCGTCGAGCGACCGCCGGGCCTGAACACCTCCGCCATCGTGGTGGTCACCGTGGTCACCGCAACCGACCGCTACCCGGATGGCATGACCAGGGTCGCCGTGCTCGGCGATCCGACCATGTCGCTCGGCTCGGTGTCCGAGCCGGAATGCCGGCGCATAATCGCCGCCATCGACCTGGCCGACTCGCTCGGTGCGCCCCTCGAGTGGTTCGCCGTGTGCTCGGGTGCCAAGATCGCCATGGACAGCGGCACCGAAAACCTGGACTGGGTGGCGAGGGTCCTGCGCCGCCTCGTCGAGTTCACCCAGGCCGGCGGTGAGGTCAACGTGGTGGTGGCCGGCATCAACGTGGGCGCCCAGCCGTACTGGAACGCCGAGGCGACCATGCTCATGCACACCAAGGGCATCTTGGTCATGACCCCCGAAAGCGCAATGGTCCTCACGGGCAAGCGTTCCCTCGAGTACTCCGGAGGAGTGGCCGCCGAGGACAACTTCGGCATCGGCGGCTACGACCGCATCATGGGGCCCAACGGGCAGGCGCAGTACTGGGCGCCCGACCTGGCCGGGGCGTGCCAGGTCCTCCTCACCCACTACGAGTTCGCCTACGTCGCGCCCGGTGAGCGCTTCCCCCGGCGCGCCGACACCGCCGATCCCGTCGGGCGCGACATCAGCGCGTTCCCCCATCATGGCGAGGGGACCGACATCGTCTCCGTCGGCGGCATCTTCTCCGACCACGACAATCCCGAGCGCAAGAAGGCATTTGACATGCGCACCCTGATGCGGGCTGTGGCGGACCAGGACCGCCAACCGCTGGAACGCTGGGCCGAGACGCGTGACGCCGAGACCGCCATAGTGTTCGACGCGTTCCTCGGTGGCTACGCCGCCACCGTGATCGGGATCGAGTCCCGCACGGTGCCCCGGGTCGGGTTGGTGCCCGCCGACGGACCAGCGTCGTGGTCGGGGGGCACGCTTTTCCCCCTCTCGTCGAGGAAGGTGGCCCGCGCCGTCAACGCGGCCAGCGCCAACCGGCCGGTGGTGGTGCTCGCCAACCTGTCCGGTTTCGACGGGTCCCCCGAGTCGCTCCGCAACCTCCAGTTGGAATACGGGGCCGAGATCGGCCGGGCCATCGTCAACTTCGACGGGCCCATCGTGTTTTGTGTCGTGTCCCGGTACCACGGCGGCGCCTTCGTCGTGTTCTCCGCGGTGCTCAACGACAACATGGAGGTGGCCGCTGTCGAGGGATCGTACGCTTCGGTCCTCGGAGGCGGCCCGGCGGCGGCGGTGGTGTTCGTGGGCCAGGTCGACCGGCGCACCGACGCCGACCCCCGCCTCGTCGCGCTGGCCGAGCGCATCGAGCACAGCACCGAGGCCGAAGGGGCCCGGTTGCGTGCCGAGGCGGATACCCTACGGATCGCCGTGCGCGCCGAGAAACAGGCCGAGATCGCCGCCGAGTTCGACCGGATACACAGCGTGGCGAGGGCCAAAGAGGTGGGGTCGGTTCATACCATCATCCCCGCACCCGAGCTGCGCCCCTATCTCGTCGACGCCGTCGAGCGGGGCATGGGCAGGACCGCCGGCGAAGCGACAACCTAAGGGAGCCGTTCAGCCAGCCAGACCGACCGCCACGGCTTGCTACGGCAACTGTCGGGGGCGAAGGCGCGCCGCGCAGACCTCGTTGGGAGTGGAGCGTCCCGAGCACCGCTACGTGCCCGGCTGTCGTGGTCTACAGCCCAGTGAGGCGGCGGAGCCAGTCGTCGACGGCGGTGAGGGTGGATTGGTCGGCGGCGCCGAAAGCACGTACGGTCAACCCGCGGACCTTGGCAGCTGTGGCGAAGCGGTCACGTACCTCCGATGGGACCTTCAGGGATGTCAAATCAGACTCCTCAAAGGATACCTATCCAGGGGACACCAGGGCTTGCAGGCTCCAAGTCAGGACACACGACGCCGGCCTTCGAGCCGTGGCACTCGAAAGACGAGACCTTGTTGACGGCCCTGGCCATCGTCGCGTTGACCGCGTCGGGGACCTGGGTGGGCCGCCGTGGCCCGCTATATGCAAACTGCCCCTATTGCCGGGTGCACCTTGATGTCCTACGTTGCCCCGTCGGTGTTCCAACGATGGAGGTCAACGTGAACGAGCCGGAACCGCTTCTACGCGGATACCTGAGTGGCGCGATGTCTCGTAGAGCGTTCTTCGCCAAGGCTCTAGCGCTGGGGATCTCCGCGCCGAGCGCCGCTGCGCTGCTCGCCGCGTGCGGGACGTCGTCTGGCCCCGCCTCGGCTCCTGCCCCGACCCGCGCCCGTACCGCGGACCTTCAAGCCATCATTCGAATGGCCGCCGGCGAAGACCAGTGGCCCGTGCAAGGCACCGGAGCGAAGTCCACCACCTTCGCCTATCCCCTCAACGTCAACGTCTACGAGCCTCTGATCTACCTCGCGTCGGACTTCAGGCTTCAGCCCGGGCTCGCCCTCAGTTGGGAGTTGATCCCGCCGTCTACCTGGCGGTTCCACCTGCGCCAGGGCGTGAAGTTTCACGACGGCTCTGCGATGACCGCCGACGACGTCGTCTGGACGTGGGGCAAGCGACAACACCTCGGCAAGACCCTGGGGACGGTGAGTAGCACGCTCGGCCCCAACTCAGTCCGGAAGGTCGACGACTTCACCGTCGACTTCGTGCCCGTGATACCGAACCTGCGGCTACCCGAGCAGATCGTGCACCCCGAGGGCGCGATCGTGCCGAACGGCAAAAACTTCGATTCATCTCCGCCGGTTGGCAGCGGACCGTTCCAGGTCGTCAGCTACACGCCGAACCAGTCGGTCACGCTCAACCGCTTTGAGCAGTACTGGGGGACCAAGCCGAGCGCTCACCAGATGGCCATCCGGTTCCTGTCGGACGACCAAACACGCGTCCAGGCGCTGCAATCCGGCCAGGTCGACTTCGTCTTGGACATTCCGCCGCAGTCCGTCGCCACCGTCAAGAATACCCGGGGATTCCACGTCGTTAGCGCAAAGGCGGGCGAGAATCAGCTCATCTACATCGACAAGAAGGGTAACAAGCCTCACGACCTTGGCGCCGAAATAGCGGTTCGTCAGGCTGTTTCGATGTCCATCGACCGCAACGCTTACGTCTCCACCGCGTTCGACGGCAACGCCGATCCGGGGCGGTTGATGGCACCAGCGGCGATCCTCGGCCCCTATGCCAACCTGGTCGCCCCCGTGCCCCACGACCCGCAGAAGGCCGGCCAGGTCTTGGACGCCGCCGGCTGGAAGATGGGCGCCAACGGTATCCGTACCAGAGGCGGCCGAACGTTGAGCCTTGACTTGATCGGATGGGCGGCGGTAACCCCGTTGTCATTCCAGTTCCTACAGTCGGAGATGAAACAGGTGGGGATCCAAGCCAATATCATGGCCGCAGCTGATACGCCCACTTACAACAACTACTACAAGAGTGGGGCGTTCGACCTCGACCTGGAGATCCCCAACCAGAACGATGGCAATCCGGCATTCCTGCCGGTGCTGCGGATGTACTCAAAAAACCCAGGCACCGCCGACTTCGCCCCCGGCACCGCCTTCGACCAACTGGCGGTGACAGCCCTCGATGCCACGACGGTCGGCGCCGTGCAGCAAGCCTCTGCCCAGATGCAGCAGATGCTGATCAACCAGGACTACATCGTGGTCCCAGTAGCCGGCGTGCGGCGCCTCTATGCCATGATAAGCCAGGTCAACCTTTCTGATCCCCACCCATCCCAGACCAACCAGCTTTGGACCTCCCTGGTCAAGTACACGACATAGGTCTATGGGCCGATACGCGCTGCGCCGCGTGCTGGTGATCGTTCCCACGCTGCTGATGCTGGTGCTGGCGATAATGATCCTGGAAGCGCTCGCACCGGGCGACCCCGCCGAGCAGTTTGCTCGTCTGCACTCCACGACCGGGCAGGTGACCAACGCCGATGTCGCCCGCGCCCGTCACGAACTGGGGCTCGACCGTCCCTTTGTCGCCCAGTACGTGTCGTGGGTCGAGGGCGCCGTTCACGGGGACCTAGGACAGTCCTTCACCCTGGAAAAGCCGGTGGTATTCGAGATTGACAACCATTTTGTAGCCACCGCGGAGCTAGCTGCGGTGGCGATGATCCTGACCGTCCTGTTGGCTGTGCCACTCGGCGTGGTCGCCGCGGTCCGCCGGGGCACCTTGGTCGACCACGTCCTGAGGGTGGGCAGCCTGGTCGTGGCCTCGCTCCCCGGATTCTTCCTCGCCTACCTGCTCATCGAGATCTTTGCCACCCGACTCCACCTCCTTCCGGTTGCCGGGCGCAGCACCGCGGGGCTGGTGCTGCCCGCGGTGTCCCTAGCTGCTGGTGGCATCGCCACCGCATCCCGGCTAATGCGAGCCAGTCTCCTCGAAGTGATGGGCGAGGATTACATTCGCACCGCACGAGCCAAGGGTCTCACCGTATCCCAGGTCGTGCGCCGCCACGCCCTGCCTGGCGCCTCCCTACCGGTCATCACCGTGTTCGGCACGCTGCTCGGGTATCTCCTGGCAGGGTCGGTGATCGTGGAGACGATCTTCGCCTGGCCGGGCTTGGGACAGCTATTCGAACAGGCCGTAACCCAGCGGGATTACCCGACGATCGAGGGCCTGGTCGCTTTGGCCGGCACCGCCTTTTTGTTGCTAAACCTGGGGGTCGACTTGGCCTATCGACTCTTGGACCCTCGGATCAGGCTGGCCGAGCGGTGAAGCGGTGACGACCCTCGATGACCCGGCCAGCAACGTGTCGTCCGATGCGGCGCCACCCGGCCTTGTCCGGAATCGCAGCCCCGTGGCATACCGCACGCTGGCCTTATGGGGTGTCCCTATCGGGGTGATCGCCCTCGCCGCGCTCTTCGCGCCTCTCCTGGCCCCGGCGGCGCCGGACGCAACCAACTTCTCCCAGCGCTTCGCCGCACCCAGCCTGCATCACCTCTTCGGTACCGATGAGTTAGGACGTGACGAGTTCACCCGGATACTCTACGGGACCCGCATCTCCCTCGGCCTGACTTTGCTGGCGGCAGTTAGCGCCTCAGTTATCGGCTTGGTCGTGGGTCTGGTCGCCGGGTTCGTCGGGGGTGTCGTCGACCAGGTTCTGATGCGCATCGTCGACGCACTCCTGGCCCTGCCAGGCTTCATCCTGGCGTTGGCGGTGGCCGGCCTACTAGGGCCCGGGCTGATCCACCTGGTGCTGGCGGTGATCGCCGTGTGGTGGACCGGCTACGCCCGGGTCGTCCGCAGCATGGTCTTGTCGATCCGTCAGCGTCCCTACGTCGATGCGGCGAGGGCAACTGGTTCGTCGGGCACGCGAATCATCATTCGCCATGTGCTGCCCAATGTCGCCGGGCCCTCGGTCGTGTTGGTGATGCTGGAGATGGCCCATATCCTCCTGGCCCTCGCCGCGCTGTCGTTCCTCGGCCTGGGCGTGCCCCAGCCGACCCCGGAGTGGGGGGCGATGATTGCGGACGCCCGGGCGTACCTCGACCAAGCGCCCCAGCTGCTGGCGTACCCAGGTGCAGCCATCACACTGGTTGCGTTGTTGTGCAACCTTGCCGGCGACGGCCTGCGCGATGCGCTCGACCCGCGGGTCCAGCGCCACGTCCTGTCGTGATGATACCGGGACGACAACGGCGACCAACTGGCGCGCCACACGTGGCGACCGACGTCCTCGAGATCCGAGACCTGGTCGCCGCCGTGCGGCAACGCCGCGCTGTAGTGCCGCTGGTAGACGGGGTGTCGCTGCGGATCGGGAGGGCCACTTCGGTAGGCCTCGTCGGCGAGTCCGGATCCGGCAAGTCCATGACCGCTCTGTCGATACTGAAGCTGCTGCCGCCCTCGGTGGAGATCGTCTCGGGCCAGATCCTGATCAACGGGCGTGACTTGGTGCCCCTGGGAGACGCCGGGATGCGGAAGATCCGCGCTCGGGAGGTGGCGATGATCTTTCAAGATCCGATGAGCTCGCTCACTCCCACGATGACCATTGGGCGACAAGTGGCGGAAGCGGTTCGCGTACACTCAGGCGGGTCTCGGGCGGAGACTGAACGCCGGGTCGTGGAGCTGCTCTCCATGGTCGGCTTTCCCCGGCCTGCTGAGCGGCTCAAGACCTACCCACACCAGCTCTCGGGCGGCCAACGTCAGCGGGTCATGATCGCCATGGCCCTGGCGGGCGGAGCTGAACTGCTGATCGCCGACGAGCCGACCACGGCCCTGGACGTGACCATCCAAGCTCAGATCCTCGATCTGCTCGACGACCTCGAGCAACGTTTGGGTATGGCTTTGTTGCTCATCACCCATGACATGGGGGTGATCGCCAGCCGTTGCGACCGCGTGGTGGTGATGTACGCCGGGCAGGTGGTCGAAAATGCCGGCACTGCCAATCTGTTCGCCGCGTGCCGACACCCCTACACAGCAGCGCTCCTGGCGTTGATCCCTAGTCTGGATGCCGACGCCGGCCAGGTGCTTCCGACCATTCCCGGCGTCCCCCCCGAGCCGTCCGCCTTCCCGCCAGGGTGCCGCTTCGCTCCCCGGTGCCGGTACAGCACCGAGGTCTGCCGGGTGGAGCAACCGTCGCTTGACGACCCTCTCGGGACGGGTCACTTCTTCGCCTGCCATCATCCCCTGGGTATCGACCAACAGGCGCCCCCATGACCTCCGAGGCGAGCCCGACGCTGGAGGTCCAGGATGTGGTCAAACATTTTCCTCTGCCCGGGGCGAGCCGTTTGGGGCGGACGCTCCGTCGTATAGACGCGGTGTCAGGCGTGTCGTTCGCTATCCACGCCGCCGAGACATTTGGGCTGGTAGGCGAGTCCGGCAGCGGCAAGACGACGCTCGCGCGAATGGTGCTCGCACTAGAGACGCCCACCGCTGGCGAGGTACGGGTCCACGGCTTGGTTCTCGGCTCACTGTCGCGCCGGCCCCTGCGTGAGGCCCGCCGCCTCGTCCAGCCGGTCTTCCAAGACGCCTTCACATCGCTCGACCCTCGGATGCGGGTCGGACCCATCATCGCCGAGCCGCTGGCCGCCCAGCATGTCGACACCCGCAAGCAACGCCGCGCCCACGTCATCGACTTGCTCAACGAGGTCGGCTTGGCTCCCGATGTCGCTCACCGCCATCCTCACGAACTCTCCGGCGGTCAGCGCCAGCGGGTGGCCCTGGCGAGAGCCCTCGCGTTGCGCCCCCAGCTCATCGTGGCCGACGAACCGGTCTCGGCGCTCGACGTGTCGATCCGGGCCCAGATCCTCAACCTGATGAACGAGCTGCGGCGGTCCCACCGGCTGACATACCTGTTCATCTCCCACGACCTGTCGGTGGTCCGTTACATCGCCGATCGAATCGGGGTCATGTATCTCGGCAAGCTGGTCGAACTAGGGCCCAGCGCATCGGTATACAGCCGTCCCGCCCATCCTTACACCGCTGGACTCGTGCGGGCCGTCCCGACTACCGACGCCTCGTCGACGCAGCGCCGGGCAACCCGTTCGGCACCGGTGAGCGAGATGGCGTCGCCGACCGATCCGCCGTCGGGATGCCGGTACCGGACCCGATGCCCCATAGCTGCCGAGCGCTGTACCACGACCGAGCCAACGCTCAGGTCCGTCCGCTCCGGTCACCTCGTCGCCTGCCACTTCCCGCTCGACGCACCAAGGTGATGCTAGGGCCGGACGGCGCCGGCGATGGCGGCGAGCACGCCGTTGACGAAACGCCCTGATTCCTCCGTCGAGTACTGCTTGGCCAGCTCCACGGCCTCCGAGATCACCGCGCCGGTGGGGACGTCGGGGCGGTCCATCAACTCGAAGGTGGCCATGCGCAGCAGGGCCCGGTCCACGGCCGGCATGCGCTCCACCGCCCAGTCGATGCTGTGGCCGGCGATGAGAAGGTCGATCTCCGCCGCATTGGAGGAGACGCCCCGCACGACGTCGACCACGAAGGCATCGGGCGTGACGGGCAGGCCGTCGAGCAAGGCACGGGGGGCCTGCCCTTTCACCTCCGCTTCGTAGAGGAGCCCGAGGGCGCGCTCGCGCGCTTCACGCCGGCTCCCGGCCACCATGGGGTCAGGACCCGGAGCGGGTCAGGTAATCGCCGCTGCGCGTGTCCACCTTGATGTGGTCGCCGGGGTTGACGAACAGAGGTACCTGGAGGACCAGACCGGTCTCGAGGGTCGCCGGCTTGCGGGCCCCAGACACCCGGTCCCCCTGCAGGCCCGGTTCGGTCTCGGTCACCCGCAGCTCCACCGCAGCGGGCAGGTCGACGCCGACGATCTCGCCGTCGTACATCTGCAGCACGGCGGCGTCGCCTTCTTTCAAGTAGTTGGCGGCGACGCCGAGGCTGGCCCGCGTGGCGGTCAACTGCTCGTAGTCGGTGGTGTCCATGAACACGTAGTCGTCACCGTCGAGGTACAGGAACTGCATCTCACGCTTGTCGATGATTGCCTGGTCGAGTTTCTCGTCGGCGCGGTAGGTACGCTCGAGGACGGCCCCGGTCCGCACGTTCTTCAGCTTGGTACGCACGAAGGCGCCACCTTTGCCGGGCTTTACATGTTGGAACTCGACGACGGAAAGAAGACCCTCCGACAGGTTGAGGGTCATCCCGTTTTTCAAGTCGTTCGTGGACACTGACGTCACTTAGCAAAGTTCCTTCGGTGTGCTGGTCAACGGCTCGCAGCCGCCGTCGGTCACCACCACGGTGTCCTCGATGCGGACACCGCCGAGGCCGGGCAGGTACACGCCCGGTTCCACGGTGACTACGTGGCCGGCGGCCAGTGTATCGGTCGATGTCGCGCCGATCGACGGGGCCTCGTGGATGTCGAGGCCGACGCCGTGGCCGGTGCCGTGGACGAAGCGGTCACCCAGGCCTGCACCGGCGACGACCTCACGGCAGGCCCGGTCGACGTCCGCCGCGCCCACCCCGGCCGCCACCGCAGCCAACCCTGCCGCCTGGGCGGCGGCCACCACCGCCAGCGCCCGTCGCACCTCGGCGTCGGCCAGCTCGCCCACCCATACGGTGCGGGTCATGTCGGAGCGGTACCCGTCCACCACCGCTCCGAAGTCGACCACCACCGCCTCACCGGCGCGGATACGGCGTGGCGAGGCGCGGTGGTGCGGCTTGGCGGCGTTCGGTCCCGACGCGCAGATCGTTTCGAACGCCGGGGCCGCCGCCCCCAGCGAGCGCATCTCGGTGTCCAGGGCGAGGGCGAAGTCGATCTCGGTGGGTGACTCGCCGAGCCGGGGAAGGACCGAGGCGAGGGCCCGGTCGGCGATGGCGGCGGCGGAGGCCATGCGGGCCAGCTCGCCGGCGTCCTTGAACCGGCGCAGCGTCTCCACCGCACCGACGACCGGCACCAGCTCCACCCCTTCGAGCCACTCGGCGAGCTCGCGCTGGCGGGCCCAGCTCACGTGTGCCGCCTCCAGGCCGAGCACGGTGACGCCCGCGGCGGAGACGAGCGACGAGGTGAGGTCGCGCTGGCGGGCCGCGGGCGCCACCTCCACCCCGACGGCCACCCCGGCGGCCGCCAGCTCCTCGCCGGACTGCGTCTCGTAGCGTCCGTCGGTGACCAGCAACGTCGCCTGGGGCAGCACCAGGAGCAACCCCGCCGACCCGGTGAACCCGGTGAGATAGCGGATGTTGGTGAGGCTGGTGACCGCGAACGCTTCGTTGTCCAGTCCGTCTCGTAGCCGGTCCAAGCGCCCACCAACAGCCATCGCAGGCAGTGACACCGGGGGCTACGCCCCCTCGAACTTGTGGACGCGACGGACGAGGGCAGGGGCGGCGAGAGCGACCACGCCGACCTGAACCACGCCGGCGGTCACGAACGCGGCTCGGATCCCCATCGCCGACGAGATGAGCCCCCCGACGAGGGCACCGACGGGGACGAGACCGAAGATCAGCATCCTGAACGCGCTCCCCACCCGGCCCAGGAGGGCGGAGGGGATGATCCGCTGGCGCAGCGAGAGGGTGGTGACGTTGCCGACAGCGACGGCGACCCCTTCGATGATCAAGGCGGCGGCCGCCAGCACCACCGAGTGGGTGCCCGCCATCACCAGGTAGCCGGCGGCGGCGGCGCCTGCGGCGCCGACAATGCAGCCCGATGTCCCCAGCCTGACATGGGCTCGACCGGCTCCGAGGGCGCCGACCACGTTGCCGGCGGCGGCCACCGCCAGGAACACCCCGTAGCCGGCGTGGCCCAGGTGCAGGTCCCGGGTGCCGTAGAGGACCAGCATCGACAGGGCCATGGCCTGGCAGAAAGCGAGCGACGCCACGACCAGGGCCAGGAGGCGCAGCAGCCGATTGGCAAGGAACCAGCGCAGACCCTCGGCCACCGGGGAGAGAAGGCCCCGGCTGCCCCCGGGGGGCGTGCTGTCGGGGAGGGCCCGGTGCAAAAGCGCAGCCGACGCCACGAACGACGCCGCGTCGCCGATGAAGGGCGCCGAGGCCGCCGCGGAATACACGAGACCACCGATCGCGGGACCGACGAACTGCTCGCCGCTCACCTCCGCCAATGTCAGGTAGCCGTTGGCCGGCGGGAGCGCCTCAGGTGGCACCAGCGACGGGACGCAGGCTTGGACCGCCGTGTCGAAGACCATGTCCCCCGTACCGAGCACGAAGATGGTGGCGTATATGACGACCAGGGAGTCGGCGCCGGCCACCACCACCGCCGAGAAACCGGCCAGGGCGACGGCACGGACCGCGTTGGCTGACATCGCCAGGCGACGGCGCTCCACCCGGTCGGCCAGCACCCCGGCGGGGAGGGAGAACAGCAACGCAGGTAGCCGTCCAGCAATGGCCACGTCGGCGATCAGCAACGGGTTGTGGGTGATGCTGACGGCGACGAGGGGAAAGCCGACCAGCACCAACCCGTCTCCCAGCGAGGAGATCCCGCCGGCCGCCCACAGACGCCAGAACTGCGCGCCCAAACCCCGGCGAACCCGTAGCCGGAGGCGAGGGGTGTCAGAAATTGAGTGAGCCGGCCGCTAGGGCAAGCACCGGCGTCTCCTCGGTTGGTCCACCTGGTCCGGCGTGCCGGGGGAGGTCAGATACGAAAGCCTCGTCTGTGCCAGGGCCGGGGACCTACCGGCGACTAGCCGGGCCGACCTTGCGCGGCGGATGAGCGGTGTCGTCGCGACAACCGCGCCTCGAGTCGACTCCGCCACCTCAACCCCAATCCATTCCGCGTGTGCACATGTTGTCTATCACCTCCATTCTCTGAGAGGGTCCTTACGGCACCCAGGGGACGGCCCGGGACGGGTTCGCCCCACATGCTGGCATCATAGTCAACCCCGATGTCGAGCAAAAGTTATGATGGGACCCGGAATTGCACGACATGTCCACATCTCCCTCCCACGACAGGCCCCGCCCCGGTGCCTGGCGCCTGCTCGGTCGTCTCCGCGACGAGGAACTCGCACCTTCGGCCCCTCCCCGGGTGTGGCTGCTCACCGTCGGGATGGTTGGGGTTGGCATCGCGGCGTGGGCCGGGGTGCTCGACCACTTTGCGCGGGCGGTTGACCGCCAGCCGCTACTGGGACCGTTCATCGCCGCCGGCCTGGTGGCGGTGTCGCTCCTGACGGTCACGTTCTCCTTCCGGGACGACACCGCGACCGTCGGGCTCACCGACATCCCCATCGTCGTCGGCATTGTCTTCCTCCGTCCTTCCTGGCTGTTAGTGGCCATCGTCATCGCCCAACCGATAGTGGGAGTGCTGAAGCGGCGCGCCCCCTCGAAGGTGCTCTTCAACACCGTCAGCTACGCGATCGCCGGCGCCGCCGCGGTCGGCGCGTACCACGTCGCCTTGGGAGGGGAGTCGCCGGTGGCGCTGCGCGGGTGGGGAGCCGCCGCCGCCGCCGTCGTCGTCGTCAACCTGGTGACGGCCGTCGCCGTGGCCTTGGCCGTCGCCGTCAACGCCGGTCGCTTCCCCGGGGCCGACATGGTCGGCAGCCTGCGGGCGGCGGCGGTGGGCGTGCCCCTCAGCGTGGTCCTCGCCCTGATCGCCATCACCTTGGTGTGGACCAGCCGCCTGGCCGGGCTGTTGTTCGTTTGCCTCGGGGCCCTGGCCGCCGTCGCCCACCGTTCGTCCACCGAGATGCGGAGCCGGTATGCCAACCTCGAGCGCCTCTACCGTTTCACCGAGCAGACCGAGGGGATCTCCGAGCTCGCCGAGGTGGTGCCCGTCGTGCTCCGCAGGGGACGGGAGGTGATGGGCGCCGAGGAGATCGAGCTCACCGTGGCCCAGGGGGCGACATCGGTGCGCTACAGCCTCGACGGCGACGACCAGCTGGTCCGCTCGTCAGCCGGGGGGGTCGGCGGCTTCGAGCGTCTCGTCGCCGAGGCCGGCAAGGGGATCCTCGCGCCCCGCGGCCACGGGCGTCCCCCGGTGATGGCGGCACTGGCAGAACGGGGGCTGCGCGACGCCATCGCCGTGCCGATCGCCACCGGCGACGGGGTTCCCGGCACCCTCATCGTAGGGAACCGAAGGGGCCCGGTGTCGTTCACCGGGGAGGATCTACGCCTGTTCGAGACCCTCTCCGCCCACGGCGGGGTCGCCATCCGGGGGGGTCGCCTCCTCGACCAGCTTCGGGGCGAGGTCTCCGCCCGGGAGCACGACGCCACCCACGACGGCCTGACGGGGCTAGCCAACCGGGCTCTGTTCACCCAGGCCGTACGCGACGCACTCGAACGCCGGCCCGTCGGCGGCCTGGTGGCGGTCATGCTCATGGACCTCGACGGGTTCAAGGAGGTCAACGACACCCTCGGCCACCACACCGGCGACGCGATCTTGGAGGAGGTGGCGGCCCGCCTGACCGGGGCGATGGCCGGGCACGGTCTCGTCGCCCGCCTGGGGGGCGACGAGTTCGCCTTCGTCCTGCCGAAGCCGTCGGATGTCGAGGAGGTCGCCGCCGTTGCCCGGGGGGCGCTCCACGCCCTCGCCCTGCCCCTGGCCGTCGACGACCTGGTCCTCGGACTGCGGGCCAGCCTCGGGGTCAGCATCGGACCCGAACACGGGGAAGCCACCTCTATCCTGCTCCAGCGGGCCGACGTCGCCATGTACGCGGCCAAGGCGACCGGTACCGGCATGGAGGTGTACGACCCCTCCACCGACCACCACAGCACCCGGCGGCTCCTCCTCGCCACCGAGCTGCGTCGCGCCCTCGACACTGACGCCATCGAGTTGTGGTACCAGGCCCAGGCCGACCTCAAGACCGGCGAGGTCGTCGGCTGCGAGGCCCTGCTGCGCTGGACCCATCCCCTCCACGGCGAGATCACACCCGACGAGTTCATCCCCGCGGCCGAGCAGTCCGGCACCATCGGGCCCCTGACGTGGTGGGTGCTCGACGTGGCCATCGCCCAGGCCCGGGCGTGGCTCGACCGCGGGATCGGCCTCGGCATCGCCGTCAATGTCTCCGCCCGCAGTCTGCTCGATCACGACATGGTCGGGCGCCTCGAGCGCATGCTGGCGGTGGCGGGACTCGAAGCGCGCTGGCTGACCCTCGAGCTCACCGAGTCGTCGATCATGGCTGACCCCGTCCGCTCGGGACGGGTGCTCGCCGCGCTCGCAGCCATCGGCGTTCAGCTGGCCATCGACGACTTCGGCACCGGCTACTCCTCGCTCAGCCGCTTGAAGCGACTCCCCATCCAGGCGGTGAAGATCGACAAGTCCTTCGTGATCCAGATGGGCTCCGATGACAGCGACGCCGCCATCGTGCGCTCGACGATCGACCTGGCCCGCAAC
Organism: Acidimicrobiales bacterium; assembly: GCA_035552775.1. Classification (GTDB taxonomy): domain Bacteria; phylum Actinomycetota; class Acidimicrobiia; order Acidimicrobiales; family Palsa-688; genus DASZKW01. The sequence continues at coordinate 18,806 of DASZKW010000104.1, read as the reverse complement.
CTGGGCCACACGGTCGTCGCCGAAGGAGTCGAGGATCAGGTCACCTGGGACCGCCTAGCCGCCCTCGGATGCGACGTGGCCCAGGGCTTCCACCTGGCCCGGGCGATGCCGGCGCCCGCGTTCGAGGCGTGGTTCCAGCAGCGCCGGATGGGCAAGCTCACCCTGTGGAAGCCGCCGGCGGAGGCGCCCGGGGCGTGAGCTCTAGGAGGTCCCTGGCGATGTGGGTGATCTGTATCTCGTCGGTCCCCCCGTAGATCTGGAGGACCTTGGCGTCGCGGGCGAGCTGTTCGATGCGGAACTCGGCCATGTAGCCGTTGCCTCCGAAGAGCTGCACCGCCTCCATCGCCACCTCCGACGCGGCGCGCGCCGAGTACAGCTTCATCGCCGACGCCTCCGCCAGGGTGAGGCTGCGCCCCGCGGTGGCCACCTCGATGTAACGGAAGACGAGGTTGGTCACGTTCAGCCTGGCCACCTCCATGCGGGCCAGCTTGTCCTGGATGAGCTGGAACTCGCCGATCGGGTGACCGAACTGCTCACGGTCCCTGGCGTAGGCGACCGACCTTTCGAGGCACGACTCGATGATCCCGAGGGCCATGCACGCCACCCACACCCGCTCCAGGGTGAAGGTCTCCTTTGTCGCGGACCTGCCGCCGCCGACTGGATCCTCCGTCTCGCCGATGAGCCTGTCGCGCCCGGCGACCACGTCGGTGAGGAACAGCTGCCCCGTGGGCGACGAGTGAATTCCCATCTTTCGCAGCGGCCCGGACTGCTCGAGGCCGGGCATACCCCGCTCGAGGACGAAGCTGACGACCTTGCGCTCGGCCCGGGGGTTGCCCTCGTCCAGCTTGCAGATGAACACGATCACGTCCGCATACGGGCCGTTGGTGATGAAGGTCTTGGACCCGTTCAAGACGTAGTCGTCGCCGTCGCGGCGCGCCGTGGAGGCCATGGAACCGAATGCGTCCGAACCCGAGCCCGGCTCGGTCACCGCCCAGGCCCCGACCTTGGTCAAACTCACCAGGTCGGGCACCCAACGCTGTTTCTGGGCGGGCGTCCCCCGGCTGGAGATCGCCTCGGGGGTGAGGCCCACCGACACGCCGAGCGCGGTCACCATGCCCGGGCAGACCCTCGATAGCTCGATGGTGGGGATCACCATGAGCGCCGGGTCGCTTCGCCTCCTCCCCGCCGGCGGGGGAGGGTCCCCGATGCCGAAGGCGGCGAACATCTTGCGAAGCACGTCGTAGGGTGGGCGCCCTTCGTGCTCGTAAGCGTCGATGTCGGGGACGATCTCCTTGTCGACGAACCGGCGCACCGCGGCGCGCAACATCTGGTGCTCATCGGTCCAATCCAACACGTCGACCTCCCTGTCTGGCACTTGTGATCTCAGGGATCGCTCAGCTTTTCTTACCATGATGTACCTATGGGTGGCGCATGAACACCAAGACCGTCGCCGCGGCAGGCCTGCTCGGGGCGAGCGTCGTGGTCGGGGTGGTGGCCCTGTTTCCCGCCTACCTCGCCGGCGCGCCCGTCACCGCCCAGGTCGACCAGCTCGTCCTCGACTCGCTGCTGCTGGCCGGCTGGGCCCTGGCCGTCGCCCTGCTCCTCGCCCGCCACCCGGGCGCCGGCGCGGGGCTGGCCACAGGCGTCACCGTGGCCGCGGTCGGCCTGCGCCTCGCCGATGTCGGCGCCGTCATCCACGGAGGGGCGAGCCTCGCCGGTGCCGGCCTGTGGCTCACCGTCGCCGGGTGGTTCCTGGCGGCGGCGGGCGCGGTGACGGCGGTCATGGCCGGCGCCAAGCGCGCCGTTGGAGGCCCGACCTGCCACCCGTGGCCTGTGGCCATCCTCGCCGGGGCGGCGTCGACCTTGACCGCTGTCGCCTTCGTCCCGGGGTGGGACGCCTACCACATCGTCATCGCCTCCCAGTCGCGCACCGTCACCCAGACGCTCGGCAACGCCTTCTCCTCCCCGTGGCCGGTGACGGCCGGCAACGCCGTCGTGGTGGCCGCCATCGGCCTCGTCCCCGTGATCGCCGTGTTGTGGAGGCCCCGCGTGTTCGGCACCGCCCTCCTCGGCGGCCTCCTGGTGATGCTCGTGGGCCAGGTCGCCAGCGCCCTGGCCCTGACCGACCAGGCGGTATCCGCCGCCCAGCTCGGGATCGGCGCCGCCCAGGCCACCCAACTCGGTGTGCACGTGCACACCGTGCTCAACGGCTGGTTCGCGGCCGAGGTGGAGGGCACCTTCGCGCTGTTGGCGGTATGGGTGGCGCGCTGGCTTCTACCCGACCGAAAACCCCCTGTGGCGGCCCCGGCCCCCACGGGAGGCATTTCCCCGGCCGGTTGGCTCGAGGAAACGCCGGTTCAATGGTCCGACGCTCCCAGCTCGGCGGCGACCGCCCGCAAGGCCAGCTGGTAACCGGCACCACCGAACCCGGCGATCGTGCCCGTCGCCACCGGTGCCACCACCGAGGTCCGCCGCCATTGCTCGCGCCCCGCCGGGTTGGACAGGTGCAACTCGACCACCACGCCGTCGAAGGCGGCCAGCGCGTCGTGCAGCGACCAGGCGTAGTGGGTGAGGGCGCCCGGGTTGACCACGATCGCCGCCGCCCGTCCCCGTGCCCCGTGCACGGCGGTGACCAGGTCGCCTTCGTGGTTCGACTGCATGTGCTCGACGGCGAGGCCGAGCTCGGTCGCGGTGGCCGTGGCCGCGGCGACGTGGTCGGCGAGGGTCGCCGTCCCGTAGATGCACGGCTCCCGCTCGCCGAGCAGGTCGAGGTTGGGACCCGACAGCAACAGCACCAGGCGCCGGCCGGAGCCGTCTGTCGCGCTCACCGGGGGGCGGTCACCAGGCGCGACACGCTACCCGGCGATGAGCTCGGCGAGCCCGGCGGTGCCGGCAACCGACCGCAGCTTTTTAAGAGCCCGGCGCTCTATGTGGCGGATACCCTCCTCGGTGACCCCCAGGATCGCCGCCACACCGGCGATGGTGACGGTTTTGTCACCGAGGAGCCCGTAGCGCAGGCACACAACCTGGCGCTCCTTGTCGTCGAGGGCTTTCAAAAGCTCCATCACCTGGGCTGGAAACGTGACCGCGATCACCTCGTCGACAATGTCGCCGACGGTCCGGTCCTCCAAGACGTCACCGAGCACGCCGTCGCCGTCGGCACCCAGGGGCTCGAAAATCGACATGGGAGGATGGCCGAGCGCCAGGGTCTCCCTCACCTTTTTGGCGGCGAGCCCCGTCTCGGCCGCCAGCTCCGCGACGGTCGGCGGTCGGCCCAGCTCGGCCTCGAGCCCCGCCTGCGCCGCCTGCACCTGGCCGACCTTCTGGCCGGCGTGCACCGGGAGGCGGATCGTGCGCCCGGTGTTGGCGATGCAGCGCCCGATGGCTTGGCGGATCCACCAAGCGGCGTATGTCGAGAACTTGAACCCCTTACGAAAGTCGAACTTTTCCGCCGCATGCATAAGGCCGATATTGCCTTCCTGCACCAGGTCCGACAGCGCCAATCCCGACGACCGGTAGCGCTTGGCGAGGGAGACAACCAGGCGCAAATTGGCTGATACCAGTGCCTCGGTCGCCCTTGCACCGTCGGCCACGAGCGCCAAAAGCTCGCGAAGGCGTTCCTCGTTCAGCTCGCTCACGCCGTCCAAGGTGGCCTTCGCGGCGCGCCCGGCTTCGATGTCTCGGCCCAGGCGTTGCTCGTCCGCCCGGCTGAGCAGGGAGTACCTGCCGATGTCTTCGAGGTAGAGGCGGAGGACGTCGCTGTCGACGGTGGTCGCCCCCGGGGCACCAGAAGCGCCCGGCGCGCCGCGAGGCCCGGAAGTGGAGGCGCCGGCGGTCCGGCCAACTCGCACCACACATCCCCCCTTCCTCGGCGAGGCTTCTTCTAGCACTCAGCGTACTTACGTCCGCGAGATTAGTGGATGGCGGCGATAGCGGGTGGTGGTAGGTTTTCCGGCCGAAGGTCGAGCCGGAGGCGGGCGGGTGTCAGCAGAACTCCAGCAGGTGGCCAAGGCGCTCGGTGACCCGACCAGGCACCGCATCTTCCGGTACGTGGCCGATGCCCCCGGCCCCGTGGGGGTGGCCGAGCTCACCGACCACATGGGCCTCAACCACAATGCCGTGCGCCAGCACCTGGCCGTTCTCAAAGATGCCCAACTCGTGGTCGAGGGGCTCGAGGGACGACAGCGCCCCGGCCGTCCCCGCCTGATCTACACCTTGCACCCCGACACCGCCGGCACCTGGGGCACCGCCGGGCCTTACCACTTTTTGGCTTCAATCCTCGCCGAGGCGCTGTCGGCGGGCACGGGCCCCCGCCAGGCCGGCCACGACGCTGGTCGGCGCCAGGCGCTGCGATCTGGCGTGGACCCGCTCGACGGTATCGAAGCCGAGATGAGCCGTCGGGGTTTCCGGCCCGCCCGGGTCACTCGCGGTTCGAGAGTTGACTTCGTCCTCGGCAGCTGCCCGTTCGAGGACGTGGCCGCGACCAACCACGACACTGTCTGCCAGTTACACCTGGGCTTGGCCGAAGGAATGGTCGAGAGCCTGCAAGGCATCGAGGTCCTTCGCCTGGTGGCAAAGAACCCACGCCGTGGCGGCTGCCGCTTGGTGCTGCGGGCACCCGTTGCCGGCTAGGCCAGTTCGGCGAGCGTGCGGCGCACGGCATCGGTGGGGACGCCGGTGACCACCTCGAGGCCGCCGGCGCCGTCGAGCACGAAGGTGAGCCCGGTGGCGGTGACCTTCTTGTCGCGCCCCATCACCGCGAGCAGCTCGGCACCGTCGACGTCGGGCGGAAGGCGGTCGGGCAGGTCGTAGCGGCCGAGGACCATGTCGTGCTCCTTGACCCTGGAGTCGTCGATGCGCCCCAGCCGGCGCGCCAGGCGGGCGGCGAACGACAGCCCCACGCCCACCGCCTCCCCGTGGCGCAGGTCGTAGCGGCCGACGGTTTCGAGGGCGTGCGCCAGGGTGTGGCCGTAGTTGAGCAACGCCCGCCTGCCCGCTTCGCGCTCGTCGCCGGCCACCACCTCGGCCTTGGCCCTCACGCACGCGGCGACGGCCTCGTCGAGGGGCAGGTCGGTCAGGCCGTCGACGCCGAGGAAGGCGTACTTGGCCATTTCCCCGAGCCCACTGCGGTACTCCCGGGGGGGCAGGGTGGCCAGCGTCTCGGTGTCGCATAGGACCGCGGTCGGCTGCCAGAACGCGCCGACCAGGTTTTTGCCCTCGGCCAGGTTCACGCCTGTCTTGCCACCGATGGCGGCGTCGACCTGGCCCAGGAGGGTTGTGGCCACGTGGATGACGGCGACACCGCGGTGGTACACGGCAGCGGCGAAGCCGGCGGTGTCGGTGACCACTCCCCCGCCCACGGCGACCACCACGTCCGCCCGGGTGAGTCCCCAGCGCGCCCACCGGCGGCACAGCTGCTCGACCGTCTCCAGAGTCTTGGCCTCCTCCCCGTCATCGATGGGAAAGAGACGCTGTTCGATGCCGGCATCGACGGTAACGGGGACGGTGACCTGGCTCACGACGGCGGCCCTGGTGGCACCCGCCGGGAGCAGCTCGCCCAGGCGGTGGCGGGCACCGGCGCCGACGAGCACCGGGTAGCGCCGGTCCCCCAGCTCGACCATCACCTCATGCACGGGCGTGGAGCGCGGCGAGGACCCGATCGGCGACCTCACCGGGGGGATGCTCGTCGACGTCGACGGTGACGTCGGCGAGCTTCTCGTAGATGTCGCGCCGCTCGGTGTAGAGCCGGCCGAGCGCACCCCGGGGGTCGTCGCCGAGAAGGGGGCGCCCGGCCCCGGCGCCCACCCGTGCGGCCAGGGTGGCGATGTCGGCCCGCAGCCACACCACCAGGCCGGCGGCCTGCACCCGCCGGCGGTTGTCGGGGTCGAGCACCGCGCCGCCGGCGACGGCGATCACGGCCGGCTCCGACGACGTCGTCGCCTCGGCCAGCACCCGCGCCTCCTCGGCGCGAAACGCCGCCTCCCCCCGCGCCTCGAATATCTCCGGCACGCTCATCCCCGTCGTGCGCATGATCTCCGCGTCGCTGTCCAGGTAAGGCCAACCAAGCCGGCCGGCGAGGATGTTGCCCACGGTCGACTTGCCCGCGCCCATCATGCCGATGAGCAGCACCCGGGAGGTCACCACCTGAGCGTAAGCGAACGCAGGTCCGCCCGGCCCGTCGGTGGCGGCACAGGACGACGGCCAGTGATGGCATGCTGGATCAATGGACTCGCTGCTCGACCGGGCATTGGACCTGGAGGATCTCTATGCCACGCCAGACGACGGCAACCGCTACGAGATCCTGGACGGGGCCTTGGTGATGAGCCCGCCGCCGGGCTCAGGCCATCAGATCGTCGCCGCCGAGCTAGCCGCACTGCTCAGGGAAGGGGCACGAGCCCGAGGACTTCTCGCCCTGTTCGCTCCCCTGGCCTGGCGCATCGGCCCCGGTCAGGTGCCAGAGCCCGACTTGATGGTGGTGAGCCCCGAGGCCATCGGCCCGCGGGCCATCGAGCGACCTCCCCTACTTGTCGTCGAGATCCTCTCACCGAGCGGAAGGGGCCGTGATCTCTCAGAGAAGCGCCGGATCTACGCCGAGGGACGGGCCGAGTGGTATTGGATCGTGGATCCGGACGAGCCCAGCCTCACGGTGCTGCGCCTGGCCGGCGACGTCTACGACGAGGAAGCTCGGGTCATCGGCTCGGAGGCATACCAGACCGAGCAACCGTTCCCGGTTCGCGTGGTGCCGGCCGAGCTGGTGCGCTGATCGATCACCCTCGGCCGTACACTTGTCGAGGCGCTCACATGCTCAGCGTGAGCGGTCTGGAGGTGCCGAGGACGGTAGCGTCCGGCCGGCGGAAGGCGAGCGTCGACTCACCCCGGTCCATCTCCCAGCGGTGCTCGACCAGCCACCCGCCCGGGTCGAACGTCCGATCAGCCCGACCGATCCTGTTGCTTCATGCGACAGTTTCGGAGGTCCACCAGTCCGCGCCTTGGGCGCAACGCTCTGCCCGTGGGGGCGCTAAGAATGCCTGGAACGCTCTGGATTGGCAACGCCCCCTCGAGCGCCAGTTACAACCCGGCGCCGGCACCCCCTGCGCTCGTGGCGAGCGGGCGGCCAGCCTGAGGTCGCCTACCCAGGGAGGCCGAGCATGTCGTCCACGGCGACGCCATCTGTGACATCTCCCTCCAGCAGCTCCACCCGGGTATCCTCGTCGAACAGCCCCGTCTGGCCCATTCGGTGCCACTCCTTCACACCGAACTGCCTGAGTCCCCATCACCACCGGCTTACGGGGGACACGTGCCCGACTCCGGGCTGACGGCCTCGCAGGCGCACCGCTTCGGGCATCCGGACACGTCAAAGTTTGTAGCGGCTAGCCCTGGAGCCCATGGCCGGTCCACTCGCCTGCGACGCGAACCCGCTCGTACGCACGCCTGTCGCCGTGGCCGTCGTCTAGCGGTCGCGGGTGGCCATCCCACGTTCAGCGGCCGCAGCGGCGAGCCGGTGATCGAAAGTGATGACGGTTGCGTATGCCTGCTCGGCGGCAAGGAGCACGCAGCAGTCCGGCAGCTTGAGGTTGGTATCGGCTCGCAGCATGGCCAGGCGAACCGGCGCGTCCTCGGGCAGGTGCTGGGTGGCTACACCGAGTTGGTCGAGCACGGTGGTGGCTCGGCCGAGTTGTCCGGCCCGAGCCGGACCGACCAGGACCTCGGCAACCGTGAGCGAGCTGGCGCTCAGCGACTCGGCAGCGACATCGGCCAGCAATGCGCTGGCGCGCTCGTGGTGAGCGTCGCCGGCGTCCAGGTGGGCGATGAGCACGCTGGCATCGAGCACGATCATGCCGGCCAGTCTCCGCGGAGGGCGTCGAGGTAGCCCTTCGCATACAGCCCGGTGAGCGCGCCGCTGGTAGCTTCCACGGCTCGCCGACGAGCGTCGTCCTTGCCCTCCTGCTCCTCGATGAGGGCCCGGTGGCCGGCTTCGACAAGACGGAGTAGCAGCTTTGCTCTGTTGCCACTGTCGCCGGGCCATCGCCGGGCGGCATCGTCCAGAGCCCGAGCCACGGTATCGCTCTCGGTGACCACATGACGAGGCCGGGTCGTCGGCATAGCCGTAAGTGTAACACCGCATTCGCAGGTGCGACACGCAGGTACGCTAGACAAGTTATGTTGTCTAGATGCGGCGTCCTCGGGCTGCTCGGAGACGCCTAGACAGAGGGCAGCACAGCAAACAGATCGACCGGGCGACCGTCGGGATCGAAGACGACGGCGTAGCGCATGCCCCAAAAGGCGTTCCACGGTTCGAGATGGCCCTCGTAGCCGGCGGCGGTCAGCTCCCGCCACGCGGCGTCGACCTCGGCCGAGCTCTCACAGGCAAAGGCGAGGGCGGCGCGGTGGCCGCCCCCGGTCGGGGGAGACCAGCCCGGGTCGAAGGAACGGATTGTCTCCTCCGTGTCCCAAGCCAGGCGCATGCCGCCCGGGAGCTCGATGTCCACATGCGGCTCGTCGTCGGCCGTCTCAGGGATGTCGAGTCCCAACCGGCGGTAGAAAGTGAGGGTAGCGGCCATGTCGGAGACGACCAGCTCGATCAGGGCAGGGCGCAGCTTCATGGCCGCAACCGTAATGAGCACTGCTCGGGTGAGGCCTGAAGAATTTTCGGACGTCCCCCCGTGGGGAGCTGTCCCCGTCGACGAACATGGCCCGGTAGACGGTGGAGCGGCTCCTGTCAGTCGGTCTCCACGATGGTGACCTCGGCCAGCGGGCTGCGCTCAACCCACTCGTCGAGGACGGCCTCGGGCCACGGACTGTCCGGGCGCCGGCGCCGATTGAACTCCTCGACGAAGACGGCGAGGACGCGCCGGCGCTCCGCCGGGTCGACGATGACCGTGGCCGTTGCCGGCAGGTCGGCGACGACGCCATGTTTGATGTGGAAGGAGAACTGTGGTTGGGCGGCCAGGTTGGCCAGCCAGTCGCGGGTCTTGGGTCCAGGGATCCCGCTCAGGTAGCCAGTGCCCATCACGCGTGACTCTGTCGCCGAGCTGCGGACCGTGGCGGCCAACGGATGAGCTCTGATCCGGGTCGACCACCAGCAGGTTGAGTCGGTGGTGTCAGGGGAGGTATCAGCCTAGCCCTGCCAAGTAGCCATCGCAGTTGCGGACCATCTCTGCGACCGAATCGCCACCGAACTTGCGCAAAGCCTCGCCGGCCACGACGAGGGCCATCATCGTCTCGGCCACGACCCCCATGGCGGGAACCGAAGTGACGTCTGTGCGCTCCTTGAACGACAGGGTCTCCTCCTTGGTCACCACGTCGACGGTCTTCAGCACCGGGCGGTTGAGGGTGGCGAGGGGCTTCATGGCCACCCTCGCCACGAGGGGCTCGCCGTTGGTCATCCCCCCCTCGAGTCCCCCGCTCCAGTTGGAATCGCGCCGGTAGGCGCCGGCCGCCGCGTCCCAGCTGATCGGATCGTGCGCCTCCGAACCCCGGCGGGCGGCGACCTCGATGCCGTCTCCGATCTCGACAGCCTTGATTGCCTGGATGCTCATGAGCGCCTGGCCTAAGAGGCCGTCGAGCTTGCGGTCCCAGTGCACGTGGCTACCGAGCCCGGGGGGGATGCCGTAGCCGATGACCTCGGCGATCCCCCCGAGCGAGTCGCCTACCTTCGCTGCGGCCTTGATCTCGGCGACCATGGCCTCCTCGGCTTGGGGGTCGAAGCAACGCACCTGCGACGCGTCGACCGCCTCCATGTCCCCGGGCCCGGGACGCCGGCGGGACTTGGCGGCGATCGGGCCCATCTGGACCACGTGGCTGACGACGCTGATCCCCAGCTCGGCGAGCAGGGCCTTGGCAACCGCCCCCGCCGCCACCCGAGCCGCGGTCTCGCGCGCCGACGCCCGCTCCAGCACGTCGCGAGCGTCGTCAAAGCCATACTTCTGCATGCCCACCAGGTCGGCGTGGCCAGGGCGAGGGGCGGTGAGAGGTTTCTCGGTGTGCCCAGGCGCCGGCGACATCTCCTGCTCCCACTTGGGCCATTCCGTGTTGGCGATCTCTATGGCGACCGGCGAGCCGAGGGTGCGTCCGTGGCGGATGCCGCCGACAAGGGTGAGGCTGTCCTGCTCGAAGCGCATACGCGGCCCGCGGCCGTAGCCCAGCCGGCGCCGCCCCAGCTCGGCCTGGATCTGCTCCTCGGTGACGGCCAGGCCGGCGGGCAGGCCTTCCACGACGACGACGAGAGCTCGGCCGTGGGACTCGCCGGCAGTCAGGAAACGCAGCACGTGCTCAGCGTAGTTTTACTTTTACGGGATAAGTGGTCTGCTTGTGCTCACAGGGATCGTTGTCGCGCCCGTGACACGGACCGTGCGAAGTATCCCGACCGAAGTTCTACTGGGCGAGGAGGAGGGGCTCCATGTCGAATGTGCAGCATCCTTCGACAACCTCCAGCGAATACGCCGCTCGGCGCTCACGCAACGGATCGGCAATCTGGGTCTTCGCAGAGCGGAGATCTGCGACTCACTATGGGCACTGGCCGATTGTGGGCCCTAACTGCGCGACGGTCAGCCGGCCAGCGGGTTGGTCCACCGCAGGTGGTCGAAACGGGCGAAGTCGGTGTCTGCCGAGCACAACACCAAGCCGTGTTCGATGGCCAGCGCCGCCAGCTGAGCGTCGGTCACCAGGTTGGCGGTGACCCCGTGGCGCGAAACGAGCCCGGCGAGCACCGCGGCGGTGCGTTCGGTGGCGGGAGGGATCCAAACCGGTCCCGCCGTCATCCAAGACTCGACATAGGCCCAGGCATCCCTCGCCGACAACGGGTTCTCCGAAACACGGGGGTGGGTGCTGATCCGCAGGAAGGCGCCGATGGTCTGCCAGGGAAGGCCGACCCTGCGATCACCGTGAAGCACCCCCTGCAGCCATTGGGAGGCGGCGGCATTCTGCGGGCTGCGAGCGTCCACGGCATAGAGCAGCAGATTGGCATCGAGGAGCATCAGCGCTCGTCGAGCAGATCGAGGACCTCGCCGACGTTGGTGACGTCGATCTTGAGCCCGAGGTCGCTCGTGCGGTGCCGGTACGTCACCCGAGTCGGCCGGCGGGCCAGACCGGCCCGGATCAGGCGGTTGACCGCCTCGCTGACCCCGGTCCCCTCCTGGCGGCGGAGGCTCTCCACCGCTGCCGCCACATCATCGTCCAGCGTCACCGTCGTACGCATGCTACGAAGTTAGCATCACGATGCTGCGCAGGTCTACGGCTGAAGTGACGCGTCGTCGAGATCGACGCCAATGAGCTTCGCGACACGATCGATGTCGGCATCATGGGCGAGCAAGGCAGCCCCGCCCCGCCAGGCAACGGAAGCGATCATGCAGTCCACCATGCCTCGAGGAGTGATCCCTGCCCTACGGCAGCGGCGATAGATGCGAACCGCGGCGTCGAAGTCAGCGGCGACGTCGAAATGCAGTAGCTGGAAGCGCATGAGCAGCCGTCGCAAGTCCGTCTCTCGCTGGTCATTGCGCGCTCCTGCCAGCACCTCCATCATGACGGGCTCGGTAACGGCGAGCGGGCCATCCGCCGCGATGAGCCCACGTATCCGCCGATCGACCGCGCTGCCGGTGCCCCGGTCATATTCGACCCACGCCGACGTGTCGGCCAGGATCACCCTGACCCGTCAGGCATGGTGTTGTCAGGCATGGTGTCGGTAGGGATGTCGCCGATAGCGTGCGCCCCACGCATGGCGAGAGCCTGTTCGCGTGTCATGGGCTGGCCAGCCAAGTGCCGCAGCGCGAGATCCACGGCCTCCGTCTTGGTCCGCACACCGAAGCGATCCATGATCGCCTCCAGGTACAAGTCCTCGATCTCGATGTTCGTGCGTATCCGAGCCATACACGTATGGTACACCCGAGGTGTAAACTACGTGTACTACGCCAGAGCCCTTGGACAGCTCACACAACCCGGTACCACTGAACCAGGATGGCCGCCGGGTTCAGGGGGGGGACGGTGGCGACGGTGGTGCCCGGCGTCGTCGTCGTGGTCGTGGAGTTGCAGCCCGCGCTGGCCTTGGCGATATCCGCGGTGGCCAGCAAGTTGTTGACCAGGCCGATGTGGATGGCGCTGTCGCTGAAGGCGCACCCAGCCACCTGGTAGTTGCTATCCAGGATGAGCAGCGGTGCGATGGTGTTGGTGAGGGTGTTGATGGTTGTGGTCAGCAGCGGGTTGTTGGCAGCCGTGAGGGCGGCGATGATCGTGGCGAGCAGGTCCTGGTTGGCGGCGGAGGGGACGTTGAGGCTCACGGTGATGGGCGCAGTGCAGATGCCGGCAAGTGGTACCACGCACACGGCCACGGTGGCATTGGCGAAAGTGGCATTCCCGCTGGCGACGCCGGTGCCGTTCTCCGTGGCGAACGCCATGGCGGCGCTGGCGTTGAGCTTGACGTCGGCGACCGAGCTGAGCAGGCTGCCGAGACCGGGGAGCTGGGAGATGTCAAGGGTCAGCCCGCTGCCCCCCGTCAGGCTGTCGTTGCACGACGTCGGCGGGCTGGTGGTGCCGAGGGTCACGACGCCAGACGCCTGTAGCACCCCTGCGCAGGCGTAGGAGGTGCCGTTGGTGTCAGCCTCGGCGTATTCCGACAGCGCCCCTGCGGTGAGGAAGGTGTCGCCGCTCAGCAAGCTGATGGGCTGCGGGCCCTGGTTGACTGTGTTGGGGGGGGTCCCGTTGTTGGTGGCCGATGTCGGGCTGGTCTCGACGACGGGCACGGATCCGTTCAACAAAGCGAGGTTGACCGCCTGGGAGGAAGCGGTGGAGGAGATGGTCGTGTTGGTCACCGGAGGGCTCGTCACCTGGGACCACGGGGTGATGGCGTAATAGGAGTGCGTGTAGGTGCCCGTGGTGGAGAACGTGCCGTTGGCATAGGCCCGCCCGAAGATGTTGGTGGTGGAGCTGTTGCAAATGCTGTTAGGCGTATAGACAAAGTCGTGGATCTTCTGATTGATCGACAGGTTGGTACCTATCACGATGTTGCCCACGTTGTCGGCCGCGCTGAAGTCGCCGGCTGTCGCGAGGGCGGGCGGCAGCGCAGGGCAGGTCGCGCCGTACAGCGTTTTTTGCGCCGCCGGCACGATGAGGTACAGGTCGTGCGTGGTGCTTGTCGTCGAACCCACGCCCCCCGTGAAGCTGGACGGCAGGCTGAAGCCTCCGTTGGCGAAGATGGCCAGGTTGGCGGCCAGCGACAGGGTGCTCGGCTTGTTGGGGTCGTCGCCCCAGGTGATCTGGCAGGTGGTCTGGATGACGGTGTTGGGCGCCCCCGCCGTGCTCATGGCGATGATGGCGGCGTACACGCTGCTCGAGGAGATGCCGCTGCCGCTGCCGTTGTCAGCCGTGCAGTTGTTGTTGGTGACGAAGTTGGTGTAGCCGTCAGCCTGCCAGGCGGCCTGGTCGAACGCCACGGCGGGAAACGGTCCGGGCGACGGGAGATTGGCGGTGGTGGGGAACACGCTGCTGGCCGGGAAGTCAGCGCCGAGGGTGTAGTAGCAGCTGGCTGCCCCCTTCCCGGTGGGCTTACTAGTGCAGGCGGGGGAGATCGAGTAGCCGGGTTGGACGTAGGCGGCATTCGACGAGGTGTTCCCCGAGTAGGTGATGTTGCCACCCTGGGCCTCGATCGACCCCGCGACGCTCGCGCTTCCCGACATGGTTACGTTGCCCATGGCGTACACGTTGCCGGCGATCGTCGACCCGCCCATGATGGTTACGGGGCCGTTGGCGTAGACGTTGCCTCCCACTGTCGCCCCGGCCTCGATGGTGACCGGGCCGTCGGCGTACAGGCTCCCGCCTACCGCCAGGCCCCCGTTGAGCACGGCGGTCCCCGTCGTGTACACGTTCTGGCTGATGGTCGCGCCGGCGGTCAGGTCGACGCTGCCGTTGACGTAGAGATTGGCCTTCACCGCGCAGGCGCCGTTGGCCTCCTCGGGCGTCGCCGGCATCGGGCCGTAGGCCTGCACGTTGCCGCTGTAGACGAACTTCGACGTGCAGTTGAGCAGCCCATCGGTGAAAGCGTTGGCGCTATTGCGGTTGTAGGAGTCGCTGAGGACGAAAGTGCCGCTGGGTTGCAGGTTGTCCTCACCGAAGATGGCGTAGTTGAAGTTGCCCATCTGCGCGTAAGTTGTCGTCGGCGGTGTGGGAGCCACCGCGGGCGTCACCTTGACCAGCGTCTGGACAGAGCGGCTGATGGCCGGCGTGGAGAGCGTGACGCCCGTCGCCTGAATAAGCACATACGAGGGGCTCGTGGTGCTGACCAGGCCGAACTGCCCCGTGCACGCAGCCAGACCGGAAGCCGCAAACGCGGGAGTGGCTCCCACGTTGACCGAAAGCGTGTAGGACGCCACCCCGCCGGCGTCCACGTTGGGGGTGACGGGCGCCCCGGTTGTCGATGTGGATGGCACCTGCGTCACCTGGGCGCCGGTCGGGCAGGCGATCTTCTGGTCGTTGCCCGCGGCATTGGCATTGCGGACGTTGGTGATCTCTACCTGAAGACCGGCGTCGGCCGCGTCGAGGCTCTGCACGTCTTTCCTGGTCTGGGACGTCTCGGAGATGGCGCCCATGGCCATGTTGACCGCGGCGATGCTGCCGGCGATGACGACGAGGGTGACCATCATGGCAATTATCATGGCCATCCCCCGCTCGCCCTTCCCCCGCTGGCCGTTATCCCGCTGGCACTTTTGCCGGTCGGCGCGGAGACGGCGTGTCGAGCGGCCGTGAACGTGGACTAGTTGGCCGGGCATGTCGGACTTCCTTGGCCGGTGAGGAGGGATGTGATGGGGGCGGACATGTTGGCCGCGGTCATGGTGTCTGTGATGTCGACACCGCTGCTGCTCGCCGGGCTGGATGTCTCGTTTACGAGCAGGTGGACGCTGAGCAAACCGGCGTAGCCGGAGTTGCTGGAAAACACGACCTTCCCGGCGCCAGTGGCCGGCGATACGCCCTGGTATGTGGCGGTGGTGGCAAGCGTCGCTGTGGTCGTCCCGGTCAGCTCCTTCAACACGCCCGGGCTGGTGGTGGAAACCCACTCCTCGCATTTGGGGACCCCGTTGCCGGGGACCGACAGGCTCGTGTAACTGGTGTGGGAGTTGCTGTTGTCGACGTAGAGAGTGCTGCCGTCGGCGGAGATGCTGACGCTGCTGGCGTAGCGGACGGTGGCCTCGATGGCGCCGATTACGTTGCGGGCCTGGCTGTTGTTGTTGGAGCGTGCCGTCGCCGCGCCGACCGCGCTACCGGAGCTGACCAGGAAGTAGAGGCTGATGGCCATTACCACGGTCAGCAACGCGCAGACGACGACCATCTCCATCATGGAGAAGCCCGCCTCGGCGCCCCCCCAGCGCTCACGAAACCGCCGAAGCTTGGCGTCCTGGCCTGGGGTCAGCATGCCACGCCCACTTGGCATTCAGACAGGGCGAAAGTGGTCACCACGTGGTCCTGGAGACCGTTGGCAACCTGTTGGCCGTTCACCGGGGTCCCGCCCAGGACTGGCTTGGCCCACGTGACTACCACGGTGATAGTCAGGGGCGGATTGCTCGCCACGTCGGTTTGGGGTGGTGCGGTGGGGTACACGTCCACGCCGAAGCGTGCGCCGTTCACCGTGGTGCACTGCTCGTGGGGCGACAACGGCGTCGGAGTAACACCGCCGGCCGGGAGGAACGACGTCGACAATGACCCGGTCAGGCAGGCGGGATCATGCCAGGTCACCGCCGCGCATGAGCTGGTCGGCGTAGGCACTGTCCCGTCGATGTCCAGCGATATGCCCTCGTAACAGTTGCCCTGGATGTTTTGGTCAGTGGCGAGGGTGGTGTCGGTGCTGCTCAGGCCGGCGGCCACAGTCGCCCACGGCTGTGCCTTCAGGTCCTCCACCACCGTGTTGGCCAGGGTGACGGCGGCGTCACGTTGCTTGGCATAGGCCACGTCGCCCAATGACCCGGTGAGCACGTAGGCCACGCTGAGCATGATGATCAACATGACCATGCTCGCGAACATGAGCTCGATGACCGTGAATCCGCCCTCCTGCGTTCCACTTGGAGCGGAGGCGACTGCGGTTCTGCTGGCGCCGCCGCGCGGCAACTGGGGCTGTCGTGCCACCATGTCAGGGGGCGACGAAGGGATCCCTCGACGAAGTCGGGATCGCAGCGGTTGTGGGCGTGGTATGCCCCGGCGTGGCGGCGAAACCGGGCTGGCCCACCGCCGGGGCAGGGCCGGCGCCGGCGGGTGGGGCCGTGTGCTTCATCAGGTGGCTCACGAGGAGGTAGCCGACGACGAGCATCAAGAATATGGCCATGACCACGAGGGCTTTGCGGTTGCTGTCGTGCGTCGGTTGGGAAGCCTTCCGCAGGGTGCGTGAGATCACTTTCCACTCCCGACTGCTGGGGCCGGCGCTGCCGGCGTTGGTGGGACGTAGAACATCTGCGTGTTGACAGTGGCGGTGACCGCTCCGCCACCGCCGCCGCCACCGGGTGAGAGGGTGACCCCGTCGACGACGAACAGGCGGGGCGATGCCTCCAGGCGGTTGACGAAGGCGACCGTTTGGGCGTAGCCGCCCACCACACTGAGGCCCACCGTGATCGACTGGGGGCCCCCGGCCTTACTCACCGGTGCGGCCGCGGACGACGCGTCCGACGCCGGCGGCGAGGCACTCACCGAGGGCAGGGTTACCCCACTGGCCGCCGACGCCGACGCAAGCTGGTCGACGGCGGTGTCGAGCGACGGGGAGGTAGGTACCGCCGCTTGGAGGGCCGCCAGCTCGGAACGCAGGGTACCGAGCTGGCGATGGGCCTTGGTCAGGGTGACCACCTTGGTGCGCAGCTGAGCTTCGTCCTGCTGGGCCGTGGCCAGTTGGGTGTGGACCGACTTGAGGTGCTGCGACGCGGGCGACCATGCCGCAAACCAGAAGGCGGCGATCAGGGCAACGCTAACCGCCCCGGTCACGAACACCAGACGCCGGGTCATTGCCCGGCTCCCGGCAACTCGGCCGAACGTGGGCTGGATGGCGCGGCAGCGGTCACGCTGGCCGTGGAGGCGAAGGTGTCCGTGCCCCCGCTGTTGGCTGAGGCGCCCACCCAGACGTTGGTCAGGCCTGGGATCTTGGCCAGGGCCCGCAGCCATTGGGCCACCGAGTCCTGCCCCGCCTTGCCCGATACCTGGAACTGGATGGTGCCTCGTGTGGCCGTGCCTGCAGCGGGCGAGGCGGCGGTGGGGGCGGCACTGCCCGCCGCCGTCGCCGTCCCCGTCGCGGAGAAGCTGGTCAGCCATTCGTCAGTGGGTAGTACGGCGGAGACCTGCCCGAGCAGCCGGATCCAGTCGACGGTGCCGGAGAGGGCGGAGACGGCAAGCGCCCGTTGAGCGATGATTTGGTCCTGCACCTGGGTGACGTCAGCCAGGGCCGCAACCTCGCGCTGAAGGGCACGGTTGCCCTGCGTCACCGAGGCGACCTGGGCCTTGGCCCCGCTCACCTGCATTTCCCGGACTCCCCACGCACCACCTAGCACGACGGCCAAAGCAGTGACGCTGGCGGTTGCCACCTGGGCCATGCGCCGCTGGCGACGGGCCCGGATGATCTCGGGGGGAAGCAGGCTCAGGCGTGATCCGGACGCCTCCACCCCCCACAGGGCGATTCCGATGGGCGCCAGGACGGCCGTGCGGGCCAGGTCCATCTGGTCGTCGGTCAAGTCGAGGTCGCCGAGCTCGACGGCGGCGAAGGGATCGGCGAGCTCCACCTCGGCGCCCAGGGTGAAGCTGAGGGCAGGGAGGATGCCCGGAGTCCGGCTGGCGCCGCCCGTGACCAGCACCCGGTCGATCCGGCGGTGGTCGGACTGGGCGAGGAAGTAGTCGATGGAGCTGTCGACCTCGCTCAGGATGGGGCGGCTCTCGTCACCCACGATGCGCAGGGCCTCCTGCACGGTGGCGACCGACCCGTTCTCTCCGCCGAGGCGCTTCAGGGCCTCGGCCTCCGGGATGGGCAGGGTCAGCTCCGTGGCGATGCTGTTGGTCAGCTTGGAGCCGCCGATGTTGACGGTTCGGGTGAAGCTGGCGACGCCGGCCTGGCGGATGGCGACGGTGGTGAGGTCGGCGCCCAGACAGACCATGGCGTCGACCCCGCTAGGGTCGACGGTGGGTGTGGCCCGCAGCAGGGCCAGGGGCACGACGTCGACGGCGACTGGGTGCAGGCCGAGCGGCTTGAGGGCAGCGAGGTGGCTGAGGACCATGCCCCGGTGGGCGGCCACCAGGATGATCTTCATCTTGGCGTTGCCGGACCCGGCGTTGCCCGAGCCGGGGTCCGTGCTGACCAGGGGGTCGATGATGGCGAAGTCGAGGACGGCCTCCTCGACTGGGATGGGGATCAGCTCCTGGGCCTCGAACTGCAGGGCGAGGCGGAAGTCCTCCGCCGACATGGCCGCCACCTCGGCGGGGCGCACGATGACGCGCTGGCTGGAGACGCCGACGATCACCCGCTTGGTGGAGAAACCGCCCTCTCCCCACAGCCTGTGCAGGGCTTCGGAGACGGCGTGGGTGTCGATCACCTCGCCGTCGATCACCGCGCCGGGCGGCAACCCGACCTGGGCGAAGCGTCGAAGGATCCGGCGATCGCCATCGACGTCGAGCTCGGCCGCCCGCACCGCGGACGACCCGATGTCGAGCCCGACGAATGTCCCCTTGGAGCTCTTTTCCTTGGTGCGCATGTGAACGGCGGGAGCCGTATCTGACTTGGTCACGACCTCTGCATCGTCACCGCGACCCGCCCCCTTGACCCCCAGTTGCCCGGTTACCGGATTTGCAGATCAGATCTT
>DASZKW010000103.1:0-3747 GCA_035552775.1 Acidimicrobiales bacterium | reverse complement strand
TCGCCCGATCCCTCGAACTGCTCACCGACGAGCTCAACACCCTCGAAGCTCACCTTCCAGGCGACCACCGCCCCCTCAGCTACCGGATCGCCGGCACCGCAGTCTCAACACCAACGCAGGGCCTATTCACGGAGGTCTGAGCCGGAGCGTCGTGATGACCGGGTTACGGGGCGTTGGAAAGACGGTGCTGCTCAATGAGCTGGCCCAAAGCGCCACCGGGGAAGGCTGGATCGTCGGGAAGGTCGAAGCGGATCGAAGCGAGGGCCGGCGCACCTTTCGGGAGCAGGTGGCGGCGACGCTCAACAGAGCATTGCGGGAAGTTACCGGCTCCGCAGATCTCGCCGGCCGGTTCCGTCGCGCCCTGGCAACCTTCAAGTCGTTCTCGCTCAAGACCGATCCGAGCGGGGGGCTTGCTATTGGTATCGAGATCGACTCCGAGCGGGGACGGGGAGACACCGGGTCACTCGAAACCGACCTCACGGATCTAGCGCTGGATCTGTCTGCCGCAGCAGCTGACCTCGGGGTAGGGGTGGCGCTCTTCGTCGATGAGCTGCAGGACCTCACCCGTCCAGAGCTTGCAGCCGTGTGCCAGGCATGCCATGAAGCGGGCCAACGCGGCGCCCAGTTCTACGTCGTCGGGGCCGGGCTCCCATCCCTACCCGGCGCGCTGGCCGAGGCGAAGTCGTATGCAGAGCGACTCTTCGATTACTGGACGATCGGCGCCCTCGATCCCTCGTCTGCCGCCGACGCCCTCGTCGAGCCGGCCACGGCGGCAAGCGTCGACTGGGACGAGGCCGCCGTCCGCCTGGTGACCGAGCGCGCCGAGGGCTACGCCTACTTCCTGCAAGAGTTCGGCAAAGCCACTTGGGACTTCGCTCCCGGCCCTCATATCACCGCTGAGGATGCCGCAATCGGAGTGCAGGCCGGCACGGCCAGTCTCGATCGCGGCTTCTTCACCAGCAGGTGGGAACGGGCGACACCGAGCGAGCGTGGCTACATGATCGCCATGGCAGCCGACGGCGCTGGTCCGAGCCAGTCGGGCGACGTCGCACGCCGACTCGGAAAGCAATCCACATCGGTTGGCCCGACCCGTGCCGGGTTGATCAACAAGGGTCTCGTGTATGCACCCCAGCATGGCGTGGTCGCATTCACCGTTCCGGGTATGGCCGACTTCATCAGTCGTCAGCCCCGACAATAAGGTCGCCCGACCGGCTCAGGGCTGCGCCGACGCGCACACGGTACGCACCTCGCAACGCCGGCACCGGGCCCCGGGGTTGGGGGTGTAGTCACGGGCCCGGATGCGCACCGCGGCGGCCGCTACCACGTCCTCGGCGGAGTCGACTGCTGCCGGTTCAACGTCGACGGCGTCGCGGCGGGCGGCTTTGAGGTCGTGGATGTAGGCGCCGCGCACGTCGAGGCCCTCGCGCCAGCCGGCGTCGGTGTACACCTGGAGCTGGAGGGCGTGGTCGGCGACGTCGCCGGTGGTGGAGGTCTTGTAGTCGACGATGGCCAGCGCTGTGGTCACCCCGCCCTCCTGGTCCAAGATCACGTCGGCCCGCCCGGCGGCGACCACCCCGCCCAGGTGCAGCTCGAAGGGCCGCTCGGTCTCCCACACCCGGTGCAGGTCGTCGGAGTGCTCGGAGACGTAGGTGGCCACCAGGCGGCGGGCGGCATCCTTCAACTCACGGTGCGCCGGTTTGCTGGCGGTGGGGAGAAAGAAGCTGTCGTCCAAGATGGCATCGAGCGCCACCGGGCCCGGGACCCGGCCCGAGGCCTTGGTCTCCTCCGCCACCGCCCGGAGCACGTGGTGCACCGCCTTGCCGTAGCCGAGCTCGGGGGCCAGGCGCGGCTGGAACCCCATCAGGTTGCGCAACCGGAACGCCATCGCACAGTCGAGGAACGACGCCAGCTCGCTGTAGGTGACGGTGATCGGATCCTCGTCGCCGCCCGATCGTCCGCTGATCGCCGGCAGCCGGATCTCTTCTGGTTTCACCTCGAGGTGGGCGAGCTCCCGGTAATAGGCGCTGGCGCCGACGCTGTTCTTTTTCACCCGACCGTGCCGGGAAACAGACAGAAAGTCGCGCGCACGGGTCATGGCCACGTAGGACAAGCGCCGTTCGTCGGCGTCGCTGCCCTCGTAGCGCGCCGCCGCGAACCGGCCCCGGGGCACCAGCCACGCCTGTTCGCGCCCGGTCTGGCGGGTGGGGAAACGGCTGGCGGTCATGGAGGGGACGAACACCACCGGCCACTCCAGGCCCTTGGCCCGGTGCACGGTCGTCCGACGGCGTCGAGGGCGAAGTCGGCCTCCCCCTCGAAGCCCTCGTAGGCGCCCTGGGCATAGTTGATGATGTGCAGCCCGAGGTTGCGGTAGTACCAAAGGCCCCGGTCCGGGCCGCCGACCTGCTCACCGGGGCTGTCGGGGTCGGGGCGGGCCCGGCGGCGCACCGACTCGTAGTCGGCCAGCAGCGACGAGAGCCGGGCCAGGGTCCCGAGGCGGTTCACGGCCAGGGGGTCACTGAGATCCCAGGATCGGACATCGAGCTCGGCGAGCAGCTCGTACAACTCGCCCACCAGATTCGCCGTCCGGGACTCCTTGGGCACGTTCTGCTTCCACTCCCCTAGCGCCCGCTCGGCGGCTGCTTGGGCCCGCTTGCGGTGCCCGATGGCCTCGATGGTCTTGACCGCCCTCTCGGGACCGAGGGGTCGGTGGTCGTTGCCGATCCCCCAGCGGTCCCGATAGGCGGCGACGGTCGAGACGGCCTGCATCCACGTCTCTCCGGCTGCGGGGTCGGACGGGGGCGTCCCCAGCCGGCTGGCCCACACCTGGGCGTGTTCGACAGCGTGGCCGGCCATTTCCCTGGCTCGCCGCTCCATGGCTTGGTCGCGGTCGCTGAGCGCCCGGGCCATGTCGGGGTCGGCGATCCCACCGGCGCGGGGTATGAGCCCGGCGATCAGGTTGCTGGCCGCCTGACGACGGCTGCCCGCGGCGCTGACCCAGCGGTCGACCCGTTCGTGCAGTACCGCCGCGGGATCCTCGGCGTCGTCGAGCGGGCGGCCCACGACGAGCTTCGGGAACGCCGCTTCCGCGTTCAGGCCGCGGGCTTCGGCGTCGCGCAGAGCGGCGAGCAGCGGGCCGTACGCCTCGCTTTCGCGCACCTGGACCAGCTGTTCGCCATCAAGCCCGCAGCGCCCCAGAAGGGTGTCCCAGCGCTGCTCCTGGGCCTCCCTGGCCATCGTCTGGTACTCGCCGGCGAGGACGGTGAAGTCCTCGGCGTGGTGTTGCGCTCGGCGCAGCGTCTCGTGGGCGGAGAGGTCGGCGCCCTGGTTGGCGAGCACCCCGGCGAGCACGGCCCGGACGGTCTGTTGCTCGGTCATGCCTTCATGGGAGGTGTCGGGGTCCGGGTCATAGGCGACATCCACGTACAGCCGGTTCGACTCGCGGCCCCGGGTGGCGGCGACGTAGAGAACCTCTCTAGTGGTGGTCGGAGAGACCATGGCGTGGGCGGTGTCGACGGTACGGCCCTGCGCCCGATAGGCGGTGGTGGCATAGCCCAGCTCAACATTCTCGGTGACATAGTCGGCGGGCGGCACCACCTCGCCGCCGCCGCCGCCCGTCGCAGCGCCATGCTCCCATCCTCGTTGACCGCTGTGACACTCCAGCGGTCCCCGTTTTTCACCCAGCGCCGCCCGGTGGCGAGCAGCCGGTTGTTTGCCCGGGTGACCACCTCGTCGCCGACCCCGGCGCTC
>DASZKW010000102.1:0-29865 GCA_035552775.1 Acidimicrobiales bacterium | reverse complement strand
TGCTGGTGGCCTCCGGGTCCGACCGGGCCCTGCTGGTGGCCTCCGGGTCCGGCCGGGCCCTGCTGGTGGCCTCCGGGTCCGGCCGGGCCCTGCTGGTGGCCTCCAGGTCCGGCGGGGCCCTGCTGGTGGCCTCCGGGTCCGGCCGGGCCCGGTTTGGCGCCGGCCGCGGCGGCGAGCGGTGTCACGGTGGTGTCGAGGACGGCGCTCACCGCGTCGGTGGCGTCGAGGGTCGCCTCCAGCTCGAGGGTGGCCCGCTCCGCGGACGCCTCGGGACAGGTGACCCTCAGGGTGGCGATACGGACCGGGCCCGTGGTCCATATACGCACCGGCGCCCAGATGCCGCCCGGGTTCCAGTCCTCGGCAATGCAGTCCCAGTGCTGGAAGATCCCCGTCAGGTTGCGCTTGGCGGCGAGGTCGGCCTCGCGATTGCAGGCCACTTCCACGGCGACCAGGTGCTCGCCGCGCTCGGCCATATGCGAGGTGACCTCGAAGGTCTGTGGGGCGAAGTAGCCCTCCGTGTCCCCGAGATAGGAGCCGTCGAGCCACACGTCGCCCTGGTAGAACAACCCGTCGAAGGTCAACCACGCCCTGCTGGCAGCCTCCGCGTCCGGCCCGGCACCGCTGGTGGTCTCGGGGCCCGGTCGGGCGTCGCTGGACGCCCGCGGGCCGAGCCCGGCGTCGCTGGTGGCCTCCGGGCCCGGGCCGGAGCCGGCTGGGGTCTCGAACCGGCGCCGGTAGAGCAGCGGCCCGTCGGATGCGGCGAAGGCGGCGACGTTGCGCCAGT
Organism: Acidimicrobiales bacterium; assembly: GCA_035552775.1. GTDB lineage: Bacteria > Actinomycetota > Acidimicrobiia > Acidimicrobiales > Palsa-688 > DASZKW01. The sequence goes on along the minus strand of DASZKW010000102.1, from coordinate 29,081 downwards.
GCCCCGGCACGGGTACCGGCACCCAGTCGGCGTCGTCGGTTGCAGGATCGGGGAAGCTGCGCCGGCGGGCGTCGTCTGCCTCACACGCCAACCAGGTTCCGCCTAGGTCCATCCCTGGGGAGGCTACCGGCCGGCGGCCGGCCGGCGATCGCCGCCGCCGGCCGTGGGGCGGCGTTGTTCGATGTTCACTATCCCGGATCCGGTCCCCCTACGAGGGCCGGGCTCGGTGGTCCGGCCCCAGCGCCGGCACCCAAATGCAGGGTTACAAAGGCGAGCGTTGCTACGTCGACAATGCTGTCGCCGACTCGGACGGTTAACCTGGACCTTCGTTCCTCGGGGAGTCGACGTAGCAACGCTCGCCTTGGTACGCGCGGCCCCGGATTCGCAGGTGCAGCAAATCGCACGGTTTCCGTGAGTTCCCGTGCATCCCCGAATCGGCCCCCCGCGCCACCGCGCATTTGGGCGGGCCGCAGCCCGCGTGCCATGACCTTTTCGCATCAACCGACCACTGTTTCGCTGATGGCTACCTTTGCTGGTGGCTAGAGGGGGGGTAGGACCAAGCCGAGCAATGGCTGGGTGGCAGTGGTGGGCGTCGTGGTGCTGGCGGTGGTCGTCGCGCCGCCTGCCGCTGTCGCCGTCGGCGTTGGGCACTGCCCCACCTGGATACCCAGCAGGTCGACGCTGAGTGTGCAGGTGGGCGAGAGCAGGGTGGCCGTCGCCAGTGGAGCCGCCGACGGCGGGTTGAGCGGGTTGGGGACGGTAACCGCCAACCCGTTGGTGGTGCTGATCGACAACTGGTTGGGAGTTGTGGTGGAAGGTGTCGTGCCACTGGTACCGCCAGTCGTGCCCTTGCCCGGGCTCGGCTTCGCCGTGGTGGGAACCGGCGCGGCCGGGGAGCCTGTCCTCCCGGCGCCCGGCGCCGCCGTCGACCCGCCGGCGCCCGGCAACGTCGGGTTGGGAGAAGTGGCGGCCGCCGTGGGCGGGGTGCCCGAGCCGGTCGATGTCGCCGCGCCGGACGACGTCACCGCGCCGGTGGGGAGGAACGAGGCAGTGCCGCCGGCACCCACGAGGAAGTTACCGGTATCCGTAGAGCTCGAGCCGGCGCTGTTCGAGGCCGGAGGGACGCCAGGCAGGCTCGACGGCGCCGGTTGACCCTCGGCCGCGGCCGGTACCGTGACGTCGAGCGGCGCCCGCTGGCCGAGCACCCCGACGCCCACGAGGCCGAGGGCCAGGATCCCCCCCACGACGACCGCCAGGGGGCGACCGGCCCGCTCGCCCACCCACCCGAGTGACGGGACGAACCGCCCCGTCGGGTCCGAAGCTACCGACGCGCGCCAAGCCTCTGTGGCGATGGCGGCCAGACCTGCGGGCATTGTCGCGGCGAGGGGGCGCAGGGCGGCGCCGACGAACTCCGGGGGCTCCTGGCCGGCCTGGCGGTGGCGGTCCGCCAAGGCGCGCCCACCCCTTCCGGCGAGTTGGGTGGCCACCGCGGACGAGACACCGAGAACGGGGGCCACCTGGTCGGCGGTCAAGCCCTCGACCTCGGTCAGCCACAGCGCGGCGCGCCAACGTTCGGGCAGGCTGCGGAACGCAGCCTCGACGAACACGGCTTCGATCGAGCCCGCACCCGAGTCCGGCGCGGGGACCGCCGCCGGCTGGTCGTAGCGGCGGAGGCGGTCCGTCGACGAGCGGTACACGCCGGCGAGGACCAGGGGTCGAAACGGGTCGGCGGCCGACACCTGATGGCGGCGCACTGCTCTCAGGACGCGGACGAATCCTTCGGCGGCCGCGCCCGCCGCCTCCTGCCGGGTCAGGGTCACGGCGTGAGCCAGCCGCCAAGCTGTCTGCGCGTGACGGCGGTACAGCTCGCAGAAGGCATCCTCGTCGGCGCGAGCTGCCCTTCGCACCAGGTCGGCTTCGGCTCCGAGCGCAGGCGCGACGACGGTGGGCAGGGCAACAGTTGTCATGACCCCCTCCGTGCTGTCACGCCCACCTCTGTGTGCTCATCCCGAACCTCGCAGCTGTCGCCGGCGGCCGACTGTAAGAGGGAGTAGGCCGGACCTTCTATTCCCCACGTGATGTTTCGGAGCGCGCGCCCCGTAGTCCTTCATATTATTCGCTGATCATGCTCGGTTGTCTGCGGTATTGCACGATCGACCGACGATCTGAGGGAGCAAACAGGACGAAGACGACAGAACGCGGCGGAGACCGCCGGCTTTGGCGCGAGCAGCGTTGGCGAAGGGGGCAGGTACCGTGACCCCATGACCTCGCGACCGGCCACACTCGGACAGCTGCGTGACTCGGGCTGGGAGTCGGTCCCGGTCAAAGAGGAAGTGAGGGCCAACGCCGCCGCTCGGATCGCCGCGGGTGTCCCCCTGGTCGAAGGCGTGCTCGGCTACACCGACACCGTCCTTCCCCAACTGGAGAACGCGCTTCTCGCCGGTCACGACATCATCTTCCTCGGCGAGCGCGGTCAGGCCAAGACCCGCATGATCCGATCACTCGTCGGTTTGCTCGACGAGTGGCTCCCGGTGATTGCCGGCTCCGAGATACTCGACGATCCCTACCACCCTGTGTCGCGTCACGCCCGTGACCTGGTGGCCGACAAGGGCGACGACACCCCCGTCGAATGGGTGAACCGCGACTCGCGCTTCGGCGAGAAGCTGGCCACCCCCGACACCTCCATCGCCGACCTGATCGGCGAGGTCGACCCCATCAAGGTGGCCGAGGGCCGGTACCTCTCGGACGAGCTGACACTCCACTACGGCCTGGTGCCGCGCACAAACCGGGGGATCTTCGCCATCAACGAGCTGCCCGATCTCGCCGAACGTATCCAGGTGGGGCTGCTCAACGTGCTCGAGGAGCGGGACATCCAGGTCCGGGGCTACAAGATCCGCTTACCCCTCGACGTGATGCTCGTTGCGTCCGCCAACCCCGAGGACTACACCAGCCGCGGCAGGATCATCACCCCCCTGAAGGACCGCTTCGGCGCCCAGATCCGCACCCACTATCCCCTCGACCTGGCCACCGAGCTGTCGGTCATCCACCAAGAGGCTCGGCCCCTCGCCGTGGAGGGGGTGCGCGTGGAGGTCCCCGACTACATGGCCGACGTGGTCGCCACCCTGTCCCAGCTCGCCCGCCAGAGCTCGCACATCAACCAGCGCTCGGGTGTGTCGGTCCGCCTGAGCGTCGCCAACTACGAGACGCTGTCGGCCAGCGCGCTGCGCCGTGCCCTGCGCCTCGGCGAGGGTGAGGCCGTCCCCCGGGTCAGCGATCTCGAATCGCTGGCCTCGTCCACGTCGGGCAAGGTGGAGATCGAGACGATGGACGAGGGCCGCGACGCCCAAGTCGTGGAGCGGCTTGTCTCCCAAGCGGTGCTCGCGGTGTTCAAGCAGCGCTGCCCGATGGACCGCCTCCGCCACGTCGTCGCCACCTTCGACGAGGGCACGATTCTCCACGCCGGAGACGACGTCGCCTCGTCGCGCTTCGTCGAGGAGCTGGCCTCTCTCCCCGCCCTGCGCGACCCGGTGATGGCCCTGGCGCGCCGGGAGACCCCGGCGTCGGTAGCCGCGGCCACGGAGTTCATCCTCGAAGGCCTGCACCTGTCGAAGCGCCTCAACAAGGACGCGGCCGGCAACCGCTCCACCTACCGCGGCCGCTGAGCGCGTCTAGCTTCGATCGCGATGGCCCGGTTCCAGTACTCGCGGTGGGACGGCACCCAGGTCGGTTTCGACGTCGGAGCCGACGAGGTGTTCGAGGAGATCAACGACGAACTGTTGTCCCACGGCGACCTCAACCAGGCACTCCAACGGCTGTTGCAGCGAGGGTTCACCGATCGCAACGGTGATCGGGTATCGGGCATGCGCGAGATGCTCGAACGTCTGCGCGAGCGGCGCAGGGCAATGCTGGAAAGCCACGACCTGGGCGGGGTATACGAGGACATCGCCGAGCGGTTGCGTGAGGTCGTTGACCAGGAGCGTCAAGCCATCGACGGCCTGGCTGAGACGGCGCGCGCGTCGGGAGACCAGCGCCGTGCCGAGGTGGCCGAGGCGGCGGCGGCAGAGCGGCGCATGGCCCTCGACCTGCTGCCCCCCGACCTGGCCGGCCAGGTCAGGGCCCTCCAAGACCACGACTGGACGTCCCCCGAGGCCCAGCGCCGCTTCGCGGACTTGATGGACCAGCTACGTCAGCAACTGATGCAGAGCCAGTTCAACCAGATGGCCGGGGCGATGTCCGATGTGTCGCCCGAATCGTTGCAGCGCATGAAGGACATGTTCAACGCGCTGAACCGACTGCTCGAGATGCGGGAGGCTGGGCAGGACACCGAGGCCGACTTCTCAAGGTTCATGGACGACTTCGGCGACTTCTTCCCTGGCAACCCCGAGACCCTCGACGAGTTGCTCGAGCAGATGGCCCAGCAGATGGCCGCCATGTCGGCCATGCTCAACTCCATGTCGCCCGAGCAGCGGGCCCAGCTCCAGGGGCTGTCTGAGGCGCTGCTGGAGGACATGGACCTGCGCTGGCAGGTCGATCGCCTGTCGGCCAACCTGCGCTCCGCCTTTCCCCAGGCCGGGTGGGGGCGCCAGTTCGACTTCAGTGGCAGCGACCCCCTCGGCTTCGCCGACGCCGCCTCGGTCATGAACCAACTGGGAGAGATGGACCAGCTGGAAAACCTGATGACCACTGCGGGCAGTCCCGGCGCCCTGGCGGACGTCGATCTGGCCCAGGCCTCGGAGATGCTCGGCCCCGATGCCGCCCGCTCGCTGGAGCAGCTGGCCTCGGTCGTAAAGCAGCTGCGCGACGCCGGCCTCATCGATCAGCGCGAGGGACGCCTCGAGCTGACCGCCAAGGGAGTGCGCAAGATCGGTCAGAACGCCTTGTCAGACCTTTTCTCCAAGTTGGTGAAGGACCGCATGGGGGGCCATCCCGTTGAGCGAGTGGGAGCCGGCCATGAGCGAACCTACGAGACCAAGGCATATGAGTGGGGGGATCCGTTCAACCTGTCCATCGAGCGCACCATGCGCAACGCACTCGGCCGGCGGGGGGCGGGCACGCCAGTGGAACTCTCCCCCGAGGACTTCGAGGTGGAGCGGACCGAGACTCTGACGAGGACCTCGACCGTGCTCATGGTGGACCTGTCGCTGTCGATGCCGATGCGCGACAACTTCCTCGCTGCCAAGAAGACCGCGATGGCCCTTCACGCCCTGATCTCGTCGCAGTACCCCAGGGACTACCTCGGCATCGTGGGCTTCGGGGAGCTGGCCCGCGAGCTCAAGCCCGAGCAGCTCCCCGAGGCGTCGTGGGACTACACCTACGGCACCAACATCCAGCACGCCCTGATGCTCGCCCGGCGCATGCTCGCCAGGCAGGGGGGCACCAAGCAGGTCATCATGATCACCGACGGCGAGCCCACCGCACACATCCTGGCGGCCACCGGTGAGCCCTTTTTCAGCTACCCACCGGCACCCGAGACCGTGCACGCCACCTTGAGCGAGGTCACCCGGTGCACCCGTGACGGCATCCGTATCAACACCTTCATGCTCGATGCGACCGGTTACCTGCGTGACTTCGTGGAGCACATGACAAGGCTCAACCGCGGACGGGCGTTCTTCACCACCCCCGAGACCCTCGGGGACTACGTGCTGATCGACTTCCTCGACCAGAAGCACGCCGCCCGGGTTGGCCCCGGGCGGCCCCGAAGGCCGCCAGCGGGACCTCGGCGTCGACCGGCGTAGGGTGTGAAGTGATGCACGTAATCGTCGTCGGCTGCGGTCGGGTCGGCTCGGAACTGGCCCTGCGCCTGGTGGCCGATCGCCACACGGTCGTGGTTCTCGACAAGCGTCGCACCGCCTTCCGGCGTCTCCCGGAAGACTTCGGGGGCGACACCGTCGTCGGCTTCGGTTTCGACCAAGACCACCTCCGCGAAGCGGGGGCCACCGATGCCGACGCCCTGGCCGCGGTGACGAGCGGGGACAACACCAACATCCTCACCGCCCGCATCGCCCGGGAGACCTTCGAGATCCCCAACGTCGTGGCCCGCATCTACGACCCTCGCCGTGCCCTCATCTACCAGCGCCTCGGCATCCCGACGGTGGCGACGGTGAGTTGGACGGTAGACCAGGTGATCCGACGGATGTTCCCCGAGCGCTCAGTCACGGCGTGGACCGACCCGTCGGGCGAGGTGAGCATGGTCGAGCACGCCCTGCCCGAGGCGTTCGCCGGCAAACGCATCGACGCGCTCGCTTCAGGTGACCTCTACCGGCCGGTGATCGTCACACGGGGAGGGGAGGCCCGCTTGGCCATGCCCGACCTGGTTGGTCAGGAGGGAGACATGCTGCTCTTCACCGTGCGAACCGGTGCGCTGGAGGACCTGGAGGCCCGCTTGAAGAGCGGCGCCGAGGCCCCGGCCCGATGATGGCCGGTGCAACGTGAAGGTCGCCATCGCCGGCGCCGGCAAGGTCGGGGTATCGGTTGCCGAGGACCTGTGTGGCAGCGGTCACGACGTTCTCATCATCGACTCCGATGTGGACCTGGTTGAGCGCCTGCGGGAAGGCTCGTCGTGCCAGTGGTACGCGGGCGACGCCTGTGAAGTGTCGACTTTGACCGACGCCGGGATTGGCGACGCGGACGTGGTGGTGGCCACGACCGGCGACGACGAGGACAACCTGGTGGTGTCATTGTTGGCCAAGCAGGAGTTCGCCGTTCCCCGGGTCATCGCGCGCGTCAACCACCCGAAGAACCGTTGGCTGTTCAACGAGACGTGGGGCGTCGACGTTGCCGTGTCCACCCCCCACCTGATGACGGCGCTGGTCGAGGAGGCAGTGTCGGTCGGTACCCTGGTTCGCCTGCTCAACTTCGCCGAGGGCAAGGCTGGCTTGGTGGAAGTCACCCTGGCCGACACCAGTCCGGCCGCTTCGACGGCGATCGCTGACCTCGGTGTCCCCCGCGACGCCAGCATCGTGGCCGTCGTCCGGGAGCGCCGGGTGGTGGTGCCGAGGGGCGATACGGTGCTGGAGGTCGGAGACGAGGTCATCGTGCTGGTGACCGCGGACTCCGAAGAGGAGGTCCGCTGCCTGCTCGTCGGCGGCGAAGATGCGGGCTCTCCGGTCGCTCGCCGAGCGTAGGATCGGGGCGATGTCAGATGCGAAGGACGAGCTGAACATTTCGGAGCTGGATGACGGCTACCTCAAAATTCTGCTGTTGCTGTCGGTACGCCGGGCCAGCAGCTCCGACCCGCGCCGGGCCGGTTTCTGGCATGGCCTGGCCGGAATCCTCAGTTCTGAACTGGAGACGCGACAAGCCACGTCCGGGATTGGCATGCCCACCGAGGCGGCCGCCGGGAGCGACACCCAAGCAGCGTCGGGCACGGACGCGGCGCTCGGCATGACCACCGAGGTCGGCGAAGTGCTCGACGAGCTTCGTCGAGACGTGGCGACGCTGGAAGCGGAATACCGGTCCTCCCTGAGCTAGGCACCGATCAGCCGCATCAGATCTTTCGTCTCGCTACATGAAGTTGCGCGTGTGGAGGGCCGACAGGTCGGCGGCCTCGGCGTCCGAGAAGCCCAGTCGCACAAGGCGCCGTGTTCGCCCTTCGTCCATTTCCGACTGGAGACGTTTGACCCGGTTCCAGCCGATCGAGATGGCTTGGGGTTCCCACGAACCGGCGGCGAGGATGACGAGGGAGTCGTGCACCGCCGAAGCGAGACCGGAGCTGTGGGCGAGCGCATCGTGGCGTCGTTCGGTGGCGGCTCGAAGGCGGTCCCGGTAACCGGGGTCGGCCGTGACGTGCTCGGCGAGGTGACCGAGGGCGAAAGCGACGTGGCGCGCTTCGTCTTGGAGAGTGAGGTGCGCGATTCGTGCGGTTACCGGGTCAGGCGCCCACCGGTCGAGGAAGGCAAGAAGCGACAGGAAGGTTCCCTCGCCGAGCACCGAGAGCAGGAAGGAGGCGGTAGCCCAATCGGGCTCGTCGAGCAGGCTCTGCAGTGACGCGCGCCCCCCGGCTCCCGAGAGCCCAAGCGGCCGGCCGCTCAGGCGCGCCCGCCGGCTAAAGACCTCGACGTGGCGCGCCTCGTCGGCGAGCTGGGTTGCGAGGAACTGCATGACTTCCCGGAAGTGGGGATGGATCCGCCCGAGGAAGCGGGCAGGGACCATGAGAGCGGTCTGCTCGTTTTCGACCAGATAGGTCATGACCTGGATCACCGCCGTTTCGACCTCTTCGGGCAGGTCTGGCCTCGTCCAGTCGACGGCGGTAGCCGGGTCCCATTGTCCTGCCGCCGCCTGGGCGTAGAGCTTGGGAGCCAGGTCGGTCCACACCTCGATTCGGCGATCGAGGTCCGCGACGGCAAGGGGCGGGCCGCCGTCTTCGACGAGTGCCCCTCGTGCCGCGAGGCCCCATGACCTCGGCGCTCGCTCGGATACCGACGACACCGTCCCGGCTCGCACGGCGCCCACGAGGCGGCGGTCATCCGCGTCGCCTCGCACGACGACGCCCCCGTCGATCAGGGTATGGCCGTGGGCGCGTGCCCACGCCCGGAGATGCACGGTGAGGTGCGGGTCGGTGCCGGTTACTCCGAGGCGCTGTCCGGGCGCCATGGCCCCGAGCGCCCGATCGATGAGCAGGTGGGCGCCGCCGTCGAATCCGAGCGAGTGGACGTCGACCTCAAGGTCGGTAGCCGTCAGCGGTGACCTCCCCGTCGCTGTCGTAGAACCCGAAGTGGTCAACGGCCACCTCGAGTTGCTGGTAGCCGGACGTACGCCCGGGCAGCCATCGGGTGAGCCCCTCGAGGTCGAGGAGGGGACGGACTGCGGGATCGGCATAGTCCATCGCCAGCAGCAGGCCCACGAACCTGTCGACCAGGGGCGAGCCGGGTCCTACGACGCTGAAGTTACAGTGGTCGTAGGGCGGCGTCTGGGCGATGACCCGGGTGCCGTTCGTTGGGAGCGTCCCCTCGTTGGTGAACAGCAGGTGGTTGCCGTCGATCATGCAGGCAGCGTCGACCTCGCCGTCAGCCAGGGCTCGGGCGGCGTCTCTCTCGCCGCCGACATGATCGCCGTGAAGACCCACGCCAACCTCGAAACGCCGCACGGTGACGTCCACTCCGTCAAGCAGGGCGAGGGGTAGGAGCGTGCCCTGTGGTGAGTCGATCGCTCCGCTGCCCACGACCCTTCCCCCAAGCTGGGGGGGACTGGTGACGTCCGAGTCGCTGCGGACCACTATCACGGAGGTGAGGTCGCGGTCAGTGTCGCGCATGGCCACAGCTCGGGCCGACCGGTCGAGGCGACGGGTGCGCACCCAGGCGAGCGGGGAGTTCCACGCCACATCGATGCGGCCATCCACCAGGTCTTTCACCTGGCGTTCGTAGTTGGAGTACAGCACGTAGTCGAACGGAAGGCCGTGAGCGGCGAACCAACGGCGGAACCCGTCCCAGATGGTGACGACCTTGGGGTCATAAGCCACCGCGCCGAGCAGCAGAGGAGCTGTCACAGCAGCGGCGCCGTCGAAAGGCGGTGGCGCCATCAAAACAGTGGAAGGCCGTTGATGCTTCGACCGACGAAGTCCAACAGCGCGTCGGTCGTGGGTGCCATTACCCGAGCCGCCCGGGCGTCTCGGAAACGCCGCTCGATGCCGAGTTCTTTGCGGAAGGCGGCACCCCCGCACACCTTCATGGCCAGGTCGGTCACTGCGATGGCGGCTTCACCGGCGGCCGCTTTGACCTCGAGGACGCGCAGCATTGCGTCCTGCCTTCCGGCCTCGAGTGCGTTCAGCGTGTCGGTCAGCAGCGCGGAGGCCTGGTCGGTCGCAACGCGCATCTTGGCGTGATCGAGCCGCACCAGGGGCTGGTCGGCCAGGGTCTGCCCGAGGTGCTCGAGACGCGTCGAGGTCAAGTGGCTGCCGGTCTCGACGGTCACGGCATCCATGATTCCGACGCTGAATGCGGCGCTCATCACAAGGAACCAAGGGAGAATCTCGGCCAACGCGACATCGAGGCCCGCCCCGTCGTGGCCGAGCATGGCCTCGCGCCCGACGACGACCCCCGAAGCGTTGATGGGAACGGAACGGTTGCCCCGCAGGCCGAGCCCGTCGAACGAGCCGGCCGGCGACAGGCCGGCTGCGTTCGACGGGACCAGCCATAGGGTCATGGGACCGTCGGCGTCCAAGGGCCTGCTCGACCACACGTAGCTGTCGGCTTCGCCTCCCGAGGTCACCCAGCTCTTGGATGCGTCAAGGCGTACGGAGCCTTCCGACGGGCTGGCTGAGCTCTGTGGCGCCCAGAAGTGGCTGCGCGAGCCCTGCTCGGAAAGCGCCAACGTCGTCAGGTGTTGACCGGCGCCGATCGCCTTTCGCACATGTTCGGGACCGCGGCTCTCGATCACCACCGCGCCCGCGTAGTGCATCATCACCACCATCGCCGTCGACCCGCAGACCCCGGCCAGTTGGCGGATCACATCGGCGGCCTGACGCAAACCGTGGCCGCCGCCCCCTACGGCGGCCGAGACGACCAGGCCGAGTATCCCTGCCTCGCCGAGCGCGTCGAGCGCTTCGCGAGGAAACGTCGCCGTAACGTCGACCGTCGTCGCACCCGGGACGACCACTTCGTCGATGACGCGCCGGAGCGCTCCCTGGTAACCGCTCATGTCGATCCTTTCCGTTTGTGAGGACCGACGGCCGTCCGGGCGCTAGCGCAATCTCAGGGCGCCGCGAATGCGACCGTCGACATCGCCCGACCGGGCGAAGTGCTACAGGTTCAGCGACTCGGCCACATTTGGCACCCCCTTTCGGGACGGCAGGCTACCTACGGCAGGCATCCGCCGGCAACCCGACGGGTTCGTAGCCGAGCACGGGCTCGGATGGGCATTCGCGGGCGGCATCGGCTCGGCCGGCGCCGTCAAGGCCCATCCAGGAGATCCCGGTAGAGGGCGAACGTCTCTTCGTCGAAGGCGACGAGGCGAACCACGGCCACCCTGGTTCTGCTCGCCCTCAGCGTCCTCACCGCCACCTGGGCCGCCAGGCGACGGGGATAGCCGTAGACACCGGTCGATATTGCCGGGAAGGCGATGCTGCGAGCACCGAGGTCATCGGCGACCTCGAGGCAGCGTGAGTAGCACGAGGCGAGCAGGGCCTCCTCGCCTTGCCCTCCGCCGTGCCACACCGGTCCGACGGTATGGATGATCCAGCGGGCTGACAGGGCGAACCCGGGGGTCGCCTTGGCGTCGCCGGGCTCGCAGCGCCCCAACCGGGCGCAGGCCTGGCGGAGGTCGTCGGTGCCGGCGGCCCGGTGTATAGCCCCGTCGACGCCACCGCCCCCGGCGAGAGCGGCGTTCGCCGCGTTCACGATCGCGTCGACGGTTTCGACGGTGATGTCACCCCGATGGGCGGAGATCCGGGGAGCCGAGGGAGTAAGGGACGGGGGTCGGGGGGTGGTCACACCACGACCGTTAGCAGGTCCTGACCGAGAAATCGCGGATTCCCACTTGCGCCCAGCCCTCCAGTGAGTCAAGATCACATTGTTGTAGTTACATCGGTGCCACACACTGAGGGGAGCCACCGATGAGTCACATCATGGAACTGCTGCTAACAGAACAGAGGACATGGCAGCGGAAAGCCAACTGCATGGGCGTCGACCCCGACCTGTTCTTTCCTGAGCGGGGAGCGTCGACCCGGGAGGCCAAAGAGGTGTGCCGAGGCTGTGTGGTGCGCGAGGACTGCCTCGAGCACGCGCTGGCCAACGGGGAGAAGTTCGGGATCTGGGGTGGCCTTTCGGAGCGCGAGCGTCGCCGCATCCGCCGACGACGCTCACTCGAACAGCGCCCGGCCGCGTCCTGATCCCCGTCGCCCACCCGGTCCCCTGGCCAGCCTCTAGCAGACTCCCTCCCCCCCCGCCGGTTTCAGCCTTCAGCGCCGGCCTTTCCCCAACCTTCCCCCATCGAGGCCCGCCCTGCCAGGCGGGCCTCGATCGTCGCCGACGGCGACAGGCCGAGCTCGGACCACCGCTGCCGCGGCGTGGCCTCCAGCACGGCGCGCGGCACCAGGCCGACCACCTCGGCCCGGGCGACCGACGCCCGGCTGGCGACGGCATCGTACGCCGCGGCGGGCCCCACCTGCCTCGGAGCGGTGAGGTTGCACGACACCTGCACGCCACCACCTACGGCCAGGCCCAGCGCCCGTAGCTGGGGCCCGCGGATGTCGGTCGCGATGCGGCGGGCCGACGCCAGGCAGGCGGCATCCAACCACAGGTTGTATGCCACGAGGAGGGGGCGGGCACCTACCGTGCAAGCGCCGGCGCCGGGGTGAGGTTGGGGTGGCCCGGCGTCGGGAGCCAGATCGGCCCACGCCCGCCGCCTCACATCGGGCAGGCTCCGCTCCGGTCCGTAGCGGAAGCAGGGCAACGCCAGCGCGTCGGCTGCCCATCGAACGAATCGTTCCCTGGCCGCCACCGCGTCGGCGATGTCACCGTCCATGAGTACCGGCTCGGGCCCCGGGTGGCTCGGGTCGGATTCGAGCGCAACAAAGGGGACGACGTCGACGGCACCGAGGCGGGGGTGGGCACCTTGGTGGTCGTGCAGGTCGATCTCGGCCACCACCGTCGCCGCCAAGGATCGAACGCCGCTATCGACCTCGTCGGTCGTCCCCGCCATGGTGAACACCGAGCGGTGGTGGTACGCGTCGGCGTGCAAATCGAGCAGGCAGTTACCAGCGGCGGCGGCCAACCGGGCCAAGCGCTCGTGGTCCCGCCCCTCGCTGACGTTCACCACGCACTCGAGCACACGGCAGGTTGCCACGTCCGGGGACGGGGCCCCATAACTTGCGGCGGGGAGTATCATCGCGCCATGGTCGTCGCGAACATCGCTGGGTTACCTGACATTGGCATTGTGGTGCTGTTGGTGGTGATCCTCTTCGGCGGGAGCCAACTGCCCAAGATCGCCCGGAACATCGGCATGGCGGGCAAGGAGTTTCGCAAGGCCCACGACGAGGCCTCCAAGGACGATTCGGCCCCCGCCCCGCCCACCGGGTCCCCCGTCGCCGTACCACCCCCCGCAGCAGTGGCTGCGAGCACCGCGGATGACAGCGTCACCCTGAGCAAGGCCGAGCTCGACGCCCTCCTTGCCGAGCGTGAGGCCCGGGCCAGGGGCCAGGCCACCTCCTAGGCCGCCGGGGACCGCTTGGCGGGGGCGCCATCTGGCCTAGGGCTTGGCGCCCGTGCTCCGCACGACAGCGCGCAGTGCGTGCCGCTCGACAGCGCGCAGTGTTTGCCGCTCGACAGCGCGAGTGCGTGCCGCTCGACAGCGTGAAGTGCGATGGCATGAAGTCCGATTCTCGCATCTGAGTCCAGGCCGTCGAAACCCGTTTTGTGCAGAAGTACTGGCTATATGCCCGACAACTGCACAGTGGAGCAGCCGCGCCCCCATCGGTCCTAGTGACGTGGGTGGCGCCCGGGCCATTCGCCGCCTAGGGGACGCCTCTGTCGGCTGGTCACGCTTCCCCAAGTGACAAACTGGGGCCCGTGGTGCCGTCCCGCCGGCGCCACCCCCCACTCGTCCACCCATATGGCCCACCCCGCGCTGCTCCTCGCCGCCCACGCGCTCCACAGCGCCGCCCAGGTGTACCACCCGAGCGGCCCGCTGCTGGCGTTGGCCGGCTTCGTCGGAGGGATCGCCGTCGGCATCACCGGGATGGGCGGGGGTGCGCTGATGACGCCGATGCTGGTGCTGCTGTTCAAGGTCGATCCGAAGGTGGCCATCGCCAGCGACCTGGTGAACTCCCTGGTGATCAAGCCCATAGGTGGCGGGGTCCACACCCGACGCAGCACCATCCACTGGGCACTGGTCAGCCGCTTGGTGGCCGGGTCGGTCCCCGCCGCGTTCGCCGGCGCCTACGTGTTGAACCAGTTCGCCAGCGGAGTCGAAGCCGAGGTCAAGGAGGTCCTCGGTTGGGCCCTCCTGGTGGCGTGCGCCAGCTTGATCGCCAAGGCGGCGCTCGGGGCCCGCTCCGCGAGGCGCCTGCGGGAAGCGGGGGAGGTGGCCAACGAGGAGCCCCATATCGTGAAGACCGTCCCCACCGTTCTGGTCGGCGTGGCGGGCGGTTTCATCGTCGGCATGACCTCGGTCGGGTCGGGGTCGCTCATGCTCGTGCTGCTCATGCTGCTCTACCCGCGTCTGTCGTCACGGGCTCTGGTGGGTACCGACCTGGTGCAGGCCGTTCCCCTGGTGGCGTCAGCGGCCCTTGGCCAGTTGCTGTTCGGCCACATCGACTTCGGGTTGGCCGGGGCGCTGATCGTCGGCAGCATCCCAGGGGTGTATCTGGGGGCGCGGATCTCGGCCCGGGCTCCCGATGGGATCGTGCGACCGATCCTGATTTTCGTCTTGATCGCGTCGGCTTTGGGGCTGCTGTTCAACAACGACAACACGGGCTTGGCCTGGATCTTGGTCATCGTCGCCGGCACCGGTGTCCCCCTCTGGGGTGCTGTCGATGCCGCCCTGCGCCGCTCCTCCGACTGGCGCCACGCCGGCCACGACCGCACCACCTGGGTGGCACTGCTCGGTATCGGCGCCCCGTTCGGGATCGGATTCGTCGTGGCGCTGCCCTACTTCGTCACCGTGCGCCGTCAGGTTCGGGCAGCTGAGACCGAGCGAGCGAAGGCCGACCCGAGGCGCCGATCTCCTGCCTAGCCCGACACCGCAAAGCCCGACCCCGGCTAACCCGATACCACCTAGCCCGACGCCGGCTGGTTCCAGAGCCGGGGCCCGAGCCCAGACGCTCGGGCGATGGGCCGGGCCACGGCCGCCAGCACACTCGCTTCGGGGCCTACCACCGCCACGTGGCGCCGCGCCCGGGTGACCGCGGTGTACAGCAGTTGGCGGGTAAGGATCGCAGAAGCGGCGTCGGGCAGGACCAGCGTCACGGCGTCGAACTGGGAGCCCTGGCTCTTGTGGACCGTCATGGCGTGCAGGGTCTGGACGGCGCTGAGGCGGCTGGGACCGACCTCCACGAGCTCCCCCCGCCGCTCGAACACTGCGGCGACCCGGTCCGTCCCCGTCGCCACGACGACACCGGTGTCGCCGTTGTAGAGCTGGAGCTCGTAGTCGTTCTCTGTGACCAGCAGGGGGCGGCCCGGATACCACACCCCCTCCGACGCATACCCGTCAATAGCCTCCGCCAGCCAGCGCTCAATGGTTGACGTCCACGACGACACCCCGTAAGGCCCTCGACGGTGGGCGCAAAGCAGCCTGGTCGATGCCAGGGCGGCAAGGGCCGTCGCCGCGTCGCCGGCACGTGCGGCGGTCGTGCACGCCTTCCCGGCGCGCACCACCTCGGCTCGGACGGCCGCCAGAGCATGCGCCAGGGGCACGACCCCCGAAGCCGCGGCCACGTCGGCGTCGATCCAGGCGATATCGGTGCCGCCGTCGCGGAGGAGGCCGACGGCACCCGGGCCGTCGCCGAGCTGTATGGCGCCGGCGAGATCGGCGATCCCGCCGCCGTAGCGGTGGACCCGGCGCAGGAAGACGATCCCGTCGCCGACTGCGATCCCCTCGGGGGGATCCGACGCAGCGACGGCCTGGCCGGTCACCGAGGCCAGCGCCGCCCTCGATGGGGCGCGCATGCGCAACCCTCGGCTGGCAGGACCGACGATGTCGCCGAGCACCGCTCCCGCTTCCACCGAGGCCAGTTGCTCGGGATCGCCCACGAGAACGAGCCGGGCATCTGATCGCATGGCGCCGACCAGCTTGGCCATGAGCGACAACGAGACCATCGACGTCTCGTCCACGATCACCACGTCGTGGGGGAGGCGGTTGCCCTGATCGTGACGGAAGCGGCTGTGGCTGTCGGGGCGCCAGCCGAGCAGGCGGTGCAACGTCGAGGCCGACACCGCCCCCAAGCGCGTCCTGGTCTGGGCGCCGACGGGCAGACGCGCCGCCTCGTGGTGGACGGCTTCTTGCAGGCGGGCCGCCGCCTTGCCGGTGGGAGCGGCCAGCGCTATGCGGGGCGGGGGGACACCGCGGGCCATGGCCTGCTCGTCGAGCAGGGCCAGTATCCGTGCGACGGTGGTGGTCTTGCCCGTCCCCGGTCCGCCGGCAACGACGGCAAACCCACGCAGGACAGCCGACGCTGACGCCAGCTTCTGCAGGTCGGGCCCGGTTGGTGGCGCGGCCCGAGGCGCCAAAGCCGGCGGGTCGGCGAAGAGCCGATCGAGCCCCGCGGCCAGGACATCCACATCAACCCCAGCTGCAGGTCTCTCGCTGCGCGCCCTCAGGTCCGCTGCGACCTGGCGTTCCTGGCGCCAGTAGCGGTCGAGGTACAACAGGGTCCCGTTGAGGCGGAGTGGCCGGTCGGCGGGTGCGTCGTCGCCGTACCCGACGAGGGTGCTGGCGGCCATCTGCGCCACCCAGTCGCCCGGGTCAGGCCACGCCAGGCCGCGCACGTCGACGGGGGAGTCGGAGTCGGTTGTGGTCGTGTCGTGCGCTGTCGCCAGGTCGACGCAGACATGGCCCAGGCGGGGCGCCCGCACGGCCAGAGCGATGCCCAGGAGCACAGCGTCGGCGTGCTTGCCGCCCAGCCCCTCCAGGCACAGCGCCACGTGCACGTCAGCCGCGCTGAGCACACCCAGGTTGTTGAAGGGGCGCAGCGACCGGGGGGCGTCCAGCGCCAGCCGGGCGTCGAAGGGCTCCATGTCGAGAGCGCTCCTCTCCCCACCCGGCCAGCCGGCCACACGCCGGACACGACCGCCGATCGCCGTCACCGGCTGTCGCCCTGCTCGAGCAGGCCGTCGCCCCGGTCGAGCAGATCGCTGAGCTCGGCCACGAGCCCCAGTGGCGGCCGCCATGAGAACACGCCGCAGGGCTGATCGTCCACCCGCGGCACTGCGGCACCGGTCATTCCCCGCACGAAGAGGTAGGCCACGCCTGCCAGGTTGCGATCGGGGTCGTATCCGGGCAGCCGCCAGCGCAGGTAGCGGTGCAGGGCCACCGAGTACAGCAGCGCCTGGAGGGGATAATGAGACGCCTGCATGGTCTCGGCCAGGGCCGCGGGCCGGTAATGCCAGGCGCTGAGCTCCTCGGTATCGCCGCCCAGCCAGTTGGTCTTGTAATCGACGACCGTGAATCGGTCGGTGCCGGCGGAGCTCACGTCCGGCCCGCCAGGTGAGGGGCCCCCCGCCCAACCAGGTGAGGTCACTCCAGCCCCACTAGGGGAGGTGCCTCCAGCCCAACCAGGGTCGGGTACCCCCCGCCGGCGAACCACCAAGTCGATGCTCCCGGTGAGATAGCCGCGCAGGGACTGGTCGAGAGCGGGGACCGACAACCGGTCGGCGTAGCCCGCCAGCGGGTCGCCGCCCGGGACCCGCCTGCGCAGGAGCCGTGCGAGCGCGCCGACGCCGACGTCGTGAGCGGGCGAGTCGCCACCGGCCAGTGGGAGCTCGAACGCCAGTTCGTCCAGGCGGTCCCCCGCCTCGACGTCGCGCAGGCGGATGTCTCCCAGGGCGGGACCGAGCGGCGTCTCGATGGCGTCGCGCAAAGCTACCGCCAGGTCAGTCACTGCGTGGCCACCCGAGAGCTCCGGCATGCGGCGCACGACCTGCTCGCCAACCTGTGTGGCCAGCTCCGAGTCGAGGTCGGAGGCCGCGAAATCGGTGCGTTCCAAGATGGCGTGCACGAGGGTGCCGGTGCGTGCGCCCCCGGCCAGGTCCGCCCACGGCGAGGGCGCCGCACGTAGCCGCACCTCCTCCGAGCCATCTTCCTCTCCGCCGGCGAAGCGCGCGTCCGACCGCACCCCGTCCGACCCCAGGCCGCCCGACCCCAGGCCGTCCGACCGCACCTGGGCCGACCGCACCTGGGCCGACCCCACGCCGGCAGACAGCACCTCGTCGCCCATCTCGGCTAGCTCGGGCTCGCTGGCCACGAGCGCGGTGCCGCCAGCCGGTGAGTCGGCGCCTGACACGAGGGCCGTGTACGACGTCCGGCGCCACTCGGAGTCCACTGTTCTTTCGAAACGGCTTACGCCGAGGTTTGCCGGCGAGGGGTCGGCTCGCAGCCACCGCCCGCCCCGAGGCGCGCCCGCACGCTCGACGCTGACGGTACCGCCAGATCTGGCGGCGAGCGCCTCGAGTACGACGCCGGCCTCGTCGTCGCTCGGCACCTGTTTCGGGTCGGTGGCCACCTCCCCGTCGGGTCGGCGATCGAACAGGAGGCGGCTGAGCGGCGACGACCGGCTCCCCATCGATCCGGCCCACCACAGGACCACCTGGTGGCGCGCCCGGGTGAGGGCGACGTAGGCCAGGCGCAGGTCCTCGCCTCGCTCCTCCTGCCGGCGCCACGTCATGTGCCGCCCGTGATCGGGACCCCCCTTGCCGCCCACGTCGACGGTGCGCACTCCGCCGGCGCGAGGGTCGTGGTAAGCGGGAAACTGGTCATCAACGCTCAGGTCTGCCCACAGGAACGGCGCGTACACCACCGGGAACTCCAGGCCCTTGCTGCGGTGGATGGTGAGCACCTGGACCGCTTCGGCGTCGGATTCGAGACGGCGAGTGCGTTCCTCCGCGGTCGTTTCGCGCGTGGCCTCGGCGATGCGCCGCCGCAGCCAGGTGACCAGGGCGCTGGTGCCCAAGCCCTCGGCGACCGCCTCGGCGTGCAAGAGCTGACCGACGTGGCGCAGATCGGTCAAGTCCCGCTCGCCGCCTGCCCGGCCCAGCAGCCGGGCGGGGAGAGCCCCGGGCGCGCTGGCCATCGCGATCGCCGGCGTGGCCCGGGCGACCAGCTCCACCAAGGACGCCACACCGCGCCGGTCGAGCACCGCCGCCCAACGGGAAAGCTCGGTCTGCAGCGCCTCCAACGCAGGGTCTTCGGCGTTGGCCAAAGCGTCGGCCGACCAACCGACGAGAGATGTGAGGGCCGCCGCCCGGGCTCGCGACGGCGAGGCGGGACGTTGGAGTGCCTCGAGCAGTCGGAGCCACTCGCCGGCGACAGCCGTGGCGAAGACGCTCCCCGCCCCACTTATCACCGCCGGCACCCCGGCGGCGTCGAGGGCATCACGGACCAGGACGGCCTGGCGGTTGGTGCGGACCAGGACGGCCACGTGCCCAGGGCGCAAGAGGCAGCGCCGCCGCTCGGCGGGCCCCGCGTCACCATCGACCAGCTGCCCGCCCGAGCCGAGCAGGCTCACCATGTCAGCGGCCACGTCGGAAGCGACGTACGCCTCACCCGACCCCTTGGCCACGTACCCGTAGGGGGTCAGGTCCACTCCCGCCGCTAGACGGTCCACGACCCGCACCCTGATCGGGGTGGAGACCGGCGTGTCCACCAGGCCAGGCTGGCGGTGGGCGGGGGTCGCCCGCACAGTGCGGAAGGTGATATCGGGGTGGCCGAGGCGCGCGTTGGCGAACAGCGCCTGGCAAGCGTCGATGAGACCCTGGTCGCTGCGCCAGTTGGTACCGAGGGTGGCGGTCGTCGTGGCCGTGTGGGCGGCGTCGAGGTAGGCGTAGACGTCGGCACCCCGGAAGCTGTAGATGGCCTGCTTGGGGTCGCCGATGAGCACGAGGGTGGCGCCCCCTTCTCCGAAGGCCCGTCGCAGGATCTCCCATTGCACAGGGTCGGTGTCCTGAAACTCGTCCACCAGGGCCACCCGGTAGCGCTGACGCAGGCGCTCGCAGGCCGCCGGCCCCCGCTCGTCGTCGGCCAGGGTGGCGGCCAGGCGGGTCAGCAGGTCGTCGTAGGTGAGGACCCCGGTTCGCAGCTTGCGACCCTCGACATGTTGACGCACGCCGTGGGCCAGCTTGACCCGCGTGGCAAACACAGACCCCTTCGGGGCGCCCCGGGGCTCGATCGGCGCTGGGCTGGCGATGGCTGCGGTGGCGATCGCCCCGGCCTCGCTTCGTTCGAAGCCTGGGTAGCCGCTTCGTAGGACATGGCGGACGTAGAGGTCGTCGACCACCTCGCTGACGA
This sequence comes from Acidimicrobiales bacterium, assembly GCA_035552775.1. Classification (GTDB taxonomy): domain Bacteria; phylum Actinomycetota; class Acidimicrobiia; order Acidimicrobiales; family Palsa-688; genus DASZKW01. Next base: position 9,149 of record DASZKW010000102.1, on the reverse strand, counting down.
GGTCGTTGGCGTCCTCCACGAACGTGGCGCCGGCCTCCACGTCGCCGGCCACGCCCAGCCCGCTCAGGATGTGCTGGCAGAAGCCGTGGGTGGTGGCGATGGTGGCGGCGTCGAAGTCTGCCAGGGCGTCGGCCAGTCGCCGGCGGCGCGCTTCGACCTCGCCGGCACAGTCGTCGGCCAAGAGGGCGAGGACGCCGTCGGCGGGGTCAGGCGCCACGCCGTCGAGGGCGTTGCGCAGCCCCGCTTCGGCGCTGACCAGCCGCTCCCTGACCCGCTCGCGAAGCTCGCCCGTGGCCATGCGCGTGAAGGTCACGACGAGGAGGTGCTCGAGCGGCACGCCGCTGGCGACGTAGCGCGCCACGAGGGCGGCGATGGTGAACGTCTTGCCCGTCCCCGCACTGGCCTCCAGCACCGTCAGGCCGCTCGGTAGCTCTCCGCAGACGTCGAACATCGTCGCCGTGGCACGGGTCTGGCCAGTGTCCGTGGCTGCCGCCCGTGCCGGCGCCCTCCGGGGCAGTGTCACGTCGACACCACCTCGTGGGCGAGAAGGCCGTCCCAGAGCAGGCGGGCCATGACACCGAAATGGCTGGGTTCCTCGCCGGCCCCGCCGGCCCCCGACCCCCCGCCGGCCCCGCCGGCCCCGCCGCCCCCCGACCCCCCGCCGGCCTCGGCGCCGGACGCCGGCGCCTCCAGGAGGTGGCAGAAGCCGGAGCGGGCGCCCAGGACGAGCCGGTGGTAGCGATCCTGGTCCTCCCCGGAGAACCGGGGCGTGGTCACCCAGGCATTCTCCGCCGACCTGGCCGCCTCGGTGGGATCGGCGCCGGCGTGGCGCGCCGCCGCGTATGCGCCGGACGTGGCGCAGTACAGGGGTATCGGCGCGGTCATGCCCTCGAAGTACAGGTCGACCAGCACGGCGAGGTGGGCAAGCGCCTCAGCCCTGCGTTGCGCGGGATCGCCGTCTGCTGGCACCGGCAAGGTAATTGTGGACACCTCGGCGCGCACGCCGTTGCCACGCCCGACGGTGACCGCCCGCCACGGCCGCTCGGGGAGGGCGGCGCTCAGCGCCAGCACCCTCACCCAGGCAGCCAAACGGTGCTTGGCCGCCAGGCGGGAGTAAGTCACGGCCCGCACCAGGGCGCCCGCCCCCACCTCGCTCGGCGCCACCACGCCCGCGCCCACCACGCCTGCGCCCACCACGCCCGCGCCCACCACGCCTGCGCCCACCACGCCTGCGCCCACCACGCCTGCGCCCACCACGCCTCCCACCGTGCCCACCAGGGTGCGGCCATCCCCCAGGTCCACCTTGACGTCGATCGCCGCCGCCGGCCCCTGGCCCGTCTCCGCGTGGGCGGTGGCCACCAGGCGCTCGACCTTCGGCGCCACCTTCTCGAGGATGCGCTCACCGAGAACGCCGGGAGGCAGGCTGCCCCGGGCCATCTCCGCCGCCGCACAGGTACCTTCGTCGATACCGGCCAGGCGTAGGTCCAACATCCGGGAACCGACCGCCCAGAGCTCCAGGCCGTCGGGGTCGATGGGTATGGAGTCGCCAGGGTCCTCGTCGGCGCTGCGCAGGACCACGCCGAGGCGCTGGCGCAGGAAAGCCTTGGCCGGATGCTGTACGAAGCTCACCAGGTCGTCGATCTCAACCGTGTCGCCGGCGAGCGGGGGGAGTGGCTTGTCCAGCAACCCCGATGCGGGCGGGCGCGGCCCCGTCGAGGCCCGGGCCCCTTCGAGGGCGACGTCGTCGAAGGACCAGGCCTGGCCCGGGATCAGAACACCGGCGGCGAAGTTGCGAGGATCGTATGGCTGGAGCGGGTGCTGGGTCACCACCCGCCGGCGGGCGGGGACGGCTGCGCCGCTGGCCGCGTCGTAGGACGCAACCGTACGATCGATGACGTCGAGGAGCTCGCCCACGGGCACCGCAGGCGGGCGGGCGGCGTTGGTGCGCTCGTCGTGGCCGGTGTAGGTGATCACCAGGTGTTGCCCCGCGGCGAGCAGGGCGTCGAGGAGCAACTGGCGGTCCTCGCTGCGAGCGTCGCGGTCGCCGACCCACGGCGCCCGGTCGATGAGATCGTCGCCGTCGGGCACCGTGCGCCGCGGGAACACGCCGTCGTCGAGGCCGAGGAGGCACACCACCCGGTGCGGCACCGAGCGCATCGGCACCAGGGTGCACATGGTCAGGTGACCGGTGCGGAAGTTGGCTCGTGTGGGACGGCCCCGCAGGCGGTCGGCGAGCAGGTCCTGCACCTCGGCCAGGCCCAGGGTCACCGGCGGGCGAAGCTGCCCGGGCTCGGCACCGGTCCCGTCGCCCGGGTCGACCGGGGCGGCCGCCTCGGTGGTCACATCGTCGAGGAGACCGTACAGCTGGGCCCGTTGCCATTCGTCGGGCCCGCTGGTGGCGAGGAGGGCCTCGGCCGCGGAGCGGATGGCAGCGACCCAGCCGGCTACCGATTGCTCACGGACCAGCCTGTCCAGGGCGGCGGCCAGGCGGTCGACGAACTCCGCCAAGCGCCCGGCAAGCTCCACGTCCCCGCTGTCCACGTCGTCGAGGGGCAGGACGCCGCTGACCATTCGCTGCCCCTCCTCGGACATGGCCACACCGAGCAGGATCCGGCGCATACCGGTCCGCCACGTCCCCGCGTCGATCCCGTCGAGGAGCCATGCCGCCCGGTGTCCTCCGTCGAGGCCCCACCGGATCCCCGCCGCAGCCACCCACTCGGTGATGCGGGCCAGGTCGTCGTCGTCGAAGCCGAAACGCCTCCGCACCGGCGCCGCCGCAGCCAGGTCGAGGACCTGGGAGGCCGTCACGCGCGACGACGCCAAGGCGAGCAGCTGGGACACCGAGGCGAGCATGGGATTGGTCTGGCGCAAGGAGCGGTCCGCCAAGCGGACTCGCAGCTCGCGGTGCCCTATCCCCGTGCCGGGTGCACCGGGCGGGAGCTCTGGCCCGGCGCCCGCCCCCGGCCGTTCGAGGCCGAAGGTGGCGTGGATCAGGGGGGCGAAGGCATCGATATCGGGGCACATGACGATCACGTCGCGCGGCTCGAGGGTGGGATCGCCGGCCAGGAGGTGCAAGATGGCGTCCCGCAGCACCTCGACCTGTCGGGCTCGCCCGTGGCACGCGTGGATGGTGACGCTGCGGTCGTCGGGTGCCAGCAGGGGCCGGCTGTCGGTGGCGCCGGCTAGGGGAGCGCCGGGTGGCCGCCGATCGGCGCGTACGTCCGCCTGGATGCAAGCCAGCAGGCTCTGCGAGCCGGCACCGCCAAGTGAACCGGCACCGCCGAGTGAACCGGCACCGCCGAGTGAGCCGGCACCGCCGAGCGAGCTGGCACCGCCGAGCGAAGCGCCGGCCGACAGCACGAGTTGCATCTCGCGGGCGTCACGGCCCCAGGTGGCGAGCAGCGGGTTGCGTGGCGTTGTGGCGGTGGCGTCGCTGCGGCGCGGGCCCAGGGGAGGAGAAGACTCCGGCAGGCTGGCGATCCGATCCCACAGCACCGGGGAGGGATGGAGCAGCCACAGGTGCACATCGCGGCCCGCGGCCATGGCCATGAGCACCTCGAGATAGCTCGCCGGCAGCCGGGTCAAACCGAACAACGACAGCCGCTCAGGAAGCTCGACCAGCCCGGGATCGCCTCGGAGCCGCTCGCACGCCTCGGCCATGCGCTCCGCCGGGCTCGGTATGCCGATGCGGTTGCGCAACGCCCGCCACAGCGCCGCCTGCCACGCCCCATCGACGGGCAGTGCGTCGCCTGCGCCGTCGCCGTCCCCCCCGCCTGCCCAGTCCCGCAGCATCGCTGGGCGGTGCACCCCGTAGCGGTCGAACAGGTCAGCCAGGTGGCGCACGGTGGCGAAGCGCCGCCCCGCCCTGGGCTGTTCCCTCCCGGCCTCGGGCGACGTCCGGCCCCGGCCGAGGTGGGCGGCGAGGGCCCCGAGCCAACCTTCGCCGACGCCCTCGTCGACAACGTCGAGCAGCGGCCACACCGAGCGTTCCGGCAACCAGGGGTCCTCCCGGCGGTCAACGCCGGTCGCCGCCGCCAAGGCATCGCCGACGAGGGTGCCGGGGAAAGGGAACGCCACGTTGGCGCACACGCCGTCTCCCCGCTCCGGCGTGGTGCCGAGCGAGGTCGACAACCGTTGGGCGAGCCAGCGCTCCACGCCCCTCGTGGGAACGGCGACGACCTCGGGGGCCAACGCGTCGCCCGCAGGCGCAGCCAGGAGCACGGCGAGGGCGTCGACCAGGCGGTCACCCCGCTCCGCGCGGTGGACATACAGCACGAGACCGAACGTACAGGAGGGGTGAGACACTCATCCTGGGGTCTCCGGGACGGGGGCCGGGCCTGACTCTGGGCGCGGCGACTAGACGCTACGCCGGGTCGTGTCGACTTTCAGTGGGACGCGTCGGGGTGAGCGATGGGGACGACCGCGAGATCGGGAGACCGCAACCCGGAGGACGGGGGGGCTCCTCCATGAGCGCCGCCGTCCGCCTCGCCCAGACCGGGTGATGTCGTACTTGCTAGCATACATGCATGAAGCAGATGACCTGGCGGGTCGCTGACGAGTTGCTGGCCCGCGTTCGGCGCACGGCCGAGCGCCAGGGCCGCAGCATGAACGACTACGTGACCGCCGTCCTCGACGTCGCCACGGACCCGGCTCGGGCCGGCAGTGAGGCCGAAGCGCTTCGCGAACGCCTGGCCGCGGCAGGTCTGCTGGCGCCGTCGGGACGACCCCGATCCCGCCCGGCACCCGGTGCATTCTCCAAGGCCCGAGCCGCCGCCGGGCGCGACACGCCGCTCGACCGCCTGGTGGACGAGGGGCGGTGAGGGTCTTCGCCGATTCTTCCGCGTTGGTGAAGCTGTACTCCGACGAGAGGGGCTATGAGGCCATCAGGGAACTCCCGCCCGCAGTGGTCGTCTGCCAGCTTGCCCGGGTGGAGGTGCCGGCGGCGTTGTGGCGAAAGCAGCGGATGGGGGAGCTGGCGCCCGAGCACGCCCAGGTCCTCACCGCGGAGTTCGAGGCTGACTACCACGGAACCGAGGAGGAGCCCCCGCGCTTTGCCGCAGTGGCCGTTACCGCCGCGCTGCTCGAGGACGCCGCTCGGATCTGCGCGTCGCACGCACTGCGCGCCTACGACGCCGTGCAGCTGTCTGCTGCGCTGGCGGCCCGCGCCGCCGACCCGGGATGCGCAGCCTTCGCCGCCTTCGACGGGCCTCTGCGCGCCGCCGCGGCGGCAGAAGCGTTCTCGCTGATCCCGACGTGACGGATAATCACAAGCGGCCCCGAGGTCCGTTTGCGGCAGACTGCCCGCCGTGCCCCCCGCCGAGCCCGCCATGGCCGCCGCTGTGCCCCCCGCCGGGCACGGCGTGCCCCCCGCCGGGCACGCCATGGCCCGCGCCGAGCCGGTGGTGCCTGCCGCGACCGGGCCCCAGGCCAGGGTTCGCCGACCGTCACACGCCGTCGCCGCCCGGGAGCTGGCGGGACGCGACCCGGTGATCGCCACGCTGGTGGCAGCAGTTGGCGTCCCGCGCCTGCGCCGGCCCAACGACAGCCATTTCGCCGCCCTGGTCCGTTCAGTGCTTTACCAGCAGTTGGCCGGGGCGGCCGCCGCCGCCATCCACGGCCGACTCGTCGCCGCCCTCGACGGCGACGTGTCCCCCGAACCGCTCCTGGCGCTCGCTCCCGAGACCCTCCGGGCGGTGGGTCTGTCGGCCAACAAGGCGGCGTCGTTGCGGGATTTGGCGGCCAAGGTCCTCGACGGCACTGTCGTGCTCGATCCCCGCGGCCTGGCTCGCGAAAGCGACGACGAGGTCGTCGCCCGGCTGTCGACGGTGAGGGGGATCGGCCGGTGGACGGCGGAGATGTTCCTGCTGTTCCAGCTCCGGCGCCTGGACGTGTGGCCCACGGGGGATTTGGGTGTGCGGCGCGGCTACGGCTTGGCGTGGGGAGTGCCCATGCCGTCGGCCAAGGAGCTCGAGCCGCTCGGCGACCCGTACCGCCCGTACCGTTCGGTCGTCGCCTGGTACTGCTGGCGGGCCTGCGACATCTACGCCGGTACCTCCCCTAGCCCGCCGGGCGCCGCCGCGAGCGCCCTCACCCGCTGACCAGTAGCCGGTCGCCGCCGCGAGCCCACTGGCACAGCCACTGCACAACGGAACCGTCCGGGCGATGGCAGGCGATGGCACTCGAAATGAACAGTTACGCGCGGTCCCCGGCGTCGCAATGCACAGAATCACACGGTTTCCGTGCATTCTCGTGCCCTGCGCCGCGGCCACCGCGCGTAATTGCGCATTTGGGTGACCGACGCCCCGCTCACTCAGCCGGCGTCGACCGCGGTCGGACCGGTCCTCCACGGCTGGGAGCCGTAGCGGTCGAGGTGGACCACCTTGCCGACGGGCTTGCGGGTGGTGGGGCCGTAACGGCCCCGCGGCCAGCCGAGCGGTACCACGCAACAGGGCATGACGGACACGGGCAGGCCGAGGATGTTGCGGGCCGAGGTTGTGTTCCAGAGCGGGAGGGTGATGAGCGAGGCGCCCAGTCCCATGGCGCGCGCCGCGAGCAGCAGGTTTTGCACGCTCGGGTAGATCGAGCCGTAGTAGGACGACTGGACGATGGGGGGCACGGGAACGAGGGGCAGGCGCGACCCGCGCAGGCAGGCGACGACCAGCACCGGCAGCTCGGCGAAATGCTCCACCTGCCAGGCCACCGCCGCCACCACCTTGGACATGGCCGGGTCACTCCGGCTGACCCGCTTGGCGGCCTTGCCGTAGATCGCCCACGACTGGCGGTAGCGCTCGGCTAGGCGCTCCTTCACCTGGCGGTCCTTCACCACCACGAACTCCCAGTTCTGCCCGTTCGAGCCGGTGGGCGCCTTGAGAGCCAACCCGATGCAGCGCAGCACGATTTCGTCGTCGATGGGGTCGGGCAGAAGCCGGCGTACCGCCCTCTGGCTGAGCATGGCTTCGGCCAGTGGCATGTCGAGGCCGCCGGCGACATCGGCCAAGGTCCTACCCGGACCGGCCGGCACCAGGTTGATCTGTTCGGGCACGCTCGGAGGCTAGTGGTGGCAGGAAGTCCAAGGACAGGGCGATACCCCCGGCGAGGTGGTGGGCCCGGGCGGGAACGGGCACTGGCCAACGTGGTGGCGGCGTCGATGGGAGAGGAACATGGCATCGCCCTCCGATCTGACGCCACCATGTGGGCCTGGGGCGAGAACGGCGACGGCCAGCTGGGCCATTCGGCTGCCGTGGCCGGCGCCCAGACGGTGACCCCCGAGTCCGTGTGGGCGTGGGGATACAACTCCGACGGCCAGACGGGCCAGCCCTCGACCGGGAACTCGGACTATCGGGCCCCCTCGGGGGTGGCGGGGACGGGCGGGGCGGTGGCGGTGGCAGGCGGCGACCTGCACTCCGTGGCCCTGATGCCCGGCGGCACCGTCGTGGACTGGGGCAATGACCAGTACGGCCAGCTGGGTGACAACATCTCCGTCAACGGCTTGCCCCAGGACCGCTCGACGCCGTACGCCGTGTGCGGGCTGAGCGGGATCGTCGGCATCGGCGCCGGCAGCTATGACACCTACGCCGTTGACGCCACCGGGGGGCTGTGGGGCTGGGGATGGAACAGGACTGGCAACCTGTCCGACGGCAACACCAACGACAACTCCACTCCTGTGCGGATCCAGGGGCTGAGTGGGCCCGTGACCCAGGTGGCGGGCGGCTACACCGACGCCATCGCCTTGATGGCCGACGGCACCGTAGAGCAGTGGGGCGGCGTGTTCGATTCCAACGTGAGCGTCTCCGCGCCCGCACGGGTGCCGGGGCTGGCCAACGTGGCCGCCGTCGCCGCGGGATACAGCAACAACCTGGCCCTGCTCAAAGACGGCACCGTGTGGGCGTGGGGTGACAACACCTACGGTGAGCTGGGCCAGGGCACGACCCAGCCCGGCGGCGGCGATGCCATCCCGGTGCAGGTCAAGGGTCTGACCGGGGTGACGTCCATCGGGGTGGGCGCCACCCATGACGTGGCCATGACGTCACCCGGCGGCGCGGTGTGGGCGTGGGGCGACAACAGGCAGGGGGAGCTGGGCAACGACCCGACCACGACCGGCACCGTAAGCGCCACCCCAGAGACGGTCAAGGACGGTCTGGTACCGCTCACCGGCGCCACCTCAGTCGAGGCCGGCGCCAGCCACAGCCTGGCCCTAATGTCCGACGGCACCGTCGAGGCGTGGGGCGACAACTCCTCGGGCGAGCTGGGACAGGTCGGATCCAGCGGACAGGCCACCCACGACTCGCTGCCCCACCCGAACCCGGTGACCGTCCAGGGGGTGACGGCGGCCACGTCGGTCGACTCCGGCCCCTACGGTACCCACGACCTGGCCCTGGCGGCACCGCCCGCCGGCACTACCACCACCACGTCGACCGGCGCCTGCCAGGCCACCACCCCCTATCATCCGCTGGCCCCGACTCGGATCGCGGATACCCGCTCCAATTCCGGTGAGCCCGATGAGGGCCGCACCTTGGGGCCGGGGGGGGCGGTAAACGTCCAGATCAACAACGCGCCGGACAACGCCACCGCCGCGGTGTTGAACGTGACGGCCACCGACACGACCGCCAAGAGCTTCCTGACCGTGTACCCGGCGGGGGCGACCCGGCCGCTGGCGTCCAGCCTCAACTTCACCGCGGGGGCCACCGTGCCCAACCTGGTCGAGGTGGGTCTGGGCCAGCTTCACCAGGTGACGGTGTACAACCACACCGGCTATGCCGACGTTGTCGTCGACCTCGAGGGCTGGGTGAGCCCGGCGGGGGCGTCGTCGGGGGCGGCCCAGGCGGGGCTCTACAACGCCTTGTCGCCGGCTCGTGTCGCTGATACCCGGCCGGGTTCGGATGAGCCCGACGCCGGCCAGACTCTGGGTCCGGCTGGGACGCTGGCCGTGCAGGTGGACGGGGTGGGGGGGGTCCCGGCGTCGGGGGTGTCGGCGGTGGTGTTGAACGTGACGGCGACAGATGCCACGGCGTCGGGTTACATGACTGCTTATCCTGACGGCACGACCAGGCCGTTGGCGTCGAATCTGAACTTTGTCGCCGGCCAGACGGTGCCCAACCGGGTGATCGTGCCTGTGGGCAGCGACGGCAAGGTGGACTTGTACAACTACA
>DASZKW010000101.1:0-1539 GCA_035552775.1 Acidimicrobiales bacterium | reverse complement strand
CAGACCGCGTTCGCCAAGTCGCTCCCCGGGTCCGAGCTGTCCATGGCCTGCCAGGCCATCAAGGGGGCGCTCGACGACGCCGGCATCCGTCCCAGCGAGGTCGACGCCCTGTCGTCCTACGCCATGGAGGCCAACGTGGAGGTCGAGGTCGCCCGCAACGTCGGCATGGGCGACATCACCTATTTCAGCCAGGTCGGCTACGGCGGCGGAGCCGGATGCGCGGTCGTCGGCCACGCGGCGATGGCGGTGGCGACCGGCCAGGCCGAGGTGGCGGTGGCGTGGCGCTCGCGCAAGCGGGGCGCAGCCGCCAGTCGCCCCTGGTCCCAGGTCGCCCGGCGGGTGGCCGGTCCGGGCCAGTGGTCGAGACCGTGGGGGCTGCTGCGGCCGGTCGACGAGATCGCCATGCTGGCCCGGCGCTACATGCACGAGTACGGGGCGACGCGGGAACACCTGGCCAACGTGGCGCTCGCCTTCCGCAAGCACGCCAACCGCAACCCGGCGGCAACCATGCACGACAAGACCATGAGCCGCGACGACTACATGGCCGCCCGTTGGGTGTCGGAGCCGCTGTGCCTGTTCGACAACTGCCTGGAGACCGACGGTGCCGTGGCCTGCGTCGTCGTGCCCGCCGAGCGGGCAGTCGATCTTCCCCAGCCGCCCGTCTACATCCACGCCTTCGGCCAGGGTCTCAACTCCCAGCACCAGACGATGACCAACTACCACCGCGACGACCCGCTCACTGGTCCTGCCTGGGCGTGCAGCCGGGTGCTCTGGCGCAACGCCGACGTCGGGCCCGCGGACGTCGACGTGGCCCAGCTCTACGACGCCTTCAGCCCGCTGATCCCGCTGTCGCTGGAGGGCTACGGGTTCTGCAAGCGGGGTGAGGGCGGCGACTTCACCAACGACGGCAACATCGAGTGGCCCGACGGTGGCCTCCCGGTGAACACCTCCGGCGGCGGCATGTCCGAGGCCTACGTCCACGGCTTCAACCTGATCGCCGAGGGCGTGCGTCAGATGCGGGGAACGTCGACCTCGCAGGTCGCGGGGGCCGAGACCTGTCTCGTCACCAGCGGTGAGGGCGTGCCGACCAGCGCCATCCTGCTACGCCGGGGGTAGCCCGGCCGTCACTCCCCAAGGCGGAAGATCCGGGCGGCGTTGGCGCCCACGATGCGGCGCCGCTCGTCCCGGTCGATATGCGACATCATCGAGTCGATCGTCATCCGCGAGTACGGCCAGTCGTTGCCGTGGTGCGGGTAGTCAGACGACCACATCATGTTGTCGACCCCGACGCCGTACCGGTTCTGGACGCCGTTGCGATCCGTGATGAACGTCGCCGACATGTTGCGGAACCAGTAGAAGCTGGGCGGCTCCTTGATTGGGATGTTGCCCCAGGACCGGTTCCGCCAGTAACGGTCGTCGATCTGCTCGAGGAAGTGCGGGATCCAGCCGACGCCCGTCTCGATCATGGCGACGTGCAGCTCGGGGAAGCGCTCGAAGGTGCCGGTGAAGATCAGCTGGCCGATCGTGCTGGGCACGGTC
>DASZKW010000100.1:0-8082 GCA_035552775.1 Acidimicrobiales bacterium | reverse complement strand
CCCCATGCCTGGTGTCGGGCTACCGCCAGCTCCCCCGCCGGCCCCGCCGCTGGCTGGGGTGGGCGACGCTCGGCGCCGCCGTGGTGGCTGTGGTCGTCGCCGTTCCCGTCGCCGTCGCCGCCCTCATGGCCCACGCCCGGGTCAGCCAGGGCATAGTGGCCGCCGAGGGCGCACTCGGCTCGACCAGCAGCGGGCGAGCGAGCTCGGCGGCCGCCCAGCGCCTCATCACCGCCCAGCTTCACACGGCCAACGCCGACTTCACCTCGGCGGCATCGCGCACCGGTGCGTGGTGGACGGCGGGTGGGCGCCTCATCCCGGTGGTCGCCCAGCAGCGCCAGGCCCTGGCCCGGGCCACGGCGGTGGCCGGCGACGTCACCTCGGTGGCCGAGCACGAGGCCGCCGGCATCCACCTCGGCCAGATCACCTACCAGCACGGCCGGATCGACCTGGCCAAGGTCGGCGCCCTCCGCGGTTCCCTCGGCACCGTCGACGGCCACCTGGCCACCGCCGAGCGCCAGCTGGGGGCGCTGAAGTCGGCGTGGTTGGTCTCGCCCGTCCAGTCCCGCCTGGGCGTCCTCGACGCCGAGGTCACCAAGGCGCATGCCGGCGCCGACCTGGCCGCCCAGGTGCTCGACGCCGTCCCGTCCCTGCTGGGTGGCCACGGCGCCCGTCACTACTTTGTCGCCTTCATGACCCCAGCGGAGAGCCGGGGCCTGGGCGGGTTCATCGGCGCCTACGGCGAGCTGACCGCCGACCAGGGGCGCATCACCCTTTCCCGCGCCGGCGCCGTCGGCCAGCTCAACGAGGTGCCCACCGGCAGTCGCCACATCACCGGACAGGCCGACTACCTGGCCCGCTACGGCGGGTTCCGTCCCGCCGACTACTTCCAGAACCTGACCTTCTCGCCTGACATGCCCACGGTTACCCAGGTGGTCGCCCAGATGTACCCGCAGTCCGGCGGGGACCACATCGACGGGATGCTGGCGCTCGATCCCCAGGCGCTGGCCTCCCTCCTCGACTTCACCGGGCCCCTCGAGGTCCCCGGACTCGGTGAGCTCACCGCGGCCAACGCCGCCGACGTCCTCCTGAAGGGCCAGTACGCCTCCTTCCCCGCCGGGGGGCAGCAGGGCGCACGCCACGACTACCTGCAGGACGCCTTGCGCCAGGCGTTCGCAAAGCTGACCTCGGGGACGCTACCCGCGCCCCAGGCGCTGGCCGAGGCCCTCGATCCCGACGTCCGCCAGGGCCGCCTGCTGCTGTGGAGCCTGCACCCGGCGGACCAACCCATGCTCCGGCGGGTGGGGCTCGCCGGCGCCTTCCCTTCCGCCCGGGGGGGCGACCTGCTGGCGGTGACCACCCAGAACGCCGCCAACAACAAGATCGACGCCTACCTGCAACGCTCCGTCACCGACCATGTCGCCTACGACCCGGCAAGCGGTCAGGTCGACACCACCGTGAGCGTCGCGCTGCACAACGAGGCACCCAGCAGCGGTCTTTCCCGCGACGTAATAGGCAGCTTCCCGGGGAGCGGGCTGGCGCCGGGCACCAACATGGCCTGGTTCTCGCTCTACAGCGCCCTCCGCCTGACCGGGGCCCGGCAGGGCGCCTCGCCGCTGCCCATGGTCGCAACGCCCGAGCTCGGGGTTCACGCGTACAGCGCCTACGTGGCCGTTCCCGCAGGGGCGACGGTCACGCTCACGTTCGAATTGCAGGGCCGGACCCAGCCCGGCCGGGAGTACCGCTTGGTCCTGGACCAGCAGCCGCTCGTGCTCGCCGACAAGGACCGGGTCGAGGTGTCAGGGGCGGGGGGGTGGTCACCGAACGGTGCGGCCAACTGGATCCCGGGGACCGACGCCCGCCAGCGACACGCTTTCAGCTTCCGGACCGGCCGCTGATGGGGCTGCGGACCGGATCGCCGCCCACCTCTCCGGACCAAATGTACCCGGGCCACCCACGAACGCCGAGCGTGCTAATCTTGCCCTATAGCACCGGCGGCCCGTGCTAATCTTACGATCGGTGGGCGCCAGTGAGGGGGTACCGAATGACAGGCATTGAGACACGCACCGGGGTTCGCAGGCGGGCCGCACGGCTCCTAGTCGGACCCGTGGCCGTTGGGGCAGGCATCTTCGGGGGAGCGGTGGTGCTCGGTTCTCCGGCCCTAGCCGCCCCGATTGCCGCCCAGGCGTACCCGCCCGCCACGCTAACCGGCACCGCCCCCGCGGTTGCGACCACCGTGCCTGTCACCGCTGCATCGGCGACATCGCCGGCTGCGCCGGCGACATCGCCGGCTGCGCCGGCACCTGCATCGGGCGGGTTCGGCGCGGCCACGGGAAGCCCGGGCCTGGCCTTCACGGGGACCGACGCTGTCGCCACCGCTGCTGGCGGCGCCCTCGCCATTGGTCTCGGGGGAATGCTGGTCCTCGCCGTGCGCAAGCGGCGCCGGCCGGTCACCGTAGCCTGAACCAGGCCTGAACCAGCGAACTGGAGGCCGCCGGGGCGTCCTGGCAACGCACTGAGTGACCGAGAACCCGCAAGTTTCGGGCGCCCCCGGTGACCCCGTCGTCGCTGCTGGCGCCGTTCGAGCAGCATGACCTCCAAGTAGCAGCTGTCGCGGGGGCCCTCCTGACGGGGGCGGGGCTCATGGTCCGCCACATCCAACGGCTCCGTCGCCCCCGGGACCCGGCGACGGGGGTCCCGGTCCCGCACGGTCGGCGGCTCCCGCGCGCCCGGGACCAGGCGACGGGGACCCCCGCCCGTTGGACCGCACCGGGCTTGACCGCTGGGGCCGTCGTCGTGTCCGTCGCCGCCGTTGCCCTGGTGGACACGGGCAACGCGCCTTCGGGCCTGCTGGTGGCCTTGGCCGTGCTCGCCGCGGGCGGCGCCGGCGCCACAGCGCTGCGGAGCCGCCGGAACGATCCCCGCCACCGGCCGGCGTCCGGCGGAGCAGGGCGGGCGGCGGCCGTGCTCGTCCCCCCGTTGCTGGTGGTCCCCGGTGCCGCCCTGCTCAGTTTCGGTCCGGGCGGTGGGGTGCCCGGCCCCACGTGGGTCCATGTCATGGTGGTGGCGGCAGTTCCCGTGGCGTCAGCGGCGTTATCGGACTTCGATCGACGCTGGGGGCGCTTGGCCCTCCCGCTGCTGGTCCTGACCGCCGGGGGGATCTACGCCACCACGCCCGACACCGAACAGATCCTCGTGGTGCTCGGAGCCACGCTCGGAGTGACCGCCGTGGGTTGGTGGCCGGCCCTGAGCGTGGGGCCTGTCGCCGTGCCGGCCCTGGCCGGGCTCGTCGTGTGGACCGTCGCCGTGGACGGGCGCGGGCGGCATTCCGCCATCGTGGGCGGCTTGGCCTGCCTCGGGATAATCGTGGTCGAGCCCCTGGCCGCAGCCCTGGGAGCAGGCTGGCGACCTCCTGCCCTCGGCCGGCTCCGCGCCGGCTGGGCGCCGGCAGTGGCGCTGGGCGCCCAGGCCGGCATGGTGGCAGTCGCGTCGCGCCTCGCCGGGCTACGAACCAGTACACCCGAAGCGGTGGCCATAGTCCTCCCCCTCCTGGTGCTCGGCACCGCCGCCCTGGTCGCCTTCGGCTCAAAGGGCCGCTCGGGGGACGTCCTGGCCCTCGAGCCACGCCTCGAAGACGAGCACCGCCCACAGGGCGTACTCCCGCGACGCCCGACCTGACAGGTGGTCGGCCCAGCACGCCCTCACCGGTGCGGGGTCCAGGTAGCCCTCGGCGCGTAGGCGCGACGCCGACAAGAGCCCCTCCGCCCACTCCCGCAGCGGTCCCCGCAGCCAAGCGCCGAGGGGCGGGTCGAAACCCGTCTTGGGTCTGTCGACCAGGTGATGGGGCACGTAGCGTTCGAGCACCCTGCGCAGGGCATGCTTGCCTGACCCCCCGGCGATGCGCAGCGAGGGCGTCAGCGCCCAGGCCGCCTCTACCACCCGGTGGTCGAGCAGGGGCACGCGCGCTTCGAGCCCGACGCACATGCTGGCCCGGTCCACCTTGGCCAGCATCTCGTCGGGCAGGGTCGAGGCCGTGTCCCACGCCATCATGGCGTCGGCGGGGTCGTCGATCCCCGCGACGCGAGCCGGTCCCTGCCAGGGGGGGAAAGGTCCGCCGATGACAACCGATTCGGCGTCGTCCCACGACGAGACCAGCCCGACGTACACCTCGGTCGGCGACGCCGCGCCCATCACCCGGGCCAGCTTGTGGGCCTTGGTCCCCAGGTCGGAAACGGCGAGGCGCCCGCTCAGCCGGCCGGCGCCCCGGCCCACACGGTCCCACGTTGCCGGCGGCACCGTGGCGACGGCGCTGGCGGCGCCGCGCCGCAGCGCCGCCGGCCAGGGGAGCACGGCGCGGCAGACGGCGGCGCCCATCACGTAGCGGTTGTAGCCGCCGAAGCCTTCGTCACCGCCGTCGCCCGACAGGGCGACCGTCACATGACGGCGGGCCTCGCGACACATCAGGAGGGTGGGGAGCTGGGAGGGGTCGGCAAAGGGCTCGTCCCAGCATGTGGCCACCTTCGCCACCGCGCCCAGGGCGTCTTTCGCGGTCAGGTCGATCTGGGTGTGGTCGGTGCCGAGGTGGCGGGCGACGGCCGCGGCCGGGGCGGTCTCGTCGGCCTCGCCGGCGAAGCCCACGGTGAAGGTCCTGACCGGCGCGGCGGACTGGGCCTGGGCCAGCGCCGTCACCAGACTCGAGTCGATGCCCCCGGAGAGGAAGGTCCCCACCCCGACATCGGCGACGGTGCGCCGGGCGACCGAGTCGCGAAGGAGACGGTCGAGGTGGTCCACTGCGCCGGCGGTATCTGCACCGGGTGGCGGCCGGGATGCCATTGCCGCCCGGGCCACGGCGGGAAAGTCCCACCAGAGCGTGGGCTCGGGCCAACCGCCCTGCCCGGCGCGCAGGCTGACGAGCGTCCCCGCCGCCAGCTTCCGGGCGCCGGCGTAGATGGTGAGCGGGGCGGGGACGTAGTTGAGACGCAGGTACATGGCCAACGCGTGTCTGTCTATTTCCCGGCGGAAGCCGGGATGCGCCCCCAGCGCCCTCAGCTCCGACCCGAACGTCACGATGCCGTCTACGACCGCGTAGTAAAGGGGTTTTTCCCCCAACCTGTCACGCACCAGGTGGAGGACGCGTTCCCGGCGGTCCCACAAGGCGAGGGCGAACATGGCGTTGAGCCGCTCGAGGGTGGCGCGCAGACCCCAGGCCGCCACCGCCTCGACGACGACCTCGGTGTCGCACCGGCCCCGCAGGCGGGTGCCTTCCGCCGCCAGGGCCGCCCCCAGTTCTGCTGCGTTGTAGCACTCGCCGTTGTAGGCGATCACCCAGCGCCCGTCGGCCGAGACCATGGGCTGGTGGCCCGCCGGGGACAGGTCCACCACGGCCAGGCGGCGGTGACCGAGGCCGACGCCGGCCGCCGGGTCGCACCACGTCCCCTCGTCGTCGGGTCCCCGGTGGGCGAGCGGGGCGGCCATGGCGGCGGCGAGGGCTGCCAGTTCGTCACCTGTCCCCCGCCACCGTGGGTCGAGCACCCCGGCGATCCCGCACATCATCCACCCCCACGCCGGTCCGGATCGCAGCGTACTGTCGCCTGGTGGGAGCGGGACCGCCGGCCGGACCGGACGTGGCGAACGCGGGGGCGGGGGCGTCGGGGGCGGCCCACGGCCCGGGACCGGCGCGGAACCGGCTGCGGGTCCTGTGGCTCGCCAAGGGCCTCGGCCCGGGGGGCGCCGAACGGTTGCTGCTGAACCTGGCGCGGGTCGTCGATCGGTCGCGGCTGTCGTGCCAGGTCGCCTACCTGCTCCCCCACAAGGACCACCTCGTGTCCGACCTGGCCGCGGCCGGGGTGGATTCGGTGTGCCTCGGCGCCACGTCCGAATGGGACGTGCGCTGGGCGGGGCGGCTCCGGGACCTGGTGGTCGACCAGGACGTCGACGTCGTTCACATCCACGCCCCTTACCCGGCCGCAGTCGCCCGCCCGGTCCTGCGCTCACTCGGCCGGCGCCGGCCGGCGATCGTCTACACCGAGCACAACGCCTGGAACGGTTACGGCCGGGTGACCCGGCTGGCCAACGCGCTCACCTATCCCCTCGACGACGCCCGCATGGCCGTGTCCGCCGACGCCCTCGAGTCGATCCCCCGCCTCCTGCGGGGGAAGACCGAGTTGGTCGTGCACGGCGTCGACCTCGACGCGGTCGGGCGCTACCGGGCCCGGCGGGCGGCCGCCCGGGCGGCACTCGGCGTCGAGGAGGCCACCGTCGTGGTCGGGACCGTGGCCAACGTTCGCCACCACAAGGACTACCCGACCCTGCTCGGCGCCGCGAGGGTGGCCCTCGACGGTGGGGCCGGCGGCCGGGGCGCTGGCGCTGGCGCCGGCGGCCGGGGCGCTGGCGCCGGCGGCCGGGGCGCTGGCGCCGGCGGCCGGGGCGTGGGGGTGGACCTCGCCTTCGTCTCCGTCGGCCAGGGTCCGCTGGAGGACCAGATCCGCGGCGAGGTGACCCGCCTCGGCCTCGGCGACTCGTTCCGTATGCTCGGCTACCGGCCCGACCCGCTCGAGGTGCTCGCCGCCTGCGACATCTTCACCCTGTCGTCGTTGGCCGAGGGCTACCCGGTCGCTTTGATGGAGGCCCTCGCCCTCGGGCTACCGGTGGTCGCCACCGCCGTGGGGGGCATCCCCGACGCGGTGCGATCGGGCATCGAGGGGCTCCTGGTCCCGCCGTCGCGCCCCGACCTGCTGGGCGACGCCCTGCTGACCCTCGCCGGCGACGCCGGGCGGCGGGCGGAGATGGGAGCGGCGGCGCGGCGGCGGTCGGCCATGTTCGACATCCGCCGGACCGCGTCGCGCATCGAAGAGGTCTACGAGGGCTGCCGGCGCCGGGCGTGAGCGCCGGGCGTGAGCGCCGGGCGTGAGCGCCGGGCGGGTCGGGCGTGAGCGCCGGGCGTGAGCGCCGGGCGTGAGCGCCGGCCGTGAGCGCCGGCCGTAAGCGCCGGGCGGGTCGGGCGGGGCGTCGAAGTGGCGGGACCGGCGACGCCATCCCGGCCCTCGACCGGGGGAGTGCGTTACAAAGTGGGGCATTATGCCACCACTTCGTAACGCACTCCCCCCAAGGCAGGCCGGATCGCCGGCCGCACCCTTGAAGCTCAGCGGTCGACGGTCGCCCGGGGCGCGCCGGCCGACCAGAGCACCGTGCGCCGTAGCCCTTCGGCGAAACCGACCTCTGGCGACCAGCCCAGGTCAGCGGCGGCGGCAGACAGGTCGGCCTGGGTGTGGCGCACGTCGCCGGCCCGGGGCTCGACGTGGGAGGGCCGGGCTGGCACCTCGAGGATCTCCTCCAGGATGGCCAGCAGGTCGAGCAGGTTGTGAACGGCACCGCCGGCGACGTTGTAAGCCTTGCCCGCGCATGCGCCGGCCGGAGCCGAGCCGGCGGCGATGAAGGCCGCAACGGCGTCGTCGATGAAGGCGAAGTCCCGGCTCTGGCGCCCGTCACCGTGAACCACCGGCGCTTCGCCGGACCGCAAGGCGGCGATGAAGAGCGGGATCACCGCCGCGTACTGGCTGTCGGGTCGCTGCCGGGGCCCGTAGACGTTGAACGGGCGGATCACGACTGTCTCCAAGCCGAACAGCTCCCAGAAGACGCGCGCGTAATGCTCGCCGGCCAGCTTGGACACCGCGTACGGGGAGCGCGGCGTCAGGGGCGCCGACTCGGGGGTCGGCATCGACGCCGCTCCCCCGTACACCGACGACGACGAGGTGGTGACAACCCGACGTACCCCGGCCTCTCTGGCCGAGGCGAGCACCGCCAGGGTGCCGCCGGTGTTGACCCGGTCGGTCGTGAGTGGGTGTTCGACGGAGCGTTGGACGGAGCGGTGCGCGGCCAGGTGAAAAGCGACCTCACACCCGGCCATCGCCGCGGCCACTGCGGCCTCGTCGACCACGTCGCCCTCGACGAGGCGAGCTGCGGCGTTGACGTTGTCGCGGTGACCCGCCGACAGGTCGTCGATGACCACGACCTCGTCACCCCTGGCCACCAGGGCGTCCACCAGGTGGGATCCGATGAAGCCGGCGCCGCCGGTGACGAGCGCCC
>DASZKW010000099.1:0-2461 GCA_035552775.1 Acidimicrobiales bacterium | reverse complement strand
CTCCATGGCGGCCAGCCTGCGCTCGCCGAGGTAGCAGTAGCGGGTGTCGTGGTTCCCGCCCTCGGTGTTGTTGAAGTGCGGGATCACGGCCGCGCGCAGACCCGTCGCCCCGAGCAGGTCGAGCCCCTCGAGCCAGTATGGATCGGCCCCTACTTTGTAGATCTCGTAGACGGGCACGGTCGCCACCCCCAGTGTGAGGGCCGCAGCGCTGGCAAAGGTCACCGCCCCGCCGAGGGCGAGCTTGTCCGCCAGCAACTGCGGGACGACCGTGCCGGACCATTGGCGCAGGGCATAGCTCGGGCTGCCCGGACCGGCGAAGACGTATCTGGCGTCCCCGAGCCTGGCCAGCATCGTCTCGTTGTGGACGGTGTCGGCATCGGCCGACGACCGGATGTCGGCCACTTGGAGCTCCGCGTTCACGCTCTCACGGAAGTACTCGACCGACTTGGCGGCCACGACCGACGCGTTCATCTGGAAGCCGAAGGGCGTCGTCAACAGCACGGCGGGAACGGGCGGCGGACCGAGGCGCTCCAAGAGTTGCCGGTGCATCTTCACCATGGTGGGGCTGGTCTCCCCCGAGCCCATGATCGTGAGCAACCGCGTCACACTGCGCTCAACGTCCCGGCCGGAACGCCCATTCCGACGCGCATCGGCTCGGTCAGGCTCGGCGCTGCCATAGGGCGAACATCTTCTACCCACCGGCAACGTTGCGTGGACACGGCGGTAGGGTGACCCTTCGATGGGAGGTGGGCGAGCGGCGCGAGGTGCTCCGGCGGCCGGAGCCGCCCGCCTGGCCGGAGCCGTGCTCGCCGGGTACGCCCTGGGTGGACTGCCCTCGGCGGACGTGGCCACCCGGCTGGCGACCGGCGGCGGGACCGACCTGCGGACGGCGGGCTCGGGTAACCCGGGAGCGGTCAACGCCATGAAGGTGCTGGGCGGGGGCTGGGGCACGGCCGTGCTGGCGGCCGACATCGCCAAGGGCGCCCTGGCTTGTGCCGTCGGTCGCGCCGTGGCCGGCGGGACAGGGTCTCATCTCGGCGGTACCGCAGCCGTGGTGGGTCACTGCTTCCCGGTCACGAACAGGTTCAAGGGGGGCAAGGGGGTGGCGGCCAGCGTGGGACAGTGCCTGGCGACGTTCCCCGCCTATTTTCCGATCGACCTTGCGGTCGCCGCGCTCAGCTCGGCGGGACCCTGGCGGCGTCGGGCGGCGGCGGCCACCGTGCTGTCGTCGGGCGCGTGGATCGGCGGCGCCATCCTGTGGTGGCGGAGGGGATGGCCCAACCTGTGGGGACCCCGACCGACCGTTGCCCTGCCGCTCGCCGCCGGGGCCAGCAGCGCCGTCATCCTGTACCGGTTCGCCACGGCGTCCGGGGTTGGCTCGGCCACGGCCGTCCCCGTTGGGCAGCGGAAGGAGCGAACGTGATCGGGCTGTGCACCGATTCCAACGCCCAGCTGCCAGCCGAGCTGGTCGAGCGCTACGGGGTGGAGGTCGTGCCCCTGACGGTGACACTCGATGGTGACGACTTCCTCGAAGGGGTGGATCTGGATGCCGACGGGTTCTACGCCCGCTTCGAGCAGGGCGTGACGCAGGTGGCGACCGCGGCTCCCGCGCCAGGACGCTTCGTGCTCGCCTACGAGGCGCTGGTGGCCCGCGGTGCCACCGAGATCATCTCGATCCACATCGGATCGTCGGTGTCGAGCACGCTCGACGCAGCCCACGTGGCGTCCAGGGCTGCCGGCGTTCCGGTGCGGCTCGTCGACACCGGGACGGCGTCCTTTGGGATCGCCTGTTGTGTCTGGGAGGCCGCCGAGGCGCTGGCGAAGGGTGCCGACGCCCAGGCGGCGGCGTCAGTGGCCGAGGCGGTGGCGGCGCGGACTGGCAACGTGTTCGTGGTCGGGGCCCTGGAGCTGGCCCGCCACGGGGGGCGGCTCGCCGAGTCGCCGTCCGGCGGCGTCACCGCCATCCCTGTGCTCACGCTGACCGAGGGGCGGATGGTGCCCGTGGGCGAGGTCGCCAACATGGAGGAGGCGGCGGCGGTCATGGCCACGACCGTCCTTGCAGCCGGGACCGACCTGCGGGTCGGCCTGGGGATCGCCGACGCCGGGGCGGCCCCCCTCTGGCGCGCCCTGGAGGAAGCCCTGGTGGACACGCCCGCGGTGTTGGAGGTGGTGCGGTACCGGATCGGCCCCAGCGTGGGCGCCCACACGGGTCCCGGCTCCGCCGGTGCCATCTACTACCCCTCGGACGTCTGAGGACCTCGCCCTCGGCACCACCTCTGTTCCACCTTTGGTCGAAAGCGGGCGGGGCGACGGCGCTCGAGTGAGCTAGTGCTGCTTCCGCCAACTTTCGCCCCGTGAGGTAGGAGGAGTCGCGCGTGCGATCGCGAAGCCTTCTGGGTCAGGATGTCCAGGTCCCAGGAGGGTCGATGGCGGAGCGGGTGCGGGTTCGGGAGATCGCCAA
>DASZKW010000098.1:0-2104 GCA_035552775.1 Acidimicrobiales bacterium | reverse complement strand
TGGCGGCCAACTTGAGCTGCCGGCCGA
Source organism: Acidimicrobiales bacterium (assembly GCA_035552775.1). Taxonomy (GTDB): domain Bacteria; phylum Actinomycetota; class Acidimicrobiia; order Acidimicrobiales; family Palsa-688; genus DASZKW01. Next base: position 2,077 of record DASZKW010000098.1, on the reverse strand, counting down.
ACACGCCACCCTGGCTGTTCTGATAGGCGAGGAAGGCGTCGGTGCCGTTCACGGCGCCGGCGAAGAGGCCGGGCACCGGGCCCGTGAGGGTGGAGATGTTGCCCACCGTGATGGAGTTGGGCGTCACGCCGACATCGGTGGCGCCCCCGTTCCCGCCAGGGGGCAACGTGAGGCCGAGTCCGCCCGCCCCACCGCCGGCACCGCTGGTCCCACTGGCCCCGGTCGTGCCTGTCGTTCCACCAGCGAGCGGCCCACCGGCTGCGGACGTCGTGCCGGTGCCCCCTCCGACGCCGCCCGCGCCCGAGGACCCCTGGCCTCCTGCGTTCAGCCCCGTCCCGCCGTTGGCGCCGAGGGCCTCCGCCAGCTGGCGGGGGCTCAGGCGGGCGCCGCAGCTGGTCAGCAGGAGCCCGGCAGCGGCGACGAGACACGCCACGCCTCGGCTCGACCGCCCCCACGGCCTCGTGATCCTCATGTGCTCCCCGCCTCCCGGGGCAACCCCCAGATCTGACCCGACGTTACGATTTGCCCGATTTGAGCAGGTCGGAGGGCGGATCACCGGGCGGTCCCCGCGCACCGCCCGCCGTGGCTGACGATGCGTCAGGAACTTGCATCAGTTTGGTTCGACGGCTGGCCGGTGATGCCCTTCCGGTTGCGACCGGTTTGTCGTGGTTCGGTTCCCGGTCGGGAGCGGCGAATTCGCCAGCAACTCGCGCGAGGATGCCTGCATGTCCACCCTGGTCACCTTCCACGCCCACCCCGACGACGAGGCCATCGCCACCGCCGGGGTCATGGCCAAGGCGGCCGCCGACGGCCACCGGGTAGTGCTCGTGACGGCGACGAGGGGTGAGCACGGCGAGGTGGTCCCGGGCGTGCTGCGGGAGGGTGAGCCGCTGGCCGAGCGGCGCGCCGCCGAGCTCGAGCGGGCCGCCGCCGTGCTCGGCGTGGCCCGCTGTGAGGTGCTGGGCTATGTCGACTCGGGCATGATGGGAACGCCGGAGAACGATCGCGCCGGGTCCTTCTGGCGGGCCGATCTCGACGAGGCGGCCGGCCGGCTCGCCGCCATCCTGGCCGAGGAGCGGGCCGACGTGCTCACCGTCTATGACGACCACGGCACGTACGGTCACCCCGACCACATCCAGGTGCACCGGGTGGGTGTGCGGGCGGGGAAGATGGCCGGGGTGCCCAAGGTCTACGAGGCCACGATCAGTCGCGACCACGTGCGCCGGCTGGCGGCCATCCGACCCCCAAATGTCGACGAAGAAGAGCTGCCCCCCGACCCCGACGCCATCGGCCTCGGCGTCCCGGAAGGCGAGATCACCACGATCGTCGACGTCACCGCCTACCTGGACAAGAAGCGCCAGGCCATGGCCGTGCACGCCAGCCAGATACCGGAGTCGTCGTTCTTCCTGTCGTTACCCGTGGAGGCCTTCGCCGCCGCCTTCGGCCAGGAGTGGTTCATCCTTCGGGGCGCGACGGGCGACGGGGTCGTCGAGCGCGACCTCTTCGAAGGTCTGAGCGCCTAGGCCGGCCCGGGAGGCCGGCCCAGTGGGCACAGCCGCTGGCGCGAAGCGCCTAGGAGCGGGGGCGGATCAGGTCGGTCGCCCTGGTCATCCGGTTCGCCCGCACCTGACCGGTGCTCTTCGGGGTGACGTCCACGTCGGCCGCGCCGGCGCGGAGGGCTCCGACCCTGCACTCCTCCCGGGGACGGTGAGCGAAGGGGTCGAAGCGGAAGTGGCGCATGGCGTTGTGGTGGGTGATGCGGTCGATCTCGTCGTCCGCGACACCGACGAGCGACTTCATGAGCGTCTCGGGCGACTGCGGCCACGTCGAGTCGGAATGGGGGTAGTCGCACTCCCAGGTGATCGTGTCGACCCCGACGCGCTGCCTGGCCTCCACGCCTGCCGGGTCGTCGATGAAGCAGGTGACGACCCGCTCACGGAAGACCTGGCTCGGCAGCTGGTCGCCGAAGTCCTGACCGGTCCACGCGTGGTGGCGCTGGTAGATCCAGTCCATGCGGTCGAGGAAGTACGGGATCCAGCCGATGCCGCCTTCGGAGAGGGCGAAGCGCAGGGATGGG
>DASZKW010000097.1:0-83122 GCA_035552775.1 Acidimicrobiales bacterium | reverse complement strand
CACCGCGAACTCGATCGGCCGGGTGGCGCGCAGGCTGTCGATGGCGAGGGCTTCGGCCTTGGCCGCGCCGAACGCCGTCCAGGCGTGCCACTCGGGTTTGAAATGGTCGGTGGTGGTGAGCTCCATGAACGTGGCGAACGCCTCGTTGAGCCAGATGCCGTTCCACCACTTCATGGTCACCAGGTTGCCGAACCACATGTGGGCGGTTTCGTGGGCCACCACCTGAGCCACCCGGCGCAGCTCTAGTTGGCTGGCCGCCGACAAGTCCGCCAGCAAGGTGGTCTCGCGGTAGGTGACGCAGCCGAGGTTCTCCATCGCCCCGAAGGCGAAATCGGGAATGGCGACGTGGTCGATCTTGTCGTGGGGGTAGGGCAGGTCGAAGTAGCGGGCGAGGAAAGCGAGGGCGTGGGTGCCTGCCTCCACGGCGAAGTGAGCCAACGCCGACTTACCGGGCACTGTCGCCACCCGCAGGGGCACACCGTCGACATCCGCCGGCGGGCTCAGCTCGAAGGGCCCCACCACGAAGGCCACCAGGTAGGTCGACATGGGCATCGTCTCGGCGAAGCTGACCGTCCTCTTGGAGCCGCGGACGGGGCCGCCGCCGGGGTCGCCGCCCGCGGGGTCGCCGCCCGCGGGGTCGCCGCCCGCGGGGTCGCCGCCGCCGGGGTCGCCGCCGCCGGGGTCGCCGCCGCCGGGGTCGCCGCCGCCGGGGTCGCCGGCCGCGGGGACATCGGTGATCACGGCGCCGTTGGACAGGGCTGTCAGGCCGTCGTCGACGACCAAGGTGACGGCGAAGGTCGCCTTGAAATCCGGTTCGTCCCAGCACGGGAACGCCCTGCGGGCGTCGGCTGGCTCGAACTGGGTGGTTGCGATCACCTCGGTGCCGCCGTCGGCGGTGGTGAACGTGGACCGGTAGAAGCCCCGTAGTTTGTCGTTGAGGACACCCGTGAAATCCAGGTGCAGGTGCCAGGTGCCCGCGGGGACCGACCCGGGCACCGTGATGCTCAGGCGTTCGGCAGCCTCGTCGAGGCGGACGATCCCCTCCAGCTCGAGGCCGTCGGCCGCCGGCCCAACGTCACGGCGGAAGCGGGCCGAAGACACCTCCAGTTCGGCGGCGTTGAGCACGATCTCGGTGACACGTTCGGTGACGCGCACGGCGATGGTGGCCTCGCCGGCGAAGGTGGCGGCACCCAGATCGGGGGCGATGACCAGTTCGTAGCGCTCGGGCACGACCGTGCGGGGGAGCCGGTAGGTAACTGGTTCGGAAGCGGGCGCGGGCACCCCGCCACCCTATTGGGCGGCGCGCACTCTATCGGCGGTGACGCGTGGAAGCGCCTACGGTCGTCGCCATGGACCGCACAGTGGACATCGTGGCCATCGGCCATGCCATCGTCGACGTCGTCGCTCCGACCGACGATGCCCTGGTCGCCTCGTTCGGGCTGACCAAGGGGACGATGACCCTCGTCGACGACGAGCGCTCAGAGCGGATCTACGGAGCCCTCGGGCCGGCCACGGCGTCGTCGGGCGGGTCGGCGGCCAATACCGCCGCCGGACTGGCGTCTCTCGGGGTCCGGGTCGCCTTCGCCGGGAAGGTCGGCGACGACGACTTGGGTCGGGTCTTCTCGGATGACATCCGCGCCGCCGGCGTGGACTTCTCGATCAGCGCGGCCGAAGGCGGCCCCGGCACCGGCCGCTGCGTGATCATGGTGACGCCCGACGCCGAACGCACAATGTGCACCAGCCTCGGGGTCAGTGACCGCCTCGACCCCGAGGACCTGAACGCGGGCCAGATCGCCCGGGCGCAGGTCCTCTACATCGAGGGTTACCTCTGCGGTCTCGAAGCGACCGAGGCGACGATCGAAGCGGCGCTCGCCGCTGCTGCCGAGGGCGGGACCCAGGTGGCCCTCTCCCTGTCGGACCCCTCCTGGGTGTCGTCGCACCGCGAGGCCCTCGCCCAGGTCCTCGGACACGCCGACCTGGTTTTCGCCAACGAAGCCGAGGCGCTCGACATGACCGGGGCGGCTGACGTGGAGGAGGCTGTTGTGGCGCTGGCGGGGCGTTGTCCGACGGTGGTGGTCACCCGGTCCGCCGCCGGAGCGGTGGTCGGGGTGGCCGCCAAAGCGTCGGCTGGCGCGTCGGCCGGCGCTCCTGCTGGCGCTGCAGGTGACGTGGCGGTTTTTCGGGTGGCGGCCGAGCATGTCGGGCGGGTGGTCGACACCACCGGGGCCGGCGACCTATTTGCCGCCGGCTACTTGCATGGCCACGTGCGTGGCTACGGTCCCGAGCGCTCGGCGCGCCTGGGCGCGCTCAGCGCCGCCGAGGTGGTCTCCCACTTCGGGGCGCGCCCCCAGGTGCCCCTGGTCGCCCTGGCGGCCGGCGCCGGCCTGCTGGCCTAGGCCTAGGACTTCGGCGCCCGCGCCGGCGATCCGGCGATCCGGCGATCCGGCGACCCAACTCCCGGTTGTGCAGAAACCTGGCTTATAGCCCATACAACTGCACAGGCGGGAGACCGGCGCTCGCCCAGACCGATCTCTAGGGCTCCTCGGCGGGCAAGAACTCGACCTCGAGGTCGGCCAACCGCACGAGGGTGGACGCCACCCACCGCCCGAGGGCCGTCAGGTTGGTCGACATGGCCGAACTGAGGCTGCCACGCTGGCCCGCCACTTCGGCTGCCCGGAGGTGGGCTCGACCCATCTCCGCAGCCTCGGGGCGCTCGTCAGTCGCCACGCCGTTGGTGTCCAAGTTGCTCAAACCGTCAGGACCGAAGGGATCCCGCCGGGGCCCGTCGTCGGGGTCGGCCAGGCGGAAGGCACCCTCGAAGGCCACTTCCACCGCCACTTCCCCGGAACCGAGGTCCTCCTCGGCGACGACGCTCGAACGCTCGAACGATTCGACCCCCGGCGGCTCGTGGTTGGCGAACTGGGCCAGCAGCGCGTCAGGGTCGGGCCGTGACGCCAGACGCTGCACCCTGAACACGATCTCGAGCCCGATCTCGGGCGGCTCCTCCAACGGCTCCCCGAGGGCCCACGACCGCCAGGCCGACTGGCTCCAGGTGGGCCAGTCGAGGGTCAGGTCTGCTCGGACCCTCGACGGTGTGCCGTCGCCGGGCAGGCTGACCGACGTTTCCCAAACCAGGTCGCCGAGGAGGAGGTCGCTGGCCAGGCGGTCTTCGTGACGCTCCCGCTGGAGCAGGGTCTCATCGAGCGCCCGGCCGAGGGCGCTGACCGTGTCGAGGAACACGTGGTCGAGCATCCAGATAAGGGTATCAGCGACCCCGGTTCGGCTTCTGGCCGTGGTTGGCCTTCTTGTGCCGTGCTCGTTTGCGGGCCTTGGCCGTGCGCTTGGACATGGGAGGCAACGCTACTAGGGCCGGCGCCGGCCGGTACCCGGCGCCGCCCGCTACCGGCGCCGGCCGGTACCCTCGGGGTGTGGAACGCCTCGGCATCGTCGGCCTGCCGAACGCCGGCAAGTCAAGCCTGTTCAACGCCCTCACCGGCGGATCGGCTCCGGTGGCCGCCCACGCTTTCTCCACCACCGAGAGCACCGTAGGGGTCGCTCAGGTACCCGACCACCGCCTCGACGCCCTGGCAAAGATGAGCTCCAGCCCCAAGGTCGTCCACGCCACCGTGGAGTTCGTCGACATCGCCGGCCTGGTGGCGGGATCGTCCACGGGGGAGGGCATGGGCAACCGCTTCCTCGCCGGCATCCGCGAGGCCGACGCCCTGTGCCTGGTTCTGCGGGCCTTCGAGGCGGACGGGGTGGCCGGCACCAGCGACCCCCCTGATCCGCTGGAGGACCTGGGGGTGCTCGAGCTCGAGTTGGTCCTCGCCGACGTGGCCACCGTGGAATCCCAGGTGGAAAAGCGACGCAAGGCGGCACGCGCCGACAAGTCCCTCGCCGGCGAGGTGGTGGCCCTCGACGCCGCATTGGCCTCGCTCCACGCCGGGGTCCCCATCTACCGCTCCGACCTCGACGCCGAGACCCGTGCCCTGCTGCGTCCGGCGTTCCTGCTCACCAACAAGCCCGTTGTCGCCGTGGTCAATCTCGGCGAGGACCAGGTCAACGAGCCTGACCCGGTCATCAAGCCCGTCGCCGACGAGCTGGGCAGCCACGGCGACGTCCTCGGGGTGAGCGTCGAACTCGAGGCGGAGGCGGCCCAGCTCGACGCCGGCGAACGCAGCGAGCTGCTCGAGGGCCTCGGTCTCGGCGAAGGCGCCCTGCCCCGGGTGGCCCGGGCCGCGTACCACCTCCTCGGGCGGCGGACCTTCCTCACCACCGGCGACAAGGAGAGCAGGGCGTGGACGTTCCGCGCCGGCGCCAAGGCCCCCGAATGTGCAGGTGTCATACACTCCGACCTGCAGAGGGGGTTCATCCGCGCCGAGGTCATTCGCTGGGACGAGCTTCTCGAGCTCGGGAGCTGGAACAAGGCCAAGGAGGCGGGCAAGCTGCGGGTGGAGGGCAAGTCTTACGAGGTCGTCGACGGCGACGTCGTCGAGATCCGCTTCGCCGTGTAGCGGGGAGGACACGGTGGCGTGGCTGACCCGCGACGACCAGGTCCTCGCCACCTTCGGCACCGGCGGGGTGCGACTGGTGCGAGGGCCGGCGCTGGTGCACACCCTCGGTGCCGCGGAGCCACTCGACGTGGCGTGGTGCAACCAGTCCCGCGGCCAGTCCGAGGAAACGCTGGAGGTGCGCCGTATCGCGACAGTCGGCCGGTTCCGGGTGGCGCGCCCGTGCCTTCCCGGCCACGCCGCGGTGTGCGCCCCCGCCGGTGCCTTCGAACGCTGGAAGCTGCAGGTGGGGGACCGCCTGGAGGTCACCGGGCCGTGAGCGAGCACGGGCCGCCAGCGCGGGGCCCGGGACGGGTCGTCCTCGTCGCCACCCCGATCGGCAACCTCACCGACCTGTCGCCCCGGGCGGTCGAGACCCTCGCCGGCGCCGACCTGATCTGCTGCGAGGACACCCGGCGCACCCGCAAGCTGCTCACCCACGCCGGCATCACCGGCGTCCGCCTGGTCACCATGCACGAGCACAACGAAGCGGCCATGGCCGAACGCGCCGTGGCCGAGGCTGCCGCCGGCGCCACCGTGGCGGTTGTCAGCGACGCCGGCCTGCCTGGCCTGTCCGACCCGGGTGAGCGGCTCGTTCGGGCCGCGGTGGCGGCCGGCGTGGAGGTATCGGTCGTCCCCGGCCCGTCGGCCGGCGTCGCCGCCCTGGTGGCGTCGGGATTGGCGAGCGAGCGGTTCTGCTTCGAGGGCTTCCTGCCAAGGAAAGGAGGGGAAAGGGCGGCCCGTCTCGCGGCGCTCGCCGCGGAGCCCAGGACCACCGTGGTCTACGAGGCCCCCCACCGGGTGGCTCGCACCCTCCACGACCTGCAGGCGGCCTGCGGCGACGGGCGTCAGGTGGCGGTGGCACGGGAGCTGACCAAGCTGCACGAAGAATGGTGGCGCGGCACCCTGGCCGGGGCGGTGGCATGGGTCGACGCACGCCAGCCGAGAGGCGAATGGGTCCTCGTCGTGGCCGGCGCCCCTGCCGCGGTCCCCGGGGCCGCTGCCAGCGACGACGAACTGCGCGCCGCGGTAGCCGACCGCCTGGCGGCCGGCGCCGACCAGCGGGGGGCGGTGGCCGCGGTCGCCGCCTCGTTGGGTGTGCCCCGCCGGCGCGCCTACCAGGCCGCGGTCGAGCTACGCCGGGGCGCCCGGTCGCCCGATTGACGCTGCTCCGTCTCATTCTGGGGACGCAAACCAGGAGAGTTTCCTGGTTTGCGTCCCCAGAATGTTCGTTCCGGGCGCCTGGCTGACGCTGTCAGCCCTTGTGGCATCGGGCAAGGCGAAAGTTGGCGGTGCTTGGCGTTGCCGCCCCTATCCTGGCCCGGTGCCCGAGCGCTTCTATGTGACGACGCCGATCTTCTACGTCAACGACGCTCCCCACATCGGCACTGCGTACCCGACGATCACCGCCGACGCCTTGGCCCGCTGGCACCGCCTGCTCGGCGACGAGGTGTTTTTCCTCACCGGGACCGACGAGCACGGCCTCAAGGTCAAGCGGGCGGCGGAGGCCAACGGGCTCACGCCCATCGAGCAGGCGGACCGTACCAGCGCCCGCTTCCGGGAGGCGTGGGCGCTGCTCGACATCTCCTACGACGACTTCATCCGCACCACCGAGCCCCGCCACTACCAGGCCACCCAGGCCCTGATGACCGCTGCGTACGACAACGGCTGGATCGAGCTCGGCACCTACGAGGGCTGGTACTGCGTCGGCTGCGAGGCGTACTACGTCGCGGACGACCTCGTCGACGGGCGTCTGTGCCCGATTCACGAGACCCCCGTCGAGTGGCTGAAGGAGGACAACTACTTCTTCAAGCTCTCCGCCTTCGCTGACCGCCTTCTCGAGTGGTACGCGGCAGATCCGTCGGCGGTAATACCCGAGGCCAAGCGCAACGAGGCCGTCGGTCTGATCCGCCAGGGCCTCAACGACATTTCCATATCCCGCACGTCGATCACCTGGGGCGTGCCCGTGCCGTGGGACCCCGCCCACGTCTTCTACGTCTGGTACGACGCGCTAATCAACTACGCCACCGCCGTCGGCTACGGGTCCGACACGGAGCGCTTCGCCGAGTGGTGGCCGGCCGTGCACCACATCGTCGGCAAGGACATACTGCGCTTCCACTGCGTGTATTGGCCGGCCCTGCTCATGGCCGCCGGCGTCGAGCCGCCCCGGCGAATCGGCGTGCACGGGTTCCTGCTGGTGAAGGGCAAGAAGATGTCCAAGTCCAAGCTCAACCAGATCGTCCCCGCCGACCTGGTCCCGACCTTCGGGGTGGACGGTTTCCGGTACCACTTCCTGCGGGATCAGGCCTTCGGGCCGGACGGGGACTTCTCCTACGAGGCGATGGTCGCCCGCTACAACGCCGACCTGGCCAACAACCTCGGCAACCTCCTGGCCCGGGTGACCACCGTGGTCGAGCGCAAGTGCGCCGGCATCGGTCCCGCGCCCGACCCGGACAGCCCCCTGGCCGCGGTGGCCGCCGACCTGTACCGGCTGACGGCGGACGCCTGGCACAGGTTGGCGCCGAGCGAGGCCCTCGAAGCGACCTGGCGCCTCGTGCGCGAGGCCAACGCGGCCCTGGAAGCGGCTGAGCCCTGGAAGGCCGAGCCCGGTCCCGGCGTCGACCGGGTGCTCGGCGATGCCCTCGAGGTGCTGCGCATAGTCGCGTTGCTGGCCAGCCCGGCACTGCCAGGGGCCAGCGCCGAGATCTGGCGGCGTATCGGCGTTGAGGGCTCGCCCAAAGACGCGCGCCTCCCTGAGGCTGCTGCTTGGGGTGGGTACCGGGGCGGACGCCCGGTGGAGCGGGGGTCGCCTCTCTTTCCCCGCCTGAGTGACCGTGAAGAAACTACGTGGACAGTCGGTTCCCGGACTTCGCCGTGATCCTTGCACCTTGGCCAACGACTGTCCACGTGGTTTCTTTCCGGTCACTGACCGCGGAGTAGCACGCCAGTGTGGACAGACAGCCATTGCCACCTGACCTACGACGGTGTCGGCCTCGAGGTGCTCGACGCGGCGCGGTCAGCCGGCGTCGGGCGGATGGTCACCGTGGGCACCGACGCGGCGTCCTCTGCCGCCTCCGTCGAGGTGGCGCGGGCCACCGAGGGGGTATGGGCCACCGTCGGTCTGCACCCCCACGACGCGACCGACGGGGTCGAGGCGATTGTGGGACTGCTCGGCGCTGCCGGGCCCGACGTAGTGGCGGTGGGGGAGTGCGGCCTCGACTACCACTACGACCACAGCCCCCGGTCTGTGCAGCGCGACGCGTTCGCCGCCCAGGTCGCCCTGGCGCATGAGCGGGGTCTGGCCCTGGTGATCCACACCCGGGAGGCGTGGGACGACACGTTCGCGGTCCTGGCAGCCGAGGGGGTACCCCCTCGCACCGTGTTTCACTGCTTCACCGGGGGGACGGCGGAGGCTCGTCGGGCCCTCGACATCGGCGCGTGGCTGTCGTTCAGTGGCATCGTGACGTTCCCGTCGGCGGGCGGCGTGCGCGAGGCCGCGGCGCTGTGTCCGGTGGAGAGGCTGTGTGTGGAGACGGACTCGCCGTTCCTGGCCCCGGTTCCCCACCGGGGTAGGCCCAACTCGCCGGCGCTCCTGCCCGTGGTCGGCGCCGCCGTGGCCGCGGCGCGCGGCGTCGACGTCTCGGTGGTGGAGGAGGCGTCGACCGAGGCCGCTGCCGCCCTGTTCGGTCTCGCCGGGTGACTGGTTTTCGCCCGGTGAGTGGTTTCGATCCAGTGAGAGGGTTCGGTCGGGTGGCGCGGCTCGGTCCGGTGGCTTGGGGGGCACGGTGACCCTGACGGGGTCCGAGGTCCGCGCCCTGCTCGTCAGCCATGGCCTCCGCCCCAGCCGCGCCCTCGGGCAGAACTTCGTCGTCGACCCGAACACGGTGCGCCGGATCGCCCGTCTGGCCGCGGTCGGCCCTGGCGACCGGGTGGTGGAGATCGGCGCGGGCCTTGGTTCGCTCACCCTCGCCTTGGCGGAGACGGGGGCGTCGGTTACCGCCGTGGAGGTGGACCGCCGCCTGCTGCCGGTGCTGCGCGATGTGGTCTCCGGCACCGGGGCGCGGGTGGTGGCAGGTGACGCCATGGACCTCAACTGGAACGAACTGCTGTCGCCCGCCGGCGAGTCGGCGGGCGAGGCGCCGGCCGGCGGGGCGTCAGGCGGGGAGGCGCCGGACGGCGGTTCGGGCGTGGCGGAGGCGGCGGCCGGCGGGGTGTGGGTGCTTGTGGCCAACCTTCCGTACAACGTGGCCACTCCCCTCGTCGCCGATCTCCTCGACGGTGTCGCCGCGGTGGGGCGGATGCTCGTGATGGTGCAGCGTGAGGTGGGCGAGCGCCTCGCAGCCGGGGTGGGCGACAGTGCGTACGGTGCGGTGTCGGTGAAGGTGGCTTACTGGGCGACCGCCGCAGTCGTCGGCCGGGTGCCCCCCACGGTGTTCTTGCCCCGGCCCCGGGTGGACTCGGTGCTCGTCGCCATCCGCCGCCGGCAGGCGCCGGCCGTCGACCCCGCCGCGGTGGGCGCGGGCGAGCTGTTCGCGCTCGTCCGGGCCGGCTTCGCCCACCGCCGCAAGATGCTGCGCGGGTCGCTGGCCGGGCTGGTGCCGGCGTCCGCGTGGGCGGTCGCCGGGGTCGCCCCCGACGCACGGGCGGAGGACCTCGACGTGTTGGCGTGGGGCCGCCTGACGGCGGCAGTCGCCGACGCCGGAGTCGCCGCAGGCGCGCGAGGCCCGGGTGGGCCGGCGCCGGCGGCGTCTAGCACGGTGGACGCCGGCGGCCGGCGTTGAACGAAGCCTGCGTGGTCCACGCCCCGGCCAAGCTGACCCTCCGTCTCAGGGTCACAGGCCGGCGGCCGGACGGCTATCACCTCCTGGATGCCGAGATGGTCACCGTGGACCTGACCGACACCCTGGCGTTCGCCTCCGGCGACAGTCTCGACGTGGTGGTCGAGGCGGGCGCCGCTCGTGGGCAAGCGGTGCCGGTAGGCGAAGACAATCTGGTCCGCCGGGCGCTGGCCCTCGTGGGTAGGCGGGCAGCAGTGCGCCTGGTCAAGCGGATCCCTGCGGGTGCGGGCCTGGGCGGCGGGTCGGCCGACGCGGCCGCCGTCCTGCGCTGGGCGGCCTGCCGCGATCTGGATCAGGCGTCCCGCCTGGGAGCGGACGTCCCGTTCTGCCTGGCAGGAGGACGGGCCCGGGTGGGCGGCATCGGCGAGGTAGTCGAGGCCAAGGACCTAGCCGGCATCGAGGGGTTGTCCTACACCTTGCTCACGCCGCCCTTCGGCGTGTCGACGCCAGCGGTGTATCGGGCATGGGACAGCCTCGGAGGCCCGACGGGGGAGGGGGTCAACGACCTGGAAGCGGCGGCCCTGGCCGTCGAGCCCCGCCTGGTCCAGTGGCGCGACCGCCTGGGTGAAGCCACCGGCCAACAGCCGGCGTTGGCGGGGAGCGGTTCAACCTGGTTCGTCGCAGGCGACTATCCAGGAGACGAGCGGGTGGTCGTCCGCATCGTGGGTCCGGCGCCGGCGCCGTAGCCCGCGGCGCGAGGGGAACGGACATGGCGCCGCCGGGTTCGGCGGTCCCTAGCGGCCAGCCCGACGCTGCCAGCGCGTGGCCTTCAGCATCTTCTTGTGCTTCTTCTTACGCATGCGCTTACGGCGCTTCTTGATCAGGGATCCCATGGCAGAGCGCCAACCTAGTGGCTGGGGCGACCATCGGGCGACCGGCAAGGTATCCGCCTGGGGCCGGGATCGGGCGACCTGCCCCGCAGCTCGGCCACTGGTACCGCCGGTCGGCGGGCGGACCTCGAAACTTCAGCCGGGCGCCGGCCCTTTGGCCTTGGGCGGGGGGACCCCCAGCTTCGGTGCGGCCACCGCGGTGTCGGGCCAGCGCCGGCGCGAGACGGTGGCCAGCTTTCGCAGCAGGGCCACCGCACCGGGGTCGTCGTCGCCCGGCCGGGTCTGTATGGCCCCATCGGCGACCATCCCCGCCATGATCTCGCGCCCTGTTTCGGTCCGCACGATGGTGAGGGTCCAGTCGTTGAACGCCCCTATGCCACCCGTCGAGATGTCGGCGTGCTCGGCGGCGAAGTCGGGGCAGAGTTTGCAACCCTCCCGCGTCCATGCATGGCACTCCTTGAGGGGAACCTCATGGTACGAGCCGTCGCGCATCCACAGCTGGAACACGCCCTTGATGTTCATCTTGGCGATGTCCGCTCGGCGCAGGCCGTACTTGGCCTCGAACAATTCCTCGAAGATCGAGTCATCGAAGGTCTTGGAGCACAGGAGCCCGATGGACAGCGCCAGCCGCCGGCCCACCTTGCCGGCCTTGCGTGCCTTCATGACCGGTGGGACCGACGCCTGGCAGCTCATGCCGACCAAGGCCAAGCGCTCCGCTCCGCCCGCCACCGCGGTGGCATAGGCCATGGTGTTTGCCGAATACGTGTAGCGCGACCCGGTGGACGCGAGGATCTCCTCGCGGGTGCGCACAACGCCCGGCATGGCCCGCCAGCTCGACCCGTCCCCCTCCAGCAGCGACACCAGGGCGGCGTCGATGCGATCGTTCTCGAGGCACCACACCAAGATGGCGGACACCAGGCCGCCGTCCTGGCCCCGCTCGTGCAGCTCGGGGTCGGTGGCCCGAGCCAAGAAGATGTCGCTGCTCACGCCGGCCATCTCGTCAGGCTCACGGGTACGACCGAACATGTAAGAGTCGATCTCGGTCTCCCACGTGCGAAACCGCGGGCACGCCCGCGTGCAACTCGTGCATCCCCGCTGGCCATGACCACAGTCGGCCGGTCCGAGCTCCGCCTCCAGGTGGAACGGGCGGTAGACCCCGTTCGCCGAGTCGTAGCCGAGGACATCGTGGGGGCAGGCGACGATGCAGCCGGCGCAGCCCGTGCACAGCCCCGACGTAACCACCTCTTCGTACAACTCCAGCCACTGCGCCCGCCAACGTTCGCGCGCTGGGCGGGGCTCGGATTGCGTGGTGGCCATCGGTCGAGCGTACCTGGCACGCGGGAAATGCCAGCAGTAGCGTGTCCTGGTGAGTACCGCCGAGGACGCTCGGTCCGTCGACAAAGCGGCCGGTCAGCCGCCTGGCATCGCCCGCTCGCTGACAGGCCTCTTGGCCGTGGCCTGCGGTGTCGCCGTGGCCAGCCTCTACTACGCCCAGCCGCTGCTCCACACCATCGCCCAGGACTTCCACACGTCCTCTGGGACCGCCGGGCTTATCGTCACGGCCTCCCAGGTCGGCTACGCCGTGGGGCTGGCCTTCCTCGTTCCCGCCGGGGACTTGTTCAACCGCCGGCGCCTGGTACCGGCGGTGCTCGGCCTCAGCGCCATCGCTTTGGCCGTCTCGGCCGTCGCCCCGGGAGTCGTCACCCTCATTGCCTTGGCGCTCGTCGTGGGACTCGGGTCGGTGGTGGCCCAGCTGCTCGTGCCGATGGCCGCATCGCTCGCCCGGGAGGAGGAGCGCGGGCGGGTCACGGGCACGGTGATGAGTGGGCTGCTCATCGGGATCCTGCTGGCGCGGACGCTGTCAGGGCTGGTCGCCGGGGCCACCACCTGGCGGGTCGTGTACTGGGTCGCGGCCGGTCTGGTCGCCGCCCTCGCCTTGGTACTCCTCCGGGCCTTGCCCTCCGAGGGCGACCGGCCAGATCTCGGTTACGGCGCGCTGCTGCACTCGACCGTGTCGCTGTTTTTCACCGAGGCCCTCCTGCGCCGGCGGATGGCCCTCGGCGCCTTGTGCTTCGCCTCGTTCGGCGTCTTTTGGACCACCGCCGCGTTCTTGTTGTCGGGGGCGCCGTACCACTACGGCGAGGCGGTGATCGGGCTGTTCGGCCTGGTCGGCGCAGCCGGCGCCCTGTGCGCCTCGTTCGCCGGGCGCATGGCGGACAGGGGTCGTGCCAATCTCACCACCGGGGTGTTCTCCATCTCCATAGCCGGCTCGTTCGCTCTTCTGTTTGCGGGGCGCCACAGCCTCGCCGCCCTCATCGCCGGCATCGTCGTACTCGACGTCGGCGTCCAGGGACTCCACGTGACCAATCAGAGCCTGGTGTTCCGCCTCGATCCCAAGTCTCGCAGCCGGGTCAACGCCAATTACATGGTCGCCTACTTCGCCGGCGGTGCCGCCGGTTCGGCCGTGGCGGCTGCTCTCTACTCCTCGGGCGGCTGGGAGGACGTTTGTGTACTCGGTGCGGCCACCGGAGCCGGCGCCACAGCCCTGTGGATCTTCGATCGCCTCCGGCCTCTGCGAGGTCGCTAGCCCATATCAAGGTCGGCTAGCGCTAGCCACATCAGCATCAATCGGCGGGCCCGCCCGGCGCCCTAGCGGCTGGTCGACGAGTCGCTCAGCTGGCGCAGGTCCACGACTTCACCGTTGGCCAGGTCCTGAGCCAGCAACGCCCATATCCGGCCGGCCACCTCGTCGGGATCGCTCAGCTTTCCCGAGGCGTGGAGGTCGAGAAATTTCTGGCGCTGGGGGAAGCTGTCGTCGGTCGATTCACGCAGGCGCTGCTGCATCGTGGTGTCCACTGTCCCGGGCGCTACCGCGAGCACCCGGACGCCGCCTTTCGCCGTTTGCTCGGCCCCGGCGGTTCGCACCCACTGTTCCACAGCTGCCTTGCCGGCTCCGTAGGAAGTCCAGCCCCGATACACCGTCTTGGCCGCACCTGAGGTGAACATCACCAGGTGGCGCTCGACGGCGAGATCCTGTGTCACGGCAAGGAAGATCTGGCCGAGGGCTTGGGGGGCAGCGCTATTGAGCAATACGTTGGCCCGGTAGGCCTCGGCGTCGACCTCCGCTGCCGAGCCAATCGGATCAACGGTTCCTGCGGCGTGGACGAACACCACCCGTTCGCCGTCAAAGCCCGCAAGCTCTTGTCGGAGTGACTCGCCCACGGCCGGCCACGAGTCAGGGTCGGCCAAGTCGAACTCCAAGTGCTCAGCATCCTCGGGGGGCCTCCGGCTTATCCCGATGACCCGCGCCCCCTTCCACGGAACCGTGCGGGCCATGGCGGCGCCGATCCCACTCGAAGCGCCAGATATCCAGACGAGCGAGCCACCCATCGGAAAAAGTTTAGCTCACGGCGGCAAGCGCTTCTCTAACGGGGTCAGTCGATTCTCCAACTGGGTCGAGCAAGCGCTGCCGTGGCCGCTACGGTGCAGCGCGCCTGTAGGAGCGCCAGTCGGCAGAGGCTGTCAAGGAGGTCATACGTGGCTGTAGCACGACGCACGCTGGGAACTGGGGCCGCCGCCCTGACCGTGTCGGCCGAGGGTCTCGGCTGCATGGGGATGTCAGAGTTCTACGGGAACGGCGACGACACCGAATCGGTCGCCACCATCCATGCCGCACTTGACGCCGGGGTCAACTTGTTGGACACCGCTGACATGTATGGTCCCTTCGCCAACGAGCGATTGGTGGGACGGGCCATCGCCGGCCGGCGTGACGAGGTGGTGTTGGCTACCAAGTTCGGCAACGAGCGGGGTACCGACGGCAGCCGGGGCGGCGTCAACGGCAAGCCGGACTACGTGCGCAGCGCCTGCGAGGCCAGCCTCCAGCGCCTGGGCGTGGACCACATCGACCTCTACTACCAGCACAGGGTGGATACCAGCGTCGCCGTCGAGGAGACGTGGGGCGCCATGGCCGACCTGGTAGCAGCGGGCAAGGTCCGTCACCTGGGGATCAGCGAGGCCGCCCCCGCCACCATCCGCCGGGCCCACGCCACCCATCCGATGACCGCCGTGCAAACCGAATGGTCGCTTTGGTCGCGCGACGTCGAGGACGACGGTGTGTTGGCGACCGTCCGGGAGCTCGGCATCGGCTTCGTCGCCTACTCGCCGTTGGGGCGGGGGTTCTTGTCGGGGCAGATTCGCAGCGTCGACGACCTCACCGCCGACGACTTCCGACGCCATTCGCCCCGCTTCCAGGGTGACAATTTCAAGCGGAACCTGAAGCTGGTCGACCGGGTACGCGAGCTGGCCACCGCCAAGGGTGTATCGCCTAGCCAGCTGGCGCTGGCCTGGGTCATGGCCCAAGGCGAAGACGTAGTGCCCATCCCTGGGACCAAGCGCCGCAGCTACCTAGCCGACAACATTGGCGCCGCCGATGTCAGGTTGACAGCCGAAGATTTGGCCCGCCTCGACGAGGCCGCGCCCGTGGGTTCCGCCGCTGGCGACCGCTACCCGGACATGTCCTCCGTCCGCCGCTAAGTGGTGCTCCGCGCAAGTTCGTCGACGCTTCAGGTGTGGAAGGGCTAAGGGTCCGGCGCCGAACTGCTTGGACAGCGCCCCGCCGCTGACCGGGCCAAACGTCCCGGCAAGAGTGAAAGTAGTTCGGCGCCGGATCCTAAGGCCGGTCGCCCGCCAGGCACCGGCAACAGCGTTCAGCGCCGGGCTCCCCTCCCTACGGGGCGCGTCGGGCCGGCCGGCCGGCCGGCCCGGCGCCGCTACCGCCGGCCACCGCGCTGCCGGCCGCCCCGTTGCCGGCCGCCCCGCTGCGGCGCGCCCTACTGCCGGCGGGCGTGTCGGCGCCGGTCTTGGCGGCGCCGGTCTTGGCGGCAGCGGTCTTGGGGGCAGCGGTCTTGGGGGCAGCGGTCTTGGGGGCGGCCGCCCCGCTGCCGCGTGCCCGACTGCCAGCGGGCCTGGCGGCGCCGGCCTTGGCTGTGCCGGTTTTGCTGGCGGCCGGCCCGCTGCGTGCCCGACTGCCAGCGGCCCTGGCGGCGGCCCTGGCGGCGCCGGCCTTGGTAGCGCCGGCTTTGGCGATCTCCCCCCCGCCGGCCGTCGCCGCTCCCCCTGTCCTCGCTCGCCCAGGCCATGCTCCGCCCGTCGCTGCTCCGCCCGTCTCCGTCCCGCCAGTCTCCTGTCCACCCGTCGAGCTTCGGGCCGGCCAGCTCCCGGCCTGCCAGCTTCCGCCTGTTCCGTGTCCGTCGGTCGCCGTTTCCTCAGTCTCGGTCTTATGAGCCTCGGTGTTGTCCGGGTCAGTGCCGTCATCGCCGCGGGCGTCGGCGGCCGCCTCGCCGGAGGGATCGGGGCCGAAGCCGACGCCGATGCGCTGGTCCTCCTCCCGCCGTTCTTGGTGGGCCAGGTCGCGCAGCACCCGGCGGTCGGCGTCGGTCGGCTCCCCGAACGGCATCGCCCGCGGGTAGAGGGAACGCTTCAGTACAGGGTTGAGCTCGGCCGCGTAGATGCTCAGCTTGGCGAGGAGGAGCAGGAACGTGACCACCCCGATCACCGAGCCGAACGTTCCGTAGGTGTTGGACGTATTTTTCAGCTCGTGGGTGAGCAACCCGGTCCCCACGGTGATGAGCAGCGTGAAGGCGACAGCGCCCCCGATGGAGCCGGGGAGAAGGCAACGGGTGCCGATCATCTTCGGGGTGAGGATCCGGAACGCGGCGTAGTAGAACCCAACGTTGAGCACGAGCAGGGCGGCGATCACCGGCACCCGGATGGCAAAGCTCTCATTGGCGCCGGTGGCGTAGGTCGACGCGAAGGCGTTGATGACGAACGCACCCCCGATGGTGAACAACCCGCCGAGGCTGCGCCCGAGCCTGGGCAGGAAGCCGGTGCGCTCGTACTGGGGAATGTTCCACACCGACGCCATGGCCGTCTGCGCGGTCTGGGTGACGCCCTGGGCGCCGTAGAGCAGCCCGACGACGCCGATGACGAGGCCCAGGATGCTGCCGTGCAGGCGACTGGCGCCGGCCGGGTTGAAGTTGGCCCCGACGACGGGAAACTGGTGCAGGGTGTTGACGATCCCGTTGCCGAGCGACTTCTGGCCGACGAACCCGAAGATGGTCACGACCACGAGCAGGAGGGGAAAGATGGCCGTGAAGCCATACCAGCCGAGGCTGACCACGAGCAGGTTGGCCTGGTCGTCGCTGAACTTCTTGATCACCCCGTAGCCGGCGCCGGGCACGGGGTTGCGCCGCTGCCAGCGGTCCACCCAGCCCACCAAACCCTTCAGCGCGCCCATGAGCCCGTTTCTTACCCATTTCTCGGCTGGTGAACCGGCAGGGGAAAGGGGCGCCCCGGAAGGCTCGAGCTCAGGGGCGCCCGACGCCGCTTCGGAAGTGCTTGCCGAGCGTCTCCACCTGGCCCTGGTAATTGGAGCCCACGTCCTCGCCGTAGAGGCGGGTGGGCTCCGCGACCATGCGCTCGAAGGTTAGCTTGCAGACCCGCTGCCCGTGCTCGATCATGAACGGGACGTCGTGGGCCCGGACCTCGAGCGCGGCGCGCGAGCCGAGCAGGCGACCGTCGCGCGAGTAGCCGAATCCCGGGTCGAAGAAGCCGGCGTAGTGCGTGCGCAGCTCGCCGCTGGTGGGGTCGTAGGCGGTCATCTCGCACGCCAGTTGAGGGGGGACTCGGACCGCCTCTGCCGAAAGCAGGAGATAGAAGCTCTCGGGGTGCAGCACCACCCGGTCGCCCTCCTCGCTGCGAACCGGTTCCCAGAAATCGTCGACCCGGTGGGATGACCTGGCCATGTCGAGGAGGGTGGCGTGGGGCCGGGAACGAAACCCCACCCGCCGCTCGGCGTCCCCTCGCAGGTCGAGCGACAAGAACAAGCCGTCCGCAGTGGCGAACTCCGGCTCCGTCGCCGGCCTCCCCCCGCGAAAGAGGAGGGGGTCCCGGCGGTGAAGATCGCCGAGCTCCGAGTCGCTCAGCATGGAACGACCGACCATCAGGCGGAGCTGGTTGAGGGCGAGTCCTTGGCGCACGCGCACGGCGAAGCTGAGCGGGACCACCTCCAGGTAGAGGGGTCCGTCGTAGCCGGCGTCCACCTCGTCGAAGCGGAAGCTGCGGTCGGTGATGACCCGGGTGAACACGTCGAGGCGTCCGGTGGAGCTCTTGGGGTTGGCCCGGCCCCGTAGGAACGCAGGCAGGTGCAGGCGCTCGGCGAGGGGGATCAGGTAAGGGCGGTTGGTCTCGAGCACGGCGCCGTCACCGCGAAGGTCGAGCTCGTCGAGGACGTGGGCCTTGACCTTGTGCTCGACGGTCTCGTCGTCGGGTAGGAAGCTGCAACGGATGCGCAGAGCCCGCTCGCCGAGGCGGAGATCGAGGCTGGCGGGCTGGACGTTGCCCGGTAGCAGGCCGCCCTCACCCGCGTCGATCCAGCCCGCGCCGGCCGCAGCCGTCAACAGCCGGTCGGGGAGCACCCCGGGGGTGTCAACCCCCAAGTCCTCCAGGTTCACTGCCACCAAGGCGCGCACGCTCCCATTCCGCCCATGATGCTACGGCCGGGGTGCCTGGGCCGGGTTCTCGGAGCGGGCATCGACCCCCGGTAGCTTTGGGCGATGCGAGTGATGTTGACCGGCCACGCCGGGCTGTGGGTTTCGTCGGGTGACACCACGGTGTTGTGCGACCCGTGGTTCAACCCCGCCTACTTCGCGTCCTGGTTTCCTTTCCCCGACAATGCAGCCGTCGACGTGGGTGCCATCGCGTCGCCCACCTACCTGTACATCTCCCACCTCCACCGCGACCACTTTGATCCGTTGTTCCTGGCCGAGCACGTGTCGAAGGACGCCGTGGTCCTGCTGCCCGAGTTCCCCCTCGACGAGTTGCGCAGGGCTCTGGAGGACCTCGGCTTCACCCGCTTCGCGCAGACCACCGACGGCGAAGCCGTCGACCTCGAAGGCATCCGGGTCGCCATCTGCACGGCGACCACGCCGGCCGACGGCCCCCTCGGCGATTCGACCATCGCCATCGACGACGGCGAGGTGCGACTGCTCAACCAGAACGACTGCCGGCCCCCCGACGTCGACCTGCTCGGCTCCCTCGGCCCCTACGACGTCCACCTGCTCCAGTACTCGGGGGCCATCTGGTACCCGATGACCTACCGGTTCGATCCCGCGGTCAAGGCCCGTCTCGGCCGGGAGAAGCGCGCCAACCAGATGGCGAGGGCCTACCGGTACGTGCGCGAGGTGGGTGCCGCCCACGTGGTTCCTTTTGCCGGGCCGCCGGCGTTTCTCGATGACGACCTGTTCGGGTTGAACGATCTCGACGGCGACCCGGCGAACATCTTCGTGGACCAACCGGCGTTCATCGCCTACCTGGCCGAGCGCGACGTCGCCTGCGCCCACCTCATGGTCCCCGGGAGCGTGGCGACCGTCGGTCCGGGCTCGTTCGCCGTCGGTCAGCCTGTGGGCGACGCCGAGCTCGACGCCGTGTTCTCCGACAAGAAGGCGTACCTCGAGGCCTACCGGGAGCGGCGCCGCCCCGAGTTCGAGGCGACGATGGCCGCCTGCCCCGACGACGGTCCCGACATATGCGCCGCCCTGGCCGCATGGATGGAGCCGCTCATGGCCGGCGCCGACCGGGTGTGCGAGCACCTCGGCGGGCCCATCGTGGTCGACCTGGGCGCGTCGTCGGTGGTCATCGACCCGGCCAAGCGTCAGGTGCGCCCGTGGCCTGGCCCGACTGGGGTGGAGCGGGGCGAAACGTGGGAGCACTACTTTTCCATCGACGAGCGCCTTGTGCGGTCGCTCGTGGAGCGCCACGTCACCGACTGGGTCAACGAGCTGTTCTTGTCGTGCCGGTTCGAGGCGGAGCGCACCGGTGGCTACAACGGCACCGTCTTCAGCTTCTTCAAGTGTCTCGGCCCCGAGCGCATGGCCTACCTGGAAGCGTCGCTGGCCCCCACCAGGCGCGCCGCCACCCACCGCCTGACCGACGCCGAGAAGGCGGCCGAAGGCGAGATGTGGCGCTGCGGGGATTACATGGTGCAGCGGCGCTGCCCGCACCTGGGCGGCGACCTGGCCCGCTTCGGCGAGGTCGAGGGCGGCGTCCTCACCTGCACCCTGCACGGCTGGCGCTTCGATCTCGCCACCGGGCGTTGCCTCACCGCGGAGCGCGCCGGCCTGCGCACCGAAGCGGTAACGGAGCGCCAAGGTTCCCACAGGGGCACTGGCTAGCCTGGAGTCATGCCTGGCATGGTCGCGCCCCTCCCAGTCGACTGGCACACCATCGTCACCCGTTGGGACCTCGGTCCCTTCCCCAGCGCGGCCGGCGGCGTGTTGATTCTCATCGCCATCTGGTACTTCTCGGCCATGGCCAAGCTGGGGGCACGGGACCGGCGCTGGCCGAGGCGCCGGGCGGCGTGCTTCGTCACCGGGCTGGTCGCGGTCGAGGTCGCCCTCGGATCCTCCGTGGCGGTGCTGGCGGAGTCGTCCTTCCCCGCCCACATCGTGCAGCACCTGCTGCTCATGGTCGTGGCCCCGCCGCTGCTCGCCCTGGGTGCGCCGATGACGCTGCTCCTGCAGACCTCGGGACGCACCACCAAGCGCCGGTTGCTCGCCGGCCTGCACAGCGGCCCCTTCGCCGTTATCAGCCACCCCGTGGTGGTGTGGTTCTTGTACTACGGCTCCATGTTCGCCTTCTTCCTGTCGCCGGCACTCGGTTTCGCCATGGATCACATGGCGCTCATGGACGCGATCAACCTCGGATTTCTCGCCGGGGCCACGTTGTTCTGGTGGCCCATGGTGGGCCTCGACCCGATCCCGCGCTGGCGCATGGGCTTCGGCCTGCGCTTCTTGAACCTGCTCATCGGTATCCCCTTCGAGTCCTTCCTCGGCATCGCCCTGCTCATGGAGGCCAAACCCGTGGCTGCCATGTACACCCTGTCGGGGACCCACGCCGGCGGCGGTGTCCTATGGGCGGCGACCGAGTTGGCGACGGCGGTGGCCCTGATACCGATGTTCTCGCAGTGGTACCGGGCAGACACCCGCCAAGGCGCCCGCCTCGACGCCAGGGCCGACCGCCGGGAGGAGGCAGCGGCTCTCGCCGGTGTGCGTGCGCCGGCCGCGGCGAGGGTTACCCCGCCTTCGGACCCGTCGATCCGCTCGGGTTGGGCGGCCACCTTCGCCATGATGCGGCGCGACGACCCCGAACAGGGGGGAGGTTAGGGCTCCTCGGGGAACCCCTCCAAGGGGACCACGGCCGGGCGCCAAGAAGTGGCGGGGGGGAAAAGGCGGCGCCATCCCATCCCGGGCCGGAACGGTGCCCACTGGCCCTCGCGCTGGGCGAGGCGGTCGGCCACCGCCCACAGAGCGCCGACATTATGGCCGAGCCCGCAGTGGCTGCCCCGTACCTGGATGTTCTCGGCGTCGGGCCCGGCCGCGGTAAGGCAGGTATGCCAGCGTACGATGCCGTCGGTTCTGCTGTAGATGGCGGTGGCCGGCACGGGTAGCCAGCTGCGGCCGGCCTTGGGCTCGGGCAGGCTCGACGGGTCCACGTGGAGATGGGAGTAACGCGAGAACAACCACGACGCGTGGGTTTGGCTTCCTCTGGCCAGCTGGAAGGGGCTCCCGAGGGTGATGACCTGGCGCACCAACTCGGGTGCGTCGCGTGCCATCTGGCGGGCGTAGATGCCGCCGAGGCTCCACCCGATGATCGTCACCGTGCGCCCGTCGCGGTTATAGGCGCGCTCGAGCAGATCAACGCAACCGGCGAGGGCCTCGGCCGTCGGGCCGACGTTGGTACCGAGGCCCCAGCGGTGAACGCGGTAGCCGAGGCTGCGTAGGTACTGGCGCAGAGCCGTCGTGGTCAGGTCGCCTGCCATGAAGCCGGGGAGCACCACCACCGGGTGGCCGTCACCTCGGGGGGCGAGTTCGAGCAGGGGGAGCATGGCGACGAAGGTCGCCAGCTCCGCGCCGGCGCGGCTCGGCTCCAGGGCCAGCAGCCGGGTGGGGGGCGCCCGGTGCCCCCCCGGCGCACGCTCGACCGACCCGGCCGAATCCCGGCCAAGCCGATGGGTCCAACCGTCGACACTCGGGACGTGGGCCAATCGCGGCGTGTGGAACATGTCGTAGAGTTTCCCATGAGCTTCAACCTTGCGACGGTAATCCGCGAGCAAGCGACGGCCACACCGGACAGACCCTGCCTAAAATTCCTGGGCCAACCCATGAGCTACGCCGAAATCGACGGGCGGTCGACGGCGCTGGCGGGCAACCTGATCGGATTGGGCCTGGCGGCGGGTGACCGGGTGGCGGTCTGCCTGCCCAACCTGCCGGAGTTCGTGATGGCCTACTTCGGCATCCTCAAGGCCGGACTGGTGATGGTGCCGCTCAACCCGTTGCTCAAGGCCCCCGAGATCGGGTACCACCTGGGCGACTCGGGAGCCAAGGCACTGATCGCCTTCGAGATGTTCACCGACGAGGCGGCCGGCGCTACCGCCGAGCTACCCGACGTGAGAAGGTTCGTGGTCCCCTTTCCCGGCAGCGACGCGCCGGTGCCCCCCGGCATGCACCCCTTCGACGATCTCCTGGCTGAGTGCGCGCCGGACCCGGTGCGGGGCGACATTGCCGCGACCGACCCCACCGACACCGCCGTCATGATCTACACGAGCGGCACGACCGGTCGCCCCAAGGGAGCCGAGCTCTCCCATTTCCAGCTCTACATGAACTGCACCGTGGCCGGTGAGCTGTTCGGGTGCCGCCACGACGACGTCGCCTTGGGAGTGCTGCCCTTTTTCCACGTCTTCGGCTTGTCGAGCGTGCTCAACCTCACCACCCGCTTCGGCGCCACCGTTTCGATAGTGCCCCGCTTCGAGGTGGCATCGGTCCTCGACGCCATCGAGGGCGACAAGGTGACGGTGTTCCTGGGAGTGCCCACCATGTTCCAGGGCATCCTCGCCGCCGACCGTTCGGGGCGAGACCTGTCGAGCGTGCGCGTCGCCGTGTCCGGTGGGGCCTCCATGCCCGGTGAGGTCATGCGCGCCTTCGAGGAGGAGTTCCCCGTGGTGATACTGGAGGGCTACGGGCTGTCGGAGACGGCCAGCGGGGCGAGCTTCAACCGCAGCGCCGGCGAGCGCAAGGTCCTGTCGGTGGGCAAACCCCTATGGGGTGTCGAGATGCGGGTGGTCGACGACGACGACGTCGCCCTGCCCCCCGGCGAGGACCACGTGGGCGAGATCGTGATCCGGGGTCACAACATCATGAAGGGGTACCACGGCCGTCCCGAGGACACCGCCGCGGCGATGCGCAACGGCTGGTTCCACACCGGTGACCTCGCCTACATGGACGACGATGGCTTCTACTTCATCGTGGACCGCAAGAAGGACCTCGTGATCCGGGGCGGATACAACGTGTACCCGCGGGAGGTGGAGGAGGTCCTCTACGAGCATCCCGGCCTCGTCGAGGTGGCCGTCATTGGACGGCCCGACGAACGTCTGGGTGAGGAAGTGGTTGCCTTCGTCGTCGCCCGGGAGGGGGAGTCGCCGAGCGCAGAGGAGGTGATCGCCTACGCCAAGGAGCGCCTAGCCGCCTACAAGTACCCTCGGGAGGTCCGCTTCGTCGACGACCTTCCCAAGGGACCGACAGGCAAGGTCCTGAAAAAGGAGCTACGAGCCTCCGTCGAGTAGTCGCGCCGACGGCACCGTCGCGCTGGCCGGTTCGGCGGCGGCGGGGGTGAGTCGCTCAGGCCAGTTCGGCGAGCGCGGGACCGAGACGGCGCCACTGTTCCACTGGGACCCGCCGGGACTTTTCGTCGAGGGCCTGGACGCACACGTGGTCGGCGCCGGCGGCGAGCTGGGCGCCGACGCGCGAGGTGACCGTGTCCACGTCCCCCCATGCCACTATGGCGTCGACGAGGCGGTCGCTGCCTCCTTCGGCCAGGTCACCCTCGCCGAAGCCGAGCCGGCGCACGTTGTTGGCGTAGTTGGGCAGGCGGAGATACGTCGCCATGTGGGCCCGAGCGATGCGCCGGGCCGCCTCCGGGTCGGTTTCGAGCACGATCGCCTGCTCCACGCACAGCAGGCCGTGGCCGAGGGCGGCGCGGGCCACCGCGGTGTGCTCCGGGGTGACGAAGTACGAGTGAGCCCCGTCGGCGCGCGCCGCGGCCAGTTCGAGCATCCTCGGTCCGAGGGCGGCCAGGACCCGGCGCACCGGGGTGGTGGGGCGCGCTGAGGTGTACGGCGCCTCGTCCATCGCCGCCAGGTAGGTCCTCATGGCCGACAACGGCTTGGCATAGGTGTGGCCCCTCAGGTCCTCAACCAGGGTGTGGTGGCTGACCCCGAGGCCTAGCAGGAAGCGCTCGGGGAACGCCTCGGTCACGGCCTTGGCTGCGCCGGCCATGGTTACCGCGTCGCGTGCCCAAATGTTGGCTATGCCCGTCGCGCTTACGATTCGCTCGGTGGCGGACAGGAGCAAAGCACAATGCACGAACGGGTCGCGCCCGGCGACCTCTGGGACCCAGATGGCGGCGTAGCCGAGTCCCTCGATCTCCACGGCCAGTTCCTGGGCCCGCGACGCGGGTACGAAGTCGAGGGCGCCGGTCCACACGCCGATCCTGCCGATGGCAAAGCGGTCGTCGTCTGTCATGGTCGGCGAGGCTACGGGCTGGAAGCGGGTCGACAGTGGCGACTCGGCGACCAGCGGCGTTTATAGCGGTCAGCTCTGTTCCAGGCGGGGCACGGCCAGTTCTCGTAGTAGCAGTTTGATGGCGGCGGCGGCCGGGATCGCGACCAGGGCCCCGACGATGCCGAGGAGGGCGCCCCCGAACAGGACGGCCACCACCGTCACCAATCCGGGTACGTCCACCGTGCGGGCCATGATCCGCGGCGTGAGCACGTAGTCCTCCAGGAACCGGTACACCAGGTAGAACACGGCGGTGGCGAGCGCCACCGGGAGCGAGACGGCCGCGAGGGCGACGAGCGCGACTATGACGCCGGCCACCGTGGAGCCCACGATCGGGATGAGGTCGAACAGACCGACCATGAGCCCCAGCAGCAGCGGGTAAGGGATGCCGAAGATGAGGGCCCACAGCGCGGTGCCCACCGCCGAGATGAGCGAGATCGCCAGGTTGCCGAGGACGTAGCCACCGACCCTGGCCAGGACCTCGTCGGTGAGCAGCACCATGCGGGCACGCCGGCTCCTGGGGGCAAGTTGGTAAAGGCCGCGCTTGAAGCGGGGCATGTCGGCCAGCAGGTAAGCCGACAGCACGGTCACGACGAGGACCGAGTAGACGACGCCGAAGACGGCCTTGCCCACACCCACCACCCCGCTGCTGACCGAGGAACCGCCTGCGTTGTTGATGAAGTTCTGCAGGCGGGTGACGATGTGGTGTTTGGCGTTGAGCTTGCCCAGGGTCGAGTGCTGATTGTTCAGAACTTGTAGGTAGTGCGGGATCTGATGCGCCAGTTGGGTGCCCTGCGTGATCACGACCGGAAGAGCAAGGGCGATGAAGGCGAACACCGAACCCACGGTGACGAGCAGGACGGCCACCACCGCAATCCAGCGGGGTAGGCCATGGCGGGCCAACCAGGTCACCGCCGGGTCGAGACCCACGGCGATGAAAAACGCCAAACCGATCAAGGTGAGGACGTGGCCGGCGGTATAGACGACCCACGCCAGCACAAATGCCGTCGCCACCCCCAACGCGCCCAGGAGCCCCACGAAATAGGGCGAGCGGTGATCGAAGGGTCGTCCTATGCGGCCGTACTCGTGGTCCTCGGAGGCCCCGGCCTCGGCCGCGGCGCTCTCCTGAATCTTGTCGAGGACCTCTTGGGGGTCCTCGCCCCCCAAGACAGCCCCGTGCGAGCGGTCGTCGTTGCCGACCTCCGTGCTCATGCAATACCCATGGCTGCGCGCCCACTTTTTGCATGCGCCGTGCCCGCCCGCCTGGCTCCGCTGGCTCCGGGCGGCGCCATGCCAGCTCGCATCCCACCCCTCCTACCCACCGATGAGGTGCGTCACGCCCCCCCTGGAGGACGGACCACCGGCCAGGTGGCTTGACAGGTGACTAAAGAGTCACATATAGTTTGCCGCGTGGACGCAGTGTTCAGAGCCCTGGCCGATCCGACG
Organism: Acidimicrobiales bacterium; assembly: GCA_035552775.1. Classification (GTDB taxonomy): domain Bacteria; phylum Actinomycetota; class Acidimicrobiia; order Acidimicrobiales; family Palsa-688; genus DASZKW01. The sequence continues at coordinate 57,788 of DASZKW010000097.1, read as the reverse complement.
CGGCGGAGCCTCCTCGACGAGCTTTTCCGCAGGGACGGCCAGACGTTGAGCGCACTGGAGGAGCGCTTCTCGATGACGCGCTTCGGCGTGATGAAGCACCTCAAGCAGCTCGAGGGAGCCGGCCTGGTCGTTTCCAGAAGGCAGGGTCGCCAAAAGCTCCACTTCCTGAACGCGGTCCCGATCCGGCTCGTCCACGACCGGTGGGTGAGCAAGTACGCCGAGCCCTGGGCCGGCGCCCTCAGCGACCTCAAACACAGACTGGAGAGTCCGATGGAGAAGGTTTTCGAGATCTACATCCGCACGAGCCCCGAGCGTCTATGGGAGGCGATCACCGACGGCGAGATCAGGAGCAAGTACAACTTCGGCGCCCGGGTCACCTCGGACTGGACCCCCGGGTCGCGTTATGAGATGGGCCACCCGGGTGCCGGCGGGCTACTGGGGGAGGGGGACAATCTCGAGGTCGACCCTCCGCGGCGCCTGGTGCAGAGCATGGTTGCCCTCTGGAGCGACGACGTGAAGAGCGAGGGCACCTCGAGGGTCACCTGGGAGATCGAACCGATCGGCGACTCGTGCCGCCTGACCGTGACCCACGACCAGCTGCGCGACGGTGCCAACGACGAGCTGTACGGCGGCTGGCCGATGATTCTCTCCGGCCTGAAGACCTGGCTGGAGACGGGCGAGCTACTCACGACGCCTGGTTCCCTGATGTACAGCTGATGGACGTGGTGGAATCGGTGGATGGACGTCTCCTCGTTGCTCGTCGAGCTCTACGGCCGTATTCCTCCCCTGGTGCGCCACGCCGTGGAGGGTGTCGGCGAGGCGGACCTGATCCGAGCACCGTCGCCGGGCGCCAACCCGATCGCCTGGCTCGTGTGGCACCTCTCCCGCGTCCAGGACCACCACGTCGCCGAGGTTCGCGGGAGCGACCAGGTCTGGGTCGGTGGCGACTGGGCTCGCCGGTTCGGGCTCGACCCCGACCCGTCGAACACCGGCTACGGCCACTCTGGCGACGAGGTGTCGGCGGTCCGGCCCGACGGGACGGGCGTGCTCGTCGCATACATGGATGCGGTCGACGGCCGCACCCGCTCGATGCTGGAGGAGCTCACCGCGGCGGACCTCGATCGCATCGTCGACAGGAGGTGGGATCCGCCCGTCACACTCGGTGTCCGACTGGTCAGCGTCGCCGGCGACAGCCTGCAGCACGCCGGCCAGGCTGCCTACGTGCGGGGTCTCCTCGCTGACTGAGTCCGCGGCCCACCACCCGGGGTCCTCAGGGCGCGTCACCTGGGATCCAACGATGCTCCATGTACCACTTCACCGTCTGGGCGATCGAGGCTTCCAGATCCGTGTGCTCGAAGCGGAAACCGGTCGACATCAAAGCGTCGACGCTCAGCCGATTGTTCCGATTGGCCTTGCGCAGGAACCGGAAGCGCTCCTTCGTCAACAAGATGTCGGGTTGCATCCCCTTAGCAAGCATCTCGGAGCGCAGGGCCGAACGTTGTTCATAGGTCGGTCCCGCCTCCGGGTCTTCGGCCAACTCCGGTGTCAAGTCGAACAAGGCGCCCAGGATCTCGACGATCCGGTGGCTGGTCGGGTAGTCGGGTAGGACCAGGTTGAACGCCTTCCCGGCGGCATCCGCGTATCCGGCCAGGTGAAGCAGGGCGTGTACGACATCATCAACGTGGACCAGGCGCTGCTCGACGGGTTCGTCGTGGACCACGAGCCGCCCAAGACCGGCGTAGCGCTCGATCGCCGTGTCCAGGACGGCGCTGCCGAGGAGTTTGACGTTACCGGGCCCGTAGACCGTGACCGGCCGTACGACCGACACCGCGAGTCCCGATTCGCCGGCGGACCACACCGCCTGCTCGGCTTGCCATTTTGCCTTGCCGTAACCCCGGCTGGGATGGGGGTCCACGTCCTCGCTGACCGGGAGCGGCAGCTGCTCCTCCTCCCCGTATATCGATGTCGAGCTGAGGTACACCAGGCGATGAGTATCTCCGTCCACCAGGGACGACAGCAGCCGGTTGGTAGCCACGACGTTGGACTGGTGCATGTCCTCGGTTGACGACAGCGAACTGGACGCGCCGGCCAGATGGAATACGTGGGTGATGCCGGCGCCCAGCCCTTCCAGGGCGCCTCCTTCGGCCAGGTCGATCCTGCGGTAGTCGACCTCGGCCGGCATCCAGGAGGGCCGCGATCGGCGGCCCACCGCTCGTACCTGCCAACGGTCTGCGAGGAGGGCGGGTACCAGCCGGGCACCGATGAAGCCTGTTGCCCCGGTGACGAGGGCGGACGGTTCGGACATGTCACACAGTCTCATAACCCGGCCCATTACGTTCGACTGGGGTGGAAACCCCCTCCGACGGTATCGACGCTCCCGACGCTCTGAGTGTGTCGCGGTCGTCACCCACCAAATGCCAGGTCCGCACCAGGTTGTACCACCGCGGCGAGGTGGCAGCCGAAGGGTTCCCGGTGGCAGAGGTAAGCGACCACTTGGACGTGCCCGAGACCATGGTCTGGCTGGACCTGCGCGCTCCCGACAAGGCCGACCTCGCTGTCCTCAGCGAGGAGTTCGGGCTCCACCCGCTGGCAGTCGAGGATGCGGTGCAGGAGAGGCAGCGCCCCAAGCTGGACCGCTACAAGAGCCACCTGTTCCTCAATGCTTACGTCGTGAGGCTCGACGCCGTCACCGCCGAGTTGGTCACCTCCGAGGTGGCGGCTTTCATCACGCCCACAGCGCTGATCACCGTGCGCAAGGACGACGGTCTCGACATCGACACGGTGATCGACCGGTGGGACCAGAGCGCCGATCTGGGCGTCCACGGGGTCGGCTTTCTCCTACAAGGCCTGCTCGACGTGATCGTCGACAGCCACTTCACCACGGTGGAGTCCCTCGACGACCAGCTCGACACCTTGGAGGGGCAGCTCTTCGCCGACAAGCCCGCCGACCGGGCAGTGCAACGGCGCAGTTTCGAGCTGCGCAAATCGGTGGTGTTGCTCCGCCGGGTGGTGCTCCCGATGAGAGAGGTTGTCAACGCGTTGTTGCGCCGTGATCTCCATGTCGTCGACGAGGCCTTGCAGCCGTACTACCAGGACATCTACGACCACGTGCTCCGCGCCACCGAGTGGACCGAGAGTCTCCGAGACCTGGTCACGACCATCATGGAGACGAACCTCACGATCCAGGGCAACCGAATGAACACCATCTCCAAGAAGGTGACGAGCTGGGCGGCGATCATCGCGGTGCCCACATTCATCACCGGCTTCGCGGGGATGAACCTGCCCTACCCCGGGTTCGCCCAGCACTGGGGCCTCGCCGTGGTGGTGGCGATCATGGTCGCCAGTCCCGTTGGGCTGTACTTGTCTTTCAAGCGGAAGGATTGGCTGTAGGGCGCCCGACCGTCCCAGCGGCGACCCGGCCGCCGGCCATGCTTCGCCGGATACGATTCCAGGCGATGAGCTACACCTCGGCCGCCTCCTCAACCGGACGGTAGGAGTTATGCAGGCCGATCTGCCGAACCCGGGTCTGGCCAGATCGGCACTCGCAGCCCTCCTCGACAGGGCGCTCGCAGCTCGCCTGCAGGAGATCAAGGGGAATCGCGATCTGAGCGTGGCGGCCTCTCTCGACTACACCCTGCTGAACGGCTACGTCCTGGGCCTTCCGGAAACCGATGAACTGTTACAGAGCCTGGCCATGACAGCGCTGGATGGCAAGACCGGCGAGTTGCAGGTCCACAGCGACCGGCCGTTCGTGCTCGCGGCTGACTTCCGGGCCCGCGATCGAAGGCAGAAGCCCGGCCCCTTCGTCGCCGCTCTGGTCTGGCTGCTCGTCACGGATGATCTCGACGACACAGACAGGGCGGGTCCATCGTGACGAAGCCGGCCATGGTGGGACCTCCGGCGGTGACTTTGGCGGGTAGGGACCGGTCAGACGGCTGCGTGCAGATGCTGGCCCAGGTCCGGGCAGACAGGCAGGACACGGGAGGAGAGCATGGAAGAGTCCCCGGTTGAACACCTCGCTGGCGCGCTGGATGCATGCGGACGGCTCATCGTCGGGATCCGTCCCGACCAGTGGGCGGCCGCCACCCCGTGCCCGGCGTGGACGGTGCGGGACCTGGTAGCCCACCTCGTGGCCGGCAACCGCCTCTTCATCGGAGCTTTGGGCGGCGAGGCGCCGGATCCATCCGGTGCCGGCGCACCGGATGCCTCGGCACCCGCGGCGCTGGTCGAGGGCTACCGGGCGACGGTAGGTCCGTTGCTGAAGGCGTTCGCCGCGCCTGGTGTGCTCCAGCGGATGGTCAGCGTGCCGTTCGGAACCGTCCCGGGGATCGTGGCGCTGCACCTTCGGATCACCGAGACCCTGGTCCACGGCTGGGACCTGGCCCGCGCCACCGGCCAGGATGCCAGATTCCCGGACGATCTGGTCGAGCAGGAACTCGCCTTCACCAAACCCAAACTGGACGCCATCCCTCCTGACCGGAGCCCGTTCGCTCCTGCGAAGCCCATCGCGAACGATGCCCCGGCGCTCGACCGGTTGGCCGCGATGCTCGGGCGATAAGACCCGAAAGCACCGTTTGAGACCCTGGGTAAAGGGTGGGAAAACGCGAACTCGCCTCTCTACGCTGGTACGAGGGAGATCTCGACGAGAAAGATACGGAGGGCGCCGAGGACCGGCGCACAAACGACCCGCTCACTCGAACAGACGTGAAGGCGCCTCGAGTTCCCTTCGGCGGCGAAGCGCCATCGGAGGATTAGCCAGCGGGCGCTGGGCGTCGGGCATTGCCGATCTTCTAGCTCGGCGGCAGGAGGGCGGCGATCATCGCGCCTGTGATGAACGGCGGTGCCCCAGCCGTTTAGGCATCTCTCGTCATCATGCGCCAGGCTCCGACGACGCTCCATACGACCAGCCAGGCGATGATGACGCAGACAGCGACAGTGGTGGATTCGGAGAGTATCCGGTTAACTGGATTGCCGCCGCCCCCGCCGCCTCCACCTCCTCCGAACGGCAGGGGGAGGCCGCCGGGTTCGAGGTGTGCGGTGGCGAGGCCGACCACGGAGCGCTGCAGGTTGGATAGGTGGGGGAGGTGGGCTCTGGAGAGGATCGGTGTCAGGATGACTTCGAGGACGATCATCAAGATGACCGCCACTGTCCTCTGCCCTAGGAGCGATCCGAGGCCCAGACCGACGATGAGGCCGATGGCGGCCTCGAGTTCGATCCATAGCCCGGTTTTGATCATGAGTGAGTCGGATGGGTAGAGGAAAAGGGCCTTGTAGCCGGAGTAGTCGTGGGCGGCGATCTGCACGGCCTGCGCCTGCAAGGCTGCCGGGCTGGAGGGCTGGCCTCCGGCCGGTGCTGGCCCTTTGCGGACCGGGCCGCCTCCGCCGGGGCCGGGACCGCAGGGGGGATTGACTGTGATCGGCTGGTTGTAGGGCAGGTCGCAGATGGCCTGATCGGGATGGTCGGCGGCCCACGTCTGGAATCCGGTCTGGGTCAGGCCGGCGGGCACGCTGGCGCCGCCGTAGTTGATCCTGGTCGGGGCGGCGACGACGCACACCGCGCACACGACGGTGAAGCCGATCGCCACCAGGGGCGCGACGATGGCCAGCCCGGCGGGAATCCGGGCCAGGTACAGCGCCAGCCGGGAGCGACCGGTGACCACCAGGTGGCGGAACATCCCTTCGGTCAGGTCGATCGACCCGGCCGTGCATCCGAGCGTGGCGGCCACGATGAACCCGAATACGTACATCACGCCGGCCACGAGGCCGGTGAAGACGTTGTAGCCGCCGGCCGGTCCGTAGGAGCTCGGGTCGAAGGCGTGGAGCAGGAGCCGGATGGTGAGGAAGATGGTGGGGATGCCGACGTTGACCAGGATCAGCGAGGCCATGAGCCCGCGCCGCCTGCGTAGCTCCATGATTCGGGTGGTGATCATGGCGCCGGTCGGAAGCCACGATCCCCGGCGGTCGCCGTGGCCTGTCGCTATTGCCGGTCTCGGGGCGGGAGCGGGGGCGCCGAGGTCGGAGGTGATTGTCATTGCGGTGCTCCTAGTCGGCTCGTGACCTGCAGGAACCACGATTCCAGTGACGCTTGGACCTGTTGGAGGCGGTAGACGGAGATCCCACCGTCCACCAGGATGCGGTTGACCTCGGCGATGATCTCGCGGCTGGTCCCTGATGGCAGGCTGATTCCCAGTCCCAGCTCGCTGGCATTGACGTCCGCCCCGATTGCGGTGGTTTCCAGCAGGGCGCGGGCCCTATCCGGCTCGGAGCATTCGACCTGTAGCGCCACCGAAGATCCGGCCAGAAGATCGGAGATCGACCCTTGCCGGATGACCTGGCCGCGGTCCACGATGGCCACCGCATCGCAGGTCCGCTCCACTTCGTCGAGCAGGTGCGAGGACAGCACGACGGTGCGACCTTCGGCCACCAGGGACAGGATCATCTCGCGCATCTCTTGCATGCCGGCTGGGTCGAGCCCGTTCATCGGCTCGTCGAGGATCAGTAGCTCGGGGTCGCCGATCAGGCAGGCCGCCACACCCAGGCGCTGGCGCATGCCCATCGAGTACTTCGACACCCGGTCGTCGGCCCGGTGCAAGATGCCGACCCGCTCGAGCGATGGCTCGATGCGGCCCCGGGCGGCGGGCTCGCGCGCCGCGGCCAGAAGCTGGAGGTTCTGCCGGCCGGTCAGATGCCCGTGGAAGCGGGGCTCGTCCACGATGGCCCCGACTCGGGCCAGTGCCACGTCGCGCTGGGCGGGGACGGGGAAGCCGAGGAGGGACATGGTGCCGGCATCGGCGTGGGTCAGTCCCAGTACCACCCGGATGAGCGTTGTCTTGCCGGCCCCGTTGGGTCCGAGATACCCGAAGGCGCAGCCTCGCGGAACGAGGAGGTCAACACCGTTGACTGCGACGTTTTCCCCGAAGCGCTTGACCAGCCCATGGATCTCGACCGCCCACTTGCTGTCGGCTGCGCGCTCACCGCTGACCTCGGCGGTCATCATTGCCCTCGTCGATGTCTGCATGAGCGTGGCATCTGCCCTCTTCCGGTCTCTACGGTCGGGGGCGAAGTGCATCCTGCCCGACCAGGTCCTGCTGTCATTGTGGCCCCGACTCGACGGGGTGGGAAGCCGGCTAGCGGGTCTCTGGTCATGGGGTTAGCCCCATCCCTCGCCCCTGTCAGCCCTCGAGGTAGCGCAGCACGGCGAGAACTCGTCGGTGATCGGTCGGGGACGCAGGGAGGCCGAGTTTGGAGAAAATATTGGCGACGTGCTTTTCGACCGCCCCCTCTGATACGACCAGTGCGGTGGCGATGGCGGCGTTGGTGCGGCCCTCTGCCATCAATGCCAGCACCTGGCGTTCCCTGGGGCTGAGCCCGGAAAGCGAACCGGTCCGTCGGGATGCGCCCAGCATCTGCGTGACCACTTCGGGATCGAGGGCGGTTCCTCCCGATGCCACCCGGACGAGGGCTTCGACAAAGTCGGCCACGTCGGCTACCCGGTCTTTCAGCAGATAGCCGATGCCGGCGGCGCCGTCGGCCAGCAGCTCGGCCGCGTAGCGGGTCTCGACGTACTGGGAGAAGAGGAGGATCGCCAGCTCCGCGTGGGATCGGCGAAGCTGGATGGCGGCGCGCAACCCCTCGTCAGTGAATGTGGGGGGCATGCGGATGTCGACCACCGCCACGTCGGGGCAGTCGGCGGCGATGGACTCGGTGAGGGCGGACGGGTCGCTTACCGCCCCGGTGATCTCGAATCCGCGGTCGGCCAGGAGCTGCACGAGACCGTCGCGCAGGATGGCAGAGTCCTCGGCTATGACGACCCGGATGGCATCGGTCATCAGGGGTGGCAGGGCAGGTCAACACTGACCACCGTCGGGCCGCCGGGCGGGCTGGCGATGCCCAGGTGTCCGTCCACCGCCTCCACCCGGTCGGTGAGCCCGGCGAGCCCGCTCGAGGTGGACCCGACCCGGGTCACCACCGCCCCGCCCCGGCCGTCGTCGCGAACGACGATCCGCAGCCAGGGCCCGTGCTCGGTGCAGCTGATCGTGGCCCGTGACGCTTGGGCGTGCTGGGCGGCGTTGGCGAGAAGCTCGGCCACGCAGAAGTAGGCGATCGCCTCCATGGCGGGGGTCGGCCGGGACTGGATGGAAACGGTGAGCTCACTCGGCACCGCGCTGCGTGCCGCCAGGGTAGCCAGGGCTCCTTCGAGACCGGTGTCAAGAACGGGCGGGTGGATGCCGCGAGCCAGGTCTCGCAGCTCGACGATGGCCTCCTTGGCGCCGCGGTGGGCTTCGTCGACCAGGCGGCGCACCTGATCCAGGTCCAATTCCTGGCCGGCAGCCAGCTTCTCCTTCGCTCGGCCGAGCCGCATGGCCAGCGCGACCAGTTGGGCTTGGGTGCCGTCGTGAAGGTCACGCTCGATCCGCCGCAGGGTGGCGGCGGAGGCGTCGACGGTCTGGGCCCGGGTTTGTTCGAGGGTGCGGACCCGGGCGGTCATGGCGTCGGGTCCAAGGAGGAGCCGCATGAGCCGACGGTCGAGATATACGACCAGCCTCAGGGCCCAGGGGGCGAAGAAGAAGAGGGCCACCCCGGTAACGAACAACAGCAGGCCGTGGAGGGCCCCGGACGGTCCTGGCCCGGTCAGGTCGGGCCCGACCACGTGGCGCACGACGCCGAACCCGGCGGGACCGACGACGCCGAACCCGGCGGGACCGACGACGCCTCTATGAAGGACCGGATACGTGACTGACGCGAACGCGTCGGCCCAGATGCTGAGCCCGAACCAGACACTAAAGACCAGCAGCGGGATCTTCACCGTCGTGTAGGCCAGCGCACGCCAGGCAGTCCGGTCGCGAAGCGCGGCCTGCAGCCAGCCGAACATGCCGGATCGGGCCCGGAACGGTTCGGGGTCGGCGATGCGCTCGTCCAAGAAGTGCCGGGCGAGAGCGCGATGCCAGCCGCCGATCCCCCGGACACCGCGCAGGCAGGCCGCGATGATCACCACCCCGACGAAGGTGACGGCCAACACCGCCCCGGATGCCAGGGTGGCGGCCACGAACACGATCCCGATCCATGCCACCACACCGCTGATCAGGAAGAAGACGAGCTCCGACCAGGCACGCCTGTGGAACGGCTCTCTGAGGACGGTGCCGGCCACGAGGCGGGCCTGGTTTAACCGGGGGTCGCGCATCCAGCCGGAAAGGTAGACGCCGAAGACGGAGACCGGAATAGGGCTAGTCGGCGTCTTGGACGTGGGGCTATCCCCAGGGCAGCGTGCCGAGAGCCGGGTGGTTGCGGTCGTGCCATGATTATGGCGTGCAGACTCGTGCGCTGTCGGTCGATGGTCTGACCAAGCGCTTCGGCGCGCGGACCGCGTTCTCCGAGGTGTCCTTCGAAGTCGCCTACGGGGAGGTCTTCGGCTTCCTGGGCCCCAATGGCGCTGGCAAGACCACCACGGTGCGCACTCTGGGCACGTTGGTCGCCCCGACTTCGGGCTCGGCCACCGTGGCGGGGATCCCGCTAAGCCCCGAGAACGGGGTGGAGATCCGCCAGCATATTGCGATCATGCCCGAGGCACCGGGGCTCTATCTGCGACTGACCGTGACCGAGAACTTGGAGTACTTCGCCGGTCTGTACGGATTGCGCGACCCTGGACCGCGGATCCAAGACGCCCTCGAGGCCGTCAACCTTGGCGATCGAGCGGGAGATCTCTGTGGCGGTCTCTCCAAGGGGCTTCGCCAGCGGGTGGGGCTGGCACGAACGTTGCTGAGCGACCCGGAGATCATGTTCCTCGACGAGCCGACGTCGGGCCTCGACCCGGTGGCTGCACGCGAGGTGCACGATCTCATCAGCGGGCTCAGGCAGAAGGGAGTGACGATCTTTCTCACCACGCACCGGCTCGAGGAGGCGGAAAAGCTCTGCGACCGGGTGGCCATCATGAACACGACGCTGCGGAGCGTCGGTCGGCCGGCGGAGCTGCGAGCACAGCTTTTCAAAAGTGAGCTCATCGTCACGACCCTCACGCCCCTTAGCGAACCCGACCACGTCTTTGCCCCCATCGGGGCCGTCGAGGACTGGCGCTTCGAAGGTCCGGGCTCCTATGTGGTCTCCGTGTCCGATCCGAGAATTGCTGCACCCGAGGTGACCCGGTGCCTGGTGGGCGCCGGAGCGGATGTCCTCTCCATCAGCGAGGCAAAGCATTCCCTCGAAGACGTGTACCTCGAGCTGATCGACGAGGACGTCGAGGCCCGTCAACGATGACGGGCTTCGATGCCGGGCGCATCCGGTCCGTGGCCCGCAAGGAGCTGCGGGACTACCGGCGCAAACGGTCCATCGTCGTCACCATGTTCGTCCTGCCATTGGTATTTCTCATCGAGCCCAGCGTTACAATCTTCCTCACCAAGGCATCCAAATCGGGGGCCGCCTTGGACAAGGGCCTCACTCTGCCCCTCCTCTACCTCCTGCTGATCCCGGTCATCATGCCGAGCACCCTCGCCGCGTACACTGTTGCCGGCGAGCGCGAGCAGGGCACCCTCGAGCCGTTGCTCACCACGCCAATCCGCAGGCAGGAGCTCATCTTGGGCAAGGCGTTCGCGGTCATGATCCCCGCGGTGCTGGTCTCCTACGCGGTGTTCGGGCTCTTCCTCGCCGCCGTTCGACTGTTCGCGCACCCCGGTGTCGCCTCAGCGGTGTTCCACGACGGTCCGGTACTCCTCGCTCTGTTTCTTCTTGCCCCGCTCGTGGCCGGGTGGGCCGTCGTGGTCGGAATGGCAGTGTCTGTCAGATCGAGCGAAGTCCGCGTCGCCCAGCAGTTGGGCACACTCGCGAGTTTTCCGGTTCTCGGCGTGGTACTGCTGTTGGTGGTCGGTGTGATCAATCCGACCTTCACGGTCGCGCTCGAGTTCGCGCTCGGGCTGGTGGCGATCGACGTGGTGGCACTGCGAGTAGTGTCTTCGATGTTCGATCGGGAGCGCCTCGTGACTGGCGCCAAGGCCGCCAGATCGCGAACGCCCCGGGGATCGCAACGGCGGACGATCTCGGCTCCCCGCCATCCGGTGTCCAACGGAGAACGCACTCCTATGGCCACAGCGACACTTTCTTTGTCACGAAAATGGGGAGGACTCATCGATCGCAGCCGGGAATGGCAGATCGAGATCGACGGTAACGTCGTGGGGTCGATTGCCGCCCAGAAGACAGTCGAGTTACCGGTCGAGCCTGGGCGTCACGTTTTGCGCCTGAACTCCCATCGGCACTTCAGTCCAGAGCGGTCCTTCGAAGCTGCGGACCGGCAAGTAGTCAGCTTCTGGTGTCGTGCAGCGACGTTGTGGCCGATGTATCTCGCGGCGCTAATCAAGCCAGGCCTGTGGATCTCCCTCAAGCAGGAGTGAGTTCCCCTAACGTCCTCCGCAGGCGAACCGACGCGGCTATCGCCACGGTCCCCTTCCGCCTGGATTGACCGGCTCGTCGTTGCCCCCATCCTCGACCGTGAAGACTCCAGGCGCTGGGCTGCCAAGGCGGGACGCCACTCGCGAATGCGCTCGGTGGTAGTACGACTACGGTGGTATTGAGACTATACATATACCGATCCTTTACAGATCGGACTCTTGGCCAGATCGCACTGGGACGGCGTCTAGCAAATTGATCTTCGCGCTTGCCTTGGTCTCGAAATCCGTGATATGAAGAGAGACAACAGCACACAAGGGGCTGTGCAGGGGGGAGTGAGCGCTTCAGCGGTGCGGCTCTAGGAGGGGCAACTTCGGGCACCGGATGGTGCGGAATCAATGAGGCGGCGGAGCGATAAGGCTCCCCTCGTGTCCTCGCAGGACGCCGTCCGAGCAGGCAAATGAAATACACTCAAAGTCAAAGGAAGGTAGTATGTATAAAATTCCGCGTGCTGTGACGGTCTTACCCGCCTTGGCCATGATCGCGGGGAGCGTCGCGTTGGCTAGCCCGGCGTCGGCCACTCCTCAGACCCTGGCCTGCGGGTCGACAGTCACCCAGAACACGCTGTTGCGTGCCGACGTGGGGCCGTGCGCCGGCACCGGCATCACCATCGGCGCCAGCAACATCACACTCAACCTCAACGGCCACCATGTTTTCGGGGCACTGAACAGTTATGGGACCGGCCCCGTGGACGGGACCGACAAGGTCGGCATCCATTTCGACAGCGTCACCAACTCGCGCGTCATGAACGGCGAGGTCTCCGGCTTCGCGGCCGGCGTGCGCATCGACAACGGCTCGGGCAACGCCGTCACGCTGATGAACGTCCACGACAACATCACCGCCATCCACTCGCCGGCGGAGAACGGCGACGGGATCAGCGTCTGGAACTCGAGCTACAACAGGGTCAGCCACAACACCGTCACCCACAACGGCGAGTACTCGGGTATTTCCCTGCTAACCGGGCCCTATAACGCTGTCAACGGCGTGGTCAACCCGGCCATGTCGGGGACAGGCAACGACATCACCGACAACGTGGTCACCAACAACAACGTCGCCGTGTGCTCCAACGCCACCTGCAAGCCGGCGGCGACCCCAGGCGTCACGTTCGTCCGCGGGCAGCAGATCCCCGGATCGAATGACGAGGGCATCGACGTCAACGGTCCCAATATGACCAACAGCGTGGTCCGGGGCAACTACGTCACCGACTCCGGCAACAACGGCATCATGGTGAACCCGTCGTGCCACGACGCCTTCCTCGTCGCGAAGGCGCAGACCACGTGCTCGGGCGATGTGGGCAACGTCGGCACCCTGATCCAGAACAACGTCGCCGACCACAACGGCTACGGTCGTACGACCGGCTTCGGGATCAACCTGTTCGGCATGGGCCTCTCCAAGGCCGTCGAGGGCAGCTTCGACACCGTGGAGGGCAATACCACCGATCACAATAAAGACGGTGGAATCATCCTTTACAGCAGTTCGTGCAATGACTTGGCCAACAACGCCGCCGCCCAGTGCGCTGCGGTCAACGACACGGTCGTCCACAACACCTCGTCGTTCAACGGCCTGAGCCTCGGCGTGAACACCAGCCAGGGCGACGGCATCGAGATGTCGGCAGGCGCGAACAACAACAACGTCAGCCACAACACCCTCATCGGCAACGACAGCGACGGCATCGGCGTCGAGATGGCCCAGATGTACGACGCCAACGGCCCCGTGGTCGACGCCAACGGGAATCCCGTCTACATCCCGGGGTCGGGCGCCTCGAACAACACCCTGGCCCACAACCAAGCGATGGGCAACCATTACTTCGACGCCGAGGACCAGAATCCCGGCTGTGACCACAACCAGTGGGTCCACAACGAGTTCGGTACCGTAAACCAGCCCTGCGTGGCCGGCTAACCGGTCTGGCCGCACCGGGCGAGGTGGTGGGCTGTAGCCCGCCTCGTTACCCGTGACAGCCCCTATTGTGCTCCTGCCCAATAGGAGATGTCAGAATAGGCACTGACCCCAACGACCCCGATCTGCCGGCGAATCCCGGCAGGTCGGGGTCGCCGGCTGAGGATGCCCATGGAACCGCGGTACCGGACTGACGTGCACGACAGCGCCCGATGGGACGGATTCCCGTGGCGCCCGGGCGACATCGTGATCAGCCCGCCTCCCAAGTGCGGCACCACCTGGGTGCAGATGATCTGCGCCTTGCTGATCTTCCAGACGCCGGCATTGGACCGCCCCCTTGACCAGGTATCGCCCCGGCTGGACGCCCTCGCCGTCGATCGGCAGGAGGCGCTGGCCACCCTGGAGGGTCAACATCACCGCCGCTTCATCAAGACCCACACACCGCTGGACGGCCTTGCCTTCAAAGAGGAGACAAGCTACCTGTGCGTGGGGCGCGATCCGCGTGACGTCGCCGTGTCGTGGGACAACCACCTGGCCAACACCGACATGGTCGCCTTCGCCCGGGCCCGCCGGTCGGCCACCGGCGCCGGCCACGTCGCCGACGCCCCGTCCGCCGGGCTGCCCCCCATGTGGGCGGACAACGTGCGCAAGCGGTTCTGGCGCTGGGTCGACGATCCCACCCCGCCGACCGAAACCGACTCCAGCCTGGTCTCCACCCTGCACCACCTGCAGAGCTTTTGGGAGGCCAGATACCGTCCCAATGTCGTGCTCCTCCACTACGCCGACCTGAAGGACGACCTGGCAGCCCAGATGCGACGGCTGGCCGACCGCCTGTCCATCAGCATCCCCGATGCCAAATGGCCGGCGCTTGTCGAGGCCGCCACATTCGAGCGCATGCGGGCCCGGGCCGACGAACTCGTCCCCAACGCCAGCCGCCACGTCTTCAAGGACAACCGCCGCTTCTTCGCCAGCGGCACCGTCGGGCAGTGGCGGGCTGTGCTGGTGGACGACGCCGACCTGGCGCGCTACCACGCCCGGGTGGCCGAGCTGGTCGCCCCCGACCTGGCAGCCTGGGTCCATCACGCCTGATCTGGCGTCGAGCCACGATCCCGGCGACAGTGGCGGCGCCATGACGCGGCGCTAGTGTCCCGAGAATCGTGAGACCTGTGGATGCCGGCGATCTCACCGTCGAGCAGGTGAAGGTCAGCTTCGGCGGCATCGTCGCCCTCGATGCGGTGTCGCTGACGGTGGCACCCAACCGGATAGTCGGTGTCATCGGTCCCAACGGGGCGGGCAAGACCACGCTGTTCAACGTCGTGTGCGGCTTCGTAGCCAGTGACTCTGGTCGCATCTCCTACCGCGGGCGCCGCTTGGGCGGCCACCGCCCTCACGACCTGGCCGAGCTGGGGATCGCCCGGACCCTCCAGGACGTGGGGCTGTGGCGGGGACTTACGGTGGTCGAGAACGTCATGGCGGGGGGCACAGCCTCGCCGGCGGTGGGCCTGGTGTCGGCGCTGGTGGGTCTGGGACGATCCCCCCGGGGCGAACGCCAACTGCGGGCACGGGCGATGGCCGTACTCGACCGCCTCCGCATTGCCGAGCACGCCGAGCGCTCCCCGGGGGTGCTGGCCTACTCCATCCAAAAGCGGGTGGGTCTGGCGCGTGCCCTGATGGGGAAGCCATCACTGCTCCTGCTCGACGAGCCCGCCAGCGGACTGTCGGGGTCCGAGGTGGACGCCCTGCGACGCCTGCTCGCCGAGCTGCGCAGCGACATGGCGGTGCTGCTTGTAGAGCACCACATGGACCTCGTCATGTCGGTCTGTGACGACCTGGTGGTCCTCAACTTCGGTCGGGTGATCGCGTCGGGCGCACCGGACGCCATTCGCACCAATCCCGAGGTGACGACGGCCTACCTGGGCGAAGAGGTGCCCTCCGGTGCTTGAAGTCCGGGAACTCGCGGTGTCCTACGGAGCCGTCAACGCCCTCGACGGCGTCTCCTTCAGCGCCGCTCCCTCGTCGATAACCGCGGTGCTTGGGGCCAACGGTGCGGGAAAGACGACCCTACTGCGGGCCATGACC
This sequence comes from Acidimicrobiales bacterium, assembly GCA_035552775.1. Lineage (GTDB taxonomy): Bacteria > Actinomycetota > Acidimicrobiia > Acidimicrobiales > Palsa-688 > DASZKW01. The sequence goes on along the minus strand of DASZKW010000097.1, from coordinate 42,380 downwards.
GGCCTCGTCCACCCTCGGGCAGGAGCGGTGCACTACGACGGCGACGACCTGACAGCGCTCGGCGTGGAGGATGTGGTCCGGCGGGGGGTGGCCCACGTGCCCGCCGGACGAGGCGTGATCGACCAGCTCACGGTCGAGGAGAACCTGCGTCTCGGTTCCCTGTGGCGTCGGGACAGGGTGGATGGGCGCAAGGCCATGGCGGAGACATACGAGTTGTTCCCGATCCTCGCCGAGCGCCGCCGGAAACTGGGGGCCACGTTGTCCGGCGGGGAGCGCCAGATGCTGGCCATCGGCAGGGCACTCATGTCGAGGCCTCGGGTCCTCCTGCTCGACGAGCCGTCGCTCGGGCTGGCTCCTCGAGTCACCGTCGAGCTGATGGCCGTCCTGGTCGATCTCACTCCCCTGGCGGCCCTCACCGTGATCCTGGTTGAGCAGAACGCGCGCAGTGCCCTGTCGATCGCCCAGCGCGCCGTCGTGATCAACCTGGGGCGGGTGGTGATGGCCGATACCGCGGCCGCGGTGGGTGCGGACGCCGGCCTCCGCCACCACTACCTCGGCTTCTGAGCGATAAGAGGCGTCTACGTCGTGAGCCATTTTTTCGACCTGACGCTGAACGGGATAAGCGCGGGGATGATCTACGCCGCGGTCGCCCTCGGGCTGGTGCTCATCTGGAGGGCCACCAGGGTGATCAACTTCGCCCAAGGTTCCATGGCCATGTTCACCACCTATCTCGCCGTGACCCTCCTCGACCGGCAGGTCGGTTACTGGGAGGCCTTCGTCGTCGCCCTGCTCGCCGGTCTCGCGTTCGGTGCCGTGGTCGAACGGGTCTTCATCCGTCCCCTCAGGGGAAAGCCGGAGATCAACGCCGTCATCGTCACCCTGGGCTTGCTGATCCTGTTGGAGGGGTTGGCGGGGGCCATCTACGGGGTGCGCAACAGGGGCTTCCCAGCGGCGTTCTCCCAAAGCGGGCTGTCCATTGGCGGGCGCCGGGTCTCGTTCTCCCACTTCGACGTGTTCATCCTCGTGGCCGTGGTCGCCCTGATGCTGTCCATGGTGGTCCTGTTCCGGGCCACGGATCTCGGGCTGCGAATGCGGGCGTCGGCATTCGCCCCGGAGATGGCCAGGTTGGCAGGGGTGCGGGTGGGTCGTATCCTCACTCTGGGCTGGGCGGTGGCATCATTCGCCGGGTCTCTGGCCGGGCTGCTCGTCGCCCCCACGGCGGCGTTCTCACCCGACTACATGGACCTGATCCTCGTCTACGCCTTCACCGCCGCCGTCGTCGGCGGCCTCGACAGCCCCGCCGGTTCGCTCATCGGCGGCCTCCTCACCGGCTTGGCCCTGTCGTATGTCGGCGGCTATCTGGGGTCGAGCCTCGAGCCTCTCGGGGCGGCGGCGATCCTGATCGTCGTCCTCGGCTCCCGTCCTGAAGGCCTGTTCGCCCGTCCCACCCCCAGGCAGGTATGAGCGAACGGCGCCGGCTGCGGGTCCAGTCTCTGCTGCCCAACCAGCCTCTGCTGCGGCACCTGCTGGCGGCTGGCGGCGGGGCCGTCTTCTTTCTCGCAATCACGCTGGGTCTGAGCGCCTACCGCGACTTCGAGATGGGGGAGATAGCCCTGTACGCGATCGTCCTCGCCGGGATGAGCATTCTCACCGGGGTGAACGGCCAGATATCGCTCGGCCACGGGGGGTTCATGGCCGTGGGCGCCTACACCTTCGCCATCCTGCAGATCCACGCACCGATGCCCCTGGGCCTGGAGTTGATCATCTCCATGGCCGCCAGCGCCGCGCTGGGTCTGATGGTGGCGATGCCCGCCACCCGCCTCCGGGGACCCTACCTGGCAGGCATGACCCTGATACTGGCCCTGGGCCTGCCGCAACTCGCCGACAAGTACACGGCGACGTTCGGGGGGGACCAGGGATTGGCCACCACTGCGCCCACGCCGCCCGCGGGCATCAATGCCGAGCAGTGGCTGGCGTGGATCGAGATCCTGTGCGCCCTGGTGGTGCTGGTCCTGCTGGCCAACCTGGTTCGCAGCCGGTTCGGCCGATCCATGCGTGCCGTTCGCGACAACGAGATCGCCGCCGCCTTGGCCGGTATCCGTGTGGCCCGCACCAAGGTCTTCGCCTTCGTGGTGAGCGCCTCGTGCGCCGGTCTGGCCGGAGCCTTCCTCGGCCTTTCCACGGGCGTCGTGAACACCGGCGAGTTCGCGCTCACCCTGTCGCTGTACCTGCTGGCCGCGATGGTCCTCGGTGGGGCGGGCAGCCTGGTCGGACCGTGGTGGGGAGCGGTGGTCCTCGTATACCTGCCTCAGTGGTCGACTTCCATTTCCAAGAGTTTCTCCCTGGGCAACTCTGTCGGTGCCAACCTGGCAGTGGTGATCTACGGTGTGGTCCTCATCGTGGTGATGCTCGCTGCCCCATCGGGAGTTCAGGGCGGCCTGCGGTGGCTCGGCCACCGGGCCCTCCGCCTTGGCGCGGCGCGGTCGTCGCCCATCATCGGGGTCACCACCGGGATCGGCCCGGAGGCAGAGCGCCCTCCGTCCGCGCCGCCGACAGCGGAGCATGAAAGGACAAACCCATGAGCTCGAAGTCGCCCACGACCTCGCGACGGGTCGGCGCCGTCCTCGCCGCGCTTGCCCTGTTAGGCGCCGCCTGTGGCAGCAGCTCCAAAGGCACCTCCGGTGCAGGTGGAGGGGGAGGGGCCACCGCTCCCGGGGTTACCGCCACCACCATCAACATCGGGGCGACCGTGCCCCTCACCGGACCTGCCGCCCCCGGCTACAGCGAGATCGCCCCCGCCGCCAACGCAGTATTCAAATGGGTAAACGCCCACGGTGGCGTCAACGGTCGCAGGATCCACTACGACTACGTCGACGACGGCTACAACCCGTCCGTCACCGCAACCAAGACCCGACAACTGGTACTCCAGGACAACATATTCGCCGACGTCGGACCCCTCGGGACGCCGACTCAGACCGCGGTGCAGCCATTTCTCAACGCCCAGAAGGTCCCGCAGCTGTTCATCGAATCCGGATGCACCTGTTGGAACAATCCGAAGTACCCCGAGAGCTTCGGCTGGCAGCCTAACTACCTTGTCGAGGGCAAGATCCTCGGCCAGTACATAAAGGACCACTTCGCGGGCATGAAGGTCGGGTACCTATACCAGAACGACGACTTCGGCCAGGGCTTCGACCAGGGCCTGGACGCCGAGCTTCCGGCCTCGTCGGTGGTGAGCCGCCAGAGCTACGACTCGGCAACACTTTCGGGTCCGCTGAGCAACCAGGTGGCGGCCCTCAAGGCGGCCGGTGCCCAGGTGGTGGCCATGGCAACCATCCCCGCCGCCACCGCGCTGGCCATGCTGCCCGCCGCGGCCATCGGCTACTCGCCCCAGTTCGTGGTGTCGAATGTGGGTGCCGACCCGCCCACCGTCGCTCCCCTCCTGGCGTCGTTCTCCAAGGGAAAGGCGGGGGAGACGTTGCTCAACGGAATGATCAGTGACGCCTACCTGCCGCCCGAGGCAGACACCAGCAACCCTTGGATCCAAGTGAGCAAGAAGCTGCTCGCCGACTACGACAGCGGTGCACCTGTCGACGGCAACACCGTGTACGGCGTCGGGCTCGGCTACACCTTCGTGCAAGCGTTGCAAAAGGCCGGCAAGGACCTCACCCGGACCGACCTCGTCAGCGCCATCGAGAACGACAGCGTCAACTTCGTCACCCCGGGGCTGACCCCGCTCACATACTCCAGGACAGACCACTACGGCTATTCCGGCGGCGAAGTCGTCAAGATTGAAAACGGTGCCGCGTCGTCGGTGAGCCCGATCTACGTGACGGCCAACACCGGGCCCATAACCATCTCCAAGGTCACGCCCAGCGTGCCGCCCGCCAACCTGGTGTCAACCGCCTGACGGCCGCGGTGGGGACACTAGACAGCGTCGCGGTGCTGCAGGAGCCGTAGCGCGACCAGGCCCGGCACGATCGGCAGCCAGAACGTGAGGAGCCGGAAGGTGAGCACCGCTGCGACGGCCTCGGCGGAGCGGACACCGATACCTGTCAGGCCGGCGGCGAGGGCCGCTTCTACGGCCCCGAGGTTGCCGGGGGTGGGCGCCGCGGAGGCGATCGCCGCCCCGCCGATGTAGACGGCTATCACCGGGAGGAAGGGAAAGTGGTGGTCGAATGCGGCCAGACTGGCGGCCAGCGCCAAGGCGTTGCCCAACGTCACGCCGGCCGACCCGCCGATCAGGGCGAGCGCCCGGAGGGGATGGCGCAGGGTGGTGCCGAGGTTGGCCAGCACCCGCCGCGCGGGTGCCAGGACGCGGCGCCGCCCGAATGGGGACCCGATCACGGCTCCGAGCAGGACCAGGACCACCACCACGCCGACCAGCACGGGCCAACCGGACGGCAGCTTGACATTGCCCACCACGCCGCTGGTGCCCAAGAACCCGATGGCCACGACGAACAAGGCGGCGTGGACGACGGCGCCGGCCCCCTGGTTGAGGGCGATGGACCCGATCGCCTCAGGGCGGTCAGAGCCCTGCCGCTGCAGGTAGATGAGGTTGAGTCCCATCCCTCCTATCCCGCCGGGGGTCAGCCGGCTGGTGAAGGCCGATGCCAACTGGACCATCGTCGTGCGGGCGAAAGGAAGATGGGTGCGGACCGCTCCCAGGTAGGAGGCGGCGGCCATGGGGAAGGTGGCGGCGCCTGCGCCCAGCGCCGCCACCAACCACCAGTAGTTGGCATGGCGGACGGCTTGCAGCAGGCTCGGCACGGTCCCGATCTGGGGTAGCAGGAGGTAGATCCCCCCGCCGGCCACGGCCACCGAGATCACGAATCGCACCCGGATCTTGGGACGGAACGACGGGCGTGGCTGTCCGAGGAACTGGGCCAGCGTTTCGGACAGGTCGCCGAGCTCGGGACGTCCCTGGAGTTGGCGGCGGATCCGGGTCGGGAGGGCCAAGGGCTGCATGTAGGCCAGCGCCTCACGCAGGTCTGACTTGTCGAGCACGCCGGCCGCGGAGTCAACTGCGCGCTGCGGGCCGACAACCGCGCTCAACGAGACCAGGGCCTCGGCTACCTCCTGGGCCAGGTGGCGGTCGTCCGCTCCGGTGCGGGCGAAGGTGAAGTCGACGAGCCACGGCTGACCGCTGCGGTCCACGAGGATGTTGTCGGCGACAAGGTTGTGGTGGGCGATGCGGGCCCGGCCCAGCCGGGCCACGTTGAGCCAGATCTCGCCCAGCAGACGGTCGCCGCACCCGTCGGCGACGAGATCCGACAGCCGTTGGCCGTCGACCCTGTGACGCACCAGGAAGGCGGGACCGTGGCCGAGCTCGCCCGCCAGTATCACCTTCGGCGTGCGAACGCCGGCCTGCTCGGCCAGTAGGGTCACCAGCGCCTCGTGGTCCACCTCGTGGCGGGGAGACGACAGGGACGGCTCGTCCTCGACTTCGAGCGAAGCCAGCAGGCGGCGCAGCTTGTAGCTCGATCCTGCCCGCCGCTGACCCCTGCGCACCACCTCGATGGCCAGGGGCTGGCCGTCGCCGGTGGCGGCCTCGTAGATGCGCGGGCCGCGCAGAGGCGCACTGACCAGGGTGACCCCGGCGGCGTCGAACCCGGCGGTGGCGAGGGCCCGGGTCACGACCTCTACTGACTCCGACCGGCCGGGGGCAGCGCTGACCAGGTGGACGAGCGTGCCTGCCGCCCAGCCGATGAAACCACCGGCGACGACGTCGAGCGTGAGGTGGCTTCCGGTGAACTCCAGCGCGGCGGCGACCACGATGGTGACAGGCAGGAGGAGGCGGCGGAGGGGACGGGGGAGGTACGGGCTGGCAACTGTCGCCAGGGCGGCGGCGACAGCCATGTGGTCGGCGGGAAATGCGGCGCGAAGGGTGTGTTGGTGGTCGCCGACGGTCACGTCGAGGAGGCGGGGGTGCGCCGCCAGTTGGGAGAAGTAGCTGATGACCCAGGCGACGACGCCGCCGGCGACGAGACGGGCACCGAGGCGGATCTGCTTCAGAAGCATCGCCACGCCGGCCATGACCGCGATGTCGACCACCGAGCCGGCCAGCACAGCCACATGGGAGACCGGCAAGAGCCAGTGGGGAAGCTGCGCCAGGTCCCGGTAAACGGCTGCTTCGAGCGGGTCGACGGTGCGGGGGCCGGCGCCGAGGAAGGCCAAGGTGACGACACCGGCGGCGACCGCGACCCGGAACAGATCGCCCGTGGACCGCCCCATGGCCAGCTGCCGGATTTGCGGAGGCACCGAGAGAGACCCTATGCGGGGCACGGGCGACGCCACGGCAGCCAATCTCGGTCCCGGTACGCTGTCGCCCTCATGCGCGCCCTCCTGGTCGAGAACATCCACCCCGGCGCCGCCGCCCTGTTCGAGCGGGCCGGCTATGAAGTCGACACGATCCCGCACGCGCCGGAGGAACCGGAGCTGATCAAGCGGGTCGCCGACGTGGACGTGTTGGGTATCAGGTCCGGCACACATGTCACCGAGGCCGTGCTCGAGACCTCCCCCATGGTCGTCATCGGTGCCTTCTGCATCGGGACCAACCAGATCGACCTCGAACCCACGCGCCGCCGGGGGGTGGCGGTGTTCAACGCCCCCTTCTCCAACACCCGCAGCGTGGTCGAACTGGTCATCGCCGAGATCATCTCCCTGAGCCGGCGGCTGACACCCAAGGACCGTGACATGCACGCCGGTCACTGGGATAAGTCGGCTGTGGGCAGCCACGAGGTGCGGGGGCGCCGGCTGGGGATCGTCGGCTACGGCAACATCGGTTCCCAGCTGTCGGTGCTGGCGGAGAGCATGGGCATGTCGGTACTGTTTTACGACACAGCCGACCGCCTGGCACTGGGCAACGCCCGCCGTTGCGCCACCCTCGATCAGCTCCTCTCCGAAGTCGATGTGGTGACCCTTCACGTCGACGGGAGGCCCACCAACCGAGGTCTGTTCGGCGAATCGGAGCTCGCCCGGATGCGTCCGGGATCGTTGTTCTTGAACCTGAGCCGCGGTTTCGTTGTCGACCACGCCGCCCTTGCTCGCCATCTCCGGTCGGGGCACCTGGCGGGAGCGGCCGTCGATGTGTTCGGCGAGGAGCCCCGAAGCCGTGACGAGCCGTTTCTCTCCGAGCTGCGTGGACTTGACAACGTGATCCTCACCCCCCATGTCGGTGGCAGCACTGAGGAGGCCCAGGCGGACATCGGCCAGTTCGTCGCCCACAAGGTGGTCGAGTTCGTGCGAAGCGGTAGCACCGCGCTCAGCGTCAATTTTCCCAACCTCGAGCTGCCCGAGCACGCGGGTGCCCACCGGCTGATGCATCTGCACAGCAATGTTCCCGGCGTGCTCGCCGCCGTCAATGCGATCTTCGCCGAGCACCAGGTCAACGTGGAAGGTCAGTTCCTCGCCACCCGCGGAGACCTCGGGTACGTCATAACCGACGTGGCCAAGGCCCCGGCGCCGGACATGCTGGCCAACCTCGCCGCCATGGAGGCGACCGTCCGCCTGCGCCTGGCAGGGTGTCCGGTACGCGATGGGTGAGTGCCGCCGCGGACGGCAACGACCCCCGTATCCTCCATCCGAGACAGCGCAGCGTTCCTAGTCCAGAGGAGGAGCGGTTACGTCCACGCACGGGGCTGCCAGCGGGTTCCGGCGGTCGGTGGACGTGTTCGCCCGCCGGGCCGGCCGGCGACTCGAAGTCACCCTTGGCGGCCCGGCGCGGACGCGGGTCATCGTCGTGCTCGCCTGCGTGCTCGCTCTGAGCGGTGCTGACACAGCGACCGTCGGGGCTTCGGCCACCCAGCTGCGCGCCGCCCTCCACATAACCAACACCGACATAGGCCTGCTCGTGGCGGTCACCTCGCTGACCGCGGCGGTTGCCAGCCTGCCATTCGGCGTGCTCGCCGACAGGGTGCGGCGCACCCGGACCCTCGGGATCGCGGTCGGGGTGTGGGGCGTGGCCATGATCTGGAGCGCGACGGCCTCGAACTTCGACCAGTTGCTGCTCGCCCGCCTGTTCCTGGGCTTCGTGACCGCGGCTGCGGGACCGGCCGTGGCCTCGTTGATCGGCGATTACTTCCCGAGCGCCGAGAGGGGACGGATCTACAGTTACGTGTTGACCGGTGAGTTGGTCGGCGCCGGGCTCGGCTTCGCGGTGACCGGTGACCTGGCGGCGCTGAGTTGGCGGGCTGCGTTTCTGATCCTCGCCGTGCCTGCGTTCATCTTGGCCGCCTACGTCCTGCGCCTGCCGGAGCCGAAACGGGGGGGCCACGACCCTCTCCCGGGGGGCTCCGCGGTGCCCGTGCCGTCGCCTGCTTCGCCCGACACCGCGATGGGCGTCGCCGGCGCTCAACACGCGGAGACCGACGCCCAGCGTCTGGCCCGCGTTCGCGGAGTCGCCCCGGATCCCGACATGCTCAACGAGGCCGACCTGCGGTCGATGGGCCTGCTGTCAGCCACCCGTTACGTCCTGAGGATCCGTACCAACGTGATCCTCATCGTGGCCAGCGCCTGCGGCTACTTCTATCTTGCGGGTGTCCAGACATTTGGCACGGAGTTTGTGAAGAAGCAGTACGACGTGAACCAGGCGGTGGCCACCCTGCTGCTGTTGATGCTCGGGGTCGGCGCCGTGGTGGGGGTACTCGTCGCCGGCCGCCTCGGCGACCGCCTGCTGGAACGCCACCATCTCAACGGGCGCATCATGGTGACCGCCGCTGCCGCCACGGCCACGACGCTGCTGTTCATCCCGGCCCTGTTGACCAGGAGCCTGTTCACCGCGGTGCCGTACCTGGTGCTCGCCTCCTTGGCGCTGTCCGCCCAGAACCCGCCGATCGACGCCGCCCGCCTAGACATCGTCCCAGGCAAGCTGTGGGGGCGGGCGGAGGCGGTGCGCACGGCGCTGCGCACTGCGGCGCAGTCCCTGGCGCCGTTGCTGTTCGGGGTGATCTCCGACCACGCCTTCGGGGGTGGCCGCCAGGGCCTGCAGTGGACCTTCATCATCATGCTGTTGCCCCTCGCCGCCAATGCGGTGTACCTGTGGCGGGCCATGCGTACCTATCCGCGTGACGTGGCCACTGCCGCCGCCGCCGAGGCCCGGGACCGCGGCTACTAGTGCGCTTGGTCGAGAACCGTGGCGCTCAGGCAACGATGTTGCCGTAGCGGTGACGGCTGCGGCTCACGACCTTCTCTCGTAGCCAGCGAGGCAGCTCCACGCCTCCGCACGCCAACACCGCCTCGTTGAGCACCGCCACGCCGGCCGAGGCGGCGGCGGCGAGCACCTCGGGCTCCGCCTCGCCGAGCACGCGCAGGCGTGAGCCGCCGGGGCGGAGACGGCGCGCCAGCTCGGCGCCCGTCTCGATCCGCACGGGGGACGCGCCGGGCGCCGGCATCGACACCTCGGCCATCGAGACCTCGACCGGGGTGCCCGTCACCCGGGCGGCCAGGAGCGCCCGCGCCAGCTGGGAGCCGTCCACCCCGGCCCCGGCGCGCACGATCACCCCGGGCAGCGGGTGGTAGGACAGCTCGTTGGCCTCGCTGGCCAGTCCCGCCATCTCGGTAGGGGAAATGCCGTTGGCATCCCACCAGCGCCGATACGACGCCTCCACGCGGCCGAGGGCGACGGGCGCCGCCGAGGTCTCCCCGGGGCTCGGGGCGTCACGCCAGCGGCTGAGGGCGCCCAGGTACCCCGGGCCACCTGCCTTGGCCGTGGGTCCCCACGCCGATCGCTTCCAACCGCCGAAGGGCTGGCGTCCCACGATGGCCCCGGTGGTCGTCCGGTTTATATAGAGGTTGCCCGCCTCCACGGCGTCGGACCACCGCTCCTGCTCGGCCGGGTCGGTGGACTGCAGGCCGGCGGTGAGGCCGTAAGCGACAGAGTTCTGCCATCGGATGGCCTCGTCCAAGCTGGTGGAGCGCATCACCCCGAGGACGGGCCCGAACCACTCGGTGCGGTGCGCCCAGCTCCCGGGGGCCACGCCGCAGCGCACACCAGGTGACCACAGGCGCGCCTGCTCGTCGATACAGCGCGGTGCCACCAGCCACGACTCACCGGCGTCGAGGACGGTAAGGGCACGGTGGAGGGCGTCGGTCATGGGGCCGACGAGCGGTCCTACCTCGGTCGGGGGACTCGACGCCGGCCCCACCCTCAGGCTGCGGACCGCGTCGGCCAGCTGGCGCAGGAATGCAGACCCGTCGTACACCGACGCGTCGACGATGGCCAGGCTGGCCGCCGAGCACTTCTGGCCGGCGTGGCCGAATGCCGATCGCGCCACGTCGGCGACGGCCTGGTCCACGTCTGCGGTCGCCGTCACCACCATGGCGTTCTTGCCGCTCGTCTCGGCGAGGAGTCGGAGCCCGGGGCGCCAACCCTGGAACGAACGCGCCGTCTCCCACGCCCCGGTGAGTATCACCGTGCCCACGTCGGGGTGCTCTATCAGGCGGCGCCCGGCGTCGCCGTCGGGGGCGGCGACCAGTTGGACGAGGTCCTTCGGCACGCCGGCGGCGTGCAGGGCGGCGGTGAGCACGGCCGCGGTGCGGGGCGCCTCGGGGGACGGCTTGAGGATGGCCGCTCCCCCCGCCGCCAGAGTGGCGAGGACACCCCCGGCTGGTATGGCGTACGGGAAATTCCAAGGGGGCGCCACCACCACCACGCCGAGAGGATCGCAAACCGGGCCGCCGGCAGGCTCGGTGTTTCCCGCCGGCTCGGTCGCGCCAACCGCCCCCACGTCCCCGGCCACCTCGTCAAAGACCGAAGTCGACTCGGCGTACCACGAGGCGTAGTCGATCGCCTCGGACACCTCGGGGTCACCCTCGGCGAAGGTCTTTCCGGCCTCGCCGGCCATGATGCCGAGCGCGTCGGCCCTGCTGGCCCGCAGGCCGTCGGCCGCGGCCAGCAGGAGGGATCGCCGTTCGGATGGCGTGGAGCGCGCCCAGCGCCCCGCGGCGCGCCGGGCCGTGACCACGGCGGCGTCGACGTCGGCGACGGTGGCTTCTGGCGGCACCGCCACCGGTGGGGGGGAGGCGACGGCGCGGCGCGCCCACCTCCGGTTGGCGGCGACCGACAGGTCCGTGTCCGCCTCGTTGACGAACACCGCCACGGGGACCGCGGCTGGCCGGCCGCCGGCGCCGGCGCGGCCATCGGGCTTCGAACGCCGGTAGCGGGCGCCTTGCCCTGGGCGTGTGCGGTCTTGGCCCTGGGCCGGGGTGGTGGACACGGTGTGGCGCTCGAGAGCCGACCGCTCGAAGCGGGCGCGCTGCTCCGCCCATGCCTCGCTTCGGGGACGCAGGTCGAGGGCGTGGCGTAGGAACCCCTCCGGTGTCGAGTTCTCGTCCAGGCGCCTGGCCAGGTAGGCCATGGCGCTGCGGAAATCGTGGCGCTCGGTGACGGGGACGTAGACGAGTATCCCCCCCGTGCGAGCGGCGGTGGCGGCCGCCTGGCGCTCGGCCATGCCGGCCAGCATCTCCACCTCCATGCGGTCGGCGACGCCGCTGCGTTGCGCCAGCGTCAGGGCGGCGGCCAGATCGAACAGGTTGTGGCTGGCCACGCCGACGCGCACGTGGGCGGTGTGCTCTGGGCGCAAGACCTCGTCGAGCAGACGCAGGTACGACGCGTCGGTGTCCGCCTTGGTCGGGTATGGCGCCTGGGGCCAGCCGTGTAACTCGGCTTCGACGCGCTCCATGGCCAGATTGGCCCCTTTGACCAGGCGGACGCGGATGCCGGCGCCCGTGCGAGCGAAGCGTTCCGCCGACCACGCCAGCAGCTCGGCCAAGGCCCCGTGGGTGTCGGGCAGATATGCCTGCAGGGCGATGCCCGCTTCCATGGCCTCGAACTCGGGCTCGTCGAGAAGGCGGCGGAACACGGCGACGGTCAGGTCGAGGTCGCGGTGCTCCTCCATGTCCAGGTTGACCATGGGGTGGCGAGGCGATGCCTGTGCGGCGCGGTAGAGGCGGCGGAGCGGCTCGGCGATGCGATCGAGCGACCCGCTTTCGTCGAGAAGCGACAGCGACGACGCCACCGATGACACCTTGACCGAGACGCAGTCCACGTCGGGGCGAGCGAGCAGCCCCTCGACAGCGGTGACACGGCGTCCGGCCTCGGCATCTCCGAGGATGGCCTCGCCGAGCAGGTTGAGGTTGGGCCGCCGGCCGGCGCTCCGCAGCCTCGCGAGTCGCCGGGTGAGGGCCCGCTCGTCGAGCGGCCAGATCAACTCGCGCGTCTCGTGGCGGACGCGCGCGGTTACCGCCGCCATCACCGCCCGAGGTGCCACGTGGCCGGCGGCGACAGCCACGGCCAGCAGTAGCCGGTCGGCGCGGCCCAGGGAGGGGTCGGCGCTCAGGTCGGCGGCGATGGACGCCAGTTGCGCCGACCCGACGGCGGGGTCGACGGGGCGCAGCGCCCGGTCGGTCAGGGCGAACACGAGCCGGGTGCCGGCCGCGCTGGTCAGTATCCGACGCAGGCGGGCCTCGCGGCGTCGCTGGAGGAAGCGGCCTTGCTTCTCCGAAGCGGCGAGGAGGTCGTCGGCCAGGGCACCGGCTCTGGCGACGAGCTCGGCTTCGTCGCCGTGGATCGAGCCCGGCTGGGAAGTGGCGCGAGTCGGAGGCACCATCGGCTTCCACCCTGGCACAGCCCGGCCTCTTACGAGCAAGCGGAGCGGCGCGAGCCTAGGCTCGACGGGGTGAATGTCCTCGTCCTCGGAATGGGCCACATGGGTAGAGCGCTGGCGTCGCGCCTGATCGACACGGGCCACCAGGTGAGCGTTTGGAACCGCACACCTGGACGGGCCGACGACGTCGTCTCCCGCGGGGGACGCGAAGTGACCGAACCGTCCGCGGCTATCGCGACCAACGACGTCGTGTGCTCGTCGCTCGCCGACGACGATGCGGTCCTCGCCGTACTCGCGCCCGATGGCCGGCCCCTGGTCGTCCCCGGTGGTCGAGCCAGCCGTGGTGACGAGGATGGTCCCTCCGTGGTCGACATGTCCACCGTCGCCCCTGGCACCGCCAGGCGCCTGGCGGATCTCTACGGGAACAGGTTCGTGGCCAGCCCGGTCCTGGGTGGGCCCCAGGCCCTGGCCGGGGGTCAGGCGCCGTTGGCCGTCGCCGGCGCTGAGACTACGGTCCAACGTCTCGATCCCCTGTGGTCGGCGCTCACCACGACCGTGCGACGCTGCGGCACAGACCCAGGGATGGCCCAGGTCGTCAAGCTGATCAACAACTACCTGCTCATGGCCGGCGTGGCGACTCTCGCCGATGCGGTTGCTGTCGGTCAGGCCGCCGGGCTCGGTGGCGACGACCTCCGGGCGTTGCTCGCGGCCCTCGGGACCGTTGCCCCGGCGTTGCACAACAGGATCGACGACATCGTCGGCGGTGACCATCAGGGGTGGTTCAGCACGACACTCGGGGCCAAGGACGTGCGCCTGTTCACCGAGGTCGGTGCCGGGGCCGGCGTCGAGATGCCCCTGGCTCGCGCCGTGCAGGGCCGCTACGAGGCGGCGGCCGCGGCGGGATGGGCGGACGCCGACATCGCCGCCGTGGTGGAGCCCCTCCGCGGGCAATGATGCTGATCGGCACCGCCGGCTCCGCCGACGCCGCTCGGTCTGACCGGGAGGTCGAAAGACACCGCCTGGCCGTCGGCGAGCTGCTCGCCGAGGGAGGCGAGGGCCGGGTCCACACCCTCGAAGACCGCGCCGACCTCGTGTACAAGGCGTTCAAGGTCCCCGTCGCCAAGGAGGCGATGCGGGCCCTGGTGCGCTGGCTCGACCAGGTCACTGTCAGCTCGCCCGCCCTCGCGGCCCGAGTTCGCTCCGCGTCCGCGTGGCCCGTCGCCGTGGTCGCAGACGGGCGGTCGGACCTGGCCGCGGGGCTGCTCGTGCCGCGCGCCCCGGAACGGTTCCGGCTCCGCCACCGCGACGGGGCGCCCCGCCTGGCGACGCTCAGCTACCTGACGGCCGACCCGGGCCAGCGCGCCGCTGCCTACGGGCTCGCCCTCCCCCCTCCGATGGACCCGGCTCGGCTGGGGATCGCCTACGCCCTGGCCCGGCTCCTCGACGCCCTCGGGGGTGCCTCGCCGGCCGCCGCCCACGGCGACCTGTCAGCCAAGAACGTGCTGTGGTCCCTCGAGCGCGGCCCGGAGGTCTACGTCATCGACTGCGACAACACCGAGCTGTTCGGGGCGGACGGTACTCCGGTGACGACCGGGCGCCGGCGCCCGATGACCCCGAACTGGGATGACCCGGCCATAGCCGCGGGGGCCAGCCCCGACCTCTCCTCGGACCGGTACTCGTTGGCCCTGATATTCCTGCGCATCGTGGGGGCTGCCCATTTTCCCATCCAACTCCGCCAACGACGTGGGGAGACCGTCGCGATCGACTTCGAGGTGCCCGGGGGCGCCCGGCGCCTCCCGAGTCTGGACAGGAGCGCACCGCTGTGGCGGCTCGTGGCCCGGGGCCTGAGCACCGCCGAACCCCGGTGCCGCCCCGGCGCGGCGGAGTGGTCTCACGTCCTCGAACAAGTCCTGACCGAGCTCGGCGCCACCCAAACCCTCCGCCAGGTGTGGGCGGCCCAGGAGGGCGTCGCCCTCGCCGAGCCCACCCCGGCCCCGCCCCCGCCGTCGCCCTCACTGTCGCGGGCGGTGCCGGGCGACGTGTTCGTCCGCCCGGTGGCGCCGACTCCCCGCACCCAGGCGTGGCGCATCGCCACATCGCGCCGGGCCGACGAGGACGATGCCGGCGCCGAGGCGGCCCCGATCGCCGTGGCCCGGCGCTACGCCCGCTACGCCCTGGTGTGGTGGTGGCTCGCTCACCGGCGCATGCTGCGCACGCTGGTGTCACGGGGACGCCACCTGGCGGGGGCCCGGCGGGCGGTGTTCCTGCTGTTCGTCGATTTTGCCCTGGCCTGCGTGAGCCTGTTCCTGGTGGCGATGATCGTGAGCCCTTTCCTCGGTCTGTAGCGCCGACGGCGCCCAGTCGGTAGCGTCGGGTGATGCCCTCCGAGAGCGTCGGCGTGGAGGAGCGCTACGCCGTCTTCCCCTTCTATCTGTGCCTCGACGTTTCGGCGTCCATGGCCGGCGAACCGATCGAAGGCGTCAACCGTCAGCTTCCCGCGCTACGCGCCGCCATCGGCGAGGATCCCGCCATCGCCGAGGTGATCCGCTTCGGGGTGGTGACCTTCAGCGACGTGGCCCGAACCGTCCTGGCGCTGTGCGACCTGTCGGTCGTGGACGAGGTGCCGGCGGTGACAACGGGGGGGCGGACGTCGTACGGGGTGGCGTTCGACCACCTGCGCCGCACCATCGAGGCCGACTACCAGAACAGCCGGGCGGCCGGAGACCGCTGGTACCGTCCCGCGGTGGTGTTCATATCCGACGGGCAGCCGACCGACGACCCTGCTACGTGGCGGGCTGCCCACGCCCGCCTGGTCGACCCGGGATGGAAACGCCACCCGAACATCTTGGCTTTCGGCTTCGGTTCGGCCGACGCCGGGGTGCTGGCCGAGGTGAGTGAGCGCAAGGCCAACCGGGCGTTCATCGCCGATGAGGGAGCGGAGCCGGCCAAGGTGGTACCCGAGCTGATGGCCGGTCTCATCTCGTCGATCGTGAGCTCGTCGGCGAGTGTCTACGGCGGGGCCGCCCAGCTGGTGCCCCCCGACGTGGCGAGCATGACGGCGATCCCCGTCGACCATCTGGACTGATCGGGCGTGCTGCAACCGCCGACGTTGGGCCGCCCGTCGCCGGCGTCGACCGCACCGGCGAGACTGCGCCCCCGGGTGACTTCTGCGGCCGCCGCCTACCGGGCCGACGGGGGCGACGGACCGCTGGTGGTGCGCGCCGCCAGCGTGGCCGGGGTGCGCCACCGCCTGGCCGGGGGGGCCGGGGAGGACGCCTATGCCTGGCGGGCGGGGGAGGGCTGGGTTTTCGCCGCGGTCGCCGATGGGGTCAGCGCAACCGAGGGCGCCGCGCTGGCGTCGGCCTCGGCGGTCGACGCCGCGAGCGCCGCGGGGGCCGACGTGTTGACCCGAGCCGAGGAGTTGGCGAAAGGGGCGGCCGCCGCGTGTCGAGCGGCTGTCGGTGCCGCAGACCGGGCGGTGAGGGACGCAACCCGTTCAGGGCCGGCGGGTGCCACCACCCTGGTGGTGGCCGCGGTCACGGGGGAAGGCGATTGGTCGCTGCTCCGGGTGGGCGACAGCACCGCCTTCGTGCTCGTCGGATCCGGGGCGTGGACGGAGGCCTTCCCCGCCACCGGCGACGGAGGGGGTGTGGCGGATACAGCCACCGCCGCGCTTCCCGCCGACGAAGCAGCGACGGAACAAGCCAACGGACACCTCGAGGCGGGGGAGGCGTTGTTCCTCGTCACCGACGGGGTGGCGGGCCCCCTGCGCGACGGGCCCGAGACGGTGGTGCCCGCGTTTGCCGCCGCTCTCGCCGCCCCCCCGCCACCACTTGACCTCGCCCTACTCGCCGATTTCTCCCGCCAGGGTTGCCACGACGACCGCACGGTGGTTGGCATCTGGCGGCCGAGCTGACGACCGCAGATAGCGTGGTCGCGAGACGGGGAGGCAACGATGAACTTCGTCGAGGATGACCTGCACGCCGAGCTGCGGTCCTCGGTGGCCAAGCTGGCCGGCCAGTGGGGCCACGCCTACTACGCGGAGAAGGCGAGGACCGACGGCCGGGTCACCGAGCTGTGGCAGGCCATGGCCGGCCACGGCTACCTGAGCGTCAATCTCCCCGAGGTCCACGGCGGAGGGGGCCAGGGCGTCAGCGAGTTGGCCGTGGTGGGCGAGGAGCTGGCCGCCCAGGGCTGCCCCCTGCTACTGATGCTGGTCTCGTGTGCCATCTCGGGCGAGCTCATCGCCCGGTTCGGGACCGACGACCAGCAGGGGGCGTGGCTGCCCCGCCTGGCGGCAGGCGAGAAGGTGGTCTTCGCCATCACCGAGCCCGACGCCGGCTCCAACAGCCACCGCCTGTCCACCACCGCCCGCCGAGACGGGGAGGGGTGGCTCCTGAGGGGTGTCAAGTGCTACATCTCCGGTGTCGACGAGGCCGCCGCCATCCTCGTGGTGGCCCGCACCGGCGACGACGAGGCGACCGGTAAGGCCCGGCTGTCTCTTTTCATCGTCGACGCAGACGCGGCTGGCCTCGACCGGACGGTGATCCCGGTGGAGATCCGCTCGCCGGAAAAGCAGTTCACCTTGTTCTTCGACGACGTCGCTGTCGGCTCGGATCGCCTACTCGGGACCGAGGGCGACGGCCTCCGTCAGGTGTTTTTCGGGCTCAACCCCGAGCGCATCATGGGGGCGGCCCTCGCCAACGGGCTCGGCCGCTATGCCCTCGACAAGGCCTCCGCGTACGCACGGGAGCGCTCGGTGTGGGGAGTGCCGATCGGCTCGCACCAGGGGTTGGCACACCCCCTGGCGCAGGCCAAGATCGACGTCGAGCTGGCCCGGCTGATGACCACCAAGGCGGCGTGGCTCCATGACAATGGCGCCGACGGCGCCGGTGAGGCCGCCAACATGGCCAAGCTGGCCGCCGCCGACGCCGCCGACTCTGCCCTCGACGCCGCCATCCAGGTGCACGGTGGCAACGGACTGGCCTCGGAGTACGGCCTGGCCGACTTGTGGGGGATGGTCAGGCTGCTTCGCATCGCCCCCGTGAGTCGGGAGATGATCCTCAACTACGTGGCCCAGCACAGCCTCGGCCTGCCGCGCTCGTACTGATCGACCTCCTGGTTAGCATCTCCCGGTGGGCGCCGCGCACGTCGAGCACTCCGCGCATGTCGAGCACGAGGTCAAGCTCGAAGCCGGTGTCGGCTTCTCCGTCCCCGACTTCGAGGGGATCGCCCCCGGAGTGCTGGCCGAGGCGATGCCCGACGCCCGCCTGCAGGCCGTGTACTACGACACGCCTGACCTCCGGCTCATGCGCAACGGGATCACATTGCGCTACCGCCAGGACCGCCAAGCCGCTGGCACCGGTGAGCGCGGCTGGACCCTCAAGCTGCGCGCGCCTCCCGACGGCAAAGGGTTGGTCCGTAAGGAGCTGACCTGGGCGGGGGGGCGGACCGCCCCGCCCCGCCCCGCAGCCGACCTGGTGCGCGCTCTCAGCCACGGGCGGTGCCTCGGCCCCGTGGCCAGGCTCGTCACCCTGCGCCGGCGAACGCTTCTCACCGACGCCGCCGGCGGAGCGCTTCTCGAGGTGGACGACGACATCGTGTCGGTGATGGACGGGCGCCGCCTCGCCGCCCGGTTCCGGGAGGTGGAGGTCGAGGTGGTGGGATCGGCGGACCTGCTCGACGCCGTGGTCGAGCGGTTGCGAGACGCCGGTGCCGTGCCCGGTGACGACCGGCCCAAGGTGGTGCGCGCCCTGGGCCGGCGGGCCACCGCCCCGCCCGACGTGGTTGTCCCTGCCCTCGGGTCCGAGGCCTCGGTCAAGGAGATGATCGGTGCTGCGATAGCCGCCGGCTACACCCGCCTGGTGGACCACGACCCGGGGGTGCGCCTGGACGAGGATCCCGAGGATGTCCACCAGGCCCGGGTGGCCACACGCCGGCTGCGGTCGGACCTGAGAAGCTTCGCCAGGCTGCTCGACGACGCCTGGACCCGGACCGTGCGCGAGGAACTGGGCTGGCTGGCCCGCGCCCTCGGCGCCGTGCGCGACGCCGACGTGCTCGGGGATCGCCTGGCAGGCCGGGTCGGCGATCTGGCCGCATGCGACCGGGCGGCAGCCGAACCGCTGCTCCGGCGTCTCGCCGCTCAACGCAAGGTCGCCCGCCGCGACCTGCGGACAGCGATGGACAGCGATCGCTATCTCGCCCTCCTCGACACCCTGGTGGTCGGCGCGCTGGACCCACCCGTCGGCCTTCGGGGGGCGGGGGAGGCCGGCTGCGGGCCGGAGGTGGACGCCGGGGGTGCGCCGGAGGTGGAAGGCGGCGGCCCGGCGGTCGACGGGTCGGCGCCGGCCATCGAGATGGTCCCCCGCCTGGTGCGCCCGCCGTGGCGAAATCTGGACAAGGCGGTGGGTGACCTCGGCGACGACCCTGCCGACGACGCCCTGCACGAGGTTCGCATCATGGCCAAACGCCTGCGCTACGCGTGCGAGGCGGTGGCCCCGGTCGCCGGCAAAGCCGCGCGCCGCACGGCCAAGGACGCCGCCGCCCTCCAGTCGGTGCTCGGCGACCACCACGACGCGGTCGTGGCCGAGGGCTGGTTGCGCGCCGCGGCCCGCCAGGACGGCGGAGCGCGTTCAGTTGTGACGGGCCAGTTGATCGCCGGGGAGCGCCGGGTCCAGGATGACGCCCGGCGCCAGTGGCGGCGCCCTTGGCGGGCGCTGGCGGACAAGCATCGCCGCGATTGGTTCCGTTGAGCACCGGCGGTGCTGTACGGTCCCCAGGGTGCGCATCGCCGCCCTGGACCTGGGCAGCAACTCGTTCCACCTCCTCGTTGCCGACGTTCGCCCCGACGGAAGCCTGGAGCCGATCGTGCGTGACAAGGAGATGCTGCGCATCGGCAGCCGGGTGGCCCTCACCGGCGAGGTAGGCGACGTCGCCGGCCGGGCCGCACTGGACGTCGTGCGCCGCTTCGCCGCCCTGGCCGAGTCGCTCGACGCCGAAGAGATCGTGGCCTGCGGGACCGCCGCTCTGCGCCATGCGAGCGACGCCGCCGAGCTGATAACCCGGATCGAGGTCGCCACCGGGATCCAAGTGCGTGTAATCACCGGCGAGGAGGAGGCCCGCCTGATCTTCGGAGCGGTGCGAGCTAGCGTCGTGATAGACGCCGGGCCCGAGCGGCCCTCTGAGCCGGGGACACGTCCCGCGTTGGCCATGGACCTGGGCGGCGGCAGCCTCGAGCTCATGGTCGGCGACCAGAGCGGATTGGAGTGGTGCACAAGCCTGGAGCTGGGGGTGGCCAAGCTCACCGCAGAGTTGGTGCGCTCCGACCCCCCTTCGGCGGGCGACCGCCGCCGGGTGGTGCGCCGGGTCAGGGAGGCGCTGGAGCCGTGCATGCCCGAAATCGAGGCGGCGTCGCCGGTGCGCGGGATCGCCAGTTCGGGAACGCTCACGACCTTGATCCGCTTGGCGGCGGCGGACGACGGCCAGGTGCCGGCGTCGGTGAACCAGCTCGGCGTCGGCATCGACCGTCTCCGTCAGCTCGAAGAGGACCTGTTGAAACAGACTTCCGCCCAGCGGGCGGACCTGCCCGGCGTCGACGCGCGCCGGGCGGACCTGCTGCCCGCCGGGATCCTGACATGCGTCACGGTCATGGACATGGCCGGGATCGACCAGCTCATCGGCTGCGAGTGGGCGCTTCGCGAGGGCATGGTCCTCGACGCGATCGCTACCAGCACGGCGGGGACACGCGCCGATGACCCGTCGGCGCTGCGGCGCCGGTCGGTGCTCGACCTGTGCCGGCGGTGCCGCTGGCCCGACGTCCACTCGCGCAAGGTCGCCCGCCTGGCGGTGGAGCTGTTCGACGGGACCGTCGAGCGCCACGGGCTCGGGGCCGAGGACCGTGAGCTCCTCGAGTTCGGCGCGCTGCTCCACGACGTGGGCGAGCATGTCAGCGCTGACAACCACGAGCGCCACAGCGCCTATTTGATCCAGCATGGCCGCCTTCGGGGCTTCAGTCCCGAAGAAGTGGACGTACTGGCTTGTCTCGGACGCTTCCATCGGCGCGGCAATCCGAAGGCATCGTTCGAGGCGTGGGCCGGGCTGGCGCCCGCACGGCGCGAGCGGACGTTGCCGCTCATCGCCCTCCTCCAGGCGGCCGATGGCCTCGACCGAGGCCACGGGGGGCCGGTGCGCGACGTCCGTGTCACATCCGGGCCCGGGCCTCTGATCGAGGTGAATGTTGACGCGGACGGCGACATCGATCTGGAAAGGTACGGTCTCCGCCGCAAGGGCGAGCTACTCGAGCGGTTGTTTTCGTGCCGCTTGGAGCTGGTCGAGCGGGGAACCCTGGCCGACCAACTCGCGGTTTGAAAGACTCACCCGGCGCCGCCGGGGGGCCCAACGCCGCTAGCATGACGCTTCGGTGCACCAGCTGTTGCGTTTCGTCAGCATCGCCGTCGCGGGTGCGCTCGTGCTCACGGGTGCCGCCTTCGGAGCCGTCGCCATGACCGGGCAACTGCTTTCGGGTGCAGCCAGTGCCACCGCCGCCCCCCTGGCCCCGCTCGGCGCCAGCCTCTCTCAGCCGTCGATCATTTACGCCGACGACGGTACGACCATCCTGGGGGTGCTCCGTGCTGCCGACAACCGCAAGCCTGTCACCCTCAACCAAGTTTCCGCGCTGCTCATCCATGCCGTGCTCGACACCGAGGACGCCCGGTTCTACCAGCACGGCGGGGTCGACATCCCTTCGACGTTGCGGGCCCTGGCGTCGGATAGCTCGGCGGCAGGTGGCATCCAGGGCGGGTCGACCATCACCCAGCAGCTCGTGAAGCAGACCTACCTGACCTCGGTACGCAAACTGTCCCGCAAGGTCAAGGAGGCGGTGCTAGCCGAGCGCCTACAGAAGAAGTACGGCAAGAACCAGATCCTCCAGGCGTACCTCAACACGATCTATCTGGGCAACGGCGCATACGGCGTCGAGGCGGCCGCGGGCGAGTACTTCGGGTCTCATGCCAGCAGCGTCACCCTCGCCGAGGCAGCCCTCCTCGCGGGGATGATCCAGGATCCCAATGGCTATGACCCCATCGCCCATCCTGAGGCAGCCCGTGACAGGAGGTCCCAGGTGCTCGCCCGCATGGTGCACTACGGCACCGTGACCCAGGCGCAGGCCGATCAAGCCGACGCCCAGCCGCTGCCCATTGCCGTCAACCGTCCCCAGGTCAACGCCGACCAGGGCTTCGGTTACTACGCCCGGGCCGTGACTGACGAACTGCTCGCCCCGGGGAGCCCACTCGGCGCTACCTATGCCGAGCGCTACGACGCCGTCTTCGAGGGTGGCCTCAAGATCTACACGAACCTCGACCCCACCCAGCAGGCCCTCGCTGAGGCGGCGGTGGCCAAGGACATCGACTCTGTCGGCGCGCCTCACGGTGACACCGGCGCGTTGGCCGCCATCGAACCGGCGACTGGGAAGGTCCGGGCCCTCGTCGGAGGGCCGTCGGGGACCAATGACTTCGACTATGCGACCCAGGCATACCGCCAACCCGGCTCGGGATTCAAGCTGTTTACGCTGCTCGCCGCCTACTCCCAGGGTTACGGCCCGCACGACACCATCGACGGGACGGCGCCGTGCCCCGTGGGCTTCCCCGGCCCCTACGGTGCCGGCTACCTCCCCCCGAACAAGGCGCCGGTCAACGCGGCGGACGGCGAGGGGGCGGGGGCCATTACCATCGACGCCGCCACCGCCCAGTCCATCAACTGCGCCTATATCCGCTTGGCCCAGCACGTGGGCCTTCCGAATGTAATCGCCCAAGCCGAGGCGCTCGGGCTCACCACCAACGCCTCCACGTCTGGGAAGTTCCTGCCCTACCCGTCGCTGGTGATCGGGGGGGAGGGGGTCACCGTGCTGCAGATGGCCGACGCCTACGCGACGGTTGCGGACGATGGGGTGTACCACGCTCCCAGCTTCATCGACCACATCGTCGACCAGACGCAGGCGACTGTGTATCAGGGCCAGCAGCCGGGCAAGCAGGTGGTGTCAACCCAGGTCGACCGCATGGTGCTCCAGGACCTCCAGAACGTGATGCTTCACGGCACCGGCACCGCCGCCGGGCTGTACAACCGGCAGGCGGCTGGCAAGACCGGGACCACCGACAACAGCGTCGACGCCTGGTTCAACGGGGCAACCCCCCAGCTGGCGGCGAGCGTGTGGATGGGAAATCCCAAGGGAGACTCGGGGACCTACGCCATGCGGTACGGTCCCGGCGGTCAGGTCTTCGGCGGTGGCTACCCGGCTCAGGCGTGGCACGACTTCATGGATCCGGCGATGGCGAGTGTGGTGCCGACGCCGTTCCCCCTGCCGAACCCGTCGGCCATCCCGCCCGGTAAGTTCGTGTCCTCCCCGGGCACGGGCGGCATCTCCGCCTACGGTTACGGCGGTTACGCCAGCGGCGGTTACAGCAACGGCGGTTACGGCAGCGGCGGTTACGGCAGCGGCGGTTACAGCAACGGCGGTTACAGCAACGGCGGTTACAGCGCCGGCGGTTACAGCACCGGCAGCGGCAGCAAGCGGCGTCCTAGCGGGCATGCCAAGTCGCCCAGCGGCTGATGGGCTCACCCGAGCAGGACGCCCTACTCGCCCTCCAGGACATAGACACTTCGATCGATCAGCACCGCCATCGGCGCTCGGCGTTGCCAGCGCGCTCCTTCCTGGCCGACCTCGACGGGCGGCGGACCGCTGCGCTGGCAGCGCGCGCCGAGGTGGCGGCCCGGGCCAGCGAGGTGGCCGCTCGCCAAGCCGCCCTGGAGACAGACCTGGCTTCTTCTGAAGCTCGAATCACCGAGATAACGAGGCGCCTGTCGAGCGGCGAAATCAAGGCGGCACGCGAGGTGGGCGCCCTGGCTGCCAGCGTCGAGCACCTGAGGGCGCGGATATCGGGTCTCGAGGACCACATCCTCGAGACCATGGAGGAGCGGGCGCCCTTCGACGACCGTGTCGCTGCCATCGACGCCGAACTGGCCGACATCGTCGCCCAGCGCGACGTGACCGCCGGGACCCTGGCCGGTGACGAATCGAGCATCGACGCCGAACTGGAGTTGCTGGCGACCGCCCGTCGGGCAGCGGTGGCGGCGGTGGGGCCAGCCCAGATCAAGGAGTACGAGCGCCTCCGCCCGCGCCTCGACGGGGTGGCCGTGGCCCGCCTTGTCGGTTCCCGGTGCGACGGCTGCCACCTGACGCTGCCCGCGACGGAGATCGACCGGTTCCGCCACCTGGCCGCCGACGTCGTGGTCCACTGTGAGCAATGCGGGCGCATCCTCGTGCGCCCCTGAGGGGGAATACCCGGGCTCACCCGATTTGTTAGCTTCACTAAGCAGATCGGAGGGAACGAGCAGTTGGCACGAGTGCGACGAGCGGTGGGTACGACCTTCTCGTCGCTGCGCATCCGCAATTACCGCTACTACTTCGCCGGCCAGGCCACGTCGCTGGTAGGGACCTGGATGCAGAGCACCGCCCAGGCGTGGTTGGTCTTGAAGCTGACCGGATCGGGCGTGGACCTCGGGCTCGTCGTCGCCTTCCAAACCCTGCCGATCCT
Source organism: Acidimicrobiales bacterium (assembly GCA_035552775.1). Lineage (GTDB taxonomy): Bacteria > Actinomycetota > Acidimicrobiia > Acidimicrobiales > Palsa-688 > DASZKW01. Next base: position 18,190 of record DASZKW010000097.1, on the reverse strand, counting down.
GCTGCTCGGTCCCGTCGGGGGGACCATTGCCGACCGCTTCGGCAAGTACCGGATCTTGTTTTGGACCCAGGCCCTGGCCGGTACCCAGGCCCTGGTGCTCGGCGTGCTCGTGCTGTCGGGGGAAGTGCGCCTGTGGATGGTCTTCGTCCTTGCCGTCACCTTGGGACTGATCAACATGGTCGACAACCCCACCCGCCAGACCTTCGTGGGGGAGATGGTCGGACGCGACCAGCTACGCAACGCGGTGACCCTCAACTCGGTGATGGTCAACCTGGCTCGGGCCGTAGGGCCGGCGATCGCGGGGGTGCTCATCGCCGGCGTGGGCATCGGATGGTGCTTTGTCATCAACTCGTTCTCCTTCGTCTTCGTGCTCGCCGGTCTCGAGGCCATGCACGCCGACGAGCTCATGCCCGCTCCCCGACCCGAGCGAGCGAAGGGCCAGCTCCTCGAGGGATTCCGCTATGTCGCCCGCACGCCGGTGCTGCGAGATTCGCTGTTGATGATGGGCCTCGTGGGGTGCCTGGCCTACGAGTTCCAGGTGACGCTGCCGCTCATGGCCAGGTATACCTTCCACGGAACCTCCGAGACCTATGGAGCGATGACCGCGTTCATGGGGATCGGCGCAGTCGTCGGGGGCCTCGTCGCCGCCGGTCGGGCCCGTGGAGGCCAGCGCCGGCTGGTAGGTACGGCCGTGATCTTCGGCGCCGTGCTTGTCCTCGCCGCCATTGCGCCGACATCTATGACCGAGAAGGTCGCCCTGCTGTTCGTCGGGGCTTGCTCGATCACGTTTCTGTCCCTCGGCAACAGCACCCTCCAGTTGGAATCGGAACCGGCGATGCGGGGCCGGGTCATGTCCCTGTGGTCGGTCGCGTTCATGGGATCAACGCCCATCGGCGGCCCCACGGTGGGCTGGGTGGGCGCCCACGCCGGTCCCCGGTGGGGCCTCGGCGTCGGCGCCGCTGCTGCGCTGTTGGCGGGCACCCTCGGATACCTGAGCCTGCGCCGGGGGCGGCGGCGTCGAGGCGCCGGCGTAAGCGCCACGACGGACGACCGATCGCTGACCGACGCCGACGTGCCGGCCTTGGTGCCGCCGCCGCCGGCCTTGGTGCCGCCGCCGGGCGCATCAGAGAAGAGCGCGGCACCCACCGCGATTCCCGCCGGGGGCATGGCAAGCAACGGCATCGGTGGGGCTCGGGGCGATCCTGCCTCGCTCTAACGTGGAGCGCCGTGTTGATCCTTGTGCGCCACGGTCGCACCGCGTACAACGCTTCCGGCCGCCTGCTCGGGCGCCTCGACGTTCCCCTCGACGAGTTGGGCCGTCGGCAGGCCAAGGCCCTGTCGGGCGTGGCCGAGATCGCCGGCGCCGACCGGGTGATCACCAGCCCGCTGACCCGGGCCCGCCAGACAGCCGAGGCGCTCGGGCCACCCGTTAGCGTCGACGACCGCTGGATCGAGGTGGACTACGGCACCTACGACGGGATGGTCCTCGACGAGGTCCCGCCCGACCTCTGGCAGCGGTGGAAGGCCGACCCCGAATGGGCACCCGAGGGTGGCGAGGCCCTCGCCGCCGTTGTCCGGCGCGTCTCGTCTGCGTGCGCTGACCTGGTCGCCGATGCCGCGGTCCACGACGTGGTGGTGGTGAGTCACGTATCGCCCATCAAGGCGGCGTTGGCGTGGGCCCTCGGCACGACCCACCATGTCCACTGGCGCATGTTCCTCGACACCGCATCGGTGTGCCGGGTGGAGGTGGTGGGCGCCGCACCGTCGCTTCGCAGCTTCAACGAGACCCACCACCGCCCCTCCGCGTGAGACGATGTCGACGATTCTCGGGACGCAAATGGACACTATTTCTCACTTACAAAGACGAGCGGTGCTACTTCGACAAGTTCATGCCCGGTTGATGGCGTTGACCTGCGGATTTGCTGCTCGGGCAGTCGAAGTAGCACCGCTCGCCTTGGGTAGCGTCCCGACAACGGGTCGCGCCCGCTGTCTCGCCCGCTGTCGGGCGCGCCCGCCGGCGCCGGGGCCTCCGGGAGCGTTGGCATCGAGGACGGCTCGACCGGGAATGGACTGCAAACGTGTACGCCATCTCATCGCTGTTGCTCGTCGTGGCCGTGTCTCTGCTCATCACCCGGGTGGCGACGGCCATCCTGGTGGCCACGGGTATGCCGAGCCAGGTCGCCCGTTTCCAGGCCAGGTCCGCGTTTTCGGGGACCGGCTTCAGCACCACTGAATCCGAGGAGGTGGTGCGCCACCCCCTGCGGCGCCGGGTGATCATGGCGCTGATGCTGCTCGGCAACGCTGGGATCGTTGCGTCGGCCACCACCTTGATCCTCGGGTTTCGAGGCGGGGGCGGCGCCGGCGCCCAGGGCTACAGGATCCTCGAGCTGGTCGTCGGGCTCCTCGCCCTCATCCAGATCTCACGCAGCCGGTGGGTCGACGCCCGCCTGACCCGGCTCATCGCCCATTTCCTGCGCAGTTACACCGACCTTCCTACCCGGGACCTCGACGGGCTCCTAAAGCTTTCAGGCGGCTACACGGTCACGGAGATGGCCGTCGACCCCGGCGACTGGCTCGCCGACCAGCGCCTCGGCGACTTGGACCTGCGAGACGAAGGTATCGCCGTGCTCGGCATCACGCGCGCCGACGGACGCTACCGGGGGACACCCATAAACTCTACGTGCGTCCGCCCCGGTGACACCTTGGTCCTCTACGGGCTCGGCGACAGCCTCGACGAACTGGACCGCCGGCCCGCCGGCCCCGAGGGCGCCGAACGCCACCACGCCGCGATCGCGCACCAGCGACTTGTGGTCCACGCCGAGGAGGAGTCCGACCGTGAGCCCATGCCGTGAAGACCGGTGGGCGACGCCGGGGTCATCGAGCGTGCCGAAAAGGGCGGAACCCGGGGTCGCGTCCGCGGCCCCGGGTTCGCCTGCCTGTTGGTCCTGCCTTCAAGACCTCTAAGCGTTGATGGCGGTGCGCCCGTTGGCGGTGGCGTTGATCGACACCTTGCGGGGCTTGGCCGTCTCGGCGACCGGGATCCGCACCGTCAAGACCCCATACGCGTAGTCGGCCTCGATGTGCTCGCTGTCGAGGGTCTCACCGAGAATCGTCAGCCCCGGCCACAGGGCCGGGGGAGGCTCGGGTCAGTTGGAGTCGGGCCCCGTCCACTGCACGAGGAGGATGGTGGCGTCGTCGTGGAGATTGAGCTTGTGGTGTTCGAGCACGGCCTGAATGAGAAGGCGGACGGTCATGCTGACGGTCAACTGGTCGGATGCGTGCTGGCCGGCCAGGTCGGCCAGCCGATCAGTAACGAAGTCCTCGCCGACTGAGGCGCCAGCCTCGACCACCCCGTCGGTATAGAAAAGGATCCCGTCTCCGGGCTCCAGCGATACGGTGGCCACCTCCGCGGCGGACGGGCCAAGACCCCAGGGCAACGCCGGGGTGCACTCGAGGTGTCCGATCACACGGCCGCCACGGATGAGCAGCGGCGGGGGGTGGCCGGCGTTGATCCACTTGAGGGTGCCGGTGTCGAGCTCGATGCGGGCCAACTGGCCGGTGACGAAGCTCTCGCCCCCGAACTGTGCGCCGATGACAGGGTCGAGGTTGTCGTGCACGTGCTCCAGGGCCCGACCCTCGCGCCGGTCGTGGCGGTAGGAGCCGACGGCGAGGGCGGCGATCACCGAGGAGCCGACCCCGTGACCAACGGAGTCCATCAGCGCGACATCGAAGTGTGGTCCGTTCAAGGCGTAGTCGAAGCAGTCGCCTCCCACCTCGTAGGCGGGTTCTACCATCCCGGCGGCGATCACCCGTCGGGACTGGACGGCGAGGGGAGGCAGGAGCGGTGCCCCTGAACGCCTGGGCGGCGGCCACGGCCATGTCGGGCACGTCGGCGGGGTGGGCATGGCGAATGGCCCGCAGGATCGACCCCACTCCGAGCGACGTGCCCTCCGTCATGGACCGAGCGTAATCAGGGCCGGGGCCGGCTGCGCTGCCCGGGCGACGGCGGCCCACCGCGGTCGCGCCGCGCGGGCTGACCGCCGTGCTTCGTCGGTTGACCGGCCCGTCGCGCCGGCTGGCCGGCGCGGGGGCGACGGTGCGACGGGGGCGCCCCACCCCTCGGATTGTGGTGGATCGTCTCCGATCCCGGCGCGCCTGGCGCTGGTGCCCGCCGTTCGGGCGGCGCGGTCGGAGGCAGGGCCGAGGGGTCAGGAGCGGAGACACGCTGGTCGAGGCCGAGGGCCCGCTGCATGGTCCGTACCGCCTTGGCCTGGTCGCCGCCAACCATGGTGACCACTATGCCGTCCGCCCCCGCCCGCCCGGTGCGACCCGAGCGGTGGATGTAGTCCTTGGCGTCTGCGGGAGGGTCATAGTGGACTACGCAGGCCACGTCGTCGACGTGGATACCCCGTGCGGCGACGTCGGTGGCCACCAGGGCCTGGACGTTGCCGGCCGTGAACGCGGCGAGGGCCCGCTGGCGCTGGGGTTGGCTGCGGCTGCCGTGGATGGGAGCCGCCACCACCCCGGCGGCTCCTAGCCGGGCGGTCAGGCGGTCGGCGCCGTGCCGGGTACGACAGAACACCATGGCGGGGGAGTGGGCGGCCACGATCTGGGCGGTGAGCGAGAGCCTGTCGGACTGCTCGGCCCGCCAGAACACGTGGTGGACGGCTCCGTTGGACGACGAGTCGGGCTCCACCTCGTGGCGGCGGGGCGACGTCTGGTAGCGGCGTACCAACACGTCGACCTCGCCGTCGAGGGTCGCGGAGAAAAGCATGGTCTGACGCTTGGCCGCGGTGCGATCGAGCAAACGGCGCACGGCCGGCAGGAACCCCATGTCGGCCATCCGGTCGGCCTCGTCGATCACCACCAGGTCCGTGTCGCCGAGAGTGACGTCGCCCTGGGCGACCAGATCCTCCAGGCGACCGGGGCAAGCGACGAGCACGTCCACTCCGCGGCGGAGGGCAGCCCGCTGCTTGACGTAGCTGACACCGCCGAACACCGTCGCGGTTCGGGCTCCGACGGCCGCCGCGAGGGGTGCGATGCTGCGTTCGACCTGAGCGGCCAGCTCACGGGTGGGCACTAGCACCAAGCCCCGTGGTCGGCGCGGCTCGCTCCAGCGGTCGCCGCGGGCGAGGGCGGCGATCAGCGGCAGCCCGAACGCGAGGGTCTTGCCCGAACCGGTGGGCGCCCGTCCGCAGATGTCGTGGCCGGCCATGGCGTCGGGCAGGGCCGCGGCCTGGATGGCGAAGGGTTCTGTGACGCCCTGGGCCGTGAGCACGGCGGTCAGCGACGTGGGTACGCCGAGATCGGCGAAGGTGGGGGGAGGCAAGTTTTCTCCAATTGACCTGGGGTGAGAGCAGGCCGACTCGAGGAAACTCGTGGCCTCACCGGCTGGCGCCGGCGATCGTCCCGCGCACGAACGCAGGCGATGAACAACCACACACTACCGGCAAGCGTCGCCACCGCGTTGGAGCCGGTCAGCAGGGCTCGACTCAGCCGAGGGGCGCCGGCAACAGGGTGGAGCCACAGAGGAAGCGGTCGGCTGCTGCTGCCGCGGTGCGACCCTCGGCTATCGCCCACACGATGAGGCTCTGACCCCGGCCCATGTCACCGCAGACGAAGACGCCGGGCACCCCGGTGGTGCCGTCGGGCCGGCGTTCGGCATTGCCCCGCGGGGTGAGCCCGACGCCGAAGCCGTCGAGGACGTCGTGCTCAGGGCCGGAGAAACCGAGGGCGAGCAGGACCAGGTCGCAGGGAAGCTCGAAATCGCTGCCCTCGACCCGCTCGAACCTCGGACGGCCCCCCTCGGTGGACATGACCACCTCGTGGGCAGCCAGGGCCCGGACCCCGCCGGCGCCGTCGTCGAGGAAGGCGGAGGTGTTCACCGCGAAGACCCGTTGTCCCCCCTCTTCGTGGGCCGAGGTGGTGCGCAGCATCAACGGCCACGTCGGCCACGGTGTGCTCTCGTGGCGCACGGGCGGGGGCTCGGGCATGATCTCGAACTGGTGAACCGACAGCGCGCCCTGGCGGTGGGCGGTCCCCAGGCAGTCGGCGCCGGTGTCGCCTCCGCCGATTATGACCACCCGTTTGCCGCCGGCGGTGATCGGTGACGTCTCGATGTCGCCGGCCTGCACCCGGTTGGCCGGCGGGAGGTAGGCCATGGCCTGGTGTATTCCGGTGAGCTGGCGCCCCGGGATCTTCAGGTCACGGGCGACGGTGGCCCCCCCTGCGAGGACGACCGCGTCGTGCTCGGCCCGCAGCTCGGGCCCACTGATGCAATGGCCGTCCCCCGGCGGCGCGCTTCCTACCGTGCAGTCGCAGATGAATCTCGTACCTTCGGCCCGCATCTGCTCCAGGCGGCGGTCGAGCACCCGCTTCTCCATCTTGAACTCGGGAATGCCATAGCGCAGCAGGCCACCGGGGCGATCGGCCCGTTCGTAAACGGTTACCTGATGGCCGGCGCGGGTCAGCTGCTGGGCGGCGGCGAGTCCGGCGGGGCCCGACCCGACGACGGCCACCTTTTTCCCCGTCGCCTTCGCAGCCACGACCGGCGTAACCCATCCCTCCTGCCACGCCCGGTCGATGATCGACACCTCGACCTGCTTGATGGTCACAGGGTCGGCGTTGATGCCGAGTACGCACGCCGCTTCGCACGGGGCGGGGCAGAGCCGTCCAGTGAACTCGGGGAAGTTGTTGGTGGCGTGCAGCCGTTCTATGGCCTGGCGCCACTGGTCGCGGTAGACGAGGTCGTTCCAGTCAGGGATGAGGTTGCGCAGGGGGCAGCCGTCGTTGCAGAACGGGATCCCGCAGTCCATGCAGCGCGACGCCTGGACCTCCACGCGCTCGGGCGGGAATGGCTCGTACACCTCGCGCCAGTCGCGCAGGCGCACCGAAACCGGCCGCCGGGAGGGCAGTTCCCGCCGGTAGTCGAGAAAACCGCGGACGTCACCCACGAGCGGCCGCCATGATGGCATCGTCGACCGCCGTACCCTGCTGCTCGGCTTGGCGCGCCGCAGCCAGGACCCGCTTGTAGTCCTTCGGCATCACCTTTGCGAAGTCGCCCCTGCTTCCAGGCCAGCCACCGAGGATCCGGGCCGCGACCGCCGACGCGGTCTCGTCGTGGTGCCTGGACAGCACGGCGACGAGCCAGGTGGCGTCGTCATCGCCGAGGGGGTCGAGGTCGACCATCTCGGGGTTCACCATGGAGCGGGAGCGGCCCCCCGGGTCCCACAGGTAGGCGATCCCCCCCGACATCCCGGCGCCGAAGTTGCGGCCGATGTCGCCGAGCACCACCACCCGGCCCCCGGTCATGTACTCGCAGCCGTGGTCGCCCAGTCCCTCGACGACGGCGGTCGCCCCCGAGTTGCGCACGGCGAAGCGCTCGCCGACCACGCCCCGCAGGAACGCCTCGCCCGCGGTGGCGCCGTAGAGGATGACATTGCCGGCGATGATCTGCTCCTCGGCCAAGAACGACGCCGGCGCGTCCGGCGACGGGCGCAGCACGAGACGACCCCCCGACAGACCCTTGCCGACGTAGTCATTGGCGTCGCCTTCGAGGCCCAGCGTGATGCCACGGGGCAGGAACGCGCCGAAGCTCTGGCCCGCCGACCCGGTGAAGCGGATGTCGATCGTCGAATCCGGGAGCCCGGCGGCACCGAAGCGCCGGGTCACCTCGGCGCCGAGGAGGGTGCCGACGGTGCGGTTGACGTTGCGGATGGGCCGCTCGAGGCGGACCCGCCTGCCGGCGTCGAGAGCCGGTCGGGCGGCAGCGATGAGCTCGACGTCCAAGGCCCGGGCGAGGCCGTGGTCCTGAGTGGTGACGCAGCGACGGGCTCCGCCGGCCCAGTCGCCGCCGCCGCCGCTTCCATTTCGCCCGCCACCGCCACCGCCGGCGCCGTTTCGCCCGCCGGCACCGTCACCGCCGGCGCCCACGCCCAGACCCTCCCAGCCGCAGGCGAGGATCGGCGACAGGTCCAGGCCGGCCGCTTTCCAGTGGCCGATGGCGGGGGTGCTGTCGAGAGCCGAGGCGGCATCGCCTATGGCCTCGTCCAGGGTCCTGTAGCCGAGCGACGCCAGCAGCTCGCGCACCTCCGACGCGATGTACTCGAAGAAGGTGACGACGAACTCCGGTTTGCCGTTGAATCGCTTGCGTAGTTCGGGGTTCTGGGTGGCGATGCCCACGGGGCAGGTGTCGAGGTGGCAGACACGCATCATCACGCATCCACTCACCACCAGCGGTGCTGTGGCGAAGCCGAACTCCTCGGCCCCCAACAAAGCGGCGATGATCACGTCACGGCCGGTCTTGAGCTGGCCGTCGACCTGCACGACTATGCGGTCGCGCAAACCGTTGCGGATCAAGGTCTGCTGGGTCTCGGCCAGGCCGAGCTCCCAGGGTGCGCCGGCGTGCTTGAGCGAGTTCAAAGGAGAAGCGCCGGTGCCACCGTCGTGGCCCGAGATCAGGACCACGTCGGCGTGCGCCTTGGCTACGCCGGCCGCCACGGTGCCCACGCCGACCTCGGCCACCAGCTTCACGTTGATGCGGGCCTTGTCGTTGGCGTTCTTCAGGTCGTGGATCAGCTGGGCCAGGTCTTCGATGGAGTAAATGTCGTGGTGGGGCGGGGGTGAGATCAGGCCTACCCCCGGCGTCGAGTAACGGGTCTTGGCGATCCAGGGGTAAACCTTGTGGCCGGGCAGCTGGCCGCCCTCGCCGGGCTTTGCGCCCTGGGCCATCTTGATCTGGATGTCGTCGGCGTTGACCAGGTACTCGCTGGTCACTCCGAAACGTCCTGACGCGACCTGCTTGATGGCACTGCGGCGCAGATCGCCGTTGCCGTCCGGTGTGAACCTTTCGGCGTCCTCGCCCCCCTCTCCGGTATTGGAACGCGCCCCCATGCGGTTCATGGCGATGGCCAGGGTCTCGTGGGCCTCCGCGGATATCGAGCCGTAGGACATGGCGCCCGTGGCGAAACGGCGGACGATCTCGGAGACGGGCTCGACCTGGTCGAGCGGTACCGGTTCGCGGCCCCGCTCCTCCGCCGGGCGCAGGCGCAGAAGCCCCCTCAGGGTGGCGAGGCGCGTGGCCTGGCCGTCGACCGCGGCCGTGTACTCCTTGAAGATCGAGTACCGCTTCGTGCGCGTGGCGTGTTGCAGCTTGTGGACTGTCGTCGGGTTGAACAGGTGGAACTCGCCCTCGTGCCTCCATTGGTACTCGCCCCCCACCTCGAGGTCGCGGTGGGCCAGGGCGGTAGGCCGATCGGGCCACGCAACCGCGTGGCGCCGCAGGACCTCTCGGGCGATCTCGTCGAGGCCGGCGCCGCCTATGCGGCTCACCGTGCCGGTGAAATACTCGTCGACCATGTCCGCGGCCAGGCCGATGGCTTCGAACACCTGGGCTCCGGTGTAGGACGCCACGGTGGAGATCCCCATCTTCGACATGATCTTGAGCACACCCTTGCCGCACGCCTTGACGTAGTTGTGGGCAGCGCGCCGCGGGGTGACCCCGGTGAGCAGACCTTCATTGATCATGTCGTCGATCGTCTCGAAGGCCAGGTAGGGATTTATTGCGGCGGCGCCGTAGCCGAGCAGGAGCGCCATGTGGTGCACCTCGCGGGCTTCGCCCGTCTCGACCACCAGCCCCACCCGGGTGCGGGTCTTCTCGGCGATGAGGCGGTGATGGACGGCACTCACCAGGAGCAGGGCGGGGATGGGCGCCAGCTCGGTTGAGCTGTGGCGGTCCGACAGGACGATGATCTTGGCTCCGTCGGCGATGGCCCGGCTGACGCGGGCGCAGATGTCCTCCAGCGCCACGCGCAGCGCCTCGCCTGCTTGGTAGTCACCGTCGCCCGGCGCGGGCGCAGAGAACAGCCCGTCGATGGCGAAGGCCCGCCAACCGGGCTGGCCTCCGCCTTCGTCGATGTAGACCAGCTTGGCCAGCTCTTCGTTGGTGAGCACGGGCTGGGGGAGCACTATCTGGTTGCAGCTCTCGGGCCTGGGATCGAGGAGGTTGCCCTCGGGGCCGATTGTGCCTTCCAAGGACGTGACCAGCTCCTCGCGGATGGCGTCGAGGGGCGGGTTGGTCACCTGGGCGAACAGCTGGTGGAAGTAGTCGTAGAGCACGCGGGGCCGGGCCGAAAGCACGGCCAGGGGGGTGTCGGTACCCATGGACCCGATGGGCTCGGCGCCGGCGTGGGCCATGGGGCCGAGCAGCACCTTGAGGTCCTCCTCGGTGTAGCCGAAGAGGCGCTGGTGGGTGACAATCGAGCCGTGCTGGGGGGTCAACGCGAACCGGGGCGCCAGCGCGTCGAAATGGATCTGCTGCTCGGAGAGCCAGTCGGCGTAGGGGTGGGCGGCGGCCAGATCCGCCTTTAGCTCGGCGTCGCTCACTATGCGCCCCGCTGAGGTGTCCACCAAGAACATGCGCCCCGGTTGCAGCCTGCCGCGCTGCACTACCCGGGCCGGTTCGATGTCGAGCACACCGACCTCGGAGGCCATGACCACGAGACCGTCGTCGGTCACCCAGTAGCGCGAGGGCCGAAGACCGTTGCGGTCCAGCACGGCACCGATGACCGTGCCGTCGGTGAATGCGATCGACGCCGGACCGTCCCACGGTTCCATTAGGGCGGCGTGGAACTGGTAGAAGGCGCGCTTGGCGGGGTCCATGTCCCGATGGTTCTCCCATGCTTCGGGGACCATCATCAGCACGGAGTGGGCGAGTGAGCGCCCGCCGAGGTGAAGCAGCTCGAGGACCTCGTCGAAGGTGGCGGAGTCGCTGGCGCCGGGCGTGATGATCGGGAAAATGCGCTCGAGCGAGGCCCGGCCGTGCTGTTGGCCTCCGGGGCCGGCCGGGCCGTGCTGGTGGCCTCCGGGGCCGGCCGGGCCCGGCAGCAGGTCGCTGGCGAGCAGCGCCTCTCGTGCCCGCATCCAGTTGCGGTTGCCCTGGAGCGTGTTGATCTCCCCGTTGTGGGCCAAGTAGCGGTAGGGGTGGGCGAGAGGCCAGCTCGGGAAGGTATTGGTGGAGAACCGGGAGTGGACGAGGGCCAGGGCGCTCTCCAACCGCTCGTCACCCAGGTCGGGCCAGAACTCTGTCATCTGCGGGGCGGTCAGCATCCCCTTGTAAACGAGCGTGCGCGCCGAAAGGGAGGGGAAATAGACCCCGCTCACCTCGTGCTCGACCCGCTTCCGCAAGATGAACGCCCGCCGCTCGAGGTCCAGGCCGGCACAGCCGTTCGGACCGGAAACGAACAGCTGGCGGAACATGGGCATGGCTCCCCTGGCAATGCCGCCGAGCATCGCCGCCTCCACTGGCACGTCCCGCCAGCCGAGCACACGGAGCCCTTCGGTGGCGGCCAGCTTCTCGATCGACTCGGCGCAGCGCTGGGCGTCGGTCGGGTCGGTCGGGAGGAACGCGATCCCGGTGGCGTAAGCGCCCGGCTCGGGAAGGTCACAGCCAGAGGTGGCCCGGCAGAAGCGATCCGGCACCTGGATGAGGATCCCGGCGCCGTCACCCGTGTTGGTCTCCGCCCCCGACGCTCCCCGGTGTTCGAGGTTGCACAGGCTCTGGAGACCCAGGCGGACCATGCGGTGGCTGGCGCGCCCGGCGATATCGACGACGAAGGCAACGCCGCACGCATCGTGCTCGAAGTCGGGCTGGTAGAGGGCGTGTCCTGGCTCGGCGGCCGCAAGTGTCATGCTTCGTCCTCGTCGTCGGGAAGGCAGTCGTTGTGTGGACAAGCTGCGTTACGGGACGACGTTGGCCCTGTTGCAGACATACAACGTAGGCGATCTTCCACGGTTGTGCCAGGCGTCTTGGGGGCGTCCGCCATCCGCCTACCCGAGGGAGTATCCTGAAGTTCGCGCTGCCGTCTTCGGTTCGCTACCTGACCGTGATGCTCGGCTGGTGGTTCCCACGCCCGGCCGGCCCGATGACGGAGGAACCTTATGCCAAGTACCGCTGATTCTGTGCTGGACCGCCAGCCTCCCGCCGCTGGCAACCAGGAGTACACCGCACTTGCCGCCACCGTCAGGGAGGCCGGGCTACTGGAGCGCCGCTTCGGTTACTACTCGCTGCGGATCGGGTCCAACCTGGCTCTCCTCGCCGCCGGCGTCGTCGCTTTCGTCTGGCTAGGCGACACGTGGTGGCAGCTGGTGGTGGCCGCGTTCTTGGCCTTCGTCTTCGCCCAGCTTGGCTTCATGGGTCACGACGCCGGTCACCGCCAGGTATGCCGGAGCCGGCGCATGAACGACCTGGTCGGATTGCTGCACGCCAACCTGTTGACCGGATTCTCCTACGGCTGGTGGGTGACCAAGCACAACACTCACCATGTCCACACAAACCTGGAGGGTAAAGATCCCGACATCGGCGGCGGCCCCGTGGCGTTCACCGCCGACCAGGCCCGAGCCAAGCGGGGGGCGGCGCGCCTGTTGGCCCGGTCCCAGGCGGTCCTGTTCCTCCCGTTGCTACTGCTCGAAGCCATCAACCTGCACGTGGCCAGCGTGAAGGCGCTCCGTCAACGCCGAGGGGGAGCAGCGGCGACCGAGGTCGCCCTGCTCGTCGTGCACGCGGCCGTCTACGTCGGAGCCGTCCTCGGTGTGCTGTCACCGGTGCGGGCCCTGGTGTTCGTGATCGTCAACCAGGGTCTGTTCGGGTTCTATCTGGGGTTGACATTCACCACCAACCACGTCGGGATGCCGGTGCTGAGCCAGGCTGAGGAGTTGAGCTTCCTGCGCCGCCAGGTCATGACCTCACGTGACATCCGCGGGTCCGCCATGCTCGGATTTCTCTGCGGGGGTCTCAACCTTCAGATCGAGCACCACCTTTTCCCCACCATGCCCAGGGTCAACCTTTCCAGGGCCCAGGCCATCGTGCGGGACTTCTGCGCGCAGCACGCCATTGGCTACCAGGAGAACTCGGTCGTGTCTGCCTGGCGAGACGTTTTCCGCTACCTGCACGAGGTCGGCGGTACCGTTCCCGGGATCGGCTAGGAGGGTCCCGGAAGCGGCCCGGGGGCTTGACTGCGCCCCTTGCCGGGTATAGGTGAAATGTACTTAGCCGTGGCAGGTGTCATGGCGGTTGCCGAGGTGGCATGAGCTGCGTGAAGATGATAGAAACCTTCGAGCCGTCCGCGATCAATGCGTCGGGGGCGAGGCGGGCAAGTGCGGCTCGGCTCGCCGAGTGGGGGGTAAGTCCCGACAGGGTGCTGCTGGTAGTGAGCGAGTTGGTCACCAACGCGGTGCTGCACGCCCGTTCCGAGTTCGAGCTGACACTGCAGAACAGCAATCAGGTGGTGCGCGTCGAGGTGAGCGACCGCAATCCCCGCCTGCCGGTTTGGGCCACGGGCGCGCCCCACGACGCGTACAGCGGGCGCGGCCTCGCCCTCGTCCGCTCTCTGGCCACCGACTGGGGGGTCGAATCCCACGCCGGCAACGGCAAGACCGTGTGGTGCGAACTGGCGGTTTGAGGCCAAGCGCGGACCAGCCCCGGTTTCCCGCTTGGGAAGGCCCGGGGCTGGCTTCTACGCCCTACGAGGTTTCAGATGGCCCGTACGTTGGCCGCCTGCAGGCCCTTGGGCCCCTGATTGGTCTCGAACTCGACTCGCTGACCCTCGTCCAGGTTGCGGAAGCCGCTCCCCGAGATCGCACTGAAGTGCACGAAGACGTCGGGGCCACCGGCGTCCTGGGTGATGAAACCGAATCCTTTTTCACCGTTGAACCACTTGACGGTGCCTGTTGCCATACCGATCCACTCCTATGTATCAGGGCCCAACCTGGGCCGGAGGGATCGCCACACAGCGTTATGCCCTCGGGGCTACTCTAGCCGGTCTGCACGGCGGCGTGGGCCGGACGCGCCAACCGGCCCGTTTGGTCTAGCGTGGCCTGCGCAACAATCCCACGATCGGACGCGTGATGGCACGGAACAAGAAAGAGCGAAACACCAAGAAGCCGCCCGCCCAGAGCAAAGACAGGCGCCGGCGCGGCCGGCCGAAGTTCTGTGTCTTTTGTGCCGAGGGAGCGGTGTGGGTCGACTACAAGGACATCGGCGTACTGCGTCGCTTCGTCAACGACCGGGGACGAATCAGGCCCCGCGGGGCCACCGGCACGTGCGCCCAACACCAGCGTGACGTGGCGTCGGCGATCAAGACTGCACGCGAGCTGGCCCTGATCCCCTATGCCGTCCGGGTGCTGGCCAACGACAAGGCGGGCCGGCGCGGCGGTGGCCGGGAAGGCCGGCCCCCGAGGCCTGACGCGGCCGCAGGTGAGGGAGTGGCGGTTGTGGTCGACGACGCCGTCGATCCCGGCGACCCCGACGGCGGGATCGACGTCGACGTGATGGCCGTTTCCGGCGAGGCGCTTTAGGGATCCGAAACGCTTTGGTCGGGGACCTAGACGCTGGCAACCGAGGCCCCGCGGAGCAGACGCCCGTGAGCTGGCCGTCAGTCCTGTAGCAGGTCGGACGCCAACGAGACCGTCGACGGGTGGCGTAGCTTGGTCAGCGCCTTCTGCTCGATCTGGCGTATGCGCTCACGGGTGAGCTGGAAGTGGGCTCCCACCTCGTCGAGGGTCCGCGGCGTGCCCCGGTCCAGGCCGAAGCGGAGCCGAAGCACCTCCTCCTCACGGTCGTCGAGGGATGCGAGCAGCGGGAGGATGGCACTGGCCAGGCCCGCCGCCACCGCGGCGTCCGCCGGCGATACCCCGTCGCGGTCGGCGAGCAGATCGGCTAGCTCGCCATCGCCGTCGTCACCGAGCGGCTCGGAGAGTGAACGGGGCGGCCGTGAGGTCCGGAGAGCAGCGGCGAGAAGCCACTCCGAGGTACCTAGCTCGGCGGCCAGTTCCGCGGTCGTCGCCGGGCTGCCGTGCTGCTGGAGCCACGCGAATCGGAGGCGATTGGCCTGACCGACAAGGTCCGCGGTGTGGGTCGGTAGCCGGATGGTGCGGCTGGTGTTGGCGATCCCCCGGGTTATGGCCTGGCGGATCCACCACGTCGCATAGGTCGAGAACTTGAAACCCTTGCGCCAGTCGAACTTTTCCACGGCGTGTATGAGACCCAGGTTGCCTTCTTGGATCAGGTCGACGAGGGGCAGCCCCGATGACTGGTACCTGCGGGCGATCGATACCACGAGCCGCAGGTTGGCCTGGATGAACCGGGATGTCGCCTCGTCCCCGCTGCGGATCTGGCGCTCGATGGTGCGAAGTTCGGCGGGGCTGCGCTGCCGGCGGGAGCAGCCGTCGGCCGGCTTGGCGCCGTCGGCCGGCTTGGCGCCGTCGGCCGTGCCCAAGCGGTCCCTGGCCTTGCGTCCGGTCTCGATGACCTTCGCCAACTCGGCTTCCTCGTGTTTTTCGAGAAGCTGGTGGCGGCCGATGTCGGTCAGGTACAAGCGCACCAAGTCTTGATCGGCGGCCTGCGTGGAAGTGTGGCGGACCATGTAATTCGCAACCTCGCAGAGCGCCCTAAGGACCCCAGGCTACCCGAGGCGTGGCGGCTGCCCTGGGATATCGGGGCTGGGGTCGCCGCCCGGTTTGGGTGGGTCGTCGGGCGGGAGTAGGATCTGCGTTCGCAGCCTTGCACGTCGATGGGTGCTGCCTTCGGGAAGGGTGGAGCGATATGGCCCCGGATCCTGCCGCACTGTCCGAGCCGATGGCGGGAGGTGAGCCTCGGGCCGCGGTGGTACACCGGGTGGCCGATCCTGCTCCGCTCGGTTTGGCAGCATTCGCCATGACGACGTTCGCGTTGAGCATCGCCAACACCAACGTGTGGGGGCCGGGGGCGGATGCCGCCTTGGCGCTGGCGCTGGTCTATGGCGGTGCCGTCCAACTGCTCGCGGGTATGTGGGAGTTCGTCCGCAAGAATACGTTCGGGGCGGTGGCCTTCTCGTCGTATGGCGCCTTCTGGATCGCCTACTTCGTGTTCGTGAAGTTCGTGGCCCCGGGCGTCAAGCCCAGCGACGTCCCCGTCGCGGTCGGGGTGTTCCTTCTCGGGTGGACGATCTTCACTTTCTATATGACGATCCCGTCGTTGCGGGTGAGCGGGGCGGTGGCAACCGTTTTCGTGTTGCTGACGCTCACCTTCCTGCTGCTCACAGTGGGGGCGTTCGAGGCGAGCTCGGGTTGGAACAAGGTTGGCGGCTGGGTCGGTGTGGCCACCGCGGCCGCGGCGTGGTATGCCTCGTTCGCGGGGGTGGTGAACGAGACGTTCAAGAGGCCGGTGATCCCGACCTTGCCGCTCGCCCCTTAGGGGGGTGTGGTGACGGTGAGCCGGTCTGTAGGCGGGAAAATGCTCGAAAAAGCCTCCTACCAGGACTTTGACGGATAAAAATTCGCCCCAGTCCTCAGTTGGTCCTCAGTTCGAGCGGCTCCCAGCGGTCATCTGCGGTCGAGCCCGGGTCGGTCAGGCGATCGCCCAGTCATCCTGGCGAAGGCCGTCGCGGACTTGCGGTCAGGGAGGCCTCCACCGCGTCAACTATGGCCCTCGCGTGGACAAGATCGGTACTCAGGACGCGGGCGGTGACGGGTTGGTGGTCGTACTCGCTGCGGTTGCGGACCTGTCGCATCCGGTCGAACGCTCGGATGTGGGATGCGGCTTCCCCATCTGTCAGCGTCACCTCTGCGTACAGGGCTACCGTTCGGTGGGCGCCCGGCCGGTTAGCTGCCCGATACCCCTTCGCCAGCATGTGGGCGGTCACGGCCTTGCGGGCCGCGTCATAGAGAAGCGAATACGCCGCGGTCGGATCGGATCCAGTGAGGATGTCCGCCGACGCGAGGTGCCGTTTGGCCTCCTGTGCCCGAGAACGCGCCGCCACGAGATCGGCCGGGACCGTTTCGATCCTTCCGGCTCGCACAAGATCTGACAGCGTTGGTCTCGCCATCGGCTACGTGGGGGTCAGGGCGACGAGTGGACCGCTGCGGACTTGACGGATGAATCCCGAACGCTTGGACCGCCATTCGTCTTGGGTGAGAATCACCGGGTTGACCTCCTGACCGAGGACGCGGCTGGCATCGCCGCAAGCTTCATAGATCTCGTCCACGTCAGCATCGCCGATGACGACCACGTCGATGTCGCCGGGTGGGGGGCCGGCCTCACCCTGGTAGCGGCGCGCCCATGATCCGAACAAGTACGCATCTTCGATCCCGGCTATGCCGCTCAGGCGCTCGGAGAGCACGTTCAGCGGCCCAAGAGTCTTCAAGAGGAGGCCGGAAAGCTCGGGATAGTAGGGACTCGCCTGATTGGGTTTCACGAAGTGGAGACGTCCGACCCGTCGTCCGTCGAGCAGGCCGGCGGCGAGGAGGCGGTTGACCTCGCGCGAGAGAGTCTGCTGGGGGATGCCGGTAGCGGTCTCCAGGTCGGCGATGGTCTGCTCATGGTCAGCGTGGAGGAACAGCTGGCCGAGAAGTCGCATCTGATTCTCTGAGCGGAAGATTGGGATCAGACCCGGAGCTGATCGACTCATATTATGAGTATATTCACTCAGAGTGCGAGTGAGGAGGAGGATGATCTGGCTCCAGGGGGTCGCGCCAGCGGGATCTCTTCGTGGGTGGCACCTTCTGCCACCATGCCGAGGATCAGCCCAACCCAGATACGGGTGCCGGCGATGCGCGGCTTGCCGAAGTACACCTCGGGATCGACGGCGATCCGGTCGGGGAGCCCGGCTCTCATGAGACCCCGGGTGCCTTCGCAGGGAGCCTCGAGCCCTGTGATCAGGACCCCGGCCTCCGGTATTGGCGCGCCTTGGTATTCGGCTGGGCGAAGCGTCGGTGAAGGCTTTGGTACGGAAAGCCACTCGCCGCGCCAATGGCGCGCCAGTTGTGGCCGAGCTCCCGGGCGTCGCGGACGGCGTGGTCGAACCGAAGCTCGGCTTGGCGGAGGAGATCAGCGCTCCGAGCGAGTGCCCGGAGCGCCTGTTCCTGAGGGGCCAGCGGTGTGGTCTCGCTGTGAGACGGGCCCGTTGCCAGTCCCGGGTTGTCGGCGAACAGCCGGAGTGGTTCAGGCGCTGCGGTCGTCATCGCGGGGTGGCCGGCAGCGGGCTCCGATCCTCCCGCAGGGTCTGCCGTCCCGGTCGGGTCAACCATCACACTCATCACGTCATTAGGTCCGCCGACGGCATCAACGTGAACTGAGCCCTTCTACATGAAGCAACTCGGCGCACATAACGAGCCGTCTGGGGCGCTGTCTCTAGTCGGACCAGGCAAAGCCGGCCGC